>NZ_JBYOJT010000008.1:0-196211 GCF_057798875.1 Cupriavidus sp. 94F1
TTGATGCCTTCGTGAGTCAGGCCGGCGAAGATAAAGAGCCGGATCCATTCCTCGCGCAGGATCACCGACGAATAGTCCAGATAGAAGGCGTACAGCCGTTCGGTCAGCGGCAGGGAGCGGTCCGTGATCTGGCGATCCCAGTCCGGACGCCATTGGAAAACCTCGTTGTAGACACGCTCGATCAGCGCGTCCTTGCTGGCGAAATACCGATAGAGAAGGGGCTGTGTGACGCCGATCTGCTTGGCAAGCTCACGTGTGCTGCCGCCGAAGCCATTTCGCGTGAAGTGTTCGATGGCCTTCTCGACAATCTGCTGCTCCCGCTCCTCAGGCAGCAGGCGCCGCGTGGATTTTTCGATGCCTTCGGTGGCGCTTCGTTCCATGGCTGTCTCTCTCGGGCCTGCTGTTCGGGTAATGGCCCGATTCTACCAATCACCCGATCAATAAGAAAAGGCGACGCCCCAGCGCGCTGGCTGCCGCCTCGAAGCGAGGTCGGCAGCCACGCGTCAGTGGCCGGACTTGGCCGTGATACCGAGTTCGCAGTCCACGCGCTGGTTCTGGTAGGCGTTGCGTTCCCACGCGCCGCGCGCTGAGCGATCGGTCACCGAGAACACGTAGATGCCTGCAAACGCCACCAGCATCGAGAACAGTGCCGGATACTCGTACGGATAGATGGCCGACGCGTGCCCGAGCACCTGCACCCATACCGTCGGGCTCAGGATCGTCAGCACCACGGCGGTAATCAGGCCCATCATGCCGCCCATGACCGCCCCGCGCGTAGTCAGGCCGCGCCAATAGATCGACAGCAGCAGCACGGGGAAGTTGGAACTGGCAGCAATCGAGAATGTCAGGCTCACGATGAACGCAATGGTCTGCTTCTCGAACAGGATGCCCAGCAGGATCGACAGCACGCCCAGTACCAGCGTGGTGATGCGCGACACACGCATCTCGTCCTTGTCCGACGCGCGGCCCTTGCAGATCACCGTGGCATACAGGTCGTGCGAGATGGCGGAGGAGCCCGCCAGCGTCAGGCCCGCCACCACGGCGAGGATTGTCGAGAACGCCACCGCACAGATGAACCCCAGGAAAACGCTGCCGCCCACGGCGTGGGCCAGGTGTACGGCCACCATGTTGATGCCGCCAATCACCGCGCCAGAAGGCGTGTGATAGAGCGGATCCTTGGCGACCAGCGCAATCGTCCCGAAGCCGATGATGATGATCATTGCGTAGCCCATGCCGACGATGCCGGTGGCATACAGCACGCTCTTGCGCGCGGCCTTGACGTTACTGACCGTGAAGAAGCGCATCAGGATATGAGGCAACCCCGCCGTGCCGAATATCAGCGCCAGACCGAGCGACACCGCCGAGACCGGATCGGAGACCAGACCGCCCGGGCGCATGATGGCTTCCTGCTTCCCGTGGGCGGCGATGGCATGGTCGAACAGGCTGTTCAGGCTGAAGCCAAAGCGGCTCATCACCATGAACGCCATGAACGCGCAGCCGGCCAGCAGCATGACCGCCTTGATGATCTGGATCCAGGTGGTGGCCAGCATGCCGCCGAAGAACACGTAGACGACCATCAGCACGCCAACCAGCACCACAGCCGACGTGTAGTTGAAGCCGAACAGCAGTTCCACGAGCTTGCCGGCACCGACCATCTGCGAGACCAGGTACAGCAGCACGATCACGATGGAACTCGACGCCGAGAACGCACGTATCGGCCGTTGCCGCAGCCGATACGACAGCACGTCGGCCAGCGTGTAGCGCCCCAGATTGCGTAAGGGCTCGGCAATCAGGAACAGGATGATGGGCCAGCTGGCCAGAAAGCCGATGGAATAGATCAGGCCGTCATAGCCGCTGGTAAACACCAGCGCCGAGATGCCTAGCAGCGAGGCGGCGGACATGTAGTCGCCGGCGATCGCCCAGCCGTTCTGCATGGCGGTGATCTTGCCGCCGGCGGCATAGTGGTCGGCCACGCTGTTGTTACGACGGGCCGCCCAGCGAGTGATGGCCAGCGTGGCCACCACGAAGACGACGAACATGGCGATGGCGATGCCGTTCAGGCCCTGGCCCACCGGCGGCGTGGCAGCCAGGGCGGGCGTGGCAACCGTCAGTACGGCGCAGAAGGCAAAAGAGGCGCGCGTGCGATTCATGACGGCTCTCCGTCGCGGATGTCCGCGATCATCCGGTCGTAGACCGTGTTGGTGCGATACACGTAGATGGCGACGAGCGCGAAGGTGAACGCGAACATGCCGAAACCGACGGGAATGCCGATGCTCATCGGCTGGTCCGGTACCAGCCGCATGGCGAGCAGGTCGGGACGGAAGGCCAGCGTCAGGATGAAGCCGAAGTACACCAGCAGCATCGCGGCGGTCAGTGACCACGAGAAGCGCCGCCGGGTGCGGTGCAGTCGCTCGAAATCGGCGCGGCCCAACATTGGATGCGGTGCCAGCGGGGCGTCGATGGCCTCCGGGTCTTCATGGGTGTTGTAAGGCGCGACGGGGGGCGCGGTCTGTGGGGCGGCTTGAGGCATGGTTGTCTCCTTGTGTTGTTGTCCTTGGCGGTCAGAACCGGCGCGACACGGCGGTCTCGCGCATGACCGCTTCCGGGGTTCGGTAGCGTTCGGCCATGGCGCGGTCTTCGTCGCTCTTCAGTTGGGCCTGCATGTAGGCGCCAAGGTGGCGGGCGTGCTCGACAATGGCCTGGCCCACCTGCACGCGTTCGGCGCTGTAGGCTTCGAGCCCGGCCTCGATGGTCGGCGCGTCCGACAGCGCGCGCGCGAGCGCCATCGCATCGCCGGCCGCCTTGGTGACGCCCATCCCGCAATGGGGCCGCGCCACGAAGGCGGCGTCACCCAGCAGGGCCACGCGACCAAACGCCATTTGCGAAACGGTGAGGTCATAGATCGGCTGGAACAGCGGGTGTGCAGTCCGCCTCACCACTTCGGCAAACTGGGGCGCTAGGAGGTCAGTCGCTGCGCTTTCCATGTCGGCGATGACCTCGGGACGGATCAGGCCCGGAGGAATGCCGGTGGACCAGCATTTGCCGTTGGCATCTGTGAGCAGATCGGCTAACTGGTTGGCACTGGTGGCGCGGTACCACACGAAGTTGAACCGTCGCTGGCCCAGCGTGGTGCTGTTGCGCTCGCCAGCCACCGGGTAGCCGAGAATCTGTTCATGCGGCGGCAGGCAGAACGCGAACTTGTCGAATATCGCGGCGTGCGTCGCCGGTGTCAGGTCGGTCTCGTCGACCAGTCCGCGCCAGGCGATATAGCCTGCGTATTCCAGCTGAGCGGCCGGCAGCAGTTGTTCCCGGATAGTGGACCGGAAGCCATCGGCGGCGATCACCATGTCGGCGCGGTGTATCGAGCCATCCTGCAGCGTGACTTCCGCATGGCCGGTGTGCGATGCCACCGCCGTGACATGCGCGCCGGTGCGATAGAGATCCGGAAACGCCTTACCCAGTACCTCGTACATCTTGCCCCAGGCGGTCAGCGTCTGGGGCAGCTCACGATCCGAAACCGCACTACCATCGCGAGCCAGCGTCACGCGGGTATTGACCGAGACGCCGATGCTGTCGTCGACGGTCACGCCGGCAGCGGCCAAAGCTTCGAACAGTTCCGGGTGCGTGACGATGCCGGCCCCACGACCGGTCAGCGCTTCGGGCGTGCGCTCGAAAATCTCGACTTCCCAGCCAGCCCGTGTCAAAAGGTTGGCGGCAAACAGCCCGCCTACGGAGCCGCCGATGATGATGGCCTTGCGTGGGGATGATGGGATGGGCGTCATGCTGTGGCTCCTGCTTCGGCTTGCGATTGCTGCGGCAGTGCCAGGCCTGCCACTTCTTCGGCGGGGTAGTTGAGTTCGATGGTGACGCCGGACGGGTCTTCGATGAATACCTGGTGCAAGCCCAGGCTGGGGACGGTGCGGTCGCGCCAGGCGATGCCCTCGGCGCGTAGCGTCTGCCACATGGCAGTGACGCCAGTCGCCAGGAAGGCAATATGGTCGACGGTGCCCGTGCCGGCTTCCGGCAACGCCTTGTCGCCGAGATAGGCAGTCAGCCCCGCCGGATTGCTCGGGTCGATGCCGATGATGTGCACGGTGCCGAAGTCCCGTTCGTCGTCGCCCATGTAGAGCCAGGCGCCGGGGAAGTCGAACGGCGGCCGGTACCCACGCCGGAACCCGAGAATGCGTTCGTAGAATGCGCACGACCGTTCGAGGTCCGCCGTGCGGATTGAATAGTGTGCGAGCTTGGTGATCGCCATGCTGTCTCCAACAAATTATCGATCGATTAGTGATCGTGTGATAAATGTAGTTCGGAAGAGGGACGCAGCCAAGCTCCGGAACGGTAGTGTTTACCCTTGCTCACGTCTTTCCAAGGGGAACCTCAGGGGGCGTGCTGGGACATGGCCACCGGCATCTTGGACGCCATACCGGGCCAGTGCCACACTGCTGGCCGATGGCCGCTCGAGATTGGCTGCGCCGCCAGCGACTTTGTGCCGCGCGCCCCGTGGGCCCTTGATGAATATGGCCGCCTAAGGGGGTGTAACAACCTCCGACAGGCTGCGGCACGCCGGATCGTCAGCTAGCAGGTCGCGGTTATCGGCATGACACACTTTTCTCTTCAGCTTTCGAACAACGGTCCGCGTGACTGGCGTAATCCTGCCGAGACCTCGATCAGCACTAGGGATTGTCCGGATGCTCCCGTAAGTGTTTGATTTCCATGAACTGTCATCCTGAATCGGATGGCTCGCCACATGCTCCTGCGGTTGTCCCCCTTGCCCTCAGACCGAATTCGACCATAATGCAAACGTTTGCATAAACGGGAGACGGTATGGAGACACATCACCTCGCTACGAAGGCAGAGTCCTTGCGTACGGTTGCGCTAATCGAGGGAGAGGATTCCGTGACAAAGGTCGTTCTGGAGGCTATGGCAGGGACAGAAGACCCGCGTCTGCGTAGAGTGATGGCCGCGTTGGTATCGCATTTGCACGCCTTTTTGCGCGAGGTTCGGCCCTCCGACGAGGAGTTCGAACGAGCGCTCGCATTCGTTGCCGCATTGGGCCAATCCACCCATGCGACAAACAATGAGGTAGTGCTGGCCGCCGATGTGCTCGGCTTGTCGACTCTGGTCACCACCATTAACAACAGCACCCACGATGGTCGTACCCCCGGTGCATTGCTGGGACCGTTCTATCGTGCCAATGCCCCGCGCTACGACTGCGGCGACTGCGTTGTCCAGGACGATCCTCCCGGCTTACCGCTGTTCGTCAGCGGTAAGGTGCGCGCGACGGATGGCTCGACGCTGGCCGGAGCGATGGTGGAGGTCTGGCAAGCCTCGCCTGTCGGCCTTTATGACAACCAGGATCCCCAGCAGCCCGACCGCAACTTGCGGGGCGTGTTTCATACGGACGCCAGCGGCAACTATCATTTCCGAACTGTCCGCCCGGCAGGCTACCCGGTTCCTACCGATGGGCCCGTCGGCACACTGCTTGCCGCCCAGAAGCGCCATCCATATCGCCCCGCGCATATCCATTTCATCGTCGCTGCACCTGGATACCGCACCCTAGTGACACAGGTCTTCGCCGACGACTCCGACATCCTGGAAACCGACGTTACGTTCGGCGTCCATCGCCAGTTGGTCGGCGCCTTCAGGCTGGTGGAAACAGGCTTGAGTCCATGGGGAGGGCTGCCGGCCCCGTTCTACACGCTGCAGTTCGACTTTACGCTCGAACCGGGCGAGCAGACGTTTCCCACACCTCCCATTGACTGAATCATCCCCACCAACTCACAAATGGGGCCATCTCGGCCACTCACTATCCCAAACCATGACTATTTCCAATCTCTCTGGCAAGGTTGCCGTCATCATCGGAGGAACCGGCGGCATTGGCTTTGCTGCTGGCCGCGCGCTGGCCAACGTGGGCGCCAGCGTCGTACTGACCGGGCGTGACGCCGAACGCACGGCAAAGACGGTCGAAGACCTCCCGGCTGGCAATCATATGGCCGCGCGTGCCGAAGTGGCCGATAGCGCCTCGCTGCAGGCGCTGGCCGCCGATGTGCTGCACCACTACGGCCGCGTGGACATCCTCGTTAACACGTCGGGCTTCACGCGCGCCATTCCCCACGCCGATCTCGATGCGCTGGACGACGCCCTGATCGACCAACTGTTCGCGGTCAACTGGCGCGGCCAGTTCGCGGCAATCCGGGCCTTCGCGCCGGCATTGCGGGCCGGCGGCGAAGGGCTGGTTGTCAACGTCGGATCGATTGCGGGGCGTACGGGGCAGGGCAGCAACGTGGCCTACTGCGCCGCCAAGGCCGGCCTCGACGTGATGGCGATGTCGCTGGGCCGGGCGCTGGCCCCCGAGATTCGCGTGCTCAATGTGTCGCCGGGCGTGGTCGACACGGGCTTCGTGCCGGGTCGCGACAGCTCGTTTAACGATCGGGCCGCCAAGACCACGCCGCTGCGGCGCATCGGGCATGCGCAGGACGTGGCGGACGCCATCGTCGCGTGCGCCACGTCGCTGCGGTTTGCCACCGGCACCACCATTGTGGTCGATGGCGGACGCCAGCTCGGCTGATCTTTTTTCCTTACGTGTTTTCCTTTTTCCAATCATCCATGCACGCCAGAAAGACCATCATCACCTGCGCGGTGACCGGCAATATCGTCACCCCAGAACAGCACCCCGGGCTGCCGGTGACACCGGCGCAGATTGCGGAAGCCGCGCTCGAAGCCGCGGAAGCCGGTGCCGCTGCCGCGCACATTCACGTGCGCGATCCGGCCACCGGGCGGCCGTCGATGGAACTCGACTACTACGCCGACGTCATCGACCGCATCCGCGTCCGCAATCGCAGCCTGATCATCAACCTCACCACCGGGCCGGGTGGGCGCTTCGTGCCCGACGAGAACGAGCCGCGCGTGGCCGCGCTCGGCACCACGCTGCTGCATCCGCTCAAGCGCGTGGCGCATATTGCCGCCTTGCGGCCGGACGTCTGCTCGCTGGACCTCAACACCATGAATTCGGGTGCAGACGTGGTCATCAACACGCCCACGAACGTACGCAAGATGGCCGAGGTGATCCGCAGCGCAGGTGTCATGCCCGAACTGGAGATTTTCGACTCCGGAGACCTGAACATGGCGCTCGACTTCATGCGCGACGGCGTGCTGGACGGCCCCGGCCTCTGGACCTTCGTGCTGGGCGTGAAGTACGGCTTTGCCGCCACGCCGGAGACGATCTTCTATGCCCGCAACATGCTGCCGACCGGCGCGCAATGGTCTGCGTTCGGTATTGGCCGCGCGGAATTCCCGATCGTCGCGCAGGCGTGGCTGGCGGGTGGCCACGTCCGCGTTGGCCTGGAAGACAACATCTATCTGGAAAAGGGCGTGCTGGCACCAAGCAACGCCGCGCTGGTGGCCAAGGCGCGCGACATCGTCAAGTCGCTGGGCGGCGAAATCGCGTCCGCGTCCGACGCCCGTGCGCAGCTTGGCCTGCGTGAAGCCTGAGGCCTGAGCCCTTCCGTATTCAATTTTCTATTGTCACGACATTTATCATGAATACCATTCAGGTTCACCAGAAAGCCCCGACCATCGACGCGCTGGAACTGTCGCTGATTGGCATGCCACGCCCGGAGGCCGGCGTCGGCCAGTGCATTGTTGAAGTGGCCAGCGCGGGGGTGAATCCCAGCGACGTGAAAGCCACGCTTGGCCTGATGCCGCATGCCGTGTGGCCGCGCACGCCGGGCCGCGACTATGCCGGCGTGGTCGTCGACGGACCGAGCCAATGGCTCGGGCAACAGGTTTGGGGCAGTGGCGGCGAGCTCGGTATCCGTCGCGATGGCACGCATGCCAAGTACTTGCGCATCGGTGTGGAGGCAGTTCGTGCCAAGCCGCCAGCGGTGTCGCTGATCGAAGCCGGCGCGGTGGGCGTACCCTTCATCACGGCATATGAAGGCCTGCGGCGCGCTGGCATGCCCAAGGCGGGCGATGTGGTGCTGGTGGGCGGCGGCAATGGCAAGGTAGGGCAGGCGACGATCCAGATTGCCACCGCGTTGGGCGCGCGCGTCTTCGCCGTGGAGCGCGGATCGGAACCGTATCGCGGTCACGCCAGCGGCCCGGTGCGCATGATCGATGCTAGCCGCGAAACCATTTCCACGGTGGTTCGGGACGAGACCGGAGGCCATGGCGCCGATATCGTCTATAACACCGTAGGCAGCCCGTATTTCGAGCAGGCCAACCTTGCCATGGCCATCGGCGCCACGCAGATCTTCATCTCGACCATCGAGAAGCCGGTGCCGTTCGACATCTTTGCGTTCTACCGCGGCCAGCACACCTACGTGGGCGTCGACACCCTGGCGATGGACAGCCAGGCCTGTGCCGCGATCCTGGATGCGCTCGCGCCGATGTTCGCCGCCGGCCAGCTCAAGCCGTTCCCGGTGTTGCCTGACTATACGTACACGCTGGCCAACGCCAAGGACGCCTACCGCGCCGTGCTGCAGGGCGCCACCGAACGCGTGGTGCTGACGCCATGAATACGACCCGATTCGACCAGGCGCCGGCCTACTACCCGGCCAACCACGAGGGCATGCACTGCCTGCGCCTCCAGGGGCACGAGGCGGGTCCTTCCGAAGCCCTGTGGCTGGGCGTCTCGGTGATCCTGCCAGGTGGTCACACGTCGCTGGACGCGTCACTCGTCGAAAAGCACTACGTCGTGCTGCAGGGCGAGGTCTGCATCCGGACCCCGTCGGAGAGCGTCACCCTGCGGCGCTTCGATTCCGTGCGGCTGGCGCCCGGAGAAGCCCGCCAAGTCAGTAATCCATCCAATCTTCCGGCCATGCTGCTGCTGGCCATGCCGTATCCCCCGCCCGTGGCACCGTAATTTTTTGATCCGGTTTTGCAAACGTTTGCAAAGCATCCATAACAACGAGGAGGAGACCCCCACGATGCGAAAGACCTTCAGGCGACACCGCATGGTCCCGCCAGCCCTGGTACTGGTGTCCGCCGGCATAACTGCCGGGACAACCGCCCCCGCAATGGCCGAAGATGGCGTGACGATCTACGGACGGCTCAACACGGCTTTCGAATATTCGCGCGCCAGCACGGCCACCGATGGCACCAGGCTTGGCAGCACGGCGCGGGTGACTAACAACCGGTCGGTGTTCGGCTTTCGGGGAGAAGAGGGCTTGGGCGGCTCGCTCAAGGCCGTCTGGCAGATCGAAAGCAACGTTTCGCTGGATACCGGGCAGGGGCAAATCGCCGGCCGCAATTCGCGGGTCGGCCTGCAGGGAGACTACGGCCTGGTATTCATGGGGCACTGGCAGACGCCCTATACCGAATCGACGGCGGGCTACGACCCCTACTACCCGACCACTGCCGGCTACATGGCGCTAATCGGCAACGGGTCGACGTCCAGCTCGGACAACGTGCAGGACACAAGTTCCTTCGACCGCCGCCAGAAGAACATCGTGCAGTACCGGTCGCCGCAGTTCTGGGGTGCCAGCCTGTGGCTGGGCTGGGGGCTGCCGGAGGAAAAGAACGCCGTTCTGCGCAATCCCGCGCTCTATTCGGCTGCGCTGGTTTACGACCAGGGGCCGCTCAGTGCAACGTTCGCCTACGAAATGCACCAGCACTATCAAGCTGCCGGGCGCAACGACAACGCACTGAAGGTGGCACTGGCTTACCAGTTACTTCCCGGCACCCGTCTGGCGGCGGTCTACGAACACCTGCACTACCGTACCGACACGGGGGACCTGCAGCGCAACGGCTACTACGCGTCGCTGGTGCAGAAGCTGGGGCCGGGCAGCGTGCGCGTGGGCGTTGCGTTCGCGCCCAACGGCACTGGATCGTCCACGGACACCATCGGCTTCTTCCGGAGCGGCCCGGAAACCGGTGCCACGCAGTTCACCGTGGGGTACGACTACCCGTTGTCCAAACGCACGACGCTTTACGCGTACTACAGCCGTATCAACAACAGGAAGAACGCGATCTACGACTTTGCCATCAACGAGCTTGGCGTCAGCGCCGGTGCCGATCCGCAAACCTTTGCGCTTGGCATGCGGCATTTTTTCTGACGCTGGCCCGGACATTGTTGCGAGGAGACCATCATGATTCGACAGTTTTTCAGCACCGTTGCCGTTCGCCCCATTGCCGCACTGGCGCTCGCGGTGGCTGCCGCCATGCCGATGCAGACGAGCGCCCAATCGCAGTTTCCGGCCAAGCCGATCCGTCTGGTCGTGCCGTTTTCGGCTGGTAGCGCCACCGATATCCTGGCGCGCATCATCGGCGCCAAGATGGGCGAGTCCGGCCCATGGCAGGTCGTGGTCGATAACCGGCCGGGCGCAGGCGGCACGCTGGGTGCCACCACGGTGGCAAAGGCTGTACCTGATGGCTATACGCTTGTCCTGGTGTCCGTGGGGCATGCCATCAATGCCACCTTGTACCCGAAGCTGAGCTATGACACGCTGAAGGACTTTGCCCCGGTATCGCTGGTGGCTTCGGTACCGAACGTGCTGGTGGTCAATGCTGCCAGTCCGTACAGGTCGGTGCGCGACATCGTTGCGGCGGCCAAGGCCAGGCCAGGCGCCTTGAACTTCGATTCTGCCGGGTCGGGCAGCTCCACGCACCTGAGCGGCGAGATGTTCAAGATGCAGGCAAAGATCGACATTGTGCATATCCCGTACAAGGGAACTGGCGAGGCCTTGACCGATGTGATGGCCGGGCGGGGCGACATGATGTTTGCGCCCAGCGTGTCGGCGATGCCGTTTGTCAGGCAAGGCAAGCTCCGCGCACTGGCCGTCACCACGGCCAAGCGCGCTGGTGTGCTGCCCGATATCCCCACCGTGGCGGAATCGGGGCTGCCTGACTACGCCTTCGACTCGTGGTTCGGCGTGCTGGCGCCGGCGTCGACCCCGAAGGAGATCGTCAACGCCCTCAATGCCGAAATTGGCAAGGCGCTAGCCGCTCCCGACGTGCGGGAGCGGCTGGCCGCGCAGGGTGCGGAGCCACGGGCCAGCACCCCGCAGGAATTTGCCAGCTATATCCAGGCCGAGGTCGTCAGGCTGGCTCCGGTGGTCAGGCAATCCGGGGTGCGCGCGGGAGAGTGACGTAAGCCTGCCGGCAGACGCTAGAATGGCGCATCTCAATGATCCAGCCTGGCGTCCGCCGTTCCATGTCCGATAGAAAGCGCGTGACTATCAAAGACCTTGCCGCAGAGGTGGATGTGCATTACTCCACGGTGTCGCGGGTGATGAATCCCGCGACGCGTCACCTCGTCGGCGAAGAGGTGGCGACGCGCATCCTCAAGTTGGCCGAGGCGCGCGGCTTCCGCCCGAACCGCATTGCCGCGGGACTGCGCACGCAGCGCTCGGGGATGGTTGGCGTGATTCTGCCCGATATCGCCAATCCGGTGTTTCCGCCCATCCTGGCGGGCATCGAGTCGGTGCTGGCCCGGATGGGCTATGTGCCGATCGTGGTAAATGCCGGCATCGAGCGCACGCGGCAGCGCTTTGTGGTCGACCAGTTGTTGGCGCGCCAGGTGGAGGGGCTGATCCTGGCAACCGCCGAGCGCGACGACCCTTTGCTTGAGTACTGCGTGAAGGTGGGCATCCCCGTGGTCATGGTGAATCGCGGCGAACACACGGGCCGCGCCTCGTGCGTGGTCAGTGACAGTGCGCTCGCAATGGCGTTGACGGTCGATCACCTGGTCTCGCTTGGCCATCGCTGCATTGGGCACATCGCTGGTCCGGCTAGTACTTCCACCGGCGAGTCGCGCCGCGAGGGTTTCCTGCGAGCGGTCAAGCACCATCGACTCCGGCGTAGCGAATATGGTGTGGTTGAGGCCGAAAGCTATGCGCGCGAAGCGGGTCGCAAGGCTTGCGCCCAGTTGTTCGATGCGCTGCCCGGCTTGACCGCTATCGCCGCTGGCAATGACCTCGTTGCCATGGGTTGCTACGACTACCTGCGAGAGCAGGGTATCCGCTGTCCGGACGACGTATCGATCGTCGGCCACAACGACATGCCTTTCGTCGATGCGCTGACGCCTCCACTCACTACCGTCCGTATTCCAGTGCATGACATGGGTGAGCAGGCGGCAGAATTGCTACTTCGGCGGATCGCCAGACCGCTGACGGCCAGTGTCGTGATCGAACTGCGTC
Source organism: Cupriavidus sp. 94F1 (assembly GCF_057798875.1). Taxonomy (NCBI): domain Bacteria; kingdom Pseudomonadati; phylum Pseudomonadota; class Betaproteobacteria; order Burkholderiales; family Burkholderiaceae; genus Cupriavidus; species Cupriavidus sp. 94F1. The sequence continues at coordinate 12,141 of NZ_JBYOJT010000008.1, forward strand.
CAGAACTTGTGGTGCGGGGGTCTACAAAAGCACCTCGGGCAGCAGCGAGCTAATTGCTAGTAAAGCGAACTATCCTCTTTCGTCAAACTTGGGTGGGCCTTTGAGGCTGAAGGGCATTCACCGCGTAACGCGATCCGTACACCGACGGCGCCTGAGTGCAATACCGATTGCAGAAATAGGAACGGCGTCAACCCAAACGTTGACGCCGTTTTTCTTATGCCGGTTGCGGATACCGTGCAGCCATTCAGGTTTCGCACGATGCGATGCCCCTCCCTGCACAGTTGCGCCGCCGTGTCGCCCCGGCCGGTCCAGAGCGTGGACATCACCGCGTACTCGGTTCGGACGCCAAACCGATCCTGGCGAACATGAGGCACGAATTCTGGATTAATTGTTCGGCGTTTCCAAAAATAGCAATGGCTTCTTGTCGCCAACCCCATGTCGCATTCCCGGGAAAAACCCTAGGATGCCCCACTAGATTGCTGCTGCCCGCCAGCACGACCTGTGTCCGCGATGGGTCTTCCTGCCGACGCCTTCACGCGAAGGCGTCGACGGCGTTTGATGACCCTGTCGCGCGATCGAACCCTTCACATTGCAAGAGGAACGCACAGTGAAAATTGAAGACATCCGTCGCAACGCCTTTGCCATGCCGGTCCACAATCCAGCCGGCTCTGACGTCACCCCAATCGAACACCCTGTTGCTCGCGCCGGCAATCGTGAGGTCCGGGCGGCATGAACGCGAGGATATGCGGCATGTACGCCTGGCCGCACTACTTCTGAATCCGTGATGAATGTTCCACGATTAATATCCCTCGACCTGAAGGCGCTGGCCCGCTTGCCGTCGGACCCTGCATGGTCCGGGTGGATATTTGCCATCCGTACCACGGCAGCCTCGCTGATCGCGCTTTACATCGCCTTCCTGATGAACCTGGACGATCCGAAGTGGGCGGCGATGACCGTATGGATCGTGGCGCAGCCCCATCGGGGCATGACACTCTCGAAAAGCCAGTACCGGATCGTCGGGACGGTAATCGGGGCCGTGGTGGCGGTTGCACTCACCGCGCTCTTCGCGCAGACGCCTGAGTTGTTCCTGCTGACGCTGGCAGCGTGGATTGGCATCTGCACCGCCGTGGCGACCTCCCTGCGGAACTTCCGGTCCTATGCCGGCGTGCTTGCCGGCTACACAGCCGCTATCGTTGGAATGGGTGCTGGCACTGCGCCACTGCACGCATTCGATATCGCCGTCGCCCGGTGCCTGTACATCATTCTGGGCATTGTGGTGGAGGCGGCGCTGACCAGTTGCTTCGCGATTGGTGAGCCGGATCGCGACCTGCGCAACCGGTTTGACCGCTACGTGGCGCAAGCCTCCGGCATGTGTGCCAGATTGCTGCGCCGGGATCAGGATGGCGAGGCGATGCACCGGCTCTTTGCCGGGGCGATGGTGCTCGATACCGCAGCGGAGTTCTCCGCGGCGGCGTCGTCCACGGCCAGGCGAAAGCTCGGGCACTTCCGCGAGCTGGCCGTGTCCGTGCTCGCGCAATTGGCCGCTGCGCAGACGCTGGGCGAGCAGTTGGCTCGGCATCCCGAGATCGACAACGGGCTGGTGGAGGACACCGCGTGTCTGCTCGATCGCGTGACCAAGGCGCCGGATGGCCTGCAGACGGACATTGCCGCAATGCAGTGGCGGGTTGACCAGGCGCTGCAGCGCGAGGGCTCGCGGACCGATGGCGACGCCGCGCCGCAACTGATGGTGCTGAATCGGATCCGCCTGCTGCTGGCCGCCCTGCAGGACGTGACGACGCGTGCCGCGCAGGTCGACCAGCCCGAGGTGGGGGCGTCGCGCCAGCGCCTGACCTATCACATCGACGCTGTCCTGGCATGGAGAAACGGCATGCGGGCCTTCGCCGCAGTGCTGGCTGCCTCGGCGTTCTGGATCTTCAGTGCGTGGCCGTCCGGTGCAGGCTTCGTGACGATTTCGGGGGTGGTGAGTGCGTTGTTTGCGACCCGACCAAACGCCGTGGGTGTCTCACTTGCCTTTCTCAAAGGAGCGGTGTGCGCGGCGCTGGTGGCGGCGTTGTGCAACTTTGCGTTGTTGCCTGCAATCTCGGGGTTCGTACCGTTTGCCTGCGTGGTGGGGTGCTGCATGGTCGCCGCGGGGGTGGCGATGTGCAATCCGCGCATCGCCGCGATCGGCAATGGCGCGGCGGTCTTCTTTTGGAACTTCATTTCCCCGCTCAATGGTGCGCGTATCGCGGATGCGGCATTCCTCAACGGGGCGGTCGCCACCCTGATCGGCATTGCCTTTGGCGCCGCCGCGTTCTCGATCCTGTTGCCCGCGGACCCGGATGCCGTGCGACGGCGGCTACGGCGTGCCGCCTACCAGGACCTGATCCAGATCGCCGACCGCCGCAGGGGATGGCGCGCCAAAGCATGGCTTGGTCGGACTGCGGACCGGTTGAACCGCCTGACGGCGGTGGGCAGCACCGATGGCGCCGTCGGGGAAGCCGACGTTCGTGGCCATATCGCCGCCTGGGCAATTGGCTACAGTTTGCTGGCCATGCAGGAGTTGGCCAATACCAGCGGCACCGTGCGCCGTCTCCTGGCGGTGGTGCAGCGGCACATTCAACAAGGGGATCTGGATCGCGTGGTGCGTGTCTGCCGGTCGGCGGCAAGTCGACTGCAGGGCAGGGGCAGTGGACTAAGCGATGACAGACGCGAACGGCTGACAACGGCCATCCTGCTGCATTCCATTGCGGACCGGGCCAGTACGCACGGCGCGTTCCTGCAGGGCCAGGCGCCGGCGCACTGAGCCTCGAAACGGCAGTCACGCGCACTGGCGATCGGATCATTCTGCCATCGACGCACTTGCTCAGGAACGCTACCCCAAGACACCGAGCGGGGACCAACCGCTTGACAGCAGAGGCTAGATATCGGCCTGCAGTCCTGCGTAGACCATTCTCGTAAATTGATCGCCATTGAAGACGAAGTTTCCCCATTTGGCATCGAAGTCTGCTGTTGGCTTGGCTGCGACGATCTCCTCTAGCGTCTTTCCGGCCTTCTTGAGCGCCGCTACGTTGTTGCGCACAGTCACCAGCATGTCGCGAAACTCGATGAGCTGAGCCCGCGTGCCTACGGCCCCATGCCCAGGAATGACGATCGTGTGGGAGGTCGTCCGGGCTACCGCCTTGCTGGCCCATTTGATCGCGCCGTCGATGCTGCCCCCATCTTCGTTGTCAATATACGGATATAACCCGTTCCAGAAAGTGTCGCCCAGCACCAGCACGTCGGCGTTCCTGAAGTAGACCCATAGATCCCCGTCCGTATGACCTTGGCCAAAATTCTCCACTTCGATCATGGCGCCGCCAAAGTTGAACGTCATCCCGTCGTCGATCAACAGCGTTGGGCGTGCTGATTGTTGGACCGGGTCAAACGTCCAGTTCCAGGCATTCACATGTGTTCTTTCGGTAAGGTGCTTATAGGTATTCCTATGCGCCACGATCGTGGCACCTGCCTCATGCATCCAAGCATTGCCATCCGTGTGGTCCCAGTGCCAATGCGTATTCACTACGTACCTGAGCGGGCGTGGTCCGATTTCCTTGATGGCTTCCTGGAGCTTTTCCTGTGACTTGCTGATGCCGGCATCGACCAGGAAATTGCCCTCCCGAGTCGCGAGCACAGTGATGTTGCCGCCGGAGCCCATCAGCACGGTGATATTGCCACGCACCGGCTTCCTGACGAGATCCTTGTCGGCGCGGCGCAAATATCTTGCGCCAGCCCCCGTATGAAAATAGTCGTCAGCCGTCACCTTGGCATCGGCGACGATCTGTTGGGTGAAATCGGAGGCCGATGCAGCGGTGGGGGCGAACGCAGCGGCGGCAAAGCTGATCCCTGTCAGCAAAAGGCTGAGCAGAGTGTTCACGTTGGATCGGAACGTCTTGAACTTGAAAAGGGTGGTCATCTTGATACGTGTTGTGCAGTGTCGCCATCCATGTGTGGCGGAGCGGCGTCTGTTCGGACGAACATTGGGATAGCCGCGATGGGATTACCGACCGGCAGTGCCGGGAAAGCCCAATAGGCGCGCGAAGTCCCCCACGCGTGCGCGTGGCATCCTCGTCTGATTGACCTCGGCTTCGGTGTCACCGAAGCCCAACGCCATACCGAAAGCAGTGACTTCCTCGGTAGGCATATTCAAGTACGATGCAATCTGCTCGTGGAACGGTGCGAAGGCGACCTGGGGACATGTGTCAATGCCCCGCGCCTTCGCGGCAATCATGAGGTTCTGCGCGAAAAGCCCGATATCGATCCAACTGTGCGGCTTCAGTCTGCGGTCGATGCTGATGATGAGACCCACCGGAGCGCCGAAGAACGAGAAATTCTTTTCGGTCTGGCGCGAGCGCGCCGCCGTGTCGTTGCGATCGATACCAAGCGACGCGTAGTAGCGTGCGCCGAAATCAATTAGTCTCGTGCGAAAAAGGTCAGGCAAGGGCTCAGGAAAGTGAGCGGGAGCGGGAGCCAACCCGCCCCTGTGAGCCGCGACCAGGATGTCGGCAAGTTCGTCCTTGACGGTACCTGTAACCACGTACACGCGCCAAGGCTGAATGTTGGCTCCGCTCGGCGCGGCGGCCGCTTCCTGCAGGATCTGCTCGACCACGTCCTGGCGCACGGGCTCTGGCTTGAACGCACGGACTGACCGCCGCGAGGTGACTACTGAGGCGACACATTGCGTGATCGCGTCCTGGGACCATTTACTAATCGTCTGGACCATGACTCACTCCTGCGGGGCTTCGTGATAGGAAATGCGCCCGGAAGGCAGGAAGAACAACGCGATCACTGCACCCCCTTTTGCTTCGGGGTAGTGATGGCTCCCAGGAGCGGGGGCGGTCCAGCCACCCGTACACCAGCCATTCGGACCGTTGAGTGCCGCGCCAGCATTCAAAGGCACGACCATGTTGAACTCCCCATATGGATGGCCGTGGTATTGCCCGCGGAACCGACCGTCCAGATGTCCCTGGGCATTGCCAGTGCTGTCCATATACACCGCAGTGATGCTGAAGTGCAGCGTGCGCTCGGAGGGCTCCGCGATGCGACTACGGCGATAGGTTGGGCCTTCAATATCGATGTTGGCCGCCCAGCCATCCTCCACACCCTTGCGCACCAGGGAAGACAACGTTCGGTACAGCTGGCTGGCAGGTCCGTATTTCCGGTTGAGCCAGCTTTCCACCTCGGTGCCGGTCGTGAGGTCCTTCACTTCCTCAAGGAAGGGGATGCATCGCTCGATCAATGCTTCGCGATCGCTGTCCAGTGTTTCTGAAGTCATGGTTCGCTTCCTGTCCAATAGTGGAAGCCATAATGCGCCGCCAGTGAATGGAATGGAATTGATGTCTGTGCATCTGCATAATGAAGGCAATTCAATGAGCGAGCGACACCATTATGAGCATTGGACGTACGGATCTGAACCTTCTGAAGGTTTTCGAGGCCGTCTATGAGGAGCGGAATCTGATCCTGGCCGGCAAGCGTCTGCACCTCACGCAATCTGCGGTAAGCCATGCGCTACGCAGGCTTCGCGAACTGGTGGGTGACGAGCTTTTCATACGGAGGGGCAAGGGCATGGTGCCTACCGGGCGTGCCCTGTCGATGGCGCCAACGTTGCTGGATTCGATTCGCCGTATCGAGAACGCCTTGGGCACGGAGCCGTTTTCTCCAGGCCAGTCCAGGCGTAGGTTTGTCATAGCGGCGAACGACCACGTTACGGAAGTAGTCGTAGCGCCACTTTCGCGGGAGTTGCAGAAGTCGGCGCCCGGCGTGGACCTCGTCATTCGGCCGTCGACACGACTGGATCTCGCGGAGCAGATCGACTTGGGGCGTATCGATATCGCCATCGGCATCTTCTCCCAGGTTCCACATCGCCTGAACTCGTGCGAGCTGATGTCCCAGGGTGAGTCGATCTTGATGTGCAAAGGACATCCGGCCTCACGAAGAAAGCTCAGACTCGAGGATCTGGCGACGTACCCGCTTGTCACGCTGTCAGTGGGCGGGCAGGAGGAAGGGGCGGTGGGGGGATTCATCGTCGAGCGCGGGTTGGCTCGCCAGTCCGAGATGTTCGATCGACGAGCATTGGAGGAGGCGCTCCTTGCGTCCGGTGCGACGCCGCGGCTGAGAGTCACGGTCCCACACGCGCTCGCCATTCCGGCCATGCTTCGCCAGACGGACATGCTGTCGATCGTGCCGGCGTCGCTCGCCTTGGCACTCGCAGATCGTGGGGGCCTGACTCGTCGCGCACCACCTTACCCATCACGCACGGAAATCATGCGCGCGGTCTGGCATGGCCGTGACGATGACGATGTGGGGCATGCCTGGCTGCGCGAGATGATTGTGAAGATTGCGCAGACTTCAGAAGCAGCGCTGAAGTAGGCAGAAGGCGGCCGCCTGGACCGGGTCGTCGCTCGCTTGCCGTCGAGCAGGCCAGCGTCTGCCAGTACGAAGACACCGGTGCAGAGGCCGGCGGTTCGGCGCGAGCCCTCCGACGCCGCGCGGACGAAGGTCAGTTCCGCAGAGGTGCTGGCGCGCTGGGTTGGATTGACAATGCCACTGATCATCCAGGTATCGGCGTCGGTGGCGCGGTGGACGGGTTCGGTCTTGACGGAGACGCCGAGCGATGCATGGACATCTCCACCCTGCATCGAATAGACGGTCGTGCTCAGCAAGCGTGCGGCCGCTTGGCGGCTCCTTCTTCGCCAAGTTGGGCCGCCAATAACAGTGGCTTCCTTGGGTATGCAAGGCGTGCTCCGGGCAACGCCGCGTTCACGGCGGCCCACGATGGTGTCCCCAGAGCAATCGGCGGCGGCCTGCTGATTCCAAAGTGTGAAGCCTAATCAGATTTAGTTAGGCCACTAGTCGGATATCCGATTCCGTCCTCTGGCGGAGTTTCTCGTCGACTTCCTCCGTGTAATTTTTACGAAAACGGAGAAATCAATGAAAAGACGCTATGTGGCATTTGCAACGATTTTGCTAATTGTCTTCCTTTCGGGATGCGGAGGAGGTGGCGGCGAAACTCCGACACCGGTCGCGAGCGGCGGCGGGTCCCCGCCATCAGAGCCGAGTGGACCCGCCGCGCCCCCCAGGCCCTCCTCGCCGTCACCGTTGACAGATCTGGAGGCCACGAAGGCTTTGCTCAAGGCGGCCATGTCGGCTGGCGGAGCGCCCGCCACGATGGCATCGCCTCCCATCGTTACGCCGGGCATTGCCAATATGCCGTCCAGCATCAAGGACAGCAGGCTGGTGCCGCCGGACAGCCCAGCGCTGCGATACATCGGCGCAGTAAAACAAGCAGGGCCCGACTATCCGGACGACCAACTGGTCAAGAACACAGCGGTGAACTACGGCGTGCTCGGTCCCGACTCCAACATCTATTACATCGAGTTCGTGACCGACGCTCCCACCTTCGAGATCATGGTTAAAGGAAACGTGGAGGCTTCCGCGCACCGGCTTCTCGTGGATGGCGCGTACGCCACGACCTCGGCCGTCGCTTATCCTGACGATGGCAACCTGTACCTCACGCGAGTCGACTTCCAAGGAGGTCGGAAGTCGAGGAACATTCGGATCGAGACGCCCAACATGCGATTCGGCGGGCTACGGATTGCCCCGGGCGACTCCATCTCAGCCCCGCCCGCTGAGCCGAGGCGGCGCGCAGTCATTTTGGGTGACTCGATCACGGAAGGGATGGCCGGGCAAGGATATAGCTTTGACAACTACGCCACCCGGCTTGGATATCTGATGGGCTGGAAGGACATGTATCAGTCCGGTGTCGGCGCTACGGGATACCTGGAGGCCCCCGACGGCAAACTTAAACTACGCGATCGACTTTCCACCGACGTCCTGCCATTCAGCCCACATGTGCTGGTTATCGCGGCCGGCACTAATGACACCGGTCATCCGAAGGCCGAGTTGCAAGCCGAGGCGACAGCTCTCTTTGATGCCGTGGAAAAGCAACTGCCGTTCACTGTTGTTTTTGTTCTAGGCCCCTGGTCACCAGGTTCCACATTTATCGATCAACGGGATGCCATCAAGGCGGCGGTTGGAAGTCGCGTCAATTTTCACTTCATCGACAATGTCGGCGAGCGCTGGCAGACCGGCACGGGGAATGCTGGCGATCTGAATGGAGATGGCAATGGCGACATCTATGTGTCTGAGGATGGCACGCATCCCACACCCGCCGGCCATGTGTATCTAGCAGGCAAGGTCGCCGATGCGGTGATGAAAGTTGTGAAAGGGTTCTGACATCCTAATCTGGCGTGTCAGGCCTCCACCATCCCCAGGAACTGCTGGAGTTCCGACGTTTGGGGACGGTTAAAGACCTCCTCCGGGGCACCGATTTCGTGGACCTTCCCCTGGTGCATGAACACCACGCGGTCGCACACCTCGCGCGCAAAGCGCATCTCGTGCGTCACCATCAGCAAGGTCATGCCGTCGGCGGCCAGGCCCCGCACCACCTGCAGCACCTCGTTGACGAGTTCGGGGTCCAGCGCGGACGTGATCTCGTCGCATAGCAGTGCGGTGGGTTGCATGGCCAACGCGCGGGCGATGGCAACCCGTTGCTGCTGCCCGCCGGACAACTGGTCAGGATAGGCGTCGAATTTTGCGGACAGTCCCACGCGCGCCAGGTTCAGTTCGGCGAGTTCCCGGGCCTTGGCCTCTGGCACGCCCTTGACGATCATTGGCGACAGCATCACGTTGCGCCCGGCGCTCAGGTGGGGGAACAGATTGAACTGCTGGAAGATCATGCCCACCTTCAGCCGTAGCGCGCGCAGCTGCAGTTCGCTGTCGGCCAGATGAGCGCCTGCTACGGTGATGGCCCCGGCATCGATGCGCTCCAGCCCGTTGATGCAACGCAGAAGGGTGCTCTTGCCCGAACCGCTCTTGCCGATGATGGCAATGACCTCGCCGGGTTCCACGGAAAGCGAGATACCTTTCAGGACCTCGTTGCTGCCAAACGACTTGCGGACCTGATCAATGGCGATGAGCGGCATGAAATTTCCTCTCCAGCATCTTGCTGTATTGCGAAAGCGGCCAGCACAGCGCGAAATACATCAGCGCGACGGCTGCATAGACGGTAAACGGTTGGAACGTGGCGTTCACGATCATCGTGCCCGCCTTGGAAAGCTCGGTAAAACCGATGATGGATGCAAGGGCCGTTCCCTTGATGACCTGGACCCCGAAGCCAACGGTGGGGGCCACGGCTATCCGAAGCGCCTGCGGCAGGATTACGTGGCGCATCTGCTGCACGTAGCCCATGGCCAGGCTGCCGGAGGCCTCCCACTGACCGCGCGGGATGGCTTCCACACAGCCGCGCCAGATCTCGGCCAGGAAGGCCGAGGTCCACAGCGTCAACGCCAGCCCCGCAGCCAGCCAGGCCGGCACTTCGATGCCGAACAGCGCAAGTCCGAAGAACGCCAGGAACAGCTGCATCAGCAGCGGCGTGCCCTGGAACAGCTCGATATAGCCCTGTGTCAGCCGCCTTGCCCACGGCCGCTTGCCTGTGCGCAGCAACAGCACGAGCAGGCCCACGATGCCGCCGCCTACGAAGGCGACCAACGACAGCAACACGGTCCAGCGCGCCGCCAGCAGCAGGTTACGGACGATATCCCACAACGAAAACTCGATCATCCCACCCTCCGGACGAATAGCTGCCGGCCGATGCCGCGCAGCAACTGCCGCAGGGCAATCGCAAGCAGCAGGTAGATGCAGGTGGTGACCAGATACACCTCGAACGCGCGGAAGTTGCGGCCCTGTATGAAATTGGCCGCGTACGTCAGGTCCTGGGCGGCAATCTGCGAGCACACCGCGGACCCCAGCATCACGATCACCACCTGGCTCGAGAGCGCGGGCCAGATCTTCTGCAAGGCCGGGCGCAGCACCACATGGCGGAACACCTGGAACGGTGACATGGCAAGACTGGCCCCCGCCTCGAACTGTCCGCGCGGCGTTGCTGCCAGGCCGGCGCGCACGATCTCGGTTCCATAGGCGCCCAGATTGATGACCATGGCCAGCGACGCCGCCACCATTTCCGGCAGATGCACACCGAGGCTGGGCAGCCCGAAGAAGATAAAGAACAGCTGGATCAGAAACGGCGTGTTCCGGATCAGCTCCACATAGGTGCCGACGACTGCGCGCAGCCAGGCTAGGCCCTGGGTCTTGGCCCAGGCGCCCGCCACGGCGACGGCCACGCCAAGCACCCCGCCGGTGAGCGTCAGCTGCGCCGTGACGGCGATGCCTTTCACCAGCACGTCGGTGTAGTCCAGCACCGAAACGAAATCGAACGCGTAAGCCATGCTATTACCCGGGCGGCGCGTGTCAGAGCTGGGCCGGCAGCGGACGCAGCAGCCACTTGATCGACAGCGTATTGAGCGAGCCGTCCTTCTTGGCTTCGGCGAGGATGGCGTTGACCTTGTCCTGCAAGGGTTTTTCGCCCTTGTTCATGCCGATGAAGCACGGCGAATTCTTGATCAGGAACTTGGTCTCCGGCGCCTTGGGCGGGTGCTTGGCGATCAGCGACGAAGCTACCACGTTGCCGGTGGCAATCAGCTGCACCTGTCCGGACAGAAAGGCCGAAATCGTGGCGTTGTTGTCTTCGTAACGCTTGATGTTCGCGCTGGCCGGCGCGATCTTGCTCAATTCCAGATCTTCGACCGCACCACGCGTGACGCCAACGGTCTTGCCCGCCAGGTCAGCCGCACTTTTCACGGGAAGGTCCGCCGGTCCGAACACGCCGTTGAAGAAGGGCGCGTAGGCCTCCGAGAAGTCGAGCACTTTTTCGCGCTCAGGGTTCTTGCCCATGCTCGAGATTACAAGATCCACCTTGCGCGTCTGCAGATACGGCACGCGGTTGGTGCTGGTTACCGGGACCAACTGGAGCTTGACGCCCATCTTCCTGGCCATCAGCGCGGCCACGTCGATATCGAGGCCCTGCGGCGTCATGTCGGCCCCCACCGAGCCGAACGGCGGGAAATCCTGTGGCACGGCCACGCGCAGCACGCCGGCCTTGGTAATGTCGGCGAGCGTATCGGCCTGCGCGGGCAGCGCGGCCACGCAGAGGGCGGCCAGCAATGCGCACATCACGCCACGACGGGAAGACTTGGATTGGGACAGGGCTTGGAACATCGCGTGTTTCCTCAGTTTCGGGATGGGGATGGGGATGGGGATGACATTGGCTGTGCCGCGGAAACCTCCGCGGCGGGCGTTGTGGCGTGGGGCGTGCGCGTGGGATCGACCGGGGCCAGCGCCTGCCGCAGGTGCGCAAGCGGGTCGGCGGGCCCCACGGCATCAAGGCTGGTATGCACTTCGCCAAGATGTTCGGCCATCAGCCGCGCGGCCAGCGCGCCATTGCCCGCGGCCAACGCATTGACGATGTCTTCGTGCTGGCTGCAGGAGCGGTCGGCATCGGCGGCGGACTGATTGCGGCTGGCCACCAGCGTCGTGCGTGCCGTCAGGTCACGCAGCGTGTCGACAAGCAGGCCATAGCCCAGCGAGGCGCATAGACAAACGTGAAAATCGCCCAGCAGAAAGCTGCGCATGCTGGCGTCGTCGCCCTGGAGCGCAGCCTTCTCGCGTGCGATATGCACCTTGAGCGTGTGGATGGCCTGGGCGCCGGGCGGGCGCTCCGGCCCGATCTCGCGCAGCAAGCCGGTTTCGATAATGCGCCGGGCGTCGAACGCCGCGCGAATGTCGTCGGCACCCGGTTCCACCAGGAACCAGCCGCGCCGGGCGCTGACGGTCACCATGCCGCGCGCCGCCAGGCGCGACAGCGCCTCGCGCACCAGCGTGCGGCTCACGCCGAACAGCGTGGCGAGCTCCTGCTCACCCAGGCGCGAGCCGGGCAGCAGCTTCTGGCCAAGCATCGCCTCGGTGATGCGATTGGCAATATCGGCGGGAGAGTTTTCAGTCGTTGCGTTCACGGGTACCACTTGAGCAAGTGGTATGCCATGCTTGTATGCAAGATTTGTCGCCAGAATGCGGCCTATGCGGCCATTCGGGGGCGGGGCGGATGTCGGTGTATCCCCAGCGCGGGGCGCTGCGCGCCAAGACGGTGCGACGCGTTCCGGGGCCGGGGGCGGATGCCCCAGAAACGGACCGCCAACGGGCCCGATACTGGCTCCCGCAGCTGGATATGCCGTGGCAGTACTGCCACCACGAACGAAAATGCCCCGCATCGGCGGGGCGTCAGTGCTGCGGTCTCTTCGAAGGGAAGCGCGGACGCGTCCGGCTTAGTCGGCCTGGATGCCAAACTCCTTGACCAACCGGGTATAGCGCGCGTAGTCGGCGGCGATCAGCTTCTGCAGCACGGCCGGCTCGCCGCCCACAGGCGTCACGGCGATCGTGGCCATGCGCGCCACCACATCCGGCTGCTTCAGGATGTCGTTGACGTGGCTGTTCAGCAAGCGAACGATTTCCGGCGGCAGGTTCCTGGGCCCAAGCAGGGCTTGCCATGCGCCGATCTCGACGTCCTTGTAACCCAGTTCGCCCAGTGTCGGCACGTTCGGCGCAAAGGGGGAACGCTTCGGGTCGGCCACGGCAAGCGGTACCAGGGTTCCGTTGCCCACGTACTGCACCACCGCGCCGTAGGTGACATAGGTCATCGGCACCTGGCCGCCCAGCACGTCCACGATGGCGGGTGCGGTGCCGCGGTAAGGCACCTGCGAGATCTTCACGCCGGCGGACTTGTTGAAGAGTTCACCCATGATGTGCATTGGCGATCCGTTGCCCGGGGTGGCATAGGTTTCCAGTTTGCCGGCTTTTGCGCGCGCCACCAGGTCACCCATCTTCGCGATGCCGCTGTTCTTGTTCACCACCACGAACAGGGATTGCGTGCCAAGCTGGGCGATGGGGGTGAGATCGTTGAGCACGTCGTAGCTGGCGCCGGTGCCGGCCTTCAGCACCAGCGGTGCGATCGACACTGTATTAGGGGCCAGCAGTAGCGTGTAGCCGTCGGCGGCCGCGCGTGCCACATAGGCACTTCCGATCGTGCCCGCCGCACCCGTGCGGTTTTCCACGACCACTGACTGCTTGAGGCGCGCGGCGAGCTTTTCGGCCATCAGCCGGGCCAGCACGTCGGTGTCGCCGCCGGCGGGGTAGGCCACCACGATGGTGATGGGCTTGTTCGGATAGTTGCCCTGGGCCATCGACGGGGCCGTGGCAAGCAGTGCGGCCGTGCCGATGGCCGCGCCAATCGCGCCCATGACGACGCGGCGGATAACGTTGGGTTGCATGTCGGCCTCCTTAGAAAATGTGCTTGATGCCGACCATGGCGCCAAACTGCTGGCCGCCCGGTTTCGGGTTTGCGCCAGCCTGCGCGCCGCTCACGGACATCGCCAGCGTGCCGTCGTTGTTGATATAGCCCGCCGTCGCGTACACCGCCGTGCGCTTGCTGAAGTTGTACATGCCGCGCACGGCGTACAGCATCGCCTTGTTGTCGCTGTTCTGATAGTTCAGGTAGTAGACCTGGCCTGCCAGCGTGAAGGCCGGGGTGATGTCGTAGGCCGCCCCGATGTAGTAGAGCTCCGAGAGCGGCGTCGGGCTGCCCTGGTTTTCGCGGCGGATCACGCCGGCGCCAATCTTCGTGCGATCCAGCAGGACGTAGCCGGCAATCGACGCGCGGTCGTCGCGCAGGCTGCTGCTGGTCAGGCCGCCGAAGGCGCCCGGGCCGCCGCGCTGGGAGTCATACGCGGCCGTGATGCCCCACCACTTCTGGTCCCAGCCAATCATGGCCGACCATTCGCGGCACTGGCTCTTGTTGGCGGGGTTTTCGCCGGCGCAGTTGGTGCCGGAAGGGCTGGGGCCCGCGTTGGCCGTATCGCGTCCAAAGCTGTACGTGGCGCCCATGGTCAGCCCGCCAAACGTGCCCTTGTAGGCAATGGCGTTGTCGGCACGGGTGTTCGGCAGATAGCTGTCCAGTGACCCCGAGCCGAATGAGTTCGGCCCCAGGATGTCGGTGTCGAGCGTGGCCCAGAACAGCATCGTGTACTGGCGGCCAAACGAGATCTGGCCCCACTGGTTCGATTGCAGGCCTACCAGCGCCTGGCGGCCGAACAGTCGACCGCCCTGGTTGGCATTCCCGGAATCGGGGGCGAATCCGCCTTCGAGCACAAACACGCTCTTCAGCCCGTTGCCGAGATCTTCCGTGCCGCGCAGGCCCCACCGCGACGGTACGGTGCCGGTCAGCGTGTTCATGCGGACCACGCTGTTACCGGCCGCGCCGACGTTGTTGACGAATTCCACGCCCGTGTCCACCACGCCATACATGGTGACGGACTGGGCGCAGGCCAGCAGGGGCGCGGCTGCGAGCAGGCCCGCCGCGTACTTTGCGATCTTCATCTACCGTTTCCTTCTCTTGTCTTGTGGGCTTCTCATGGACGTTTCCGTCGGCAACGGTATGGTGGCTGCCGCATTGTCGTGTTTCATTAGTAAAACAATGAACTACATAGGAAACGATGAGCGGAATATAGGCAGAGGGCGTGAGGCCGTAGATAGGGGCGAACCCTAATGAGGCTCCGGTGTGACAAGGCGGCGTTGTCCGGATACCGCGGCTGATGTGGTGCGCGCCGCACCGCCTCGGCGCATTGCGATGGGCGGCGTTCCGGCACCTCGGTCGGGCGACTCAAGCCCGGCGCGGTTCTTTGCCTGCCGCCACCCCAGCCCGCTGGCGAGGCGGATTTCACGTGTTTCGCACCGCTTTCGGGCGTCCCGCAAACACCGCGGTTCTTCTCCCTGTTTACCCTGATCGCCCCCCACAAAGATATGCGCCTATAGTCGAGAAGTTTTATTTGCAAACCTACATTTCATACATGGAACAAAGTGCGACCCCTTCTGCACCCGCTCCAGGCGTCGACCTGCTGGCCGCGCTCGACAGCCATTTCGCCGAACGTCTGGTGATGACTGGACCCGACGGCGCCCGGGTGGCCTGCCGCATCGGCGGAACACGTGGCCCGGTGGTCGTGCTGTTGCACGGCATCAGTTCGGGGGCGGCGTCGTGGCTGCCATGCGCCAGCCTGCTGGCGGCGCATGCGCGCGTGATTGCCTGGGATGCGCCCGGCTACGGCCAGTCGTCGCCATTGCCGACGCCGGCGCCGACGGCGCGCGACTACGCGCTGCAACTCGGCGCCATGCTGAGTGCGCTGCAGGTGCGGCCCGATCTGATCGTCGGGCACTCGCTCGGCGCGCTGATGGCGGCCGGCTTTGCGGCCAACGTGCCCCCGTGGCTTCAGCCGGACAGGTTTCTGCTGTTAAGTCCCGCCTTGGGCTACGGGGCGCCAGGCAAGGAAGACAAGGCGCGCGAAGTGGCGGGGCAGCGCATTGCGTCGCTGGAATCGATGGGGGTGGAGGGCCTGGCGCAACGCGGCCCAGCCAGGCTGCTGAGCCCGGCGGCCACGCCCGATGCCCAGGCATGGGTGCGCTGGAATATGCAGCGGCTCAATCCGGATGGCTACCGTCAGGCCGTGGCGCTGCTGTGTGGCGACGATATCGGCCGGTATCTCGCAGCGCAGGGGCGACCTGTGGAGGTGGGTTGCGGCGCGCAGGACGTGGTCACCACGCCCGAGGCGTCCGCTGCGCTGGCCGACCGCTTTGGCCTGCCGTTCCATCCCATCCCCGACGCCGGTCACGCGTGCTACATCGAGCAGCCACAAGCCGTGGCCCGCCTGATTCGCAGCACGCTTTCTCGTTCCTGAGCGTTCCGCCCGCGCCAGCCTGGCCGGCTATCAGCCAGCGCCCCGCCCTCGGCGCGGGTTAACCCCGATCAATCTTTAAACCGTCGTTGTCTATAGTCGTACCTGTGTTCAATATTTAAACTCGTGTTTCATAGGTAAAACGACTAGCGTGTCTACCTGAGGATCGCGACAGTGGATTGAGCCAGCCGTCCCCCACCAAGCAAGCCATGGAGCAAAGCGCAATGGAAAGCGTCGCGTACAACCCGAACCTGGTTCCCTGGGAGCGTCCCGCGCCCAACAACGTTGCGGGCAAGGGTCATATCGAAAAGCCGGGCCACGTCACCAACATCGTCTGGCAGACGCGCGCCGCCGTGCCCACCGCCTACGAGAACGCGCTCGGCGACGCGCTGGAAGCTGCGTTCGCGGGCGGCGCCAAATCCCCGGAAGACGTCGTGCGTGCGTTCAATCACGCCGGATTCCTGGCGGCCGACGGCCAGTCGTGGACCGAGGAACGCTTCCTCTCCGAAATGCGCCGCCTGGGCGCCTGAGCGCCGGCCGAGACGACAAGCGAGAAGACAGACATGGAATCGAACAAGCAAGCACGCGCCGAAACGCGCCTGAATACCGGCCTGCGCAACTACTGGTATCCGGTGGCGGCGTCGTGGCAGGTCACGCATGCCCCCATCGGCATCACGCGGCTGGGCCAGAACATCGTGGTGTGGCGTGACAACGCCGGCAAGCTGAACGCGCTGGAAGACCGCTGCCCGCACCGTGGCGCGCGTCTGTCGATGGGCTGGAACCTGGGCGACCGCGTGGCCTGCTGGTACCACGGCGTGGAAGTGGGCGGCGACGGGCAGGTGAAGAGCGTGCCGGCCGTCGAGAACTGCCCGCTGGAAGGCCGCACGTGCGTGCGCAGCTATCCCGTGGAAGAACAGGCCGGTGCCATCTTCCTGTGGTTTGGCGATCGCGCGCCCACCGACGCCGACGCGTTGCGGCTGCCCGAGGAACTGGTCAGCGCGGAACACAGCAACTTCCTGTGCGTGGCGCATTGGGACTGCAATTACCGCTATGCCATCGACAACGTGATGGACCCGATGCATGGCGCATACCTTCATGCGGTGTCGCACTCGATGGCCAGCGGCGAAAAGTCCGCCGTGATGCAGGTCGTGGAAACCGATCACGGCCTGGTCTTCGAGAAGACCGGACAGCGCGGTGTGAACTTCGACTGGGTGGAATTCGGCGAGACCGGCACGCTGTGGCTGCGCCTGTCCATCCCGTATCGCGACAAGGTCGGTCCCGGCGGGCCGTTCGGCATCGTTGGCATCGCCACGCCGGTCGATGAAGAGCACTGCATGGTGTTCTTCTGGCGTACCCGCCATGTGCAAGGCTGGGAGCGGGACGTCTGGCGCTTCCTGTATCGCAATCGCCTGGAAGGCCTGCACTGGGACGTGCTGGAACAGGACCGCGTGGTGCTGGAATCGATGGCGCCGGCTGCGCGCGATCACGAGATGCTCTACGCCCACGATGCCGGCATCACGCGGGTACGCCGCCTGCTGAAGCGCCGCGCCGAAGCAGAGGTCGCCGATGAGCCTGTGGCGATGCTGCAACCGGTGGCCGGAGCCCACAGCCATGCCTGATCGTCAGTACGCCAACCTGCTGGCCGGCCGCAAGGTGCTGATCACCGGCGCCGCGCGCGGCCTGGGCCTGGCCTTTGCCACGGCCATCGCCGAAGCCGGCGCCAGCGTGGCCATGGCCGACATCCTGGTCGACCGTGTCGAGGAATCGGCCGCCGCGCTGAAGGCGCGGGGTTTCCACGTGGTGCCGCTGCAGCTCGACCTGAACGATCCGGCATCGGTGCAGGCCTGTGCCAGCGCCGCCGCGGAGGCGCTCGGCGGCCTGGACGGCCTGGTCAACAACGGCGCGGTCACCGACTCGGGGGGCCGCAACCTGACCGAGCTGGACATCGCCACGTGGGACCGCGTGATGAACGTCAATGTGCGTGGCACCTGGCTGATGACCGCCGCCTGCACGCCGGCGCTGCGCGCCAGTGGCCGGGGCGCGGTCATCAACCTGGCTTCGGACACGCCGCTGTGGGGTGCGCCCAACCTGCTGGCCTACGTGGCCAGCAAGAGCGCCATCATCGGCATGACCCGCTCGCTGGCGCGGGAACTTGGCGATGCCAATGTCACGGTCAACGCCGTCGCGCCGGGCCTGACGCTGGTGGAAGCCACCGAATACGTGCCGCAGCACCGGCACGACCTCTACCGCGACCAGCGCGCCATCCAGCGCGAGCAGGTTCCCGATGACGTCTGCGGCGCCGTGCTGTTCGCGCTGTCCGACCTCGCCCGTTTCGTGACCGGCCAGACGCTGGCGGTCAACGGCGGCTTTGTCATGCATTAACCAAACACTCCAGAGGAAATGGAAATGAGCGATCTGTCGCAACAGGAAAACATCAAGCGCAGCTGGGAACAACCTGAAGGTGCCTCGTTCGACAAGTGGATGGAATCGCGCGTGGCGCGCTTCAGTACCCGCCGCTACGACTGGGACGCGCTGAAGTTCCAGGCGGACTACGACCCGAAATACCGTCGCGCGCAGATGCGTTACCTGGGCACGGGTGGCACCGGCGTATCGGCCGACACCAATACGGTGCCGTCGGAGCACTTCACGTTCTCCACGATGATCATCCCCGCTGGCCACGAAGGTCCTTCGCACCTGCACACCGACGTGGAAGAGGTGTTCTTCATCCTGCGCGGCAAGATCAAGCTGATCCTGGAGAAGGACGGCGAACGCTATGAAACCATCCTGACCGACCGTGACCTGGTGTCGGTGCCGCCGGGCGTGTACCGCGAGGAAATCAATATCGGCGAGGAAGACGCGCTGATGTGCGTGATGCTCGGCGCCAAGAAGCCGGTCACGCCGACGTACCCGCCCGAGCACCCGCTGACCAAGGTCAAGCGATAAGCCGCGAGCGAGCCGAGCGATGAGCGCCAACCCTGAAACCGCAGCCGCATTGAATGCCGAAGGCCTGGACAAGTACATCGTGCCGGGCCTGGAGCGCGGACTTCGCCTGCTGGCCGAGTTCAGCGCACGCGACCGCGTGTTGAGTGCGGCGGATCTGTCGCGCCGGCTCGATGTGCCGCGCTCCACGGTGTTTCGCCTGCTGGCCACGCTGGAATCCACCGGCTATGTGGAACGCGCCGACGGCGGGCGGGAATACCGGCTCGGACTGGCGGTGCTGCGGCTCGGTTTCGACTATCTGGCGTCGCTGGAACTGACGGAGCTGGGCGGTCCGCTGCTGAACCGGCTGCGCGACGATATCGAGTATCCCTGCAACATCGTGGTGCGCGATGGGCGCTCGGTGGTCTACGTGGCCAAGGCCGCGGCCTCACGGCCGTTTGCCAGCAACGTCAACGTCGGCGCACGGCTGCCCGCGCATGCCACGGTGCTGGGCCACGTGCTGCTGGAGGACCTGGATCTGGAGCAGCTGCGAACGTTGTATCCGGAAGCCCAGTTGCAGGTCTATTCCGACAGTACGCCCCGTACGGTGGAAGCCCTGCACACGCTGGTGCAGCAAGTGCAGCAGCGCGGCTACCTGCTGCAGGAAGGCTTCTTCGAAGCCAGCATTTCCACGATTGCCGCGCCGGTGCGCGACCGTACGGGCAAGGTGGCCGCCGCGCTGGGAGCCACGATTCCGGCGTCGCGCCTGCTGCAGGAAGAACTCGACCGCATGGTCGGGAAAGTCAGGGAAACCGCGGGCGAACTGTCGCGCCTGCTCGGATACCGGCCGCATCGGCATGCCAGGCGCGTGCCGGGCCAGGCGGTAGCCATCTATCGCGAATGAGGGGAGAGGGGATTCGATGTCCATGATTGAACTCGACGGCAAGGTCGCCGTCGTGACCGGCGGGTCCTCCGGCATCGGCCTGGCCACGGTCGAATTGCTGCTGGAGGCGGGTGCCGCCGTTGCCATGTGCGGCCGCGACGCCGCGCGCCTGCGCAGCGCCGAAGCCTTGCTGCGCGAGCGTTTCGCCGGGTGCCGGCTGTACGCCGCCACGTGCGATGTCTTGCAACCCGAACAGGTCAATGCATTCGCCGCAGACGTTGCGCGCGAACTGGGTCCGGCCGACATGCTGGTCAACAACGCCGGCCAGGGCCGGGTGTCGACGTTTGCCACCACCGAGGACGCTGCCTGGATGGAGGAACTGCAGCTGAAGTTCTTCTCGGTGATTCATCCGACGCGTGCGTTCCTGCCGCAGCTGGCGCAATCGAAGCAGGGCGCAATTGTTTGTGTGAACTCGCTGCTGGCCACGCAGCCGGAGCCCCACATGGTGGCCACGTCGGCCGCCCGTGCCGGCGTGCACAACCTCGTGCGGTCGCTTGCCACCGAATTCGCGCCCCGCGGCGTGCGCGTCAACGGCATCCTGATCGGCCTGGTGGAATCGGGTCAATGGCGTCGCCGCTTCGACGCGCGCCCCGAGGAAGACCGTCATCTGGACTGGACCGCGTGGACCGCGCGTCTGGCCAAACAGAAGCACATTCAACTGGGCCGCCTTGGCCTGCCGCAGGAAGCCGCGCGCGCCATCCTGTTCCTTGCCTCGCCGTTGTCTTCGTACACCACGGGCAGCCATATCGATATTTCCGGAGGACTCTCCCGTCATGCGTAACGAGCAACAACAAGTCACCGTGGGCTGCGCCATTGCAGCCTTCCTCGAACAATGCGGCGTCAAGGCTGCATTCGGTGTGATCTCGATCCACAACATGCCCATCCTCGACGCGATGGGAGAGCGCGGCAAGATCCGCTTCGTCCCGGCGCGCGGCGAAGCCGGTGGCACGAACATGGCCGACGCCTATGCCCGGACCACCGGCAGCCTCGGCGTGTGCCTGACCAGCACCGGCACCGCCGCCGGCAACGCCGCCGGCGCCATGGTGGAGGCGCTGACCGCCGGCACCCCGCTGCTGCACATCACGGGCCAGATCGAAACGCCGTACCTGGACCAGAGCCTCGCCTATATCCACGAAGCGCCCGACCAGCTCACGATGCTCAAGGCCGTGTCGAAGGCGGCCTTCCGCATCCGCAGCGCCGATACGGCGATCTCGACGATCAAGCTTGCCGTGCAGACCGCGCTGACGGCACCGACCGGCCCGGTCAGCGTGGAGATCCCCATCGACATCCAGGCGGCGCTGATTCCAATGCCGAACGACCTGAAGCCGCTGCCGGTGCCGCAGCACCAGCCGTCGGCCCACGCGCTTGATGCGCTGGCCGAGCGCCTGCTGAAGGCCAGGCGTCCGATGCTGTGGCTGGGCGGCGGCGCGCGCCACGCCAGCCAGCAGGTCAGGCGTCTGATGGACATGGGCTTTGGCGTGGTCACCTCCACCCAGGGCCGTGGCATCGTCCCCGAGGACGACCCGCGTTCGCTGGGTGCCTACAACCTCCACAAGCCCGTCGAGACGTTCTATCAGACCTGCGACGCGATGGTCGTGGTCGGCTCGCGCCTGCGTGGCAACGAAACGCTCAAATATGAACTGAAACTGCCGCGCCCGCTGCTGCGTATCGACGCCGACCCGGCATCGGAAGGACGCTGCTACCAGAGCGACTATTTCGTCAGCGGCGACGCCGCGCTGGCGCTGGACGGCCTGGCCGACCGCCTGGAAGGCCGCATGCAAATCGATGGCGGCTTCGCGGCCGACCTGCGCCGCGCCCATGAAGCCGCCGCGGGCGCGCTGGTCGAGGGCCTGGGGCCTTACAGCGCGCTGGTGCAGGCGCTGCAGCAGGCCGTGGGCCGCAACTTCAACTGGGTGCGCGACGTGACCGTTTCGAACAGCACCTGGGGCAATCGCCACCTGCAACTGTTCGATTCGCGTGCCGGCGTGCATGCGCTGGGCGGCGGCATTGGCCAGGGCCTGGCCATGGGGATTGGGGCCGCCGTCGGCGCGGCTGCCACGGCGTCGGGCAAGAAGACGTTCACGCTGGCGGGCGACGGCGGCTTCATCCTGAACCTGGGCGAGCTGGCCACGGCCGTGCAGGAACGTGCCGACATGGTCATCGTGCTGATGAACGACAAGGGCTATGGTGTCATCAAGAATATCCAGGACGCGCAGTACGGCGGCCGTCGCCACTATGTCGACCTGCACACGCCCGACTACGCCCAGCTGTGCCAGTCGCTGGCGCTGCGCCACCGTCGCGTAAGCAACCTGGCAGACATCGGCGCTGCGCTGGAAGCCGCCACGGTGGAGCCGGGCCCGTTCCTGCTGGAAATCGACATGCTGTCGATTGGCAGCTTCAAGACGGTGTTTGCCGGCCCGCCGGTCAACAAGCAGGCCCCGATCGCCAATACGGCGGCGGCAGCGGCCTGAAGGGGGATGTCCATGCTGCATGTGTCGATGGTGGGCTGCGGCGCGATTGGCCGTGGCGTGCTGGAGCTGCTGAAGTCCGACCCCGATGTCGCGTTCGACATGGTGATCGTGCCGGAAGGCGGGATGGCCGCGGCGCGCGGCGCGCTGTCGACGCTGGCGCCGAACGTACGCGTGGCGACCCGGCTGGCCGACGGCGACCGGCGGCCGGATCTGCTCGTCGAATGCGCGGGCCACCAGGCGCTGGAGGAACACGTCGTGCCGGCGCTGGAACGCGGCATTCCGTGCCTGGTGGTGTCGGTGGGCGCGCTGTCCGAGCCCGGCATGGCCGAGCGTCTGGAAGCGGCCGCACGACGCGGCCATACCCAGGTGCAACTGCTCTCGGGTGCCATTGGCGCCATCGACGCCCTTGCGGCGGCCCGCGTGGGCGGCCTCGATGAAGTGGTCTACACGGGCCGCAAGCCTGCGCGCGCCTGGACCGGTACGCCGGCGGAGCAGTTGTTTGACCTGAACGCGCTGACGGAGCCGACCGTGATCTTCGAAGGTACGGCGCGCGATGCGGCACGGCTCTATCCAAAGAATGCCAACGTGGCGGCCACGGTGTCGCTGGCGGGGCTGGGGCTGGACCGCACCGCGGTGAAGCTGCTGGCCGACCCGTCGGCGGTGGAAAACGTCCACCACGTGCTAGCGCGAGGCGCCTTCGGCGGCTTCGAGCTGACCATGCGCGGCAAGCCGCTGGCTGCCAACCCCAAGACGTCCGCGCTGACCGTGTTCAGCGTGGTGCGTGCGCTCGGCAACCGCGCCCACGCGGTGTCGATCTGAAGCGAGTAATCCCCCATGACGACGCAACAAGTCCTTCCCATCCTGATTGCCGGCGAATGGCGCCTGGGCGGCGGCGACCGCTACGCCACGCGCTATCCGGCGACGGGTGAAGTGGTGGCAGAACTTAACGCGGCCAGCCTGGCTGACGTCGAAGAAGCCATCCAAGGTGCCGATCGGGCCTTCCGCCAGAGCGGCTGGGCCCGGCGCAAGCCGCACGAGCGCGCTGCCGTGCTGTACCGCGTGGCCGAATTGATCCGCGCGAAAGCCGAAGGGCTGGCCCAGCGCCAGCGGCTCGACAACGGCAAGCCGATCAGTGAAACGCGGGCCCTGGTCGCCAGCGCCGCCGGTACGTTCCAGTTCTTTGCCGCCGCGCTGGAAACGCTCGAAGAGCACATCACGCCGCAACGCGGAGACTGCCTGACGATGAGCGTCTACGAGCCGATGGGCGTGGTCGCTGCCATTACGCCCTGGAATTCGCCGATTGCCAGCGAGGCGCAGAAGATGGCGCCCGCACTGGCCGCGGGCAATGCCGTCATCGTCAAGCCTGCCGAAGTCACGCCACTGATGGCACTGGAACTGGCTGCCATCTGCGAGGAAGCCGGCGTCCCGAAAGGGCTGATCAGCGTACTGCCGGGCAAGGGCTCCGTGATCGGCGACGCTATCACGAAGCATCCGTTGGTGCGCCGCGTGTCGTTCACCGGCGGCACCACCACCGGCAAGCACATCGCGCATATCGCGGCGGAAAAGATGATGCCGGTGTCGCTGGAACTGGGCGGCAAGTCGCCGACCATGGTGTTCGACGATGCCGACCTGGACCATGCAGTGAACGGCGTGCTGTATGGCGTATTCAGTTCGTCGGGCGAATCGTGTATCGCCGGTTCGCGCCTGTTCGTGGCGCGCTCGCAGTATGAGCCGTTCATCGAACGGCTGGCGGCTGGCGCGGCAAAGCTGCGCGTGGGCGACCCCGCCGACGAGCGCACCCAGATGGGGCCGCTGATCACGGACCGGCACCGCGACAGCATCGAATCGTATGTGGCGGTGGGTGTGGAAGACGGCGGCCAGTTGCGCACCGGCGGCATCCGCCCCGACGTGGCGGGCCTGGCCAATGGCTATTTCTATACGCCGACGATCATCGAGGGTCTCGACAACCGCGCACGGATTTGCCAGGAAGAGATCTTCGGGCCGGTGCTGGTGGCGATGCCGTTCGATGACGAAGACGACCTGATCGAGCAGGCGAATGACAGCGTCTACGCGCTGGCGGCAGGCATCTGGACGCGCGACTACAAGCGTGCATGGCGGGTGGCACGATCCGTGCAAGCCGGCAATGTCTGGATCAACACGTACAAGCAGTTCTCGATCGCCACGCCGTTCGGCGGCTGGCGAGACAGCGGCCTCGGCCGCGAGAAGGGGCGGCTTGGCATCCTGCAGTACATGGAGCAGAAGAGCGTGTACTGGGGCTTGAACGAACAACCGCTGCCGTGGGCCAACTGAGGCCATCGCACATCATTGCAACCGGCAGGACGGAGACTGGAAATGAAGGTAGTGGGAATTGACGAGATCGTCTACGGCGCCGACGACTTCGATGCATGTCGCGGCTTCTTTGGAGACTGGGGTCTGACGATCAGGCGCGACGACGCGCAGGGTCTGGACTTCGAAACCCTGAACGGTTGCCGCGTGCTGGTACGCAAGGCTGGCGACCCGGCGCTGCCGCCGGCCATCGAGGAAGGCCCCACGCTACGTGAAGTGGTATGGGGCGTCGACAACGAAGCATCGTTGGCGGCGCTGCGCGACCGCATCGGCAGTGAGCCGACCTTCGTGTCGCTGGAGAACGGCGCCCGTATCGGGTGCACCGACCCGAATGGCCTGGCCGTGCGCTTCCAGGTCACGCGCAAGCATGACGTCCAGGTGGACTGTGCGGTGATGAACACGTGGAACGACAAGCCGCGCATGAACCAGCGCAGCCCCATCTACGAGCGCGCCATTCCCATCGAGGTGGGCCACGTGGTGTTCTTCGTGAAGGACGTGAAGGCCACCGAGCGGTTCTACATCGATAGATTCGGCTTCGTGCAATCCGACAATTACCCCGACCGTGGCGCGTTCCTGCGCTGCACCGCCGAAGGGGGGCACCACGATCTGTTCCTGCTGCAGCTGCCGCATGGCAAGGCTGGCCTCAATCACGTGGCGTTCACGGTGCGCGATATCCACGAGGTATTTGGCGGGGGCATGAACATGTCCCGCAAGGGCTGGGATACGCAGCTCGGACCGGGCCGCCATCCCATCTCGTCGGCGTACTTCTGGTACTTCAGGAATCCGGCGGGCGGGCTGATCGAGTACTACGCCGATGAGGACCAGCTCGATGCCCATTGGGAACCGCGGGCATTCGAGCCCGGCCCCACCATGTTCGCCGAATGGGCGATCGAAGGGGGCATCGATGGCAATACCCGTCGTCAGAAGAATGCCGGCGGTCCGGAAGGCAAGTTCCTGACGGAAAAGCGTTAAGCATCCGGAAAGTCTTGAAGTAGAAGGAAGTCCCATGAGTGCGAGCCCATCTTTAACCCTGCGCGTGCAGGCCATGCGCTACGAGTCGCGTGGCGTCGTCAGCGTGGAACTGCGTGACCCCGACGGTGCGCCGTTGCCCGAATTCGCGCCTGGCGCCCATATCGACCTGCACCTGGCCAACGGCCTGGTGCGCAGCTACTCGCTGTGTGGTGCCCCCGAACAGCGCGACCGCTATACGGTGGGCGTCCTGAACGACCGCAACAGCCGCGGCGGCTCCCGCTTCGTCCACGAGCAGTTGCGCGTGGGCGCCACGCTGACGGTGGCGGCGCCGCGCAATCACTTCGCGCTGAACGAGGATGCCGCGCATACGGTGCTGGTGGCCGGCGGTATCGGTGTGACGCCGATCGTATGCATGGCGCGGCGCCTGGCCGAACGCGGCCGGGCGTTCACGCTGCTGTATTGCGCGCGTTCGCGTGCCGAGGCGGCGTTTATCGAGCCGCTGTCGGCCTACGGCGATGCGGTGCGCTTCCACTTCGACGACGAAGTGGGCGTGCCCCCCGACCTGAACGCCATGCTGGCAGGACAGGACGCCGGCACGCACTTCTATTGCTGCGGTCCGGGGCCGATGCTGACGGCGTTCGAGTCGGCCTGCGAGATGCACGGTTACGCGAACGTGCATATCGAGCGGTTTGCCGCCGATCCGGCGACGGAAGCGGTGCAGGAGGGGGAATACAGCGTCCAGCTACAGCGGTCGGGCAAGAACGTGCGCGTGCCGTCCGGCAAGTCGCTGCTGGACGCCCTGCTGGAGTCTGGCGTGGCTGTGGAGTACAGCTGCCGCGAAGGTGTGTGCGGATCGTGCGAGACGGCTGTGCTCGACGGTTGTCCGGATCACCGCGACAGCGTACTCAGTAGCGGCGAGCGTGCATCGAACAAGACCATGATGGTTTGCGTGTCCGGTTGCAAGGGCCAGCGCCTGGTGCTGGACCTTTGACCGACCCACGCCGCGCCATGACCGGTGCGGCGACGAAGACTGCCCGCCGGCAAGGCAGAGCCGCACGTTCAGGGACGAAGCGGCCACGCGGGTAACTGCCCTACACGTTTCAGGAATAGATACCCGTGTTGATTCAGAGACAAGACGCCGCACCTTCGCTGCAGGGTGCACAGGCGGGCGCTGTGGCCTGCGGCGGCGCAGCAACCGGCGAGACCGCCGCCACATCCCAGACGACATCGGCCGCCAAGGTCACGCGTGGCCAGATCGTCGCGCGCATCGAGCGCATGCCCGGCAACATGATGCATGTGCGTGCGCGGCTGCTGATCGGGCTGGCGACGTTCTTCGATGGCTTCGACGTGATCGTCATTGCGGCAACGCTGCCGCTGCTGATCGCGAAATGGTCGCTTTCGCCTGGCCAGATCGGCTTGCTGATCGCCGCGCCGTCGGTGGGGCAGCTGGTTGGCGCGCTGCTGTTCCCTGCATTGGCCGAACGGTTTGGCCGCTTGCGTTCGATTGGCTGGAGCGCCGGCATCATCGGCCTGATGAGCCTGGCGTGTGGCTTCGCCCCGTCATTCGAGATCTTCCTGCTGCTGCGCATCGTGCAGGGGCTGGGCCTGGGCGGCGAGTTGCCTGTGGCGGCCACCTACATCAACGAGGTCACGCGTGCGCATGGCCGTGGCAAGTTCGTGCTGCTGTACGAGATCGTGTTCCCGATCGGATTGATGGTGTCGAACGCGCTGGGCGCGGTGCTGGTGCCGCGCTACGGCTGGGAGGTGATGTACTTCCTCGGCGGCGTGCCGCTGGTGCTGTTCTTCGTGCTGCCCCGGCTGATTCCCGAGTCGCCGCGCTGGCTGGCGGAAAAAGGCCGCATGGCCGCAGCCGACGATGCGCTGCGCCAGTTCGAAGCGCGGGCCACGCAGCCATTGGCGCCCATCGGGGATACGTCGAGGTTCGATGCGATGGGCGACCGTCCGCGCCGCCGCGTGCGCGATCTGGTGGGCAAGGCCTATCTGGGACGAACGCTTGCCGTGTGGATGTTGTGGGCCACCTGCGGGTTTATCCAGTATGGGCTGTCGACCTGGCTGCCGACGGTCTACCAAACCATCTACCACGCACCGCTGCAGCTTGCACTGAACCTGGCGGCAGGGGCCTCCGTGCTGGGCGTGGTGGGGTCGTTGATCTGCGCGCTGGTGGTGGACAAGGTGGGGCGCAAGCCGGTGATCAACGTGTCGTTCGTGCTGTGTGCGGCGTCGCTGATTCTGGCAGGCGTGTTCCACGCGTCGTCGGTTTATGTGGTGGCCACCTTCTGTGCGCTGGCGATGGGCTTCCTGGCCTGCGGCTTCATCACGGCCTACGTCTATACCCCCGAGCTTTACCCGACGAGCGTGCGGGCCATGGGGTGTGGCCTGGGCGGGGCGTGGCTGAAGGTATCGGCGATCTTCGCGCCGGGCATCATCGCCTCGACCATCGGCACCGGCAATCTGAGCACCGCGTTCTTCGGGCTGGCGGTAGTGCCCCTGCTCGCCGCGGTCACCGTGTTTTTCCTCGGCATCGAAACCAAGGGCCAGGTTCTGGAAGAACTGGAGGTGTGACGCCGCCCGGCGTTGAACGGTGAGCCTACGCTTGTCATTGCGCCCCGCTGCCGACTGCCCCGGCATGCGGGGCGTTGTGGCTTGGCGAGCGGTGCGTGGGAGGCGAGGCCCAAAGATCCAAAGAGCAAAAGATCAGGGTTTTCCTTAAGTTGATAAATCAACAAAGGCGTTTACAGTGAAATCGTTCCTGTTGTGGATCTTGGTTTTATATATGGAACAAATCTGCTAGTGTTCGGAAGAGCGCCGAGTGCCCGCGCGTCGGGCCACGGGCGAAGCATGTTATATCGACATGCCTTGCTGATCATCGGCAAACCGAACGTCAAGCAGAGAGAGACCATGAATACAACCGCTCCCACGGAGGAGACGCAGGACAAGTACATCGTACCGGGGCTTGAGCGCGGGCTCAGGCTGCTGGGCGAATTCAGCAGCAAGGACCGCACGCTGTCGGCGGCGGAGCTGGCGAGGCGACTGCAGGTGCCGCGTTCAACGGTGTTCCGGTTACTCGCCACGCTGGAAATGATGGGATTCGTGGAGCGCACGGACGGTGGGCGCGAGTTCCGGCTGGGGATGGCGGTGTTGAGGCTGGGGTTCGATTACCTGGCGTCGCTGGAACTGACCGAGCTGGGCCGGCCGTTGCTGGACCGGCTGCGCGACGAGATCCACTATCCGTGCAATCTCGTGGTGCGCGATGGCCGGTCGATCGTGTACGTGGCGAAATCCGTGGCGGCCCGGCCGTTCACGAGCACGGTGAACGTGGGCACGCGCCTGCCTGCGCACGCCACGGTGCTGGGCCGCGTGCTGCTGGAGGACCTGACGCTGCCGGAGCTGCGGGAACTGTATCCCGAGACGCGGCTGGAAGTGTTCTCGGAAAGCACACCGCGCACGGTGGAGGAGTTGTACGAGATGGTGCAGCGTGACCGCCAGCGCGGCTACGTCCTGCACGAGGGATTCTTCGAGGCAAGTATCTCGACCATTGCCGCGCCGGTACGCGATCGCACCCGGCGCGTGGTGGCGGCACTGGGCGCGACGATTCCGGCAGCACGGATCGATCCTGCCCAGCTCGAACCGATGGTGGAAAGAGTGCGGGAGGCGGCAGCGGAATTGTCGCGCCTGCTGGATTACCGGCCAATGCCCGAAAGCACGGTGGCCGGCCAATGACAACGCGACGCTAGCGATCGTAACGATCGAAGGGACAGGCAGGAACAGCATGCAGCACCGCAGCCACAACGCAAAGGCAACCCAATGGACCCGGCGGTGGCTGGGCGCAGCGGCAGCAACGGCGGCCTTCGCCACGGCTGGCGCAGCGCAGGCCGATCCCTGCTCGAGCGTGCGGATCGTGGTGCCGTTTCCGGCCGGTGGGGCGGCCGACCAGCTTGCCCGCACGCTGTCCGTGGGGCTGCAGCAGCGCAGGGGCATGCCGCTCATCGTGGACAACAAGCCCGGTGCCAACGGCAACATCGGCATCGATGCGGTGCGGCGCGCGGCGGGGGACGGCTGCACCTGGCTGGTCGTGCCGGCCGGCAACCTGACGATCAATCCAACGCTGTTTCCGCAGCTTTCCTATCACGTCGCCCGCGACTTCCGGCCGGTATCGCTGCTGGCCAGTTCTCCCAACGTGCTGGCCGTGCATCCTTCGGTCAAGGCGCACACGGTCCCGCAACTGATTGCGCTGGCAAAACAGGCGGACCAGGCCGGGACGCCGCTGGGCTATGCCAGTCCCGGGGTCGGCAGCGGCCTGCATCTGGCCGGCGAACTGTTCCACCACAAGGCAGGCGCGAACATGCTGCATGTGCCGTACAAGGGCACCACGCAGGCCGTCAACGACGTCGTGGGCGGGCAGGTGCCGGTGCTGTTCGGCACATGGCCGACGCTTGCGCCGTTCATCCAGTCCGGGGCGCTGCGCGCGATCGCCGTGACGCAATCGAAGCGGTCGGCGGCGGCGCCCGATGTGCCATCGCTGGCAGAGCAGGGCATGCCCGGCATCGACGTGAGTTCGTGGTATGCGCTGCTCCTGCCCTCGGCGACGCCCAAGCCGCTGGCCGATGCGCTTGCCGTTGACGTACAGACCTTGTTTGCCACGCCGGCGATTCGCGCCGATCTGCAGCGCCAGGGCCTGGAGCCCGTGGCGAGCACGCCAGATGCCCTCGCGGCACGGATTCGCAGTGAAACCGCGTCGTGGGCCACGCTGATTCGCACGTACCACATTACGGCGGACTAGCGGAAATCGTTCCAGGGCGCCCAGCCGGCGCCATCCCAATCCTTTATTGAGTCGTATCCGGCCGCACCGCGCGCAGTGCGCGGTGGCATGCGGCCGTCTTTTCTTGCACTGTCGAGGCCAAAGCGAGGCAACCATGGATTTTGTGTTGAACGGGAAGGCGACACACTTCGCCGGCGACGGCGATACGCCGCTGCTCTGGGTGATACGCGACGATGCCGGGCTCACCGGCACGAAGTATGGCTGCGGCATCGGCGCATGCGGGGCATGCACGGTCCATGTCGACGGCCACGCGCAGCGGTCGTGCGTGACGCCTGTGTCCGCCGTGGCGGGGCGCAACGTGACGACGATCGAAGGGTTATCCCCGGATCGCTCGTCAAAGGTACAACAGGCGTGGATCGCCAAGGATGTGCCGCAGTGCGGGTACTGCCAGTCCGGGATGGTCATGGCGGTCAGCGCGCTGCTCAAGCAGAACCCACATCCCACCGACAAGGACATCGACGCGGCCGTGAGCAACCTGTGCCGCTGCGCCACGTATCACCGCATCCGGGAGGCGATCCATGCCGCAGCAAAATGACATGCCGATGCGTGCCACACGGCGCGGCTTCCTCAAGGGCAGTATCGCGGTTGCGGGTGCACTGTGCATTCCGCTGCCGGTCCTGGCCAGCCGCACCGTGGACAGCGGCCCGCATGGTACGAACGAGATCACCGACTGGATCTGGATCGAGCCCAATGGCCGGATCACGCTTGGCTTGTCCCAATGCGAATGCGGGCAGGGTGTCTACACGGGCATGCCGCAGGTGCTTGCCGACGAACTCGATGCGGACTGGCAGAACATCGCGGTGACGTTCGTCACCGGGCGCGATGCCTACCGTACCGGGGCGGCGTACGAGGAGCCGCAGCAGTTCGTGGGCGCGTCGATGTCCGCCACGCTGTTCTACCAGCGCCTGCGGATTGCCGGCGCGCAGGCGCGCGAAGTGCTGATGATCGCGGCGGCAAGGCGGCTGCAGGTGCGCCCGGGCCAGTGCCATACCGACAAGGGGCGCGTCTACCATGGCGCCACGGGGCGATCGCTGTCCTATGGCGAACTGGCCGAGGAGGCCGCGAAGCTGCCGCTCAATCCGACCCCGCGCCTGAAGAACGAGGCCGCGCACAAGCTGATCGGCAAGGATCTGCCGCGCATCGATACCCCGGCCAAGGTCGACGGCTCGGCCCGGTTCGGCATCGACGTGCAGGTGCCGGACATGCTGTACGGCGCCCTGAAGATGCCACCCACGGTCACCGGCAAGGTGACAGGCATCCGTAACGCCGATGCGGTGAAGGCGATGCCGGGAATCCAGGCCGTGGTGCAGGCGCCCGATGCGGCGATCGTCGTGGCGACAAGCTACTGGCTCGCAAAGAAGGGCGCTGACGCGCTGGAGATCGATGTGGACCCGGGCGCGTCAAAGGACCTGGACAGCGACAACATCATGGCCGCACGCCAGGCTGCGCTGGGCGCACCCGAAGCGGTTGTCGCCACCCGGCTTGGCGACCCCGACGCGGTACTGTCGGCGGGTGGCCGGATCGTCGAGGCCGACTATCACACGCCATACATTGTTCACGCGACGATGGAGTCGGTGAATGCCACCGTGCATGTGCGCGATGACGCGATCGAGGTCTGGGGGCCGATCCAGGGGCAGGACTTCGTGCGAAACGCGCTGGGCAAGCTGTACAGCCGCAAGCCCGAGACGGTGATCGTGCACACGACGTTCCTGGGCGGAAGCTTCGGCCGCAAGTTCCTGCCGGACTTCGTGATCCATGCCGCGCGCGCCTCTGCCGCGGTCGGAAAGCCCGTCAAGGTGATCCGCTCGCGCGAGGACGATATCCGGCATGGCTTCTACCGCCCTGGTGTCTCTGGACGTTTTCGCGCGGTGCTCGACGACAAGGGCATGCCGGTAGCCATGCACGCGCGCATGACCGGCCAGTCGCTCTATGGCGTGATCAAGGCCGAGCGCATGGCCAGGCAAGGTGGCTGGGACGAGACGATGCTGGAGGCCATCTACGATTGCGTCTACCGCGTGCCGAACCTCAAGGTCGACATGATCGACGTGAAGCAACCGATTCCCGTGAGTTTCATGCGCAGTGTTGGCTCGACGTCCAGCGTTTTCATGCTGGAGAGCTTTGTCAACGAGATGGCGGATGCCGCCGGCATCGATCCGTATCGCTACCGGCGGGCGCTGCTGGCCCACAACCCGTTGGCACTGCGCACGCTCGACGCGGCGGCAAAGGCCGCCAACTGGGATCGCAAGCCCGCGGCCAATGTCACACGCGCCTTCACGTTCAATCTCTACACCGGCCGTGGCGAGGCATTCCAGACCTACGTGGCCATGGCGCTGGAGCTCGAGCGCGCGGGCAAGTCATTCGCGGTAAAGCGGGTGGTGTGCGCGGTGGAGTGCGGCAGGGCCATCAATCCCAATCTGATCCGGGGCAACATCGAGGGCGGGATCGGCTTTGCGCTGACGAATACGCTCAATAGCGAGATCACCTTCAAGGCCGGCGTGGTGCAACAGAGCAACTTCCACGACTATCCGTTGCTACGTCTGTCGGACATGCCGAAGATCGAAGTCGTCATCGTCGACAGCGATCGTCCGCCGCAGGGCTGCGGAGAGGTTTCGCTCGGGCCTGTCGCCCCGGCCGTGGCCCATGCGCTGTACAAGGCAACCCGGTCGCGACATCGGTCGATGCCGATGAAGATGGAAGCCTGAAGCCGGGCGGCGCAGCGTGACGCGCCGCCCGTTATCTCGTGGCCCTCTACCTCTAGGGCTTGCGATACCCCAGTAGCGCCGACAGATCCCTGGCAGCGGCCTTGACCTCCTTCTCGGCCCGTTCGCGCAACGCGCCATCGACTTCGAAACGCTGCTGTGGACCCGCCACGCTGATCGCCGCGATGACATTGCCGCCGGCGTCGCATACGGGTGCCGCGCACGAATCAATGCCAGGTTCGAAGGCCGAGAAGCTCCATGCGCAGCCGCGTTCGCGGTCGGCCGCGAGAATGTCGGCGAGCCGCGCATGGGTGGCCGGGCTCTGCCGCGTGACCGTCGGCAGGGGATCGTCGCCGAGCCGTGCCCGCAGCTCTTCGGCGGAAAGATGGGCAAGCAGCATGCGGCCAGGGGTGGTCAGGTGCGCCGGCACGCGGCTTCCCACCTGGATGTTGCTCACCAGCCCGGTGTCAGGCATGTCGCGCAACAGGTAAAGGACGTCTCCGCCATCCGGCACCGCGAGATAGGCCGAAAGCTTGAGCGAGCTGCTCAGTTGCGCGAGTATGCGCCGCGCGAAGGTCGTCAGGTCGTTGGCAGCCAGCACGCGCGAGGCCATCTTCAGGAACGCGAAGCCAACCGTGTGGCCGCCCTGCGGAAGGCGCTCGACCATGCCCTCGTGCTCCAGCGTGTCGAGCAGCCGCATGACGGTCACGCGGTTGACGTCGATGCGCCGGCCCACTTCACTGAGGTTGGCAGTGGAACCGCCCTCGGCGATGAAGCGCAGCAGGCGCAGGCCGCGCATGACCGGTGTCACCAGTTGCGGCGATGCGCCGGCTGCATCGGCGGCGGCGTCGGCGTCGGCGTCGGATTCGGAAGGGCGGTTGCGCAAGGAAGCGGACGTGGGCATGAATGATCGGGCGATGACGGGGAACGGCCTCAGTGCAGCGCCGTGTTCCAGGCGTCGTAATCGTACACCCAGTCGGCATTGCCGCCGGCCTTGAGCCACTCATTGCCGCGCGATCCGATCTGGATGCGGCTGGTACGTGCGTGACGGGCTGACTGGTAGCGCGCCAGCGCAGCGGGAACGTCGGCAGTGCTGGCGTCGGCGAGGCAGCGCGCCAGGACCACGCCGTCCTCGATGGCCATGCCGGCCCCTTGCGCCATGAATGGCATCATCGGATGGCAGGCGTCGCCCATCAGGGTGATGTGCCCCGCGGACCATGCGGGCAGTGGGTCGCGCACGTACAGCGCGGAGATAAGGACGTCGTCGCAGGCGTCGAGCAGCGCCCGTGCATCGGGATGGAAACCCGCATAGGCGGCACGCAGGTCTTCCACGCGGCCCGGCGTGGTCCATGACTCGTTGCGCCAGCTCTCCTGTGCGACGGTGGCAAACACAAAGATCTCGCGGCCCCGGTTCAGCGGGAACGTCACGATCTGGCTGGTCGCTTCGGGTCCCCACCATTTCGTGAACGCCCCGATGTTCGGAACGCCTGCAAGGCGCTCGGCAGGCACCACCGCCCGGTAGGCGACGACACCGGTGAACGTGGGATGCTCGTCGCCGAGGATCGCCCGACGCACGACGGAATGGATGCCGTCGGCGCCGATCAACACGTCCACGTCGTCGCTGGACCCGTCGGAAAATTGCACGGTGGCACCGCGCTCGCGCGGGACGATCGCAATGGCCTTCGATGCCAGCTTCACATTGGCCGCGGGGACTGCCGCTTCGAGTGCCGACATGAGGTCGCCCCGGTGC
Organism: Cupriavidus sp. 94F1; assembly: GCF_057798875.1. Classification (NCBI taxonomy): domain Bacteria; kingdom Pseudomonadati; phylum Pseudomonadota; class Betaproteobacteria; order Burkholderiales; family Burkholderiaceae; genus Cupriavidus; species Cupriavidus sp. 94F1. The sequence goes on from NZ_JBYOJT010000008.1 coordinate 46,794, forward strand.
ATCGTCAGCTGAGGGGCGCCATAGCGGCGCTCGGCTTCATCGGACATGGCCAGGCGCGATGTTTCTTCGCCGCTGTCCCAGATCCGGCTGATGCGATGCGTAGGGCGAGCGGCCGTCTCGCGGAGTGCATCGCCGATGCCGAGCCCGTCCAGTGCGCGCACCGCGTTGGGGGTCAGGTTGATGTCCGCGCCGACACGCGCAAAGCGGGGCGCCTGCTCATACACGACGACGTCCATGCCGAGCTTGCGCAGGGCAATGGCCGCCGCCAGCCCGCCAATGCCGGCGCCATTGATGCCGATCCTTCCTTGAATCATGGGATGCTCCTGTCTGTTCAAAAATGAACGTAATGTTCATAAAACAGTCGCATGTTTGCGGGGGGCCGTCAAGCGCTGCGGGGGATACACAGCCGTTCCGGCTTCCGGAACCCGGGGCTCGGCCGGTAACGGCCGTTGACGGCCCCGGGGCGCGATGGCTAGGGCAGCAAGGTTTGCAAGGCCGCCTGGGCGTCGCGCCGCAGGCGTTCGATGTCGAGCCCGACCACGGCACCGTCACGCACCACGTGCCGGCCGCGCACGAACACGTCGCGCACCGGCGTTGGCTCGCCGGCCGCAACGGGCGCCGTGGCAATGTCGTGGAAGCCGGCAAAGCGCAAGCCGCTGACGTCGTAGATGGCCAGGTCGGCGGACTGGCCCGGCTGGAGCGTGCCGATGCCTGGCAACCCGAGCACCTGCGCACCACCGGCCGTGCCCCAGTGGATCACCTCTTCGACGCGTGTCTGCGATGCGCCGCCCAGCGCACGATGGATCAGCCAGGCGAAATTGGCTTCGTGGACCATGCTGCCCGATTCGTTCGACGCGACGCCATCGACCCCGATCGACACCCGCACGCCGGCGTCTGCCATGGCACGCACCGGCGCGATACCGCTGCCCAGCCGCGCGTTGCTGACCGGGCAGTGCGCCACGCCGGTCGCCGTCTGGCCGAGCATGCGGATCTCGTCGGGTGTCACGGTGACCAGGTGGGCGAACCACACGTCGGGGCCCAGCCAGTCGTGATCGGCCACGAACTGCACGGGCGTGCAGTGGAATTTTTCGGCGCAGAAGCGCACATAGTTGTCGGTTTCCGACAGGTGCGTATGGAGCCGCAACTGCATGCCGCGCGCGAACGCCGCCACTTCGCGCAGCATCGCGGGGGGCATCGAGAACGTGGGTGTGGTAGGCGCCACCACCACGCGCCGCATCGCGTCGGGGCTGGCATCGTGATAGCGCGACTTGAGGCGTTCTATGTCGCCCAGCATTTCGTCGAACGTTTCGGGCACCAGTGCCGTGGCGCGCATGCCAGGATGATTGGCCTTCGATTGCACGGCGCCACCGCGACACAGCACCAGGCGCATGCCGAACTCTTCGGCCACGTCGAACAGCACATCGCCCGTTTCGGCGCCATGGCCGTGGTGATACAGGTAGTGGTGGTCGGCGCAGGTGGTGGTGCCCGACAGCAGCAGTTCCGCCATGCCCAGCCGGACGGCGGTGCGGAAGCTGTCCGGCGTGAAGCGGTCCAGCCGCGGATACGGCACGCTGGCCAGCCATTCCTGCAGATCGGCGTTCATGCCCGCGGGCACGGCCTTGAGCAGGTTCTGGAACAGGTGGTGGTGCGTGTTGACCCAGCCGGGATAGATCACGCAGCCGGTGGCGTCGATCACGGCTTCATCGGACTGCGGCGTCAGGTTGGCGGCCAGTTCGGCCACGCGGCCGTCGCGGATGCGGATATCCACGGCACCGGCCCGGGCGTTGGCACCGGCGCGGCCGGTCATGACGGCGGCGGGGCCGCGGATCAGCATCGGACTTGTCGTCGTCATGATTCAGACCTCCGGAAAGTGTTCGGGCACCACGGCGTGCTGGGCCGGCTCGACGCTGTCGTCGCGCGCCGGAATGCCGTTGAGGACGAGATTCAGAAGCACCGACACTACGCACGAGATGATCACGCTGCTATGCAGGAACGGCTGCAGCGGGGCGGGCAGCTTTTCCAGCAGGTTCGGCATGATCACGGGCATCAGCGAGCAGGCCAGCGTGATGGCCACCACGCTCAGGTTGGCGGGTTCGCGTTCGTAGTCGACCTGGCCAAGCGTGCGTATGCCGGCGGCTACCACCACGCCGAACATGACGATGGTGGCGCCGCCCAGTGCGGCGGCCGGAATCGACGAGAACAGCGCGCCGATCTTCGGCACGAGGGCCACGGCGCACAGCATGACGCCGCACACGGCCACCACCCAGCGGCTGCGCACGCCGGTGACGATGACCAGCCCGACGTTCTCCATGAAGGCGATGAACGGGAAGGCGGCGAACATGCCACCGATGGCGCTGGCGAGACCGTTCGCGCGCAGGCCCGCCGTGGCTTCCTGTTCGGTGACAGGCCGCTTGACGATGTCGCCGATGGCGACGAACAGGCCCATCGATTCCACCATCTGCACGACCATCACGATCACCATCGTCACGATAGCGCTGGCATGGAACGTCGGCATGCCGAACGCGAACGGCGTGACCATGGTGAACCAGGGCGCGCGGGCCACTTCGTCGAAGTTGCCCATGCCCATGAGCCAGGCGGCCGCGCCGCCCAGCATCAGGCCGATCAGGACGGCAAGGCTGCGCACCAGCCGGCCGCCGTGGCTGTTGGTGAACAGGATCAGCGCTACTGTGCCGAAGGCGACGATAAAGAACAGCGGCGAGCCGAATTCCTTCGCGCCATGGCCGCCGCCAGTCCATTGGTAGGCCACCGGAAACAGCGACAGGCCCACCGAAGTGATGATGCAGCCGCTGACCACTGGCGGAAAGAACCGCTTGAGCCGTCCGATCACGGGCGCGAGGAACATCGTCACCACGCCCGCTCCGATCACCGCGCCGCAGACGCCGGTAAAGCCCAGCGACGGATCGGTGCCGATGGCGATGACCGGTCCTACCGATCCGAACGCCACACCCTGCATCAGCGGCAGGCGCACGCCGAACTTCCAGAAGCCCACCGTTTGCAGCAGCGTGGCAATGCCGGACGTGAACAGCGCGGTACTGATCAGCAGTGTGGTTTGCGCCGGCGTCATCTTCAGCGCGCCGGCGACGATCATCGGCACGGCGATCGCGCCAAGATAACTCACCAGCATATGCTGGAAGCCCAGCGAGATCATGGCCCGCGCGGGCAGGATCTGGTCGACGGGATGGACGGGGGTTGACATGGCTCTCTCCTGCCTTGGACGTGTGGGGTGTGCACCCAAGGTAGCGAGCCCGCAACCGCGTGCGTAGCAACATTGCGAAGGCGGGCGCACGGAACCGAAATACAGCGGGTTTTCCTTAGCTTGCATGAAACGTGCATGGCTCCCTAGCATGCACACATTCCCTGCCGTTCGTCCCTCCGTTTGCACCATGGGCCATCATGCTGCACCAAGAATGAACACTGCGAGCCATGCGCGTGCACTGGATCACGTGCAGGCGCTGTCCGCGCGCGTGTTCGGTCCCACGCGGCTGCACACGGACGATGCCGACCCGGAAGTGGCGCTGCAAAGCTGCCAGATCGGCCACCTGACCCTGGCCACCACGCGCTATGCGCGCGACATGATGGTGGAGCCGGTGCCCGGCAAGGACGAGTACGTGATCCAGACCGTGATCTCGGGCCAGTGCAACGTCGAGGTCGAAGGCGTATCGGTCACGATGGAGCCCGGTAGCACGTGGGTGTTCTCGCCATCGCTGTCCGTGCGGCTGCGGCTGGAAGCCGGATGCGAACGCTTCAGCGTTGTGGTGCGGCGGCATGCGCTGGAGGATGCGTTCCGTGCGTGCTTCCACTTCGATCCACCGAGCCCCATGTTGTTTGCATTGCAGCCGTTGCCCGATGCCCAACGCGCCGGACGCTGGCGCGCCTTGATGACGTGGATGCGCACCGAAGCCGCAATGCGCGAGGGCCGCCACGGCCTGCCCGCCGTCGATGCGGCCATCGAACAGCTTTGCCTGAATACCTTGCTGGTGGACCATTTCGGCGAGGACGGCAGCCTGCTGCCGCGCGGCTATCTGCCATCGTTGCCGGCCTATGTGCGTCGTGCCATCCGGTACCTGCGCGCCAATCTGGACAAGCCGGTGATGATGCAGGAACTTGCCGCCCATTGCGGCGTGTGCGAACGCACATTGCAGCTTGGCTTCCGCAAGAGCAAGAACACCACGCCGATGGAATACCTGCGTGTGCTGCGCCTGCAGGGGGCGCACGCCGACCTGCAACGCGCGATACCCGGCCCGGGCGTGGTGTCGACCATCGCATTGCGGCACGGGTTTACGCACCTGAGCCTGTTCGCGCGCGAGTACCGGCGCGAATTCGGTGAATCGCCTTCGGCCACGCTGCGTCGCGCGGGATAAAAAAATGACGCAGCCGACGTGAGACGGCTGCGCCATCAAAACACCCGCCAGTATCGTGGCGGGGTCCCAGAGCGGGTCTGGCCGCGTTGGCGGCTGCGTGCTATGCGGGTAGTGGCGTGGGCTGGCACACGCCCAGCAGCGTCTGCAGCCGCGCCCGGTCGAGATTGCGGCCGATAAAGACGAACTTGCTTTCGCGAGGCAGGTCGCCCCATGCGTCTGCCGGATGGAAGTCCATCAGCCGGTGCACGGCCTGGAGCACGTACCGCCGGTCGTCGTCGTGCACGGCCACGATGCCTTTCATGCGGAAGACGTCGTCGCCTTGCGCGGCCAGCAATGCGCGCAGCCCGTGTTCCAGCCGCTGGCGGTCGAACGGCGTGTCGAACACCAGCGAAACCGACGTGACCGACGGATCATGTCGATGTGCGGGGTCGTTCTCGTCATGGCCGTGGTCGCAACGTTCGTCGCAGACGTGGTTGGCGTCGTGGTGATGGGCGTGGTCATCGTCGGGCAGTCGCGCGGCACCGGTCGTGAAGCCGCCAATGCCGAGAATGCGCGACAGATCCACCTGCGCGTAGTTGGACGGCAGGATCTGCGCGCCTTCGTTCAGGTGATGCAGCCGGTGCGCCAGCGCGTCCAGCCGCTCGGCGCTCACGAGGTCGGACTTGTTCAGGATGATGCGGTCGGCGGCTACGATCTGGTCGAGGGCCTGGTTGTCGAAGCCGGACAGCTGCGGATCGTCGAGATGGTCTTCGATGTGCACCGCATCGACCAGCGTCAGGATGCCGTCCAGGGTGACCTGCTTGGCCACGTCGTTATCCATGAAGAACGTGGCGGCCACCGGTGTCGGGTCGGCCAGGCCACTGGTTTCCACCAGGATATGGTCGAATCGCTTGGGACGCTCCAGCAACTTCCGCAGGATGGCCACCAGATCGGTCCGTACGTCGACCACGCAGCAGATGCAGCCGTTTGTCATTGTGTAGATTTCTTCGTCGGACGTCATGACCAGATCGGAATCGACATCGACCTCGCCAAACTCGTTCTCGATCACCGCGATGCGGTGCCCGTGCTTCTGCGTCAGGATGTGGTTGAGCAGTGTGGTTTTTCCCGACCCCAGAAAGCCGGTCAGGATGGTGACGGGTACCGGCGGCTGGGTGTGGCGATGCAATTCGTTCATGGTGTCTCCCGGGTGATGACTTCGGCGTTGACGGCGGCAAGTGTGGTGCGCATGCCGGCCCAGCGCGAGAGCAGGCCTTCATGCGGAATGTCGAACAGGTCCAGAACGCGGCCCACGGTGTGGTTGACGATGTCGTCGACGTGCTGCGGATGGGTATAGAACGCTGGCATCGGCGGCATCACGATGGCCCCCATTTCGGTGACGGTGGTCATGTTGCGCAGATGCACCAGGTGCAGCGGCGTTTCCCGCGCCAGCAAGACCAGCCGGCGGCGTTCCTTGAGCATGACGTCGGCCGCGCGCGTGATTAGGTTGTCGGCCAGCCCGGTGGCCACGGCGGCCAGTGTGCGCATCGAGCAGGGCGCCACCACCATGCCGTCGCAGCGGAACGACCCGCTGGCCACGCTGGCGCCGATATCGCGCACGTTGTGCACGACGTCCGCCAGCCCTTCCACCTGGGCGCGTTGCAGGCCCAGTTCGTGATGCACGGTGAGCAGGCCGGACGGCGAGCAAACCAGGTGCGTTTCCCAGCCGTCGATCATCCCAAGTGCCTGCAGCAGCCGCACACCGTACGCCGCGCCGCTGGCGCCGGTGATGGCTACCACCAGCCGGCGCGTCGTGTTCATGGGCGGGCCTCCGTCGCGCGCTTTGCCGCCAGCGCCTGCAATACCTGCTCGGGCTTGATCGGATAGTGGCGGAAGCGTACGCCGATGGCGTCGAACACGGCATTGGCGATGGCTGGCCCGATGGCGACGATCGGATCTTCGCCGACGCCCTTGGCACCGAACGGGCCGCCCGGGTCGGGCGCGGCTTCCAGCAGCACGGTGTGGATCTCCGGCATGTCCATGGCCAGCGGCATCTTGTAGTCGACGAAATTGGCGTTCAGCGACCGGCCCGTCGTCATGTCGATCTGGTAGTCCTCGTAGAGCGTGTGACCAATACCCTGCTGTATGCCGCCCTCGATCTGGCCCGCGGCGGCAATCGGATGAATCACCTTGCCGATGTCGTGCACGGGAACGACCTGCTTCACGGTGACAAAGCCGGTTTCGGTATCGACTTCCACTTCGACGAAATGGGCGGCAAACGAGTACGACTTGGTGGGGTGATAAGTGGCGGTGCCCACCAGTTGTGCGGCGGGCAGGCCCTTGCGCGGCATCACCGCTTCGCGCACGGTCATCGTCGGGCCCAGGCGGCCGCGCACCGAGATCACGCCGTTCGCGATATCGAGGTCGGCCGGTTCGGCTTCCATCTGTTTCGCCGCGCGCGCCAGCAGCTGCGTCTTGATGTCGCCGGCCGCCATCTGCGCGGCGCGTCCCACCATGTAGGTGGTGTGGCTGGCGAATGCGCCGATGTCCCACGGTACGACGTCGGTGTCGCCGTGTACCACGCTGACCGATTCGAACGGAATGGCCAGTTCTTCGGCCACGATCTGCGCCAGCGCCGTATGCGCGCCTGTGCCCAGGCCGGCCGCGCCGGTCAGCAGCACCACGGTGCCGTCCTCGTTCATCTTGACAATCGCATTGGCCTGCTCCTTGATGCCCGGATACGCGCTGCTGCCGTGCATCTCGCAGCCGATGCCCCAGCCGCGCCGGAGCACGCCGCGCTGCTGGCGCGTTTCGGCACGGCGAACGTTCCAGTCCACCACGTCCATGCCCTTGCGGATGCAGGCTTCGAGACCATGGCCGATGAGCGGGTGATTGGACGGTGCGATATCGCCGTCACGCACCGCGTTGCGCAGCTTCAGTTCGGCCGGATCGACGCCCAGTCGTTCGGCGGCCTCGTCCATCTGGATGTCAAGCGCGTAGTACGTCTGCACCACGCCATAGCCACGGAATGCGCCGGCAATGGGGCTGTTGGTGTAGACGCAGCGGCCTTCCAGCCTGATGTTCTCGCATCGATACAGCGACACCATGGCCGCCGTGCCGACATTGGTCACGCCGGGCCCGTGCGAACCGTACGCACCGGAGTTGAAGACCACCTTGGCTTCGCGCGCGGTGATGGTGCCGTCGTTGCGAAAGCCCTGCCGCAGCCAGACCTTTGCCGGATGGCGCGTGCGCCCACCCAGGAAGGTCTCTTCGCGGGTGTATTCCATCCGTACCGGACGATGCGTCTCGCGCGCGAGCAGCGCGCACAGGAACTCGGCCTGGAAAAGATCCTGCTTGGCGCCGAATCCGCCGCCCATGTGGTCCACCAGCACCCGCACCTTGTGCAGCGGCAGGCCCAGCACCTCGGCCATGATGCCGCGCACCATGAACGCGGTCTGCGTCGAGATCCACACCGTCAGGTTGCCGTTGCCGTCCCACTTGCAGGTCAGCACGTTCGGTTCCATGTAGGCCGGCGTGGGACGGCCGCCTTCGTAGACGCCTTCGAGGATGAAGTCGGCTTCGGCAAAGCCCTTGTCCACATCGCCGCGTTCGATCCTGACCGGCGGAAGTACCAGGTTGCCGCCCGGTTCGCGATCGTGGATCAGCGCGGCGCCTGGCGCCGCTGCGTCTTCCACGGTGAAATACGCCGGCAGTGCTTCGTACTCGACCTGGATCAGTTCGATGGCGCGTGCCGCGATGTCCTCGCTGGTGGCCGCAACGGCCGCGACGCCTTCGCCCCAGTAGCGCACCTTGTCGTCCAGGATGTACTGGTCGCACGTGACCGACGCCGAGCGCGGATGCGGCGAGCCCGCATGCAGCACGCGCGGCACGTTTTCATGCGTGAGGATCGCCTTGACACCCGGCAGCGCCAAAGCGGCAGACGTGTCGATGCCGACGATGCGCGCATGCGCCACATTGCATCGCTTGAGCCTGGCGTGCAGCAGGCCAGCCATCGGCATGTCCGATACGTACTTGGCGTTGCCGGTGACCTTGTCCAGCAGGTCGGTACGCTTGACGCTGTGTCCTATCACGGCGTGGGTCATCGTGCGTTCTCCGTCAGTGCGCGAGCGGCGTCGCCATCCGGACGGCGCATGGCCTCGGCGGCCCGTTCCACCGCTTCGATGATCCGGGTGTAGCCGGTGCAGCGGCAGATGTTGCCCGCGAGGGCAAAGCGGATTACTTGCCGCGTTGGCTGCGGATTGGCGTCGAGCAGTGCCTTGATGGCGACGATGAATCCGGGCGTGCAGAAGCCGCATTGCGCGGCGCCGCAGCGCATGAACTGTTCCTGTATGGGATGCACCCGATCGGCGGCGGGCTGGATGCCTTCGATGGTGACGATCTTGCGGCCATGGGCTTCTGGGGCTAGCATCAGGCAACTGTTCATCGGCGCGCCGTCGACCAGGATCGTGCACGACCCGCATTCGCCCACATCGCAGCCCTTCTTTGTGCCGGTCAGTCCGGCGTCGTCGCGCAGGGCGTCCAGCAGGGTACTGTTGGGTTCCACGGCGAGCTCGCGGACTTCGCCGTTGATATCGACTTCGATCAGCTTGCGCATCACAGCATCTCCAGGGCTTGGGCGATGGCGCGGCGCGTCAGCACCCCCACCATTTCGCGGCGATATTCGGCGCTTGCGCGCACGTCGCTGATGGGCCGCGCATCTTCCATGGCGGCATGCGCGGCCTGCAGGACCAGCGCGTCGGTGACGGGGCGATGGCGCAGCACCGCTTCGGCATGTCGGGCGCGAATCGGCGTGGGGCCGACTGCGGCCAGCACGATGCCAACGTCGGTGCAATGCCCGCCATCGACCGTGACCGACACGGCCACGCCGACGGTGGCCAGTTCCATCTGCACGCGCCGTCCGTGCTTGATGTAGGCCTTGCCGGTGTGCGGGGCCGGCGCGGGAATGGTGATATACGACACGAGTTCGTCGGGTGCCAGCGCGGTCTTGCCGGCGCCAGTCACAAAGTTCTCCACGGACATCGAACGCGAGCCTTGCAGGCCGTACAGATGCACCGACGCGTGGTCGGTCATCAATGGCGCGAGCGAATCGGCCGATGGCGATGCGCGGCACACATTGCCCACCACCGTGGCGCGGTTGCGTACCTGGATCGATGCGAAGTCCGTGACGGCCTTGGCCAGGCTGGCGTAGTGGCGGCGCACCGCGTAGGACGTTTCCACCTCGCGCGTGGTGACCAGCGCCCCGATGCGCAGGCCATCGGCCGGATGGAACGCCAGCACGTCCATGCCGGGAATTTTCTTGATGTTGATGACGTGCGAGGGCTGGCGGTGCGATTCCTTGATCTGCACGAGCAAGTCGGTGCCCCCGGCCAGCACGCTGGCACGGCCGCCACAGCGATGCAGCAGCGCCGAGGCCTCTGCAAGCGTGGCGGGTTCGAGATATTCAAACGCTCTCATCTTCGCTCCTTTGGGGGTGCTCGCGGCCCGTGCAGCGCATGTGTTTGCGGCTGACCGTGCTTGCATCATGGTTCGCGGCCCATCATCGGTAAATACCCATAACGGGATTTATTGATCGTGTTACCCTCTGAATCACTGCCGCGACACCGTTGAGGCGGACCACAGAGCAGGGGGAGACATGCCGGTCAACATGAGCGTTTCGCTGCGGCAACTGCGCGCCTTCGTGGCTGTTGCCGAAGAACTGCATTTCACGCGCGCGGCGGAGAAGCTGAACCTTTCGCAGTCATCGGTCAGCGCGCTGATCCACGAACTGGAAGGCAACCTGGGCATCAAGCTGTTCGACCGCCACACACGCCTGATGCAAATCACGCAGGCCGGTGCGGAACTGCTGCCAATGGTCAGGAAGGCCGTGGCCGACATCGACAGCGTGATCGACACTTCGGCCGAGTTACGGTCGCTGGGGCGCGGGCGAGTGTCGATTGCCGCGTCATCGATCCAGGCTGCACTGATGCTGCCGCGTTTCATTCGTGAGTTCTGCGTGGGCCATCCGGGCGTGAAAGTGGAACTGCATGACGTCGCCGAAGACGAAGTGCCCCGCATGGTCAGCGCGGGCGAGGTCGACTTCGGTATCGGCACGATTCCTGAAGGTCAGCCCGACCTCAGCGCGCACCGGCTATCGTCCGACGCGTTCGTGATCGTGATGCCGCCCAGTCATCCGCTGGCACGCCGGCGAGCGCTGACGTGGGAAGACGTGGCGAAGCTGCCGGTCATCGGGCCGCACCGCGGTAATCCCATTCGCGACTGCCTGGATGCCGCACTGGCCATGCGCGGCATCTCGCTGACGCGCGTGCACGAGGTGTTCCTGCCGCTCACGATGGTAGGTATGGTCGATGCCGGATTGGGCATCGCGGTGATGAGCACGGCCGTCACGCGCCTGACGTCGGCGCTGGGCCTGGTAACAGTCATGCCGCAAGACCCCGTCATCTCGCGCGAGATCAGCCTGCTTGTGCATACGGACCGATCCCTGTCACCACCCGCGCAGACGTTCCGCGATCTGTTGATGCGACATCGCAGCGATCTGGGGAAATAGAAAGGACGCGTGCAGCCGCCGCGCCCTTGCTTCCGGCCCGTCTCACGTACGTGGGGCACGAGCGAAGGCCACGCGCCGCTACGCCACGTTCTTCGCCAGCAACTGGGGGGCACGCTCGGTGCGGACGTTGAACAGCAGGTTCAGCAGCACCGCGCACAGGGTGCCGAGCAGGATGCCGTTCTGGCAGAATCTGGCCAGCAGTTCGGGAAGCTGTGCGAAGAACCTGTCCGCCACCAGCGGAATCATCCCCAGCGCCACGCTCACGGCAACGATGTACGCGTTCTTCTTGTTTTCCACGAAGTCCACGTGCCCCAGTATGCGCACGCCCGTGGCCGCCACCATGCCGAACATCACCAGTGCGGCGCCGCCCAGCACGTATTGCGGAATCGACGCGGCGAAGAACGCGAGTTTGGGCAGGCAACCCAGCACGATCAGGATGCCGCCGGCCGTGGCGCATACCCAGCGGCTGCGTACGCCGGTTACCTGCACCAGCCCCACGTTCTGCGCATACGACGTGTAGGTGAACGTGTTGAACACCGCGCCCACCAGCGCGCCCACGCCATCGGCGCGCAGGCCGCGCGCCAAGTCCTCGGGCGTGACCGGACGTTCCACGATTTCGCCCAGCGCCAGGAACTGACCCACACCTTCGATCATGATCACCACCATGACAACGCACAGCGTGATCGACGTCATGGGGTCGAAGGTGGGCCATCCAAAGTGGAACGGCGTGATCAGTGCCACCCAGTCGGCCGCATGCACGCCGGCAAAGGTGACCTTGCCCAGCACCACGGCGATCGCGAATCCCACCGTGATGCCGATCAGCACGGCAATATTGCAGAGGAAGCCCTTGAAGAACGCGATCATGCAGAGCACCGTCAGCAACACCACGGCAGCGATGCCGATATGCAAGGGCAGGCCGTAGGCGGGATTTGGCACAGGGCCTGCGGCTGTGTTCAGCGTGGGGTTGCCGCCCGCTGCCCAGTTCACACCGACACGCATCAGCGAAATGCCGATCACCAGTACCACGGTGCCTGTGACCACGGGCGGAAACCAGCGGATGAGCCGGCTTACGTACGGTGCGGCCAGCAACGTAAACACGCCGGCCACCATCACTGCCCCAAAAACGGCCGGCAGCCCCAGCGACGGGTTCGTGCCGGTGGCGATGATCGGTGCGATGGCCGTGAACGTCACGCCCATCATCACAGGCAGGCGGATGCCGATCTTGCCGATGCCGATGCTCTGGATCATCGTGACCAGGCCGCAGCAGAACAGGTCCGCCGCGATCAGGAACGCGATCTGGTCCTTGGGCAGATGCAGCGCACCGCCGATGATCAGCGGCACCGCAATTGCGCCCGCGTACATCACGAGCACGTGTTGCAGGCCAAGCGCGGCGAGCCTGAGCGGGGGCAAGACTTCATCGACCGGGTGCGCCGGGCCGAACCCATGGGGGGTGGGGTTGTGGGTCATGCTGTCTCCTTCGTCTTCCAGGCCGGTGTTGCCCGCGCGGTTGGTTCGGAAGGGGACAGCAGCTGTATCCCCATGGTCTGCGCCACGTGTTCCCGCCACCTGCGTGTCATTGTCAGGGCAGCATGCCAGCGTCCGGACATTGGGTAAATGGGGCGTTTGGATGAATGGATCGGGTTGTCCGATCAATGCCGCGCGCCTTCGATCAAGTGCTGTGAGACTCAGTGTTTTCCCGAATCCATGCGCGCGAGCAGCGCGGCGGCACGCGCCATCGCATCGTCATCGATCCGTGCGCGCACGCCGTCGAAGTGCGGCCCGCGCGTGGCGTCGAGTCCCATGCGCGACGTCGTGCCGACACCCGAAGCCGACGGGTCCAGCGCGCTGCCGGGCAAGCCGTCCACGATCACCACGTCCAGATGCGGCTGCAGATGCGTGGCCAGGGCCCAGAGCACCTGCTCGTCGTTCGTGATGTCGATGTCGTGATCCACGGCAACCACGGTTTTCAGGTACGGGTCCCAGCCAAGGAGGCCCAGCATGACCTGGCGCGCCTCGCCCGGGCGCGACTGCCGCAGTGCCACGTACGCATGAAAATGCGTGCCCGAGCTGGGATAGTGCACGGCGGTGACCGACGGAAATCGCTCCTTGAGCTTTTCCACCATCTCGGATTCGCGCGGAATGCGCCCCAGGTTCAGGTGCTCTGCCGAATTGCCGCCGACCACGTCGACCAGCCACGCGTCGCTGCGCCGCATCACGGTCTCCACGCGCAGCAGGTTGTTGGTGGAGCGATCGGACGAGTAGCCGGTGAACTCGCCGAACGGCCCTTCGTCCACGCGCGCGCCGGGATCTAGCACCCCTTCGAGCACGATTTCCGCATGCGCCGGGACCTCGATGCCGTATCGCGGCGTGCGCACGACTTCGAGCGGTGCACCGAACAGCCCGCCCGCCACCTGCCGCTCATCCACGCCATAGGGCAGACGTGCGGCGCCGGCCAGCATGAACAGCGGATGCGCGCCGATCACCATGGCCACGGGCAGCGGCTTGCCCAGTTCGGCCGCACGCTGGTACATGCGCCACAAGTGGCCGCGCGAATGCAGGCTCGTGGCGATCTCGGTGGGCGAATGCAGCATCGAACGGTGGTAGCTGGCGTTGCCGATGCCCAGCTCCCGGTCTTCGGCGATCAGGATGGCGTTGGTGATATACGGCCCGCGATCGGTGGCGAAATGCCGGATGGCAGGCAAGGTGGTCAGGTCCACCTGCTCCTGCACGATGCCGGTTACCGCGCCCGCATCCAGCACGCGGGGCAACAGCAGGCGTCGCGCGCGCGCCTGGTACTCGGCATGGATGCCGCTGGGCGAGACGCCGAGCATGCGGCCCACGCGTTCACGCGATGCGAACAGGTTGGTCACCAGCGGCGCGCCCAACCGGGCCACGTCGTCGAACTTCACGACGGGATGACGCTGTTGCGCGGCCAGCGCCCATACCAGCGCGGTGGGGTCCTGGTTGGCGGTGACCGGCTCGCGCACGGTCAGGACATCGTCGGGAAATGCCGCGCAATAGGCGGCCAGGAAGGTGTGAAAGTCCTGCGAGGTGTCTTCGAACACCGGGCCGGACCCCTGGCCGGCATGTCGCGCGATACCTGGCAGGGAAGTTGAGGCAGTCATGGCATGGCTCCGCTTGGGATGCTTCAACGGGACACCGTTGCCGCGCACGGGCGCGCGTCGAGGTTGACGACGCGCCCGTGTGTGACCAGACGGGAAGGAAAAACGTCAGTGGCTGCGGCCGGATCAGGCGTAGATGTGCTTGCTGGCGTAGGTGTCTTTCAGGCGTGCCTGAGCGTCTTCCTGGGTTTTCGGCGGCGGCGTGGTCTCGATGCCGACCAGGCGGGCGATGTTGTTGCCCATGTAGTCCTCCAGGCCGTCCTCATCGAGATCCATGCCTTGCGGCGCGGGGCCGCACAGCATCTCCAGCTCGCGCAGCCACATGCCGGGTTCGTTTGGCGGCGTGTCGGTGCCGAACACGATCTTGTCGCGCGGCAACTGGCGTGCGAACTCGACAATGCGCGACTGGAAGCACCAGCCCGATTCGCAATACACGTTCGGCGTGTCCATGGCCATCCAGAACGCCTCGAACGAATAGTTGCCGCCGGTCTGGATGCCGAAGTGTCCGATGATGAAGTTGACCATCGGAAATTCGCGGATGACCGGATAGAACATCGTCGGAATAGTGTAGGGTCCGTCGCCGGTATGGATCAGCACCACGATGTTGTATTTGGCGCAGACCTTCATGGCGGGACGCAGCCAGTCCAGTGCGCGGTCCGGGCGGTAGCCGTGCATGTTGGCATGCAGCTTGAGCATCTTGAAGCCATATTCCTTGACGTGGAATTCCAGCTCCTGCGCGCCTTCCTCCGGGCCCCAGCGCGGGTTGAACGTGAAATTGCCGATAAAGCGGTCCGGGTACTTCTGGCACAGGCTGGCCACATAGGCCATGTAGTCGCGAATGCCCTCGCGGCCGCGGCGGTTGCCATCGCGATAGCCGGTGTTGCCCGGCGGCGGCTGGATGAATCCCATGTCGATGCGGCGCGGCTTGCCGTTGATGATGTAGGGGCCGTCCATCATCTTGAGCAGGCGTTCGCCGGTGAACGGCTCGCCCGTGTGCCGCCAGGCCTCGTCGACAAGGTTGGTCGGGTGCAGGTGGGTGTCGATGATCATGTTCGTATGCTCCGTCGGAATCTCTTGGGGGTGTCCGCGTTCATGCGGCCAGGCGCGCTTTCGCTTCTTCCAGCGAACGCGGCACCGGCGTCGGCGCCAGGCCGATCATGCGGGCAACGTTGTTGCCGAGGTAGTCCTCGAGCGTGTCCTCATCGAGATTGAGTCCCTGGGGCGGTTCGAAGCACAGCACCTCCAGCAGGCGCAGCCACATGCCGGGTTCGTTCGGGGGCGTGTCCGAGCCGAACAGGATCTTGTGCCTTGGCAGCACCTTCGCGAACTCGACGATGCGCGATTGCAGGCACCAGCCGGATTCGCAATAGACGTTAGGCATGTCCATGGCCATCTGGAACGGCTCGAAACAATACACGCCGCCGGTCTGCACGCCAAAATGGGCCATGATGAAGTTGATGGTAGGAAACTCCTTCATCATCGGCACCCACTCGGTGGGAATGCTGTAGGGGCCGTCGCCAGTGTGCAGCTTCACCAGCACGCCCAGTTCCGCGCATTTCTGCAGGGCGGGGCGCAGCCAGTCCAGCGCGCGATCCGGCCGGTATGCGTGCATGTTGGCCTGGAACTGCACCATCTTGAAACCGAGCTTCCTCACATAGTGCTCGATGGCATTGACGCCATTTTCCACGCCGCACCGCGGGTTGTAGACAAAGCAGCCGATGAAGCGGTCCGGATACCTGGCCACCATCTCGCGCGTGTAGGCCATGTAGGCGTCGATGGATTCGCCGCCCGACTTCACGCCATCGGTATAGGTGTAGATCGTGTTGCCTTGCGGCGGCTGGATGAACGCCTTGTCGATGCGACGCGGCTTGCCGTTGATCGTGAACGGGCCATCCATCATCTGGATCAGACGTTCGCCCGTGAACGGGTCGCCGTCATGGCGCCAGGCCAGGTCGACCAGATTGGTCGGATAACAGCTGGTGTCGATGATCATTGAGATTCCCTAACGAAGACTCTGGTGAAAGGCTTGGAGTCCTGCCAGGGGCGGTGGGACCGGTCGGGTCATGGCGCCACTGACGGGAACTCCGTCAGTGAGCAATCTCCAGATGAACCTCGCGGCATTGCGCCGCTGCTGTTCGATCGACCGCTTCTACCCACGCGTTCGTTATATAGCGTGCCGCCGACGCACGTCAAGCGCGACGTGTGGTGCGATGCACGAAGCGCGAGCGCGCCATCCTCGGCATCGGCGGCGCCGTCTCCTTGCGCTCATCATGGCCGCATCGGGGTTTACGCGCAGAACGGAAATTCCGCTTGAGATATCAGGTAGGTTGATAATACACTGACAAACATCGCGAAACCGGATTACCGAGGAGAAGCAGAGATGGCTGATTACGAAGGGCGCTGGAAGGCTGTGAAGGTCAGTGTGGAAGCGGGCATTGCGTGGGTGACGTTCAACCGTCCCGAGAAGCGCAACGCGATGAACCCGACGCTGAACGCCGAGATGGTTCAGGTGCTCGAAGCGCTGGAACTGGATGCCGACGCCAAGGTGCTGGTGCTGACCGGCGCGGGTGACGCCTGGACGGCGGGCATGGATCTGAAGGAGTACTTCCGTGAAGTGGATGCCGGTCCGGAGATCCTGCAGGAGAAGATCCGCCGCGATGCGTCGCAGTGGCAATGGCGGCTCCTGCGCATGTACAGCAAGCCGACCATCGCCATGGTCAACGGCTGGTGCTTTGGCGGCGGCTTCTCGCCGCTGGTTGCCTGCGATCTGGCCATCGCCGCGGACGAGGCCACCTTCGGCCTGTCGGAGATCAACTGGGGCATTCCGCCCGGCAACCTGGTCAGCAAGGCCATGGCCGATACGGTCGGTCACCGCAAGGCGCTGCACTACATCATGACGGGCGACACCTTCACCGGCAGCGAAGCCGCCGCGATGGGCCTGGTCAACGAGAGCGTGCCGCGCGCCCAACTGCGCGAGCACACGATTGCGCTGGCCGCAAAGCTGCTCGAGAAGAACCCGGTGGTGCTGCGGGCGGCCAAGATCGGCTTCAAGCGCAGCCGCGAACTGACGTGGGAGCAGAACGAGGACTACCTGTACGCAAAGCTCGACCAGGCGCAGCTGCGCGATCCCGAGCACGGCCGCGAGCAGGGCCTGAAGCAATTCCTCGACGACAAGTCGATCAAGCCGGGCCTGCAGGCTTACAAGCGCGCCTGAGCGGCCGTCAACCCCCGATCGAGACGGCGGCCCAAAGAGCCGCCGCCAGGAGACAACGCTGATGAACGAACTGACCATGCTGATTGGCGGGCAGGATCGGCCCGCCGCCAATGGCGCCACCTTCGCGCGCCGCAATCCGCTGAACGATGCCGTGGTGTCGCGCGCCCCGGCCGCCACGCTCGCGGATGCCGATGCCGCCGTCAATGCCGCCGCGGCCGCCTTCCCGGCGTGGGCCGCACTGCTGCCGGGCGAGCGCCGCCGCCGGCTGCTGAAGGCGGCCGACCTGATGGACCAGCGTACGCAGGACTTCATCCGCATCGGCGTGGCCGAGACCGGCGCCATGCCGAACTGGTACGGCTTCAACGTGATGCTGGCGGCCAACATGCTGCGCGAGGCCGCCGCGATGACGACGCGCATCGAGGGCAGCGTGATTCCTTCGGACGTGCCGGGCAGTCTGGCCCTGGCCGTGCGCCAGCCGTGCGGCGTGGTGCTTGGCATCGCGCCGTGGAACGCGCCGGTGATCCTCGGCACCCGCGCCCTGGCGATGCCGCTCGCGTGCGGCAACACGGTCGTGCTCAAGGCATCCGAGGCGTGCCCTGGCGTGCATCGTCTGATCGGCACGGTGCTGCAGGAGGCGGGGCTTGGCGACGGTGTCGTAAACGTGGTCACCAATGCGCCGGAGGATGCGGCGCAGGTGGTCGAGCGGCTGATCGCGCATCCGGCCGTGCGCCGCGTCAACTTCACCGGCTCCACGCACGTGGGCCGCATCGTTGCCGAGCACGCGGCCCGGCACCTGAAGCCGGCGCTGCTGGAGCTGGGCGGCAAGGCGCCGTTGCTGGTGCTCGACGATGCGGACCTCGATGCGGCAGTCGATGCCGTGGCCTTCGGTGCGTTCTTCAACCAGGGGCAGATCTGCATGTCGACGGAGCGTGTGATCGCCGACCGCAAGATCGCCGACCGCTTCGTCGAGAAACTGGCCGCGAAGGCGAAGACACTGCGGGCTGGCGATCCCGCCGATCCGGCCAGCGTGCTGGGTGCGCTGATCAGCAAGGATGCCGCGCGGCGTATCGCCGCATTGGTGGAGGACGCGCGCGCGCAGGGCGCAAACCTGCCCGTGGGCTTGCACGCAGACGGCGCGATCCTGCAACCCGTCATCGTCGACGGCATTGCACCGGGCATGAAGCTCTACCGCGAGGAATCGTTCGGTCCGGTAGTGACGGTCGCGCGCGTGGATGGCGACGACGAGGCGGTGCGTATGGCCAACGACAGCGAATATGGCCTCTCCGCGTCGGTATTCAGCCGCGATGTGTCGCGGGCGATGTCGGTTGCCCAACGGATCGAATCGGGTATCTGCCACATCAACGGCCCTACTGTGCATGACGAGGCGCAGATGCCGTTTGGCGGCGTCAAGTCGAGCGGCTATGGGCGCTTTGGCGGCCAGGCGGCCGTGGCCGAATTCACCGACCTGCGCTGGATCACGATCCAGAACACCCCGCGCCACTATCCGGTCTGATCCGGCGGCCGACCCACAGACTCCCCGTAGAGGGAGGCAACACTACAGTGAGGAGACAGACGTGAAAAACGTCTCGACGCAAGGCCCCCCCGGCCACGGGGGCGCTGCCGTGTCCTACCGCGACGTCGCCATCGGGCGCACGGAGGCCGAGTTCCGCCGCGATGGCGAGATCTGGCGCGTGCGTTCGCGGGAAACGCTGCAGGGCTATCCGGAACGGATGTCGGATTGCCTCGCCACCGGCGCCGCCGGTCACCCCGCGCGCGTGCTTGCGGCGCAGCGCGGCCCCGACGGCAACTGGATCAACATCACCTATGCCGAGATGCTGGCGCGTGCACGGTCGATCGGGCAGGCGCTGCTGGACCGTTCGCTGAGCGCCGAGCGGCCGCTGCTGATTCTCTCCGGCAACGATCTCGAGCATCTGCAACTGGCGCTCGGCGCGCTGTGGGCTGGCGTGCCGTTCTCGGCCGTATCACCGCAGTATTCGCTGGTCTCCGGCGATTTCGGCAAGCTGCGGCACGTGTTCGATCTACTGACGCCTGGCCTGGTCTACGCCGCCGATGGCCCCGCGTTCGCGCGCGCTATCGAAGCCGTGGTCCCTGCCGGCGTCGAGGTCGTGACCCGTGACGGTCATCTGCCCGGCCGCGCCGCGACGTCGTTCGATGTGCTGGTACAGACGCGTCCCGGCAGCGTTGACGCTGCCAACGCGGCGGTGGGTCCCGATACGATCGCCAAGTTCCTCTTCACCTCTGGCTCCACGCGGCAGCCCAAGGCGGTAACGACCACGAACCGGATGCTGTGCAGCAACCAGCAAATGCTGCGCCAGGCGATGCCGGAGCTCGGCCGTGTACCGCCGGTCCTGGTGGACTGGCTGCCCTGGAGCCATACGTTCGGCGGCAGCCACAACGTCGGCATCGTGCTCTACAACGGCGGCACGCTCTACATCGACGGTGGACGTCCGTTGCCGGGCGGCTTCGATGAAACGCTGCGCAATCTGCGCGAGATTGCGCCCACGATCTACTTCAACGTGCCGAAGGGTTGGGAGGAACTCGGCAGGGCGCTGGAACAGGATGCCCGGCTGCGCGAGACGTTCTTCTCGCGCGTCAATCTCTACTTCTTCGCCGCCGCCGGCCTCTCGCAGGAAGCGTGGGACCGCCTGGAGCGCGTCACCGAGGCGCATTGCGGACAGCGCATCCATATCATGTCCGGCCTCGGCATGACGGAAACCGCACCGTCGAGCATGTTCACCACGGGTCCGGTCGCGCGCTCGGGCTATGTCGGCCTTCCGGCCGCGGGCTGCGAGCTGAAGCTGGTGCCGGCCAACGGCAAGTTCGAGGCGCGTTTTCGCGGGCCGCACGTCATGCCGGGTTACTGGCGCGCAGAGGCGGACCCCGACCGGCAGGTGTTCGACGAGGAAGGCTACTACTGCACTGGCGATGCGCTGCGCTTTGTCGATCCCGAACGGCCGGAGCTGGGTTTCCAGTTCGACGGGCGCATTGCCGAGGACTTCAAGCTCAGCACCGGCACGTTCGTGAGTGTCGGACCGCTGCGCGCGCGCGTGATCGGCGCCGGCGCGCCTTACGTCCAGGACGTGGTGATCGCGGGCGCGGACCGGGACGAGATTGGTCTGCTCGTCTTCCCGCACCTGGCGGAATGCCGCCGCCTGGCTGGCCTGCCGGCGAACGCGGGCACGCGCGAAGTGCTGGCGTCCGCGCCGGTGCGCGAAGCGTTCTCGACGATGCTGCGCAAGCTCGACCTCACGGCCACGGGCAGCGCCACGCGCGTCAGGCGGCTGCTGTTGCTCGAAGCGGCGCCGTCGCTCGATGACGGCGAACTGACCGACAAGGGCTCGATCAACCAGCGTGCGGTGCTAACGCGCCGCGCCGCGCTGGTCGATGCGCTCTACGACGACGCCGGCAGCGATAGCCGCGTGATCCGTTTGCACGAAGCCGCGCCACAGAGCCGGCAAGCATGACAACAGCAACGCCGACAACGATCGGCCATGACAAGAGGAGACAGCAGATGAAGTTTGGACGGGCAGGTCTGGCAGCGCTGGCGGCAGCGCCGGCCATCGCGGGCGCGCAATCGGTGACGCTCTATGGCGTCGTCGATACCGGCGTCGAGTACGTCAACAACATCGGCACCGCGAAGAACAGCGTGGTGCGCATGCCAACGCTGACCGGCACGGTGCCGTCGCGTTGGGGGCTGCGCGGCACCGAGGATCTCGGCGGTGGCCTGAAAGGCGTGTTCGTGCTCGAGTCCGGGTTCACGCCCGACGCCGGCGCGTCGGGGCAGGGTGGGCGTCTGTTCGGCCGGCAGGCGCTGGTCGGACTCTCCGGGCCCTGGGGCCAGGTCGGGTTCGGTCGCCAGTACACGATGCTGTTCTGGGCGACGCTGGACGCCGACATTCTTGGCCCGAACGTCTATGCATCGGGCTCGCTCGACAGCTACCTGCCGAATGCCCGCGCCGACAACGCGATTGCATACAAGGGCACGTTCAACGGCCTGACGGTGGGGGCCACCTACAGCTTCGGCCGCGACACGGTCAATGCCGGACCGAGCCCGACGGGCCAGAACTGTGCCGGCGAGAACCCGGCGGACAAGCGGGCGTGCCGCGAATGGTCGGCGATGCTGCTGTACGAATTCAAGGGGCTCGGTCCGACGATCGGCCTGTCCGCCGCCTACGACTCGTTGCGGGGTGGGCCCGGTGCGTTCGGGGGGCTCACAAGCAGCAGCTTCACGGACGACCGCCTGTTTGTTGGCGGCTACGCGATCTTTTCGCGGACCAAGGTCGGCCTCGGCTGGATTCGCCGCGACAATGATGGCAGCCCCACGCCGCGCAGCGACATGATCTACGGCGGCGTGTCCCACGACGTGACCCCGGCTTTCAACGTCGCCGGACAAGTCTATTACTACAAGTTCCACAACAGCGATAACAAGGCGATGCTCTACGCGCTGCGCGGCACCTACGCGTTCTCGAAGCGCACGTCCGTCTACGCGACAGCCGGCTACATCAATAACAGCGGCCAACTGACCCTTTCGGTCAGCGGCGGCGCCACGGGTTCCAATACCGGCCCGGGCGGCCAGCAGTTCGGCGTGATGACCGGCATCAAGCATATTTTCTGACCTCCGCCTGCAGGAGGCAGACCGGGGCGCCACGAGGCGGCGACGAGATACGCCAGGGCGCCCGACACACGACAACGAGGAGACAAGTCATGACAACACGCCGCGATCTTCTTCAGGCGTTGATGGCCGCATCCGCATGCGGTGCGCTGGCGCCCGTGGCCGCGCTCGCGCAGGCGGTCCAGCAGGCAAAGGTACTCTATGGTTTCCCGGCCGGCAGCGTGGGAGACCAGGTCGCCCGGCGCGTCGGCGAGAAATTTGCCAACACGGCGTTCTCGCGCAGCGGCGCGGTGGTGGACAACCGCCCCGGCGCGGGCGGGCGCATCGCGCTCGAACTGCTGAAAGCGTCCCCGGCCGACGGTAGCGTGCTGGCGCTCTCGCAGGCATCGGCGCTGTCGACATATCCGCACGTCTATACGAAGCTCAGCTATTCGGCGGCGGATTTCGCACCGATCTCCACGGCCGCATACATGACGTTTGCGCTCGCCGTCGGACCGGCGGTGCCGGCCAACGTGCGGACAGTGAAGGACTACATCGCGTGGGCGAAGGCTCACCCTGCGGACGCCAACTACGGCTCGCCGGGCGCGGGCTCGACACCCCATTTCGTCGGTGCGCTGTTCGGCCTCAACGCAGGCCTGGACTTGCGCCACGTACCGTATCGTGGCTCGCTGCCCGCGGTCAACGACGTGGTGGCCGGGCAGATCGCCTCGAGTTTCACGCTGACTGGCGATTACCTGCCGTTCGTCAAGAGCGGCAAGCTGCGCGTCCTGGCCACCTCGGGTGCCACGCGTGCGCCATACCTCCCGGAAGTGCCAACGTTCGCGGAACTCGGCTTTCCGGAAGTGGTGGCCGACGAGTGGTTCGGCTTTCTGGCGCCGGCCAGGACGCCGCCAGCCGTTCTGGCCGCGGCCGGCACCGCGATCAACCAGGCGCTCAAGCACCCAGCCATCGTCGATGGCTTCCTGTCGATTGGCCTCGTGGCGAAAGGCTCGTCCGCCGACGACATGAAACGCGCGATGGACGCCGAGTACCGCAAGTGGGGCGTGCTCGTGAAGAAGGTCGGCTTCACGGCCGAATCCTGATAGCGTCCCGGAGCCCATGATGGATCACCAGAACCTTGTGGCGATCGACTTCCATACGCATGCGGAAGTCAGTTGCTGGAACCCGTTCGACAACTACGGCGAAGAGTACGATGCCGCCGCCGACAAATACTTCGGCAACAAGCGCCGGCCGACGATCGAAGAAACTGTCGCCTATTACCGCGAGCGAAGGATCGGCCTGATCATGTTCACGGTGGACAGCGAGTCGAACCTTGGCCGGCGCCGGATTCCGAACGAAGAAATCGCTGCGGCGGCGAAGGCCAACGACGACATCATGATGGCCTTCGCCAGCATCGACCCCCACAAGGGAAAGTTCGGTGCACGCGAAGCGCGCAGGCTGATCGAGGAACACGGTGTGAAGGGCTTCAAGTTCCATCCGACCGTGCAAGGCTTTCATCCGAACGACAGGATGGCGTGGCCGATCTATGAGGTCATCAACGGGCACGGCCTGCCCGCGATCTTTCATACGGGACACAGCGGCATTGGCTCAGGCATGCGTTGCGGTGGCGGGCTGCGGCTCGAGTACAGCAATCCGATGCACCTGGACGACGTGGCGATTGCCTTTCCCGACATGCAGATTGTGATGGCGCACCCGAGCTTCCCGTGGCAGGACGAGGCGATCAGCGTGGCGATGCACAAACCTAACGTATGGATCGACCTGTCCGGCTGGAGTCCGAAGTACTTTCCACCGCAGCTCGTGCGCTACGCCAACACGCTGCTGAAGGACCGGGTGCTGTTCGGCAGCGATTTTCCGCTGATTACCCCGGAGCGGTGGATGGACGATTTCAAGCAGGCCGGATTCCGGCCAGAGGTGATGCCCGGCATTCTGAAGGACAACGCCGTCCGGTTGCTGGGGCTTTGACAGCGCGGCGCATTGCGAAGATCGTCCGGACGCGCATTTCTCTCGCGAACTAGCACGCGGCACGTAGGCCCGAACCGGCCTGCGTGCCGCTGTCGTTGAGATAGCCAGTACGCGGCCGGTATCGGGTCACTGCGCGGATCAGTGCGCGCCGACCCGCACGGGTTGGCCAACGGACGCCGTCAGGCGCCCGAGCAGGCCTACGCTGGCGATACCCATCAGCAGGGGGATCGCAAACACATAGTACAGATGCGCCGAAGGCCAGCCCGCATCGAGCAGCGACCCCGCCACGAGCGGGGCAAGCACCGCGCCGAACCGCCCCATGCCAATCGACCAGCCCATGCCCGTGGTGCGCGTTTGCGCCGGGTACAGAATCGGCGCGTAGGCATAGAGACCCACCATGCAGCCAAAGATGCCGGCGCCAATCACGACCGCCAACGCCAGTGCCGCCGCCAGCGTGCTCGCGTACAGGCCAAAGGCGATCATCATCAGCGCGGTCAGGATAAAGCAGCTCCACAGCAGCGGGCGCAGTCCGATGCGCGCGGAGAGGAACGCGAACGCTGTGCCGCCGACGATGCCGCCCACGTTGAGCAGTACCCCGCCCGTAATGCCTTGCTGCGCCGACATCCCTGCTGCCACCAGCAGCTTCGGCGTCCATGAGAGCACGAAGTAGAAGGTGAACATCACGAGGAAGAACGACATCCAGATCATCAGTGTCTGCATGGCCAGGCTGCCTCGGAAGAGGCTGCGCACGTCGCCGGCCTCGCGTGCTTGTGTCGCCTCGTGCGCCGGTAACGCGGCGACGGTCGGGCGTCCCATGCGTGCCAGGAGCCGGTTGAGCTTGTCGAGCGCCCCCTCGGGGCGCCGCGCGATCAGGAAGTCGAGCGATTCCGGCAGCCGCGCAAGCACCACCGGGACCATCGCCAGCGTGACCAGGCCGCCAAACACGAACACGCTGCGCCAGCCGTAATGGGCGAGCAGTATGCCGGCGATGGCACCGCCGATCGTCGCGCCAACCGGATAGCCCGTCGCCTGCAGCACGATCGCCGTGCTGCGCCACTTGTCGGACGCGTACTCGCCCGTGATCACGTTGATGCTGGCGAGCATCCCCCCGATGCCGAGCCCGGTCACGGCGCGCAGCGCCGCAAGCTGCGGCACGTTTTGCGCGAGCGCCGAGCACAGCATGCCGGCCGAGATCGTGCCGAGGCAAATCAGGATCAGCGGTCGGCGGCCGATACGGTCCGCCCACGGCGCGAGGAACAGCGAACCGGCGGCCATGCCGAACAGGCCGGCGGAGAGCAGTACGCCGACCTCCTTGCCGGTCAGGTGCCAATCGGTGGAAATGTGCGATGCCGTGAAGGCCATCGCGAGCACATCGAACCCGTCGAGCATGTTGAGGACGATGCAGATGGCAATCGCCATTACCTGGGCGGGGCTCATCGTGCCGCGGTTGATGGTTTCCCGGATCTCTGGCTGCATTTGTCTACCTCCTTGTGTTTGTTGAAGTACCGCCACGGACGGGCGGTTTTCGGGGGACGGCGTCTTGCAATACAGCGTAGCTACAGGTCCAGGACCAGCATCCCGGTCCTGGCGCGGGAGCAGCAGGGCAGGAACTGATCATTGGCGGCGCGCTCCTCATCGGTGAGGTAGGCGTCGCGATGATCGGGCGTGCCAGACAGCACGCGCGTGAGGCATGTGCCGCAGACACCTTGCTCGCAAGAGGTCTGGATCTCCACACCGTTCGCGGCCAGCGCCTGCACCACGGTCTCGTCCGCGGCGATGTCGATGACGCGGCCCGTGCTCTGCACGGTTACCTGGAAGGCGCCGCCTGGCTCGGATGGCGTTTCGGGCGCCGCGAAGTACTCGCGGTGCAGGTTCGACTCCATCCAGCCTGCGGCGCGCGCCGTGTCCAGTACGGCCGCCATGAAGCCGCCTGGCCCGCAGACGTAGAGATGCGTATCGGCACGGGGCACGGAGAGGAGACGCTGCAGGTCGGCGCGCTGGCCGTCGTCGTGGTACAGGAACGTGCGTTCGCGCAAGTCGTCGCCGGCGATCCGGTCCTGGAATGCCGTGCTGGCGGCGCTGCGCGTGCAGTAGTGGAACTCGAACGATGCGCCGCTGCGCGCGAGGCTCTGTGCCATGGCCAGGATCGGCGTGACGCCAATGCCTCCAGCGAGCAGCACCGAATGCCTGGCGTCCGCATGCAAAGGGAAGTGATTCTTCGGCGCGCTAATCTCCAGGATGTTCCCGGCCGCGAGCGCGTGCATGGCTACGGAGCCGCCGCGCGATGCGGCATCGCGCAGCACGCCAAGCTGGTAGCGGTGCGTCTCGGCCGGGTCGTTGCAGAGCGAATACTGGCGTACCAGCCCGTCGCCGAGATGCACGTCGACATGTGCGCCGGCGGTAAAGGGCGGCAGCGCGCCGCCATCGGCGGCCACCAGTTCGAACAGGGCGATGCCGTCGGCGGCCGCCGTCTTGCTTGCGATCCGGACCTGCATCATGCCGCTCCCGCCTGTGCAACCGCTTGCGCGTCCTGCGCCTGTTCCTGCGCGAGCAGCCGGTCCAGAATGCGGCGGGCCTGCACGCCTCCGGCGTCGATGTTCAGCTTTAACAGCTTGCGCGCGGGATTGGCCAGCAGGTTGCGCTGTTGCGCTTCCAGCATTTCCAGGTCCTCGCCAAAGATCTTGCCCTGGCCTTCGCGGATGGTCGCGGTGAGCGCCGCGTCGTCCGGCTTGAAGTTGCGCGCCATGCCCCAGAAATACCAGATCGACGTCTCCGTCTCCGGGGTGATGAAGTCTACGACGATGCTCGAAGCCTTGTGCTCGGCGGGCGCATCGTAGCCACCCTTGCCTGCGTGGGCCACGCCGACTTCGATCATCACGTGGCTGGGCGGTGTGAAGCGGCAGATCTGCCAGCGGTCGCAGGGCACGTCGTCGGCAAGACCGTTGCCGCGCAACGCCGCGGCCCAGAATGGCGGTGGCAGTATGCCTTCCATATGGCGGCTGGTGATGACCGAGTCACCCTCCACGCGCGTTGCCGGTGCGGATTCCTCGATCTCGGCCTGGCCGATGCTTGACGCGTGCACATACGTCTCGTGCGTCAGGTCCATCAGGTTGTCGATCATCAGGCGATAGTCGCAGCCGATGTGGTACAGCCCGCCGCCGTGGGCCCACTCGGGGCTCACCGCCCATTCGAGATGCGGGATCAGCGCGTCATCGGCCAGCGCGGCATCGCCGGGCCAGATCCAGACAAAGCCGTATCGCTCCACGGCGGGGTAGTTGCGGATCGACGGAAAACCGCCCACGCGCTGACCGGCCATGGCCTTGCATTTGCCATCGCGGCCCATGGTCAGGCCGTGATAGCCGCAGACCAGTTGCCCCTCGCGCACGAAACCCAGTGACAGGGGTGCCCCGCGATGCGGACAGAAGTCCTCCAGCGCGGCGACGCTGTCGGTGCCATCCCGGTACAGCACCATCTTTTCGTTGCAGATGGTGCGGCCGAGCGGCTTGCCATCGAGTTCATCGGGTGTGCAGGCGACATACCAGGTGTTTTTCAGGAACATGACTTTCCCCTCCCGGCGCGCGCGGCGCCAGGATACGTTGGTTGACGAAGAGAGTGGTGAAGGAACCCGCGGTGCGGGTCAGGCGGTACGGCGGGCGCGCCGGATCAGGCTGCCGCCAAGTACCTGTGACATTGCCTGCTGGTTCTGCAATGCGAACTTCAGGTTTCGGTTGGCGATGCGGCTGTGCTCGCGCATCAGCGCCTCGGCCCGCGCGCCTTCGCGCTGCTCGATGGCCTCGACCACCGCGCAGTGCTGAGACTGCGCCAGCAGCAGCATCTCGCGCGCGCTTTCGTCGATCGACTGCACCATGACGAAAGCGCTCGCGGAAGCGAACGGCAGGCTCGTCACCTTGTCGATCTGGCGCGCGACGAGCCCACTGCCGCAGGCCGCGGCCAGCAATTGGTGAAACCGCGCGTTGAGGTCGACATACTGCGAGAATTTCACGGCGGTCAGTTCGCCGGTCAGCGCGCTGTCGATCTGCGCGATGACATCGCGCATGGCGTGAAGAAGGCGCGTGCTAACGCCACGCTCGGCGGCCAGGCGCGCGGCCAGGCCCTCCATCGTGCCGCGCAGTTCGATCGCGTCGCTGATTTCGTTCTCGTCGAACGAGCGTACGGCGAAGCCGCCGGACGGGATCGGCTCGACGAGTCCTTCCTCCTGCAGCCGGATCAGTGCCGCGCGGATTGGCGTGCGAGACACGCCCAGGCGTTCCGAAACCCATACTTCCGAAATGCGTGCACCGGGCGGCAGTTCGCCGCCAAGCACCAGCTCGCGAAGACCGAGCAGGGCGCGCACTGCCTGGGACGTGCTGGCGCCCGCCTTGCTGTCGCCGAGGTTGTGATTGTCCGTATCCATCAGGGTTGTCTCCGTGGGGGCGAGCCGCGCAGGACCAGGCGGCGTTTCATTGCTTTGTTGTATACAGACTGTATTCAGTCTGCCTTGCAATGACAAGAGAAGACCCGGAAACCGAGGGTAAACGTGGATGAGATTGCGGGAGTTTCAGGCGGGAAAGCGGTGGTGCCCAGAAAGCTGGATACAGCGCCCGGTCGCGATGGCGCTGTTCGCTGCTGTCCAGCGCCGTCCTCGACTGAGCGAGCGGTATGCGCTTTCAGCGCAGGTTACGCGCGCACGTTTTCAGCAGCTCTTGCAGCATGGCAGCGTGCGCGGCATCGATGCCCTCCAGCATGTCGCGCTCCATCGCTGCAACCGTGTCATCGCATTGCCGAAGCAAATGCCGCGCGCTCTCGGTCAGGCTTAGCAGTACGATGCGCCCGTGCAATGGGTCGGGCTGGCGCACGATCCAGCCGCGCGCTTCCATCGTCTTGACCACCTCGTTCGCCGACTGAGGCGAGATCAGCGAGCGCTCGGCCAATTGCGCGTTGGAAGTCGGGCCTCGCGCATGCAACACGGAAAGGGCCGTGAACTGCGGCAGGGTCAGCCCGTGCGGGGCCAGCACCTCGCCCAGGCGGCGCTTGACGATCCGGTCGGTGCGCCCAATCAGGTAAGGCAACCGACTAGGCAATGCCGTCGGGGCCTGCGCCGCCGACTGCGCGCCTTCTTTTATCTGCTCGGTCGTTTGTGCCGAAGATGCCTTCGTGGTCCGGCGTGTCATTCTTGTCGTTTGTCCTGTCTTGGGCGGGAAGGTCGTTCCTTCTCCGATTCAAAGGTGCCGGTCAAGGCAATCGCGTCGGGGTTCCCAAGTGTGGATGATATGCCAATGGCAGGTGGCCTGACACCGGGTTGATGCCGATGTGGGTCCTTCGGGCGGCTTGTTTTTGGGCGGGGTTCAGGCGGCAAGTATGCGGCGCAGGGGTTGCACCGATACCTGTGAGAACCCGCGACAGGGCACGCGCGGCACTACTGCAATTTCTTGTCTTCGCGTTTCGCCTCTTCCATGGCCTCTGGTTCCAGCTCTTCCGCCGATCGATTCAGGTAGACGAACAGACCCCAGGCGGCCAGGAGCAAGGCTGTCGAGGCAATCAGTCCGGCCGCATAGCCGAGCTGCGACGGATCCTGGTGCAGCGCCTTGAAGGTCGCCACGAGCCCTTCGATGGCCAGCGCGACCACGACGACCACCAGGAATCGCGACAGGAAGCGTCGTACCCGTGTCGGGGCACTCACGTCAGCCTCCCGTATGACCTCTTCCTCGACGATAGTCTCGGCGATCTGCAATGCGACCACGGCTCCCGCCAGCAATCCAATGGCTTCAATAACAGCTTGCGCGCTGGCCTGGTCCCACTGGCTCACAAACACGGTCGAGCCGATGCGAGCCGCAATTGCAATCAACATCAGCGTTGCGCAGGTGAAGAGCAGGGCCATCAGACCATGGATGACCGTGAAGATGCGCACCGGGATCTTCATGGGGGCTCCGTCGATAGGTGGATCCGAAGGCAGATGCAACAAGCACGCCCGATTGGCGGTGCAGGTCCGGAAAGGGCGCGGGCGTTGCGTGGCAACGTCAGCGTGCGGCGGCCCCAGTCTTTTGCGGTTCTTTGTTCGTGCATGACGCCGATGGCGGCGACCGCAGAAGTTTCGTCGGCATGCAGTATTGACGTATGAAAATTACCGGGCAGTGCCGCGGAGCCCGGACCGCTCAATCAAGCCGCCGGCACATGCACAGCATTCGCGCCCCAAACCGTCTTTGGAATTCACGCGACAGTTTTAGTTTTCGCGATACGGCATCCAGCGATGTCAGCGAAAAACCATGACGGGCAAAAAAGGTGGGATGGTCCGTGGTGAGTAATATTGCTGTCGTGCAACGATGGGTGCGGGCGCGCATCAGCAAAGCGCCCACCAGAAGCGTTGCAATGCCTTGCTGTCGGAGTTCGGGCAGGACGAACACCGCACGCACGACAAACGTCTCGTCAAGGCATTCGCCGAATGCCCATGCGACGATTCTTCCTTGCAGGCGGCCCACATGGTGAAGCCGTGTTTCATCCGCCGTGTCTGTCTGTGCCTCGATTTCCCAGGCGGTACAGAATTCCGCCACGGCATGCATATCTGCAGCGCGGGCTGCTCCAAACCTGATTTCTCTCAACATCTCGATTTCGCAAAAAGAGGCGTTATCCGCGCGGAAAACTGACACCACGTGAATTCAAGTGCTCTCTTTGGAGCATCTCATGCGCATTCGACGTCGCGATATCAATGTAGCGTACGCTTACATCGTGGCTGTATTATGGTTAACACAAATACGCGAAATAGGTGAGTTGGTATCGCTTAAATTCGGAGAGATTTTGTGACGGGAAGAGCCCCAGCCACAGCAGTTTAGGATTTTTTTGCGGTTTTTGCTGCGCAGAAACCCAGCGTTTTTATCGGGAATGGCGGATAAACGGGAGCAAAAACAGACGTCCGCAGCCATTCGTTTCGAAAAACCCGGGCGATTCGTGTCAGGAAAGGGCGCAATCAGGACAGCAAAATACAAACGATTATCACTGCGCCGCCAATAACATACCCCTCACGATAATCCAGCTGCTTGCTCGGCTTAGCCCAGTTCGTTCGCAAGGTAATCCGCGGTCACGCTGGCGGGGGAGGTGGCGACGACATCGGGACGGCCGCTTGCGACGATGCGTCCACCTTCGTCGCCGGCGCCGGGTCCGATGTCGATGACCCAGTCGGCCTGCGCCACCACCCGCATGTCGTGTTCGACCACAACCACGGTGTTGCCAGCATCCACCAGCGCCTGCAACTGTACGAGCAGGCGGTCCACATCGGCGGGATGCAGGCCATTGGTGGGTTCGTCGAGGACGTACAGCGTGTCGCCGCGCTGTGCGCGCTGGAGTTCGGTGGCCAGCTTGATACGCTGCGCCTCGCCGCCCGACAGTTCCGTGGCCGGCTGTCCGAGTCGGAGGTAACCGAGCCCGATGTCGCGCAAAGCTGTTAGCGCGCGCATCGCGGGGGCTTCCCTGGCAAAGAATTCGCAGGCAGCGTCGACGGTCAGGTCCAACACTTCGGCAATGTTTTGCCCCTGCCAGGTGATTTCCAGCGTCTGCGGCCGGTAGCGCGTGCCGTGGCACGCCGAGCACGGCGCGTAGACGCTTGGCAGGAACAGCAGCTCCACGCTGACAAAGCCTTCGCCTTCGCAGGTCGGACAGCGGCCCTGGGCCACATTGAACGAGAAGCGGCCGGCCGTGTAGCGCCGCTTGCGCGCCGCGGGCGTCGCGGCGAACAGCTTGCGCACGTGGTCGAACAGGCCGGTGTAAGTGGCCAGGTTCGAGCGAGGCGTGCGTCCGATCGGCTTCTGGTCCACGCGCACCAGCCGGCGCACCCCCTCCATGCCGCCAGCGATACGGCCCTCGGTCGGCGTGTCGGTGACGGCGAACAGCGGGTCGCGCTCGTCGTCGGCGTCGCTGTCGTCGGTGCGTCCCAGATGCCGGTTCACGAGTTCGGGCAGCGCCTGACTGATCAGGCTGGACTTGCCGGACCCCGAAACGCCGGTCACCACCGTAAAGCTGCCAAGCGGGATTTCCGCATCCACGCGGCGCAGGTTGTTGCGCGAGACATGGGCCAGCTTCAGCCACCCTGCCGGTTCGCGCGGCGCACGATGTTGCCGCGCCGGTGCGTCGAACAGGTAGGCCGCGGTGCGCGACGCCGTGATCCCCAACAGGCCAACGGGCGGCCCGCTGTAGAGCACGTGCCCGCCATGCTCGCCGGCGGCTGGCCCGACATCGACGATCCAGTCCGCCTGGCGCATGGTCTGCGTATCGTGCTCGACGACAAACAGCGAGTTGCCGGCGGCCTTCAGACGACGCAATGCCACGAGCAACGCCTCGCCATCGGCGGGATGCAGTCCGGCCGACGGTTCGTCGAGCACGTACACCACGCCGAACAGTTGCGACGAGATCTGCGTGGCCAGTCGCAGCCGCTGCAGTTCGCCCGAGGACAGCGTCGGCGTGCTGCGGTCGAGCGACAGATAGCCCAGGCCCAGATCGATCAGCGTGGCCAACCGTTCCATCAGTTCCTCGGCGATGCGTTGCGAGGCCAGACGCTTCTCGTCGGACAGATTGGGCGTGCGCCGCACGTCGGGGGCGGCCTTGTGCGCCGACCCGCCCGCCGCCACACGCCGCGCCGTATCCGCGCGCGCCGCCTTGCGGCTCAGTACCGCGGCGGCCCCAGCCGGGCCGGGCGATTCGCCTTGCGCGACCGGATGCATGATCTCGGCCACGCGGGCCAGGGGCAGGTGCGTGAATTCGCCGATGTCCAGGCCGGCGAACGTTACCGACAGCGCCGCCTTCTTTAGCCGCTTGCCGTGGCATGCCGGGCAATCGCGCCCGATCATGTATTGCGCCACGCGCTTCTTCATCAGCGCACTTTGCGTGGTGGCGAAGGTCTGCAGCACATAGCGCCGCGCGCCCGTGAACGTACCCTGATAGCTGGGCTCCAGCTTGCGCTTGAGTGCCGCGCGCACCTCACGCGGCGTGAAGCCGGCATAGACCGGCACGGTGGGCTGGTCCTCGGTAAAAAGGATCCAGTCGCGGTCCTTCTTCGGCAGGTCGCGCCAGGGCGTATCGACGTCGTAGCCGAGCGTGACGAGGATGTCGCGCAGGTTCTGCCCATGCCAGGCCGGCGGCCAGGCGGCCACGGCGCGTTCGCGGATGGTCAGGGAATCGTCGGGCACCATCGACCGCTCGGTGACATCGTAGATGCGTCCGAGCCCGTGGCATGTCGGGCAGGCGCCCTCCACGGTGTTCGGCGAGAAGTCCTCGGCGTAGAGCATCGGCTGGCGTGCCGGATAGGTGCCGGCGCGCGAGTACAGCATCCGTACCAGGCTCGACAGCGTGGTGACGCTGCCCACGGTAGATCGTGCGTTCGGCGCGCCGCGCTGCTGCTGCAACGCCACGGCGGGCGGCAGGCCTTCGATGCTGTCGACTTCGGGCACGCCCACCTGGTCGATCAGCCGCCTCGCATACGGCGCGACGGATTCGAAATAGCGCCGCTGCGCCTCGGCGTAGAGCGTGCCGAACGCGAGCGATGACTTGCCGGAACCGGACACGCCGGTGAACACCACCAGCGCATTGCGCGGGATATCGACATCTACATTCTTGAGATTGTGCTCGCGCGCGCCGCGTACGCGGACGAAGTTGTCGCCCTCGAGTGACGCGGGCGCCGTCGCCGGGGCATCAGTGTCCGAAGGCCGAACTGGCAGGATATCGTCGGTCATGCGCACCTTCGCTTGCATAAATTGCCGCTCGAACCCCGGTACATCGGCTATTTGCGACGCCGTTGGGTTGTGCGCTTGCGCGCGGGCTTGGGCGGCGTCAGCGCGGCAAGCCACGCATCCGTTGCCGCCTTCGTGACGGCCGCGGCGGCCGTGGCCGTCTGGCGCCTGCCCTCGGACTGCGCGCGTCCGCGCGCCGCGCCGATCACGCCGTTGGCGCCGCTGAGCCACATGCTAAGCAACGGATTCTTCTTGAGCCAAGGGTTTTTCATCGCAGGGTCCTTTGAACGATGTCCAGCAGCGATGCAAAAGGGCAGCAGGAAGCATGCCACGCACGGACCATCCCGTTGCTGGCGAGTGGCCGTTGCGGTACTGTCCCATGCAGCCCTGGCCGCATCCGCCGTCGGGACACGATCCGGGAATGAAGATTGCGAACGGTCGAGAGATCCAGGTGGACACGACAGCTCACATGATCGCTTTCCAGGGTAGTTCGAATTCGAGTCAAGCGCGCACGCAATGACAGTCCGCATCGGCATATCGGGTTGGCGCTATGCGGGGTGGCGGGGCGTCTTCTATCCGCCCAAGCTTCCCCAGCGCCGTGAGCTGGAGTATGCGTCGCGCCAGGTGGACACCATCGAAATCAACGGCTCGCATTATTCGCTGCAGTCGATAGAGAGCTGGCAGGCCTGGCACGATGCGGTGCCCGACGATTTTGTGTTCGCGGTGAAGGGCCCGCGATATTTGACGCACCTGCTGCGCTTCCGCGACGAGAAAGCCGTACCGGCGATGGCCAACTTCTATGCGTCCGGGGTGCTTGCGCTGCGTCGCAAGCTGGGACCCTTCCTTTGGCAGTTTCCGCCCAACTTCCGCTTCGATGCCGAGCGGTTCGACAGATTCTTGTCGCTCTTGCCAAAATCTTCGCGCGAAGCGCGGGCGCTGGCGGCCCAGCACGATACCCGTGTCAGGTCGCCGTGGTATGGCACCAAGGGAAACAGCCGCCTTCGGCACGCGGTGGAGGTGCGACACGACAGTTTCTGCACCGCGGAGTTTCCCGCGCTGCTCCGCGAGCATCGGGTGGCATTGGTGGTGTCGCACGCCATTGCTGACTGGCCCTACGCGGAAGACGTGACCAGCGATTTCATCTACATGCGCCTGCACGGCGCCGACGCGCTGTACAGCGGCGCCTATCCCGATGCATCGCTGGACCGCTGGGCGGCCCGCATCTACGCCTGGGCCCATGGGCGGGAGCCTGCCGACGCGGTCCGCATCGCCCCACAGCCGCCGCGACGGGCTACCCGGCGCGACGTGTACTGCTATTTCGATAACGACAAGAAGGTGAACGCGCCTTTCGATGCCAAGCGGCTGCGCGAGCGCGTCATCCCCTGATCTACAACGTCTCCATACGCGACTTGCAATTCGCCGCGCCTTCCGGGATGGCGCATGCGGTGCTACGTCCCGCGCGCTGGCCGGCTCCGGCGGACGTTGCGCAGGTACGTTCCATGCGGAACGCCTCACGGCGGCTCCCGGCGGAGCCGTTCATATCGTCTCCTCTCCTTTTGGCCCGCGTTCGCGCGGGCCTTTTCTTGCCGGGCGCGTCGGGCGTGAAGGTGGCACAACCGTTGCGAACGCCGGTAGGCGCGTTTGCCATCATTGGTGATCTACCTGGAGGATTCGTCATGTTTATCCACAACAAGCGATTGCAGTACACCGTGCGCGTTTCACGTCCCGATCCGGGCGTGGCGAATCTGCTGCTGGAGCAATTTGGCGGTCCGCAGGGAGAACTGGCAGCTGCGTGCCGGTACTTTACCCAGGCGCTGGCGGAGGAAGATCCCGGTCGCAAGGACATGCTGTTCGACATCGCGACAGAGGAGCTCAGCCATCTGGAGATCATCGGCTCGCTGATCGCCATGCTGAACCGGGGCGCCAAGGGGGAACTGGCGGAAGGCGTGCAGCAGGAGGCGGAACTCTATCGCTCCCTGCAAGGTGCGGGCAACGACAGCCACGTGACGCAGATCCTGTATGGCGGGGGTCCCGCCCTGGTGAACTCGGCCGGCGTGCCGTGGACCGCGGCGTATATCGACACAATTGGTGAGCCGACCGCCGATCTGCGGTCGAACATCGCTGCCGAGGCGCGGGCGAAGCTGATCTATGAGCGGCTGATCAATGTCACTGATGACCCGAGCGTGCAGGAAGCCCTGGGGTTTCTGATGACGCGGGAGGTGTCGCACCAGAAGTCGTTCGAGAAGGCGTTGTACTCGATCACGCCAAGCTTCCCGCCGGGAAAAATGCCCGCCGATCCCAAGTTTGCCAGCGTGTATTTCAAGATGTCCCAAGGCGGCGAGGTGATTCGCGGACCC
Source organism: Cupriavidus sp. 94F1 (assembly GCF_057798875.1). NCBI lineage: Bacteria > Pseudomonadati > Pseudomonadota > Betaproteobacteria > Burkholderiales > Burkholderiaceae > Cupriavidus > Cupriavidus sp. 94F1. The sequence goes on from NZ_JBYOJT010000008.1 coordinate 82,718, forward strand.
TGGAATGCGGACAGTACGTTCTCCTTTGTGGATACGCCTGCGCCCGCCGTCGATGGCGGAGATGGGTCGGCCAGCGTGGCCCTGCCGGCAGACCAGCAATCGACGCTCGAAGCATTCGCGATGCGAGGGCAGTCGGATGTCAATAGCGATCCGGTCACCGGCGCGGATCTGGGCAAGGCGGACGGCGATGTGGATGGCGTGGGAGATGCCGCAGCCGACGACGCGCCGGCACGCTAGGAAGCCATCATGTCCCTCGCAGATTCTGCCGCTTTCCATTGGCGTCGGCACCCCGTCCGGATGTTGACAGGGATCGCGATCACCTTGGCCGGGATGATTGCCGCTGCCGGCCTGGTCTAGCCGGCGATCGCTGGCCAGCCACCCCTGTCGCTGCTGCGCGGTGACAGGGGTGACAGGGGCGGCAGCGGCATATACGCTAGGCCGGGGCGGTGCTAGGGCGGTCAGTCGCCGACCTTCTTCTTCAGATCGCGCGCCATCTGGAGATGGCCTTCCAGGTCGGGCAGATGCTTGGCGGCAAACGCCTTGACGTCGGCGTCCTTCGCGGTGTTTGATGCCTCGCGGAATGTCTTCACGGCGCTTTCGTGCGCGGCGACGCCGATGCGGCTTGCGTACATCTTGTCGAATTTGGAACCGCTGAGCGCGCTCAAGGCCTTGATCTCGCCCTTCTGCGCGGCGGAGGGTTCCTTTGGTGTCGTGACGCCTTTCCTGGCAGCCAGGGCATCCAGTTCATCACCCACCTTGCCATGGTCCTGGATCATCCTGTCGGCAAACGATTTGACATCCGCGTTCTGACTTTTTTGCTGAGCGAGCTTGCTCGCCTCGATTTCGGCGTGGCCCGAGTGCGCGGCGTCTTCGATGAATTTGCTATCGCTGTGAGCCGGTCGTGATGCACCGGCCGAGACGCCCGCCGTGGTGCCTTTCGTGCTGTCCGGCGTGACGTTGCCGGTGGTGCCCGAGGCCGGCGACAGGCTGGAACCTTGCGCCACGGCCGCCGACGACCAGACGAGTACGCTGGCAATGGCGACCAGCGGACGCCAGAAGTGACTTTGCATAAGAGCCTCCGTTTCAGTGTCCTCGGCCCCGGATTTATTTCGGACCGTGGCGTTGTTTGGCGCCGCCGCCCGCACCGTGCGTCTTGCCCGCCTTCACGTGGCTCGCGGCGTGGTGGCCGCTAGCGGGTTTCTTGCTCGGTGTCGTCGCGGCTTTGCCCGACTTGTCTTCTGCCCGGGCGTCCTGCTCCGAGCGGTTGGACGGTGATGCAGTCTTGGTCATGATCGATGACTCCTGTTGCGGTACGGATCGCTCCGAAGCGCGGGCGGCGGGTGGGGGATCAAGCCGGCTGGCCGGTGAGTTCGGCCTTGCGCGCTTCAAGCTGTTGCGCCACTTCCTTGAGATCGACCTTGGCGCGGATCACGGCCTGGAAGAGTTCGTTCTCTTCTTCCTCGACGTGGTGGCCCACGTACTCCGACAATACGGTGTAGTGCGCCTCCAGCATCTCGCTGTTGCCGGCCTCGATCTTGGCGATCAGGTCCTTCGCCACAGCGTGCTCGACCTTGGCCTCGTCGAGCATGTCGTCGATCTTGTCGCTGGCGCCGCGCAGGGCAGGGTAGAAGATCTCTTCCTCGATCTGCGCATGGACGGTCAATTGCTGGCAGGTCTCGGCCGCGATCGACTGCTTCTCGGCGTCGTCCTTGGCATCCTGAAAGGCCTTGAAGAGTTTCTTGACGCTGCGGTGATCGTCCACCAGCAGGGAGAGTGCGGCGCGCTGTTCGACGGGTAGTTTGGATTTGTCCATGATGTCTCGTGCTGTGGGGTGGTTTGATGGTGAGACGGCCAAACCGAGCGCCGTCCCGCAAGGCCCCTGCAAGACGTATTCCAGCTATGCCGCACGGCGCCAGAGCGCGCAGGGTTGCAGCCATACAGTGACGCGGCGCCTCGGATTTGTCGGCTGCGCCGCCATAAACGCCACGAATTGAAAGAATGCCAGTCGGCCCGAGTCCCGGACATGTGGCGTGAGACGGCGGAGCCGTCCGATGGTGCGGTGCAAAAAATCAGACAGTCACCGACAGGGAACGCAACGCCGGCACGCTAATGTGCCGCCATGCAGTCGTGAAGCTTGGGCCCGATCCATCTCCAGTGGCGGGCTTCTTTTTTTCAACCCGAAACGGCCGTCACGCAGAGAACGAGCACCGTCAGCCACATCACGCCCGTGGCGCACCATGCCAGGCGATGTACCCACGGCGACGGCGCGAATGGCCCCACGATCCGGTGGTCGCGGGACATCAATTGCAGCATGACCATCGCGGGCGCGGCGGCGATTCCGTTGAGGACGGCGCTCCATACCAGCAGCCTGGCCGGCTCGATCGGCGCGAAGCAGAGCGCTGCGCCGATGATCATCGAGACCGCAATGACCGCGTAGAAGTGCCTGGCCGACAGCGGCTTTTCTTCGAGGCTTCGTCGCCAGCGCATCGCCTCGGCCGCCGCGTAGCCGACTGAGCCAGCCAGCACCGGCACGGCAAGCAGGCCCGTGCCAATGATGCCGAGTGCGAACAGCAGCACGCCCCACTTTCCGGCAACCGGCTCCAGCGCCTTGGCGGCGTCGACGGACGACGCGATGTCGAGCACACCGTGCGCGTGCAGCGCGTAGGAGGCTGTCAGCATGATGCAGAGCGCAATCACCGCCGACACGACCATGCCGGTCATCGTGTCGATGTTGATGCGGCGAAGTTCCTGCCTGGCCTGCTCCGGCGCGTCGCGTAAAGGATGGGCCGTGCGGTCCGCTTCGAGTTCCTCGACCTCCGATGCCGCCTGCCAGACAAAGAGGTACGGGCTGATGGTAGTGCCGAAGACCGCGACCAGCACCAGCAGATAGCCGTTGGATAAATGGACGTGCGGCAGGATGAGGGAAACCATCGCGTCGCGCCAGTTCACCTTGAGCAGGAACATGGCGACAACGTAGACCAGCAGCGACAGGCTCAGCCAGCGTAGATACCCGGCATAGCGTCGGTAGGGGACAAAGAGCTGGAGCAGGAGGGAGACACCGGAAAACGCCAGCGTGTAGATCCAGCGATGTCCGCCTGCGACAAGCGCCAGCGCATCGCCCATCGCAGCCAGATCGGCGCCGATGTTCAACGTGTTGGCCAGGACCAGCAGCACCACGAACCCGTAGGCCAGCTTTTGTGACTTGTGCCGGCGGACGTTCGCCACGATGCCGCTGCCAGAGATCCGGCCCAGCCGTGCACAGACAAGCTGGATCGCAATCATCAGCGGCAAGGAAAACAGCAGGCTCCACAGCAATCCGTTACCGAACTGGGCGCCGGCCTGCGCATAGGTGACGATGCCGCTGGGATCGTCATCGGCCGCCCCGGTCACGAGACCCGGCCCCATCAACTTGTACCATGGGGCGCCCCCTTGGCCTTTCGGATCGCTGGCGGCGGAATCACGGCTGTCCTCTGGCGTGTGCGCTTGCATGGGTATCTCCCTGTACGGTCTGCCCGCGGCGCCAGGACGGGAACGACATGCACGCAAGGCGGGGACGGTTCGAGACCAAGGGATACGTGGTTGCGTGGCATGCCGATGTCGGACGGACGCTGAAGCCGATGCCGGACTGCGGCGCCTCTTGATCTTCGCGGAGGGACTGCCCGATGACGCATGGGCAGGCATCGACATACCGGACGCGCCAGTCGTGCGTGGAACGCAAGTTGCGTGGGGTGCGGGATCGGGCGCGTACAGCGGTGACGTACCCATGCGCTGCGCCCCGCTTCAGGAGGTTGTGCGGAGACTTCATGGATATCGCTACCGAATCGCCCGAGCCGTGCGCGGCGGCATGTTCCGCCCCCGACCAGCAATGTCCCCGACGCTCCCGCCCGCTTTGATGCGGGTGCTACGGCGCCGCTTTGGTGTCACGCACTTGCGCCCTGGCCAGGCGGAGGTACTGGCCAGCGTGCTGAAGGGGCGGGACACCATCGCCGTCATGCCGACCGGCAGCGGCAAGTCACTGTGCTTTCAACTTCCGGCGCTGATGCGCGACGGCCTGACCGTGGTCGTATCGCCACTGATTGCGTTGATGCAGGACCAGGCGACGAAGCTGGGCGCGCTCGATCTTGCGCCTGCCGTGCTCAATAGCGCGGTAGGCGATGCGGCGCTCGACGATCTGGCGCAGCGCCACGAGCGCATCCTGCTGACGACGCCCGAACAACTGGAGAACCCTGAAGTTCTGGATGTCCTGCGCCGCAATCGGATCGCCCTGTTCGTGGTGGACGAAGCGCACTGCATTTCCCAGTGGGGCCATGACTTCCGGCCTGCCTACCTGGGTCTGCGTGACGCCGCCGCCGCGTTGTCCCGGCCCCCGTTGCTGGCGTTGACGGCCACGGCCACGGAAGCGGTCATTGACGACATCGTCCGGGAACTCGGCATGCGGGACCCCCGCGTCGTGCGCGCACCGCTGTTCCGGCCGAACCTGGCCTACGCGGTCGAGCATGTGTCCGGGGACGCCGCCCGGCTTGACGCCGTAAGGCGTCTCGTGTCCGCGCAAACGGGCGCGGGCATCGTCTATACGGCGACGGTCGCCGTGGCCGAACGGTTGCATGGCGCCTTGCAGCAGACCGGCAGTCGCGTGGCGCTCTATCACGGGCGCCTGGCGGCGACGCAAAGGCGCGATGCGCAGGACGCCTTCATGTCCGGCGAGGTGGATGTGATGGTGGCCACCAACGCGTTCGGCATGGGCATCGACAAGCCCGACGTGCGGTTCATCGTGCACGCCCAGTCGCCGGGCAGCCTCGATGCCTACTATCAGGAATCCGGCAGGGCAGGGCGCGATGGCGATCTTGCGCGCTGCACGCTGGTATTCGACGAAAAGGACAAGCGGATTCACCAGTTCTTCCTGGCGGGCCGATATCCGTCCGCAGCGGATCTGCGCCGGATGGCGACGATGGTCCGCGAGACGCCAATGGACATGTTGTCGCTGCGTGCGGCACTGGACGATATCGGCGTACGGCGCCTGCAGGCCGGCATGCGCATGCTGCGCGAATTTGGCATTGTGCAGCGCGACGGCCGCGGCCAGTTTTCGTTGCGCGATCGCGATGAAGCCGGTGTCGACAAGATCGCCGATTGCTACGCGGCGCGCAGTCGGGAGGACCACGCAACGCTTCAGGCGATGCTCGATTACGCGCGGAGCGGAAGCTGCCGGTGGGCGACGTTGCTGGCGTACTACGGCGAGACGGACTGGCCGGAACGCTGCGGCATTTGCGATAGCTGCCAGCGCCTGGCCGAGGTGGCGTCGAATCCGGCCAGCGACACCGCGCGTGCGCCGGCAGCGTTGCCGGCGTTGCCTTTCGCGAAGGGAGACGCCGTGCGGGCGCGCCGGTTTGGGGATGGCGTCGTCGTTGACGTATCGGAGGAATGGGTCGACGTACGGTTTCCGGACGACAGCGTGCGGCGCTTCCTGCCGCAATTCCTGAGGCGCCCACGCAGGCGTGCAGCATCGAATGCCAGCACCATGCCCCTGCAAGGCGTCCCGGAACCGCGCGAATAACAGCCGATGCGGTCAGCAGGCAGGTAGGGGGCGTTCGAGCCATGGGCGAATTTCAGCGCACTTTCTGGCCCTGGGCGCTCCATCGACGTTGGTGCCCCAGTCACGGTTCTTGCGTCGATCCGAGGTTTCGGCGCCATTCAGGCCGCGCCGAAGGAACGTGCAACAGGAGATCGCAGCCATGAATGAATACCCACAGCATACGAGGGCAGCCCCCAAGGGCTACACGCGCCCTGACGAGAGCATTCGGGAGGATCTTTGCCGGCGGCTGGCATACAGCGATACCGTGGATGTGCGCGATGTCGAGGTCGGCGTCGATGGCGGCGTCGTGGAACTGAGCGGATCTGTCCAGGACCGGCGCCAGAAGCGGTGGATCGAGGAACTGGCTGCGCAAGTGCCTGGCGTGCGCGATGTGTTGAACCGGATACGGATCGCGCAGCAGCGTGCCAGCGCAAGCGAGGGCGGGCATGTCAGCGGTATCAGCCATTCCAGCCCTGCCACCGGCTCTGCCGCAAGCAGTTATGGCGGCGGCGTCGAGCGGGGGGATTCGAACGAATTTCCGAAGGGGCGTGATCCGTATGGCGGCACGACCAATCCCATGAAATCCGTGACGTGAACCGTAGCGGTGATGCGTCAGGGAGCCGCGCGAATCTACAACGTCTCCCGTCGCGAGTTGCAAGGTTCGTCGCGCCCGCACCGCGCATGCCGCCCGCCGGAACTGTGTCGGCGCCGCACCGATAGGGGTTGGGGCCGGGTACATTCCATGCGAGATGAACCCCGACGGCGCCCCGGTGCCGTCCTTATCGTCTCCTCTCCTTTCGCCCGCGTGCGCGCGGGCTTTTTGTTGCCGGCCCGGCCCCGACTGTACGGAATGCTTGCCTTCCCTAACGCGCAGGCGCCGTGCCGATGGCGTAATTTTCAAAATAAAAAGAGCGAATTGCCATCGTTCCGGACAGATCATGAAAAACTTCAAAAGCGCCTTGCTCATCCACCGCTACATTGGCGAACTGGAAGGCCAGATCTCGGCGCAGGAGCGCCGTATCCGGGCGAGCCTGCAGGCCGGCTCACCGGACGTGGATGCCGAGCGCCAGCTGGCCGCGCTGCGCGGGTCTCTGGCGGCGCTGCGTTTCCGCGCGCGCAGTATTCCTGGAGGGCGCTGAAATGTTTGCCGATCGGCCGCGGTTTCTCAGCGATGTGGTGCTGGACGTGACGCTGTATCGAGGCGCGCGCCGCGCGCTGCTGGTGCGCTCGGGGGTCGAACTGGAAAATCTGCCGACCCATGTCCTGAAGTGGCTCGGCGAGATTCAATCGACGGAGAAAGCGGAATTTACCGAAACCACCTCGATGATCGGTATTTCGGCGCCAGCGGTCATGTACGACCTGCTCATCCACGGCTTCTACCTGATGGAGCAGGCCGCCATCGACCCCGCGCCGAAGCCGTAGGCCCAACGCCGGGCCTGTCGGCATGAGGTCATTGGGGGGGAGCGGATCAGCCACTCACGTGGGGCTTGTCGGACTGGTCGCGATTGCCTTGCTCGTCTCGCGGCGACACTTGCTCGTTCATGATCTCGTTGGGCGTCGGCTGCTTGCCGCCTTGCGACGCGCCGGGCCCCTTGGTCTGGGGATTGCGCCCCGGAATGGCCTCGGCATCCGTCGATGGCTTCTGCCGTTCGGCGTTTGTGGGCTGGCGCGCCGGGTGGCGGCTGCTGGTTTCTTCGTGCTTCATGGCGGGTCCTCCAGGAAAACGTTCGGGCGGTCAAGGCAACCGCGATGGCTGGGTGGCAGGCCGCCCAGCCAGGTGTTGCAAGACGCATTCCATCGCCGCGGTGGCGCGCTACATGGTCATGACGACCTTTATGCAGCCGTCCTGCTTGTCGCGGAACGTCTTGTACATGTCGGGGCCGTTTTCCAGTGCCACGCGGTGCGTGATGATGAAGGAGGGGTCGATCTGGCCGTCGAGGATGCGCTGCAGCAGGTCGTCGGTCCAGCGATTCACATGGGTCTGTCCCGTGCGGATCGTGAGCCCCTTGTTCATCAGGGCGCCCATGGGGATTTTGTCGACCAGGCCGCCATAAACGCCAGGAATTGAAAGAATGCCAGCCGGCCGGCACACGTAGATCATTTCGCGCAGCACATGCGGCCGATCGGATTCCAGCATGACCGCCTGCTTGATGCGGTCGTAGACGGAATCGAGCGACGCCGTGGCGTGGGCTTCCAGGCCGACCGCGTCGATGCACTTGTCCGGCCCCTTGCCGTTGGTCAGTTCATTCAGCGCCTCCACGACGTTGACCGCATCGAAATTCACCGGCGAGGCGCCAAGCTGCTGGGCCATGGCCAGCCGTTCCACGACGTTGTCGATGGCGAGAATCCGCTGCGCGCCCATGATCTTTGCGCTCAGGATCGCGAACTGGCCCACGGGGCCTGCGCCCCATACGGCAACCACGTCGTCTGGCTGGATGTCGCAGGCGGCTGCCGCCTGCCAGCCGGTGGGCAGGATATCGCCAAGAAACAGCACCGATTCGTCGCTGATGCCCTGGGGTATCTTGACCGGCGCAACGTCGGCATACGGCACGCGCACGAATTCGGCCTGGCCGCCCGCATAGCCGCCTGTCAGATGGGTGTAGCCAAACAGGCCGGCCGTGGCGTGTCCGAACACCTTGTCGGCAGTGGCCTTGTTGCGGTTGGTCCGTTCGCAGACCGAGAAATTGCCCCGGCGGCACTGATCGCATTCGCCGCAAATGATGGTGAAGGGAACGACCACGCGGTCTCCCACTGTCAAGCGCCGGTTCTCCGCGCCCACCTCGACGACCTCGCCCATGAACTCGTGGCCCATGATGTCGCCCTTTTCCATGCCGGGCACGAAGCCGTCGAACAGGTGAAGGTCCGAGCCGCAGATGGCGCAGCTGCTGACCTTGATGATGGCGTCGCGCGGATGCTCGATGGTCGGGTCGGGGACGGTGTCACAGCGGATGTCGTGCTTTCCATGCCAGCAAAGGGCTTTCATGTTTGGCTCCAGGCGGTGGGGGTCGGCAGGGCCGGCCGTCATGACCGGCCCCGGATGCGGTCGCGGCACGCATCGAATGTGCCCGGCGGGTCCGGCGGGCCCGCCGGTGCGCGAGATGCGAATGAATATCCGCCGGGCACGCAATTTGCGCGCTTCCGGGGGATCATTTGCCGACTGACGGAGATGTCCATGCCAACCATCGTTGCCGGATTTGCCGAGAGCGCCGCGGCCGGGGCCGCGTGTCAGGCGCTTGTCGAGACGTACCCGGGGCTCAACGTGGCCTTGCGGCTGGCTGCCGAGAATGAAAGGGAAGCGGGAGGCGAAGGCCTTCTGGCTGACCTTCGGAGCCTGATGGTGGAAATCGTAGGGGTGCAGAGCGCCGACGGCGCCGAGCACCCGGATGGATACGCGGCACGACTGATCGTGTCCGATGTGCCGGTCACGCAACTGGACGCCGTAAAGGCGCTGCTGTCGGGGCACAGCGCCGTCTTTATCGGTGAATTCGCCGACGGGGACGCACGCGAAGGAGCGCCCCATGGAACACGGTAAGGCAGAAGCCAATCCGACCGGGTCCGCCGGCGGGTGGGGATCGCTCAAGGCCGTGGCGAAGATCCTGGTGCTGGAGCATGTGCCGGTCCGGGCGAGCCACGCGCTGGCGCATCAGAACAAACCGGACGGCTTCATGTGCGTCAGCTGTTCCTGGGCGAAGCCGAGGGACCCCCACACCTTCGAGTTCTGCGAGAACGGTGCCAAGGCGACAGCCTGGGATTTGACGGCCCGCAGCATCGCCGCCGATTTTTTCGCGCGTCACACCGTTGCGGAACTGGAGCAATGGCATGACCACGATCTGGAGGATGCTGGCCGGGTAGCCGTGCCGCTGCGCTGGGACGCAAGCACCGACAAATACGTCCAGGTAACGTGGGCACAGGCATTCGACGAAATCGGGCGGGAACTCCGCGCGATGGACCCGAAGTCCGTGGTGTTCTATACCTCCGGGCGGGCATCGCTGGAGACGGCGTACATGTATCAGCTGTTTGCGCGCATGTATGGCACCAACAATATGCCGGACAGTTCGAACATGTGCCATGAAAGCACGTCGGTCGGGTTGACGGCGTCCATCGGGGTTGGCGTGGGCACCATCACGCTGGATGACTTCGAGAAAACCGACCTGATGTTCTTCTTCGGGCAGAACGTGGGCACGAACAGCCCGCGCATGCTCCACCCGTTGCAGGACGCCCGCAAGCGCGGCGTGCCGATCATCACCTTCAATCCGATTCGCGAACCGGGCCTGGTGAGCTTCGTCAACCCCCAGTCGCCGGCCGAGATGCTGACGCCGGGTGCCACGCAGATCAGTACGCAATACCACCAGGTGAAGGCCGGCGGTGACATGGGCGCCATCATGGGCATCTGCAAGGCACTCCTGGAGGCCGATGCCGACGCCATCCTGAATGGCGGCACCGGCCTGCTGGACCGCGATTTCATTGCGCAGCACACCGTGGGATTCGACGCGTTCAGTGACTGCGTGCAGGCGACGGCGTGGGAAGACATCACGCGCGTGAGCGGACTGACCCGTGCAGCCCTGACGGAGGCGGCAGCGGCGTATGGCAATGCCAAGGCCGTCATCGCGCATTTCGGGATGGGGCTGACGCAGCACCGGCATGGCGTACAGAACGTGCGAATGGTCGCCAACCTGCTGATGCTGCGCGGGAACCTGGGCAAGCCGGGTGCCGGAGCGTCGCCGATCCGGGGGCACTCGAACGTGCAGGGCCAGCGCACCGTGGGCATTACCGAGAAGCCTGAGCTGGCCCCGCTCGACAAACTTGCGGCGCAGTTCGGCTTCGAGCCGCCGCGCGAAAAGGGGCTGGATACCGTTGGTGCGTGTCGGGGCATCATCGATGGCAGCGTGCAGGCCGTGGTGCAGCTGGGCGGCAATCTGGTGCGCTCGGTGCCCGACCGCTACGTGGTCGAGCCTGCCTGGCGCAAGCTGCGGCTGACGGTGGGCATCACCACGAAGCTGAACCGGAGCCACCTCGTCCATGGCGCGATTTCCTATGTGTTGCCATGTCTGAGCCGCATAGAGATCGACCAGCGCGCGCAAGGCGCCCAGGCGGTATCGATGGAAGACAGCACGGGGTGTTTCCACGGTTCCCGGGGGGTGGCCGAACCGGCCAGCCCGGACCTGCTGTCCGAGCAGCAGATTGTCGCGGGCATCGCCCGGTCGGTGCTCGGTGCAGGCAGTCGTGTGGACTGGAATGCCTGGGCCAATGATTACGCGCTGGTGCGGGACGCCATCGAGCAGACCTATCCGGACATTTTTCGGGGCCTTAACGAACGCATGTGGGAGCCCGGCGGCTTTCACCGGCCGATGCCCGTGGCCCAGCGGCAATGGAAGACAAAAAGCGGCAAGGCCGAGTTCTTTACGCCCGCGTCCCTGCTCGAAGATCCGGACGCGCCCGAGACCGGCGCAGACGCGCTGCGGCTGTTCACGCTGCGCAGCGACAACCAGTTCAATACCACGATCTATTCGCTCGATGACCGGTTCCGGGGGATCAAGGGCACGCGAATGGTGGTACTGATGAATGACGGCGACATCGCGCGCCTTGGGCTCTCGGCGGGGCAGCGCGTCAGCCTGGAAGCCGTGACGACCGACGGCGTGACACGGCGAGTCGACGGCTTCGAACTGGTGCCTTTCGATATCCCGGCCGGATGCGTGGCGGGCTATTTTCCCGAGTGCAATCCGCTCCTGCCGCTTTGGCACCATGCCGAGGAAAGCCACGTTCCGGCTGCCAAGTCCATCCCAGTGCGGGTGTGCCCTGTGACGGCCGCCTGATCACGCCATCGCCGCCATCCCGTCATCCCGCCATCCCGCCATCCCGCCAAAATCCCGTCGTCGGGAGCACGCCCGCCGCACGCACCGATTCTGACAACGCAGAAAACGTCAGAAACGATAATAGCGGTTAAAGGTTCCTCTTAATACGTTTTTTGAAATATTTCATGTAGGTTGCCGGGACGCGGATTGTATTCTGAACCCATCGCGATTCCGGCCAGCCGTGCTGGCTCCCTGCATGGGGAAGCATGCCCGTTCGGGCGCGTGATGCCGCCGGCCAGTATCGGGCGCAGCATGCATGCCCGGCTCGCCATTCACTGCAATCGTTCCAGCGAGAGGTTTGCAAGCATGGTCAGATGCCGGTCCTGCGCCCGATACCCATTCCTGATCGTCGCCATGTGCATGGCGCCCGGTGTTGTCAGATCGGCGCTGGCCGCCACGTACGGCCCGGGGAACATCACCACGCCAATCATTGTCAGCACCGCCGACGGGACGGTCGCCGGGTCGACGACGATAACGGTCACGGGCAACGGTGTCAGGATAAATGCCGGTCGGACGGCTACGCTGGACCCGACTTTCGGTACTTTGCCCGGCCCGATCGTCCTCAATACCACCGGCTATGGCCTGTATGTGTATGGCGGAACCGGTGTCATCCGCCCTGGGACGGGCGGGGTATCGATCACGACCAGCGGAACCGGCACCAGTGCCACGGGCATCCTCGTCCAGACCGCTGGAGCAGCCGGCGGCACCTTGAATGCAGACGGTGTGTCGATCGCGACGAGCGGCAACAGCGCGAACGGCCTTTGGGTGTACGGTACCGGCGCCAATGCCACGGTAAGCCATGCACGCATCGCGACGGGCGGGGCCAGCGGCGCATCGACGCTGGCATTCGGCATGATGGTGAACGGCGGTGCCAGCGGATCGATATCGAACTCGACCATCTCGACGACCGGCCCGGGCGGGTTTGGCGTCTACGTAGCGGGCGCCGGCAGCAGGGCATCCGTCACCAACGTCGATATCACGACGGCGGGCAGCACGTTCCTGTCGGGCTCCGAGAACGGCGCCTACGGCGTCGTGGCGTCCGGCGGTGCGGCGGTCACGGTCAATGGCGGCAGTGTCACCACATCGGGCGCGTTTGCGGGCATTACGGGGGCCTACGGCGTCTTCGTCAAGGATGCAGGATCGAGCGGCATCGTATCGGGCACGACGATCACGACCACGGGCCAGATCGGCGGCGCCATCAGTGCGCGGCTTGGCGGGACCGTGCAGGCCGATCACGTGACACTCAGCACCTCCGGCGAGGTCGCCGCCGGAAACATCGGTTCCTATGGCTTCAACATGCAGGAAGGGTCCAGCGGCACGCTCACTGCCAGCTCGATCAAGACCTATGGCACGACGGGCGTCGGCCTGCGGGCCTCGGAGTCGTCGTCGATCAACGCAAGCACCACAACCGTGGAAACGTTCGGTACAAACGGCACCGCGGCGTCGGCATCCGTCGGCGGCAATATCACGGTGAACGACACACGGTTTCAGACCCACGGCACGAGCGCCGCCGGGTTGCTGGCCTCGGGCACCAACGCGGCGGGCAACAGCCCATCGCGTGTGACGGCGACGGGTGGCAGCATTGCGACCAGCGGTGCCTGGGCGCACGGGGCCTTGGCGCGGGGCGGCGGTGCGATATCGCTCGACACCGTTCCGGTCACGACATCGAACCAGCACGCTATTGGCCTGGCCGCGACCGGCGCGAACAGCCAGTTGCAGGCGAATGGCGGCAGCGTGACGACCACGGGGCTGGACGGCCACGGGGCCTATGCGGAGCAGGGCGGCCTGCTGACCCTCAATGGGACGACGATCACCACCAGCGGCGATGGCGCCCATGGTCTGGTGGTGGATACCACCGCCACCGCCATCGTCCAGCCTGCCGCGGGAGGCGGCAATGCTTCGCTTGCCACCGCCGGCGCCAATGCCGACGTCGTGCGTGTCGGCAGCGGGGGAATCTTCACCGCGACGGGGGCCACGCTCCATGCGTCGGGGACTGGGGCCAATGGACTGACACTGATGGGTGGCACCGGATCGGTCGGCCTTGGCACGACCCTGACCGGTGCAAGGGACGGCGCGGCCGATGCCAGTGGCGGGGAATCCGAGCTGCTGCTGGCGCCCGCGTCGGTGATCGCGCCATCGCTGCTGCCGAAGGCCACCACGCCGCTGTCCGTGGAAACGGCCAACCTGACGGATACCGTGCTGAAGTCCGATCAGGGGGCCGCCATCGCTGTCATCGGACCGGACGCCACCGTCAACCTGACGCGCTCCACGGTCTCCGGCGCCACGGCGCTGCTGACCGTCTCGGCCGGTGCGGCCGGCCCCGGCGTGGGCGTGGTCAACGCCGACGCTTCCACCTTGACCGGCGCCGCGCTCACCGATGCGGCCAGCACATCGACACTCAATCTGGCAAACGCCAGCACCTGGCATGTCACGGCGAACTCCACGCTGACGAACCTTGCCAACAATGCCAGCCTGATTGCGTTCACGCCGCCGGCAACGGGAGGATTCAAGACGCTGACTGCCCAGCACTACAGCGGCACGGGTGGCGTCATCGCGCTGAACACGGTGCTTGGCGCGGACGGCTCCGCATCGGACAAGCTGGTGATTCATGGCGGCACGGCCACCGGCACGACCGGCCTGCGGGTGACAAACGCTGGCGGCGCCGGGGCGCTGACCGTCGCCAACGGTATCCAGGTCGTGGACGCCATCCAGGGCGGCACCACTGCCGCCGATGCCTTTGCGCTCGATGGCCGCGCCGTCGCCGGTGCCTACGAGTATCGGCTGTTTCGTGGCAGTGTGGATGGATCCAACGCGGATGCGTGGTATCTGCGGTCGGAGGCGGCGTCGCCAGCCCCCGATCCGCTCTATCGCCCGGAGATCGCCGCGTACCTTGCCAACCAGCGGCTGGTGGGCGAGATGTTCGTGCATAGCCTGCACGACCGCCTGGGAGAGCCGCAGTACGTCGAGGGCCAGGGCTTCAACCCGGAGCAGGACAAGCCGCGCGCCGGCTGGCTGCGGGTGGTGGGCAACTGGCAGGGCAGCAAGAGCGCCAACGGCATCTTCACCGCGCGCACCAACTCGTTCCTGTTGCATGGCGGCGCCGAGCTTGCCAAGTGGAAGGTGTTCAGTGACGGGGCGGATCGCGGTCACCTGGGCCTGATGGGCAGCTACGGCTACGCCAATACCAATGCGTCCGCGCAGGGGAACCCGTTCTCCGCAAAGGGCACGGTCGAAGGCTGGAGCGTGGGCGGGTATGGCACCTGGTACCAGAACGACGAGCACAAGCTCGGGGCCTACGTGGACACGTGGTTCCAGTACGGCTGGTTCACCAACCATGTCGACGGGCAATACCTGCCATCGGTCCGTTACAACGCCCAGGGCTGGGCCGCGTCGGGCGAGACCGGCTATGCCGTGCCGCTTCGCAATGACTGGGTGATCGAGCCGCAGGGGCAACTGATCTATGTGGGCTACAACGAGTCGGACGTCACCGAGCCGAACGGCACCAGCGTACGGGGTGCCAACGCCCACGGCTGGATCACGCGCCTGGGTGCGCGCTTCCACCGGACCTTCGTGCGTCCGGAGGATCGCAAGATCCAGCCGTATCTGACGCTGAACTGGTGGCACACCAGCGTATCGAGCAGCATATCGTTCAACGACCTGCCGCTGGGCAGCATGTATCCGAGCAACCGTTATGAAGTGAAGCTTGGCGTGAATGCCGATCTGGGCAAACGCTGGACGGCATGGAGCAATGTGTCGGGCGCGTGGGGCGCGCAGAGCTTCTACCAGTATGCCCTCAGGGTTGGTGTGAAGTACGCGTGGTAGGCGTCGCTGGGGCCCAATCCCGCGTGTCGGGTGCAGTGATATTGAACGATCCGGGGGATCTCAATGACGACTGCAAATGAAATGCTGATCAGGCATGCGCTGTCCTATGCGCGACGGATTGGGCGTCCGATCGGGCCCTTCCATCGCGACACCCGCCTGCATCTGGACGACGTGGAGATCGCGCGCCATGGCTACAGGACTTCCCAGATTGTCCGCGTCATGCTGAAGGTATTGCGAACATGGAACCTGGATGGGTACGTCATCAGCGCCGAACAAGCCAGCTTGTTCGTGGTGGGTGCCCGCCATCACGACATCGGAAAGATCGGGGTGCCGCCGGAAGTCCTGCATAAGCCCGGGAAATTGAGCCAGGCCGAATACGGTGCCATGAAGCGCCACACGACGATGGGCAGCGATATCGCCGGGGCGACGCGGCGCGATTGCGCCACGCTGGCCGCGCAACTGCAATCCGTGGAGGAAGTCGCGCACTACCATCACGAGCGATGGGACGGTTCGGGGTATCCCGCCGGCCTTCGCGGGCGGGACATCCCGCTCTCCGCCCGCATCGTGGCGCTCGCCGATTCCTACGATGCGATGGTGAGCGCGCGGGTCTATAAGCCGGGCATGCCACACGAACTGGCCATGGCGGCCATTTGCGACGGGGCGGGAAGTCTGTATGACCCGGCGCTGGTCGACGTGTTTGCCGTCGCACTGGCAACGCCGCCGTTTCGTCCGGACCCGTTACCCGCTGGCCGGCCATGATGGCTCTGGCACCTGTCCATTTCTCTTAAATCTCTCCATCAAAACATTCAACATCGGGCCGTCATGGGGCAGGTGTGCCTTGCGATATGCTCGATCGGCAATTGCCATGCCTGCCATGATCCACATGGCGCGGCATGCCAACTTCCACGGAGAATCCGCATGACACGTTCCAGGATGATGCTGTTCACGCTGCTGGTAGCGGCATCGGCCAGCAGCTTCGCCCAAGGCGCCACGGGGTATGTATTCGAGCGCGGCTATCCGACGGCGCAGACCACACAGGCCGCACGCAACGATGCGGATTTCCAGCGCGCCATGACGGCGTATCGGTTCTGGTATCCGACGGTCTCGGTGGAAGGTATCTTCAACGGCAACCGGGAACTCGGGATCAAGGATGGAGAGTCGTGGGGCATGGCGGCGGCCGGTCCGAGGCAGGTCGGCTTCACGCTGAATTCCGACACGCCCTATGCATCGGCCGTGATCGACCTGAGTCAGGGCCCGGTCGTCATCGAGCTGCCGCCCGGCCCCTATATTGGCCTGGTAGACGATCACAACCAGGGTTGGGTGCAGGACGTGGGTATTCCGGGGCCGGATGCCGGCAAGGGCGGCAAGCACCTGGTGGTGCCGGCCGGCTACAAGGGAAAGATCCCCAAGGGCTACCACGTTGGCACGTCGCCTTCAGTAAAGAACCTGTTCGCGGTGCGCGCGCTGCCGGTCGGCGGAGACCTGCCCCGCGCGCTCAATGCCCTGCGGGCGATCCGGATCTACCCGCTGTCGTCGGCGGCGAGTCCGGTGCCGCTGAAGCTGGTCGATACGACCGAGCAGCGCATGGACAGCTCGTCGCTGCGCTGGGAAGGCAATCTCCAGTTCTGGCAGGTGTTGCAGAAGATCATCGACGAGGAACGGATCGTGCCGCAATTCCTGCCCATGTACGGCTTGCTGGCCGAACTGGGTATCGAGAAAGGCAAGCCGTTCCAACCCGATGCACGCATGAAGGACATCCTGGAGCGCGCGGCCAGGGCCGGGCGTGACCAGATGCTGGTGTCGGCCTTCGACAGCGCCCGCCCCGACCGGGTGAACTGGCCTGACCGGAAGTGGGAGTGGGTCGGCCTGACGCCGGGCAGCGCGCAGTTCGAGACGCCGGCAGGCATGGACCTGGAATCGCGCGACCGCTGGTTTGCCCAGGCCATCGTCACGTCGCCCGCCATGTTCCGGCGCAGTGCCGGCGCTGGTTCGCTGTACTGGATGGCCGTGCGCGACGGCAGCGGGGCATTCCTCGATGGCGGCAAGCACTACAAGGTGACCTTGCCCCAGCCGGTGCCCGGCAAGCTGTTCTGGTCGGTCACCATCTACGATGCCGAAACGCGCTCGCAGGTGCAGACCGACCAGGACAAGGCAGCGCTGCGCTCCTTGTTTGAACTCAAGGATGTGCCGACTGACGCCCCGCTGGATCTCTATGTGGGCCCGACCGCGCCGGCCGGCAAGGAAGGCCGCTGGATCAAGACCACGCCGGGCAAGGGATGGTTTGCCTACATCCGCATCTACGGCCCGGAGGCGGCGGCATTCGACAAGAGCTGGAAGCCGGGCGACTTCGAACCGGTGAAGTGAGCCGGTCGCTGCCTGCAGGCCCGGTATGAACGAACGGGGCGCGGCGATGCCGGCAGCGACGCCGGCAGTGACGCCGGCAGTGACGCCGGCAGCCGCAGGGGCTTCGCCTAGCGCCGCCCACCCCGGCCGCCGCCGCCGAATCCACGCCCACCACCGCCGCCGCCACGGAAGCCGCCGGCATTTCCACGATTCGAGCCTGAGCCCAGGCTCGAATTGCCGCGGTTCATGTCGCGTTGCATCTCGCCACGGCCATTGCCGACCCCGTTGAACCCGCTGTCACGGCCCGCGCTGCCGTCGCGGCCCCGGAACCCATTGCGGGCTTCCGCGCCGGGCGAACTGCGTCCGAACCGCTCGCGCGACGCGCTATCGCGGTAGGCCACGCCCTGGCGATGGCGGGCGTCATGCTGCCAGCGGTCTCCGCTCAGCTTGCTGGCATCGAAGTTTCGGTCGATATTGCGGGCCTTGTGATGTTCGACATGGACGTTGTTGTTGTTCCAGTCGCAGTTGCCGAAGATCGCCGCTGCCGTGATCAGCCCCACGCCGAACGCGATGCCCGAGCCGTAGCCGGGATAGTAGGCGGGGTAGGGCGGCCAGTAGTAGTACGGGTACGCGGGATAGGCCCACGGGCCGTACACGACGCCGGGGTCGTACGCCGGCACGTAGATGGTCTGCGGGTTGGCGGGCTCGATGATCACGACGCTCTGGCCCGCCGCGGTGGTCTGGGTGGTGACCGTCTGCTGGGCGTTGGACTGCAGGTTGCCGGCCTGCCGCGCCTTGGCGCGCAGCCGCTGGATGGCATCGAAGACATCCTTCTGCTGCGCCAGGAAGGCATCGCCCAGATTCTGCGTCCAGTCGATCTTGTCGTTCATCGGCGCCAGCACCTGCGGAAAGGCCAGCATCGACTTGACGCTGGCGTCCCACGGCTCGCTTTGCGCGGCCTGGATGGCGGCGTCGCCTTTCAGGTCCGGATGGGCTTTGAGCCAGCGGGCGGCCAGGACGATTTCCATCGGGTAGGTGGATGCCATCAGCACCTGGGACAGCAGGCTGTCCGGATACAGGGCGATGGGCGCCACCAGCGCCTCGATCTCCTCGGGCTTGTACGCGGCACCGGCCGGTTTCTGCACGGCGGCCAGGCGGGCCTGGTCCAGTTGGGCCTGGGCAGACGCCGGCGATGGCGCGGCGCTGTCCGGGGCGCCCGTGGTTGGCGGGTGCGTCTGGCACCCCGCCAGCATCAGCGCGACGCAGCCCGTTGCGATGGCCATGCGCTTCATGGGGATACCCGCCTCCAGCCCGGGGCTGGATCGAAGGTCTCGGTGCCGGACGCCTTCATGTCGGTCTGCGGGCCGAGATTGCGTTCATAGACGATGCCGAGGTGATTCACCATGAACGTCATCACGCCGGTGTCGCCATAGCGCACGGGCCAGGCGATCACCGCGAAGCCCCCGAAGAGCTTGCCGTCCACCATGTAGTTCATTGCGCCGGACTGGGCATGCTTGCCCTGTGCCCTGAGGAGCTTGAAGCGGTATCCGTTGTAGCCGTCCTCGCCCTGGTTCGGGCGGCTGGCATGGCTGAAGGCCTCGCCAAGCGGGCTCGGCGGCTCGCTGGGCCCGGTCGGCCAGTACAGGCCGTCGTGCCTGCCCGGCGAACTCGCCAGCTTGCTCGCGTAGACGTGGAGCTTTTCGCCGTCGTGCGTGGTCTCGGCGTAGTCGTCCTGCGCGTCCCGGATGGCCAGCAGGGTTTGTATCGCGGCAAGTTCGTTGCGGCCAATCCGGCGCACGCGCATTTCCTGCAGGCCGGCCCGGGTGTCGAATTGCCAGCCCGCCGGGCGTTTCACCAGCGGGACGGGCAGGGTCCAGCCGTCGTCGCCCACGACGATGAATGCATGGCCATCGGCCGTTCGAACGGTGTGGGACACGTTCCACGCGCGCACGAACGTCTCGCGGGCCGCGTCGCCGACGGGCGGGACGATGGCCCGGAAGTCATCGCCGAGCATTTGCGTGAGCGCGGGCTGGTCGTCAGCCAGCACGGCCTGGCCGAACGCCAGCATGCCGTCCTGGGCGGTGCCAAAAAGCTGCTGGGCCAGCGCCACGGGGGCCAGCAGCGATAACACCGTCGCCAGGCCCCACGATCGTGGCGAACCCAGGCGCATCCGAAATGGTCCCGGCCGCATGGTCATGTCATGGCTTCCTTTGCGCGTGGTGCCGGACATCGGCTGGCGCGGGCGGCGACGTTCCCGGCGGCCCGGCGGCCCGCCCGCTACTTCATTTTATGGGCGGGCGGACGGGGCGCAATGGCACTTTGGGGTAACCCGTGCGGGCCCCCGGGACACTCAGGCCCTGACGCGCTGCGCCGCCCAGCGCCGATACTTGCGTGCGCGGCAGGCATCGGACATCTGTTGCAGGATCAGCGCGCGCAACGGCGACACCCCGGGGTGGGTGGCCTTGCCCCGGCTCAGGTTGCGCAGCTGGAACTTGACCGCCGCCATGTTGGCCAGCGACGCCAGCGCCTTGTTTTTCCACGTGATCGGCGGCAGCGCCGGTGCGCTGTCCTTGCCGGCCAGCCAGTCGCGCGGCAGGTTGGGGTTGATGGCCAGGGCGGTGCCGATGCCCACCATGTCCACGCCGCTGCGGATCACCTGCTCGGCCACCGGCTGGCGGCGGATGCCGCCCGTGACCATCACGGGCATCGTCGCCACGGCGCGGATGTCCTGCGCGAACTCGACAAAGTAGGCTTCCCGGGCCAGCGTGCGGCCGTCGCGCGCCTGACCCTGCATGGCCGGCGCCTCGTAGCTGCCGCCCGACAGTTCCACCAGGTCGACGCCCAGGTTGTCGAGCATCTTCACGACCTCGCGGGCGTCCTCGACGCTGAAGCCGCCGCGCTGGAAGTCCGCGGAATTGAGCTTGACCGCGACGGCGAACCCCGGCGAGACCGCCGCCCGTACCGCCTTGACGATCTCGACCAGCAGGCGGGCGCGGTGCTCCAGTGGGCCGCCCCAGGCGTCGTTGCGCAGGTTGGTCAGCGGCGACAGGAACTGGCTAAGCAGATAGCCGTGCGCAGCGTGGATCTGGACACCCGTGAAGCCGGCCTGTTCGCCCAGTTGCGCGGTGCGGGCAAAGCGCCGGATCACATCCTCGATGACGTCCTGGGTCATCGCCTTCGGCGGGCTGAAGTGCCTGGACATGTTGCCCAGCGCCATCGGCACGGCGGAGGGCGCCCACGTGGGCTGCCGCAGGCTGGCGGGCATCTGGCGGCCGGGATGGTTGATCTGCAGCCAGAACTGCGCCCCGTTGGCGCGCCCGGCGCTGGCCCAGCGCCGGAACCTGTCGAGGTGCGTGGCGTCTTCCAGCACAACGCCCCCCGGCCCCGTCATGGCGCGGCCGTCCACCATCACGTTGCCGGTCAGCAGCAGGCCGGCGCCGCCGTCTGCCCACGCCCGGTACAGGCGAATCAGCGCGTCGGACGGCGCATGGTCGGCGTCAGCCATGTTCTCTTCCATCGCGGCTTTGGCGATGCGGTTCGGAATGCTGGAACCGTTGCGAAGGACGAGCTTGTCGAACACGTTCATGAGGTCACCTCGTTGGATCGAGGCTCGACTCTAAGATTAAAGTCAACTTCAAGGTCAAGGCCTTTTTGTGCGACCGGTCCGGCCGCGCCATGCAAAAGGCCCGCCTCGGAAATCGGGGCGGGCCTGCTGGAGGGATCGATGTTAAAGGTGATTAGCTGCGCACAAACGCCAGCAGGTCGGCATTGATCGTGTCGGCGTTGGTCGTGGGCATGCCGTGTGGAAATCCCGGGTAGGTCTTCAGCGTGCCGTTCTTCAGCAGCTTGGCCGACAGCGGGGCCGAGTCGGCATAGGGCACGATCTGGTCGTCGTCGCCGTGCATGACCAGGACCGGGATCGTGGCGCGCTTCAGGTCCTCGGTGAAATCGGTCTGCGAAAACGCCACGATGCCATCGTAGTGGGCCTTCGCGCTGCCCATCATGCCCTGGCGCCACCAGTTGCGGATGACCCCTTCGGACGGCTTGGCGTTGGGCCGGTTGTAGCCATAGAACGGTCCGGTGGGAATGTCGAGGTAGAACTGCGCGCGATTGGCCGCGACCTGCGCCTGGAAACCGTCGAAGACGTCCTTGGGCAGGCCGCCCGGGTTGCTTTCGGTCTTGACCATCAACGGCGGCACCGCGCTGACGAGCACGGCCTTGGCGACGCGGTCCTCGCCATGGCGGGCAACGTAGTGGATGACCTCGCCGCCGCCCGTGGAGTGGCCAATATGGACGGCCTTCTGTACGCCCAGGTGTTTCACCACGGCCGCCACGTCGTCGGCGTAGTGGTCCATGTCGTGTCCGTCCCAGACCTGGCTGGACCGGCCATGGCCGCGTCGGTCATGGGCCACGACCCGGTATCCCTGCGCCAGGAAGAACAGCATCTGGGCGTCCCAGTCATCGGCGCTCAGCGGCCAGCCGTGATGAAAGAAGATCACCTGTGCGTCGCGTGGTCCCCAGTCCTTGTAGAAGATATCAACGCCGTCGCTGGTTGTGACGTATCCCATGATTCGCTTCTCCTGAGTGGTGCGGCCATCAAGCCTCGATGCGGGAATCCGGCGGGCGGCGCTGGTACGCCGCGGCCGGGCGCGGCCCGTCGTGCCGGGAATTGTCCAGCGCATCGTTCGGGCCAGAGACCACTGTAGGATTGAAGTCCACCTCAGGGTCAAGCTTTTTCAGTTGGTGAGAACTGGCGACCGCCGGGGCCGGTGCCCCGACTTTTTCCTACACTTACTCCGGGCAGGCTCAGGCAGGTGCGACGATGCGGGCCGATTCTGGTCGTGGGGACGACACGGGCAGCGACCGAACGCTGGTGTATTTCGGATGGCTGACGTTGTTCGTCTACCTGGCGACGCCGGCCGGCGCCCTGGTCGACATCCAGACGTCGTACATGCTCAAGAACGAGCTGCACGCCACGGCCACGCAGATTTCCACGTTCCGGCTGGTGACGGGCATCCCCGTCTATGTGGCGTTCGTGTTCGGGCTGGCACGCGACCAGTGGAGCCCGTTCGGCATGCGCGATCGCGGCTATTTCCTGGTCTTTGCGCCGCTGACGGCGCTGGCCTGCGTCTGGATGGCCCATTCGGGCTTTTCTTATCCGGGCCTGCTGGTGGGCACGCTGATGGCCATGCTGGCATTCCGCTTCGTGGCGGCGGCCTGTCAGGGGCTGATCGCCCTGGTCGGCCAGGAAAAGCTGATGTCCGGCCGGCTCAGCGCGCTGTGGAACGTGATCAGCGCCGTGCCGGTGGTGGCAGGCGCCTTCGCTTCGGGCTACGTGTCCGACCACCTGGCCGCCAGGCAGGCCATCTACCTGGTGGCCGTCTTCAACCTGATGATCGTGGCGTTGGCGCTCTGGAAGCCGCCGTCGGTGTTCGGGCAGCTCTATGACCGGAGGCAGGCCCGCGCCACCGACTTCGTGGGGAACATCAAAAGGCTGGTCCGGCACAAGGCCGTCTATCCGGCGGTGCTGATCTGCTTCCTGTGGAACTTCGCCCCGGGTTCGGCCACGCCGTTGCAGTTCTACCTGACCAACGAGCTGCATGCGTCGGACAGCGTGTACTCGTACTACAACGGCATCTTCGCCGCCGCCTTCGTGCCGACTTTCCTGATCTACGGCTACCTGTGCAAGCGGGTCGCGCTGGGCAAGCTGCTGTGGTGGGGCACGATCATCGCCGTGCCGCAGATGATTCCGCTGGCGTTCATCCAGTCGGCCGATCTGGCGCTGGTGCTGGCGGCGCCGACCGGGCTGATGGGCGGCATTGCCACCGCCGCCTACCTGGATCTGGCGATGCGATCCTGTCCGCCCGGCCTGCAGGGCACGCTGATGATGCTGGTGGATGGCGTGCTCGCGCTGTCCGGGCGTGCCGGCGACCTGCTCGGGTCGTGGATCTACAACAGCGCGCCGTCGCACGGATTCGTGTACTGCGTGATGGCCACCACAGCCGTGTACGCGCTGATCCTGGCCTTGATTCCGCTCACGCCCAAGGCGTTGATTGCGACGCGCGATGGCGAGCCCGTCGCGGAGGACCCTGCGCCCGCGTCGCCGCCTGGCCGGGAGCCCGCCTGACCGGCGTCACCTGCTGGCCTGAGGGCGGTGCGGGCACCGTCGCTCAGGCCGTGCCGCTCCCGGACCGGGACGACCTGGTCCGCGCCTTGCGCGGGGCAGGGGCGCGTGGCGCCTCGCGGTCGGGCACGAGCGAGATGGCGTGCATGCCCTCCAGCCAAGACAGCGCATCGACGTACGACAGGAACTGCTCCAGATAGCCGGGCGACACCTCGCGCATCAGCGACAGCGAGCGATGCACCAGGTGATTCGTGTTCAACGGCCCGGCGTTTTCCGGCACACCGGCCTGCGAATCGCGCAACTGTCGATCGACGCTGACGCGCGCCCAGGTGTCGCGGAAATAGTCGGCCAGCGCCGGCTCGGCGTGTCGGGCGCGATGCGCGTTGACGGCAGCCGGCGTGCCGGATGCGCCCGGTACCTGGGACGCGGAGCGGGTGCCCGGCGGTGCGGCCGGATCTGCCGCCGGATGCGGGTCCGGAAGAGCGTCCTGCGGATAGGCCCGGCCAAGCCGCGCCGTGAGGGCGGCCAGGCCGGAGTGGGCGTCGGCCCGCTGCAGCGACGTGCCGGACGCAGGCGCCTCGATCCCGGCGCGCGACAACCGATCGCCAAAATCGGCAACCAGCGCAG
Source organism: Cupriavidus sp. 94F1 (assembly GCF_057798875.1). Classification (NCBI taxonomy): domain Bacteria; kingdom Pseudomonadati; phylum Pseudomonadota; class Betaproteobacteria; order Burkholderiales; family Burkholderiaceae; genus Cupriavidus; species Cupriavidus sp. 94F1. The sequence goes on from NZ_JBYOJT010000008.1 coordinate 107,055, forward strand.
CCAGGCGCTGCTCCAGCCGTCGCCGCGGCTCGCCATCGTAGGCCGATGCGCGCCGGGCCAGTGCGTCGATAAAGCGGAAGCGAACCGGATCGGCGCGGTCGGCGCCGCTGTCGCGCCAGCCGTCGATCCGGGCGCGGGCGTCGCGGCGTTCCTCGCGCGGGTCGGCGGTTGGCTCGTCGCGCAATTCTTCGCTATGCATCGGGTTTGGACTGGGCTGCCGTGGCGCCGCCACCGGCCGAGATGCGCGGCACTGGCGCAATTTCCACGCGGCGGTTCTTCGCCCGGCTGTCTTCCGTGGCATTGGACGCAACCGGCTGCTGCGATCCAAACGCCGCCGAGAACACCGACGCTGGCGGCACGCCCGACTCGATCAGCGCGCGGGTCACGGTCAGCGCCCGCTGGGCCGACAGTTCCAGGTTGTCGGCGAAGCGCCGGTTACCTTCCCTGACCTGCTGGTCGTCGGTGAAGCCGCTCACCATCAGGATCTCGTCGCGCGCGCCCAGATAGGCCGACAGCGGCGCCGCCAGGCTCTTGAGCAGGGTGCGGCCCTCGGGCTGCAACTGGTCGGAGTTCAGCGCGAACAGCACGTTGCCGCTGATGCCGATGCGGCCATCCTTGAGCGTGACGCGGCCGGCTGCCAGCGGCCCGGCCAGCGCCTGTTCCAGCGTCTGGCGGCGCTTGAGCTCCGCCTGCCGCTGCTTGACCTCGTTCTCGAGCCGTGCCGACAGCTCCATCTGCACGCCGATGACGCCCAGCAGCACCAGCACGAAGGCGCCCAGCATCACCGACATCAGGTCGCCAAACACCGCCCAGGCCGGGACGGTCGGCTCCACGCCGGCGTCGATATCGTCCGTCATGCCGCCTCGACCCCAGACTGTTGCGCGGAAAACTGCTGCAGGTTCTCCAGGATCTGCTTCTGCGACAGCATGCTGAGATCGACCACCTCGCGGGCCTGCGCCACGTAGTAGGCCAGTTGCTCGTCGCTACGGGACATCGACTTGTCGAGCGCGGCCTCGATGCGGGCCAGGTGCTCGGCCAGCTTGTCGTTCGAGGCGCCAAACAGCTGCACCGCCGCGCCGAATGCTTCGCCCAGGCTCGCCACCTCGACGGCGCTGCTGGTGATCTGCGCGGCAATGCCGTCCAGCTTGCCGGTCTCCTGCGCCACCTGCTCGGTGAAGCGCGTGCCCACGCGTTCCAGCAGGTCGGCCGTGGTCGTGACCAGGCCATCCACCGCCGTGCGCTGTTCGGTGGAAGCGTGGTTCACGGCGTCGAGCAGCGTGCCCAGTGTCTCCAGCAGGCGGCCACGTTCCTCCAGCATCGCGTTGTCGCGCGCCATGCCGTCGGTCAGCTTCTGGCGCAGTTCGGCGATGACGTCGGCAGCCGCCTTGGGCGCCTCCGTTGCCACCTGGGCCAGACGGGCCACCTCGGCGATGGTCTCGCTGGCTTGCTGCTGCGTGTGCGTGGCGATGTCGTGGGCGGTCTGCGACAGGGCGTCGCGGATTTCCCGCTGATGATCGGCCGATTGCGTGCTGGCCTGCTGCCATTCGTCGCGCATGGTTGCGGCCATGGCGGCCAGCGTGTCGCGCCATGCGGTCAGGCGGGCTTCGTCGCGCGATGCCAGTTCGGCCTGCAGCGCGGATGCGGCCTGCAGCAGGCGGTCGATCTCGGCCACGGTGCCGGCGGCGTGGGCCTGGGCGTGCGTGGCGATGTCGCGCGCGCTTTGCGACAGGGCGTCGTGCACGTCCTGCTGGCGGGCCGCCGCCGTGGCGCTGGCCTGCTGCCATTCGTCGCGCATGGTTGCGACCATGGCGGCCAGCGTGTCGCGCCATGCGGTCAGGCGGACTTCGTCGCGCGATGCCAGTTCGGCCTGCAGCCCGGATGCGGCCTGTAGCAGGCGGTCGATCTCGGCCACGGTGCCGGCGGCGTGGGCCTGGGCATGCGTGGCGATGTCGCGGGCACTTTGCGATAGCGCATCGTGGACGTCCTGCTGGCGGGCCGCCGCCGTAGCGCTGGCCTGCTGCCATTCGTCACGCATGGTCGTGGCCATGGCGGCCAGCGTGTCGCGCCAGGCGGACAGGCGGGCTTCGTCGCTGGCGGCCAGTGCCGACTGGCGCGCTGTCTCCTGCGCGGCCAGTTGCGCTTGCAGGTCGGCGTGCGACTGGCTGACCGTGGCGGCGATGCCGGCGGCGTGTTGGGCAAAGGCGGACGAGGCGTCGGCCATGGCCTGGCGGCCGGCGCCGGCGAGTGCGGCACCCGATTGCTCCAGCCGCGACAGCGCCGCATCCCACGTACGGGCCGCGCCGGCGTTGGCGGCGTCGAGACGGGCAGCCACTGCGTCGACCATTGCCGACGAGCGTGCCGTGAAAGCTTCCCCGAAACCGTCAAGCGATGTCCGCAGGTCGGACGTCAGCGCCGTGTTCGCCTGCTGGTGCTGCACCAGGGCCTGCTGCCAGGTGTCGGTCACGGCGGCCGTCGTGGCCGCGAAGCGCGCGGACAGGCTGTCCAGATGCTGCTGCACGGTCTGCGTGACGGTGTCGCGCACGGTGGCGGCTTCGTGGGCAAGACCGGCCATCGTGGTGTCCACGGCGGGCTGGATGGCCGCGCTGGCGGCACGCGCGCTATCGGCGATGCCTTCCTTGAGCGACTGCCCCACGGTGTCGGCCAGCCGCGCATAGGCGGCGTCGGTGCGCGCGTGAAAGGCATCCTGGTTGGCTGACAGGCGCTCGCCAAGGGCTTCGTTCTGGCGGGCCATCGCGGTGGTCATGGTTTCCAGCCGGTCCACGAGCACGGGCATCAGCTCGGCCTGCCGCTGCAGCAGCGCATACACGGCGTCGTGCTGGTGATGGCGCGAATGCACGTGCAGCGTGGTGGCGATGCGTTCATCGAGCATTTGCGCCGCCTGCACCCGCTCGCGGCGGACCAGCGCGGAAAGCAGCCCAAGCATGGCGGACGTGGCCACGCCGGCCACCGACGTCCCGAACGCGAAGCCCAGGCCCTTGACCGGGGCGGCCAGCGACGCGCGGATGGCCTGCAGGTCCGCGGCGCTTTCCAGCGCCACGCCGGTGGTGCGCAGCGTGCCGACCATGCCGAGGAAGGTGCCGAGCATGCCCAGCAACACCAGCAGGCCCACCAGATACGGCGTCATGGCCGGGCCGGGCAGGGCCACGCGCTCGCCTTCCACGCGCAGGCGCACCGCGTTGCGCAGGCTCGGATGCAGGCGGTCCAGCCACGCTGCAAGGCTCGCTGGCGGCGTGGCCAGGTCGGCTAGCGCGGCGGTCAGCGTGGGCGTGGCGTCGCGGTAGCGGCGCAGTTCCAGTGCGCCGCCCACATAGAAGCCGCCGATGATCAACGTGACGGCCAGCGCCAGCGCGTTCGTGCCGGCGTAGCCCGCGCCGACCCAGCCGACGACGGCCAGGCCCGCAAGAAAGACCGCCAGGGGTGCGGCAACGGTTGTGAAAGGTTTCTTCATGTCGATTCAGCTTTCGCGCAGGGCCGCGAGCAGCGCATCCACCGGCTGGAAGCGGATCTCCAGTTCGGCCAGCAGCACACTCTGCATATCCCTGCGAAATTCGTTGAGCCACGCGCCCTCAGCGCCGCGCAGCCGTGTGAAATGCGGTTCCAGCATCCCAGGCACGGCGGCCAGCACAGCCTGTTCGCGCGGGCCGAGCACCTGCTCCATGACGGCATCCAGCATGGCCAGCCGCCCCGCCGGCGCCGTCCGCGCCGCCAGGGCCGTACGCAGCCGCGCACGCAGTCCGGCGATCTCGTGTTCCATTTGCTGCTGCAGCGTCACGTAGCGCTGGCGATGCACGGCGAAGTCGGCTTCGGCCGGATCGGGCGCGGCGGCGCGCGACGGCATGCGGCGACGGGTATCGGCCGACGAGGCCTGGCCCGTGATCGCCGCGGTCAACTGGGCGCGCACATGGGCGCCGGCGGCGTCACCCATCGGTGAAGGCCTGCCATGGCTTACCCGCGCCGGTGCGCCGGACGGCACTTCCGGCGGATTGCCGTTGAGCGCGGCCGATAGCGCGATGGCGTCGGTCCAGCCCAGCCACCGGCTCATCACCGCAGACAACGACGGCGCGGCGCCAGAGGCACCGGCATCCGTCAGGCGAGCCAGCAGGCGTAGCAGTTTCGGGCCGCTGAGACCCGTGCGCTGTGGCACTTGCATCATGTCGCCAGGATGAAAAAACGGGGAGTTTACACGGTCGGGGGCCGGTAGCGCCGGCAAATCAGGGAAGACGATGAAGATCGCCAGCTTGGTCTGGCGGACACGCCACCTCTCGCCGAGCGTGCATCCGGCAGGCGGACCCAGGCCATCCATTGCGGAAAGCCCCTTCGCCCGGGCGGGAATGCCGGGGGAGGGCGGCGGCCGATGTCACGGCACAGGCTTCAGTCGTGCGGGACGTTCCCCGTGCCGTAGATCTTCTCGCACCATGCCGGACTCGCGCCCAGCAGCCTTGACAGTTTGGTGGCCGCCACGAGCTGCGCGCGGCTGATCTCGGCGCGATCCGCCGCCTCCAGGCGCGAGGCCGGGCCGGAAAGCGCAAGCGCGGCGATGAACTTGTCGCCGGCGCCGAACAGCGGCGTGGCGAAGGCTGCGGTGTAGATGTCGCGCACGCCGGCGGTGAACCACGGCAGCGGCTCGTCGCGCCGGGCCGATTCGTCCGCCTTGCCCCAGTACTTGAGCACCGACGCGATGGCCGTGTCGTCGAGCGGAAGGATGGTGCCCGGCAGGCGCGTCTCGCGCAGGCCCTCGCTCGGCTCGGCGCGATACGGGCACATGCGATGCTCGTCGCCGTGCAGCACGTAGTACGACGCGCTTTCGCGGGTGGCCAGCGCCAGTTCCTGCAACACGGGTTCGATCAGCGAGCCGAGCTGGAACGATTGCTCGTACAGCTTGCCCAGGTAAAGCACACGCGGCCCCAGCGCATAGCGCCCGTCGGCCGTGCGCACCACATAGCTCATCCGCTCCAGCGAATTCAGCAGACGGAACACCGTCGTCTTGTGCATGCCGGAGTTGCTGGACAGTTGCGCCAGCGACTGGACCTCCGCGCCAAGGCGGAAGCAGTCCAGCAAACCAAGCGCCTTTTCGACGGCGGCTACCCCGTGGTTACTCATTGTTGGTTCCGGTACGTAATTTCGATGATTGTACTGTGTACAACGCCGTTTTGTACCGTACACGGGTATACGCCAAGTGGAGTCGCGACCTTTACGGACTATAGTTGTCTCAAATTTATGAAACGCTGTTGTACATCGTACAACGCAGCAAAACGGAGACAACCAATGCGTCAAGTCCGGTCCCCCCGATCCTTGCGATCGCTTTTCGTCGCGGCATTTGCGATGACCGCCATGTCCGCGCACGCGGCCTGGCCCGACGACCGGCCCATCGAGGTCTACGTCGGTTTTGCCGCCGGGGGCGGCACGGACCTGCTGGCGCGCGCGATGGCGCCGTACCTGCAGAAGCATCTGGGCGGCAAGGCCCGCATCGTGGTGGTGAACAAGCCGGGCGCCTCGGGCGAGATTGCCTACTCGGCGCTGGCGCGGGCGGCGGCCGATGGCTACACGATCGGCATCGTGTCGACGCCTTCGCTGCTGACGATTCCGATCCAGCGCAAGCCCAAGTACGACCCGGCCGGCATCGTGCCACTGGCCCGCGTGGTCGACGATCCGGCCATGTTCGTGGTGGCGGGCGACAGCAAGCTGGGGTCGCTGGCCGATCTGGTGAAGCAGCTCAAGGGCAACCCCGAAGGCTTGTCGATGGGCAGCAACGGCATCGGCACCAATGGCCATATGGCCGCGCTGGCCTTGCAGCAGGCCACTGGCGCCCGCGTCAATCACATTCCGTTCGCCGGCACGTCGCAGACCAAGACGAGCCTGCTGGGCCACCACATCGACGTGATGGCCATGAGCACGACCGAATTCACCGAGGCCGACCGGGCGTCGAAGGACGTGAAGGTGCTGGCGCAACTGGGCACCGAGCGCCGCCCCGGTCTGCTGGCCGATGTGCCGACGGCCCGCGAGCAGAAGCTCGACATCACGATCTCGTCCGAGCGTGGCTTTGCGGCACCGCGCGGCCTGCCACCCGAGATCGCCAGGCGTCTGCAGGACGCCATCGAGGCCACGACGAAAGACCCCGAATTTCTGGCCCGCGCCGTCAACGAGGCGCGCGGCATCTCCTACCTGTCCGGCACGGCGTGGACCCAGCACATGGCCACGCAGCGCGGCAAGTTCGAAAGCCTGTGGAAGCTCGCTTCCACAAAGTAATCCCCCGAGTTGGACCCCCTTGTTTGTCCGTCATATCTGGAGTCGTACATGAGCACCCAAGCCAAAGCATCCCCCGCCATCCGCCGTGATTTCGAGCGCGTTTCGCCCGAACTGGTGGCGCGCGCGTCGAAGTTCCAGGCCGCCATCCTGGCCGATGTGGTGGGCCGTCGCGGCACGCTGAATGCCCGCGTGCAGGGCCTGTCGCCGGCCATGAAGGTGTGCGGCCCGGCACTGACCGTCGAAGTGCGTCCCGGCGACAACCTGATGTTCCACGTGGCGCTGGCGCTGGGCAAGCCCGGCGATGTGATCGTGGTGGACGGCAAGGGCGACCAGACGGCCGCGCTGTGCGGCGAGATCATGGCCACGCAGGCGCAGGCTTCGGGACTGGCCGGCTTCGTGATCGATGCCGCCGTGCGGGATTCGCACGAACTGGCCCATGGCAAGTTTCCGATCTTCTCGGCCGGCACCAATCCGTGCGGCCCCACCAAGGCCATTGGCGGCCTGGTGAACTGGCCCGCTTCGGTGGCGGGCGTGGCCGTCAATCCGGGCGACCTGATCGTGGGCGACGCCGACGGCGTGGTCGTCATCCCGCGCGAAGACGTGCCGGCCATCCTGGAACTGGCGCAGAAGAAGGTGGATGCCGAAGCCAAGCGCATTGCCGCCATCAAGGCCGGCGACCTGCGTCCGGGCTGGCTCGACAAGGAACTGCGCGCCGCTGGCGTGCTGGCCGAAGGGGAATCGCTGTGAGCATCGCGAAGAAACCCGTACTGCTGGTCACGGGCAATGACCTGGCGCCGCAGGCGCTGGAACTGCTCAAGGATTTCGAGGTGGTCTTCGCCGGCAAGCAATGCAGCGAGGAAACCGTGCTGGCGCTGGCCCTGGAAAAGGACCCCGTGGCCATCATCGTGCGCTACGGCAAGGTGGGCGCGACGGTCATGGATGCCGCGCCGTCGCTGAAAGTGATCTCCAAGCACGGCAGCGGCATCGACGTGATCGACCAGAACGCCGCCGCGCAGCGCGGCATCGCCGTGAAGGCGGCGGTGGGCGCCAACGCCGCCGCGGTGGCCGAGCACGCATGGGCACTGATCCTGGCCTGCGCCAAGGCCGTGCCGCACCTGAACGCGCGCATGCGCGCCGGGCATTGGGACAAGGCGATCCACAAGAGCATCGAGCTGAACGGCCGCACGCTGGGCATCGTGGGCCTGGGCGAGATTGGCCGTCGTGCCGCCGTGACCGGCGTGGCGCTGGGCATGCGCGTGATGGCGTTCGATCCCTATGCGAAGACGGTGCCCCAGGGCGTGACGCGGGTGGACAACCTGCCGCAGCTGTATCGCGAGGCCGATGTGGTGTCGCTGCATTGCCCGCTGACCGACGACAACCGTGGCATGCTGAACCGCGAGACGCTGGCCCAGTTCAAGGACGGCGCGATCCTGGTCAACACGGCGCGTGGCGGCCTGATCGACGAACCGGCGCTGGCCGAGGCGCTGGCCAGCGGCAAGCTGTATGCGGCCGGCCTGGACAGCTTCGCGGTGGAGCCGATGACCGTGCCGCATCCGTTCCAGCAGATCGAGAACCTGATCCTGTCGCCGCATATCGGCGGTGTCAGCGACGCGGCCTACGTGAACATGGGCGTGGGCGCGGCGAAGAACGTGCTGGCCGTGCTGCGGGACGCCGCCACGGCGGTATAACGGCGTAACGGTGTAACCGTGTAAGGGTGTCACGGTGTAAGGGAAGCCCCGGCTTCCACAGACAGAAACAGGCATCGCGGCGGGTTTGGCGTCAGCCATACCCGTCACAGTTGCCAGGAGACAACGATGTTGCATCGCGCATTTTTTCCCTCATTGTTCCGTTCGTGTGCCCGTCTGGCGGTACCGCTGGCCGCCGCCGCGACACTGGCCGGCCTGGGCGTGCCAGCGCTGGCGGCGTATCCCGACAAGCCGGTGCGGATCGTCGTGCCCAACCCCCCGGGCGGCGCCGTCGATGTGGTGACCCGCAAGGTGGCGCAGAAGCTGACCCAGCAGACGGGCCAGAGCTTCGTGGTCGAGAACAAGCCGGGTGCCTCGGGCACGATCGGCACCTCGCAGGTGGTGAACGCGCCGGCAGACGGCTACACGCTGCTGGCCAACGACAATTCGTACACCACGCTGCCCTATGTCTTCAGGAAGCTGAACTGGGACCATCAGACCGCGCTGGTGCCCATCGCACCGTTTGCGTTCTCGCCGGTGGTGGTGGGCGTGAAGGCCGATTCGCGCTTCAAGGACCTGCAGTCGCTGGTCAGCTACGCCAAGGCGCATCCGGGCGAAGTGACGTTCGGCTCGGGCGGCCCCGGCAGTTCTCCGCATTTTGCCGCCGAGGCGTTCCAGCAGGCCGCCGGCATCAAGCTGATGCACGTGCCGTACAAGGGTGCCGGCGAGGCCATGGTGGGCCTGCTGGGAGGCAGCGTCGACCTGCTGGTGGTGTCCACGCCAACCGCGCTGGCGCCGGTCAAGGGCAATCAGATGCGCTTGCTGGCCATCAGCGGCAAGAGCCGTGTCGATGTGTTCCCGAATGTGCCGACGTTTGCCGAAGCCGGCCTGCCGGCCTTCAGCCTGTTCAACTGGTCGGGCCTGGCCGCGCCGAAGGGCACGCCGAAGGAAGTCGTCGACCGCCTGCAGGCCGAAGTCCACAAGGCGCTGCAGTCGCCCGACATGAAGGACTTCCTGGCCAGGATGGGCTCGCAGCCGGGCAATCTGGACAGCCCCGCGTTTGCGCAGCTGATCCAGCGGGAAACTGCGCAATGGGCCACCGTTGCGCAGAAGGCCAATATCGAAAAGCAATAAGGGGTCGCGATGCTGCTGCTTCAGCCTCCCACCGTCCGTGACGCCGCAGTGCTCACCCGCCTGCCCGACGCGTTTCGCCGGCACGATCGGGACAACGCCTGGTCGCTGGCCAATCGCGGCGGCGCGGCCACCGATTCGTTCCTGGAAGGGCCCGTCTGGTCGGACGGCCATCTCTGGGTGACAGACATTCCCTACGGCCGGATTTTTCGCGTATCGCTGCAGGGCGACTGGGAACAGATTGCCGAGTACGACGGCGAGCCCAACGGCATGAAACGTCTGGCTGGCGGCGATTTCCTGATTACCGACTACCGCAATGGCTTGATGCGCCTGGATGCCCGTACCGGCACCGTCACGCCGTTCCTGGCGCGGCGCAATTCGGAGCGATTCCGGGGCGTCAACGATCTGACCTTCGATTCGGCCGGCAACCTGTATTTCACGGACCAGGGCCAGACCGGCATGCACGACCCCACGGGGCGCGTGTATCGGCTGGCGCCCGATGGCAGGCTGGATGTGCTGCTGGCCAACGCGCCCAGCCCCAACGGCCTGGTCCTGTCGCTGGACGAGAAGGTGCTGTACGTGGCCATGACGCGCGGCAATTGCGTGTGGCGCGTGCCGCTGCAGGCCGATGGCTCGGTCAGCAAGGTCGGCCAGTTCTTCACGTCGTACGGGCCGAGCGGCCCCGACGGGCTGGCCATGCGCGCCGATGGCTGCCTGCTGGTGGCCAATCCGGGGCTGGGCTATGTCTGGGTGCTCAACCACCGCGCCGAGCCGGTCGAAGTCATTCGCACGCCGATCGGGGCATCGCTGACCAACCTGTGCTTCGGCGGGGCCGACGGCAAGACGCTGTTGATGACCGAATCCACCACCGGTTCGATCCTGTGCGTGCCGATGCCGGAAGGCGGTGCCCCGGTGCATGGGGGACGTCTGGCATGAGCACCGGCGCAAGCCCCGCCGCCGCATTCGCAGGGGCCTGCGACTGCCATGTGCACGTCTATGACAGCCGCTATCCGGTGGCGCCGGGCGCGACGTTGCGGCCGCCCGATGCGTCGGCCGACGACTATCGCCAGGTCCAGCGCCGGCTGGGCACGCAGCGCGCGATCGTGGTGACGCCTTCGACCTATGGCACCGACAACGCCAGCACGACAGACGCCATCGCGGCACTGGGCCCGTGCGCACGGGGCGTGGCCGTGGTGGCCGCCAATGTCGCCGACGACGAACTGGCGCGGCTGCACCGGGCGGGCGTTCGCGGCATCCGGCTGAACCTGACGCTGGCCGCGCCCGTATCGCTCGACGATCTGCCCAAGCTGGCCGCGCGGATTGCCGCATACGGATGGCATGTCCAGCTCAACCTGCCACCCCAGTGGCTGCCCGACGCGGCCGGCATGCTCGCTGCGCTGCCGGTGCCGATGGTGTTTGATCACTACGGCCACTTGCCGCCTGGCAAGCCGGAGGCAGAGCCGGCCTTCCGCGTGATCGCCGGCCTGGTGGCGGCCGGCAAGGCGTGGGTGAAGCTGTCCGGGCCCTATATCGAATCGCTGGAAGGCGCGCCGCACTACGGCGACATGCGGCCGCTGGCTGCGCGCTTCCTGAAGCTGGCGCCCGAGCGCATGCTTTGGGGGTCGGACTGGCCGCACCCCACGGCGCAGGCCAGAGGCAGTCGTCCGATCGACGATGCCGCCGTGCTGCACACATTCGTGGATTGGTGTGGATCGTCCGATACGGCGCAGCAGGTGCTGGTTCGCAATCCGCAATCGCTTTACGGGTTCGGGGACATGGCCCCAGCCTGAGTCGTACCGCAAAAAAGAACTGGAGACATGATGTTCACATCGCTTTGCCTGTCGGCCCGCATGCGCAAGCTGGGCCTGTCGGTCTGCCTGACCGCCGCATCGTTCGCTGCTGGCGCGGTCCATGCGCAGACCGACTGGCCTGCCGGCAAGGTCATCAACTACATCGTGCCGTACCCGGCCGGTGGCACGACAGACATCCTGGCGCGCCTGGTCGCGCAGAAGGTGGGCCAGGCGCTGCACACCACGATCGTGGTCGAGAACCGGCCCGGTGCCACCGGCGCCATCGGCTCGGCCTTCGTGGCCCGCGCCGCGCCGGACGGCTACACGCTGCTCGGGGCATCGACGGCCTCGCACGCGATCCACCCGGCGCTCAATCCCAAGCTGCCGTATGACGCGGTGAAGTCGTTCACGCCGGTGGCGCTGCTGGGCACCATCCCCAGCGTGCTGATCGTCGGACCGAACAGCCCGTACAAGAGCGTCAAGGACCTGGTGGCAGCCGCCAAGGCCAAGCCCGGCACCGTGAGCTATGCGTCGGGCGGCAACGGCACGATCCTGCAGATGTCGGCGGAACTGCTGCAGCAGCAGGAAAACGTGCGCATGAACCACGTACCGTACAAGGGTGACGTCCCGGCGATCCAGGACGTGATGGCCGGCCACGTCGATTTCATGTTCGCGCCCACGGCGCCGATCCTGCCGCATGTGCAGGCCGGCAAGCTGCGTGCGCTGGCCGTGGCTACCGCAGCGCGGGTGCCAAGCCTGCCAGCCGTGCCGACGATGGCCGAAGCCGGCGTGGCGAACTTCGAGGCCGAGCAATGGCAGGGCATTTTCGCGCCGGCCGGCACGCCGCCCGCCGTCGTCCAGCGGCTCAACGCCGAGATCAACCGCGCGCTGCAGGACCCGGACGTCAAGGCGCAACTGGCCAAACTGGGGATCAAGGTGGTGGGCGGCGCGCCCGAGCGGCTGGCCGAAATCCAGAAGACCGATATCGCCAAATGGAGCCGCGTGGGCAAGGCCGCCAACATCACGCTCGAATAACGCCGCGCGCGCCGTAGGGCCTGGCGGCGTGTCTTCCCCTCACCGCGAAAACACCCCTAGCCCCTCGTGATCGTAGTACTCCAGCCACACCCGGTCGCTGCCAAAGACGGCTTGCGAGATCGTGCCGGGTGTGGCGTTTTCGTTGTGGAGGGTGAACGTGAAGTTGTCGCCGTCCCAGTGCGTGAGCGGCAGCGTCAGCGGCCGGGCGCCAAGCGTCATCACCAGTGCGCCGCCTTGCTCGGTGACCTGCAGCGACCCGTAATAGTCGTTGCGATAGGTGCCGGTGTAGGTTGACAGGGCCCGTGCCGGCAGCGGGCTGGCTGGCGGCGGCTGGCCGACCAGGCGGCCCTCCGGCAGCAGCAGTGACGCCAGGGCATCGGTGAAGATGGCGCCCCAGTCGCGGCGGAAGGCGCCGTATTGCACCAGGTCGAAGAACTGCGCGTTCAGTGTCTCGGGGATGCCGATGGGGTAGCCGTTGGTCAGCGTGACGATGGCCAGGTTCAGCGACGGCACGGCCGTAAAGGCGGTGGCCGCGCCCACCGCGAAGGCGCCCGAATGGCTGTAGGACGTCAGGCCCAGCTCGGTGGTGCCGACATTGAAGCCATAGCCGTACCAGCTTGCCGGCCGGCCGTTGACGGGCGGGCCGCTTTGCATCTGCTGGTCCAGCGCGGGCGCCAGCGCAGCGGCATCGACGATGCGCTGGCCGCCGAACTCGCCCCTGGCCAGCAGCATGATCAGCCATTTCGCGAGGTCGTTGACCGACGAACTGACGCCGCCGGCCGGCGATTGGGCATCGGGCATGGTTCCCAGCCCCTGCACCCAGGCGCCGTTCACCTTGACGTGGCCAAGCGCACGGTTGTCGCGGGCGGCAAAGTCGGCGTAGCGCGAACTGGTGCGTGTCATGCCCAGCGGCTGGTAGATGGCCTGTTCCGACAGCGTGGCCCAGTCGATGCCGGCGGCGGTTGCCACGGCTTCGGCCCCGGCCGTCATGCCGAAGTTGGTGTACGCGTAGGCGGTGCGCAGTGGGTGGACGGGCAGGAAGCGCAGGCGTGTCAGTACCTGGCGGCGGTCGTAGCCCATGTCTTCGAGCCGGTCGCCGGCATGGTCGGGCAGGCCCGACCGATGCGCGTAGCAGTCGCCGACGGTCACGGCCTGGGTGGAATCGGCATCGGACAGGGCAAACCACGGCAATTGCGCGATGACGGGCGTGTCCCAATGGATGCTGCCGCGCCCCACCTGCCGTGCCACCACCGTGGCGCCGATCGGCTTGGAAACCGATGCCAGCTGGAACACGGTATCGGCATCAACGGGCGCGGGGTCGGTCACCAGCCGCCGGCCGAATCCCCTGGCATACACCGTCTGGCCGCCGTGCACCACGGCGACGGCCATGCCGGGCACGCCGGAGCTGGTCATCAGGTTGGTCGCCAGCGTATCGACCTGGGCGATGGCCCGCGTGATCTGCGCATCGGGAACGGGAGAGGGCGCTGGCGCAGGCGCGGGGGCCGGGGCGGAATCGCCGCCGCCGCAGGCGGGCAGGGCGGGGATCAGCACGCCGCCCAGCGCGGCACCTAGGAAGCGGCGACGATCTCGCAGTGTGCCCACGGCGGTTCTCCTGGCTGGAAATGCTGATAACGCTGCAAAAGGGGGCGCGGCTCGCGCACGTGGATAAGCATCACTGTAGGCGAGCCGGTCGGTGGCGAACGTGCTGTGGCCCACTTAGGGCCTGCGGGCGATGCCGATCTGTTTCATTTTCGTTACGAATCGTTGCAAAAGCAGGTCCGCGCTGGCGTGCGCCGAGCCTATGCTTTGGGCACCACCGCGCCCTGAGGAGAGGCCCTGTCATGACAATCAGAAGCCAGCAGCTCGATCTGCCCAAATTCCTGGCCCGTAGCCTGGCCATATTGCCGATGCCGTTCCTGGTCGTCGCGTGCGGCGGCGGCGACGGCGGCAACGACAACACAACGTCCACCAACGGCACGTTGCATGTGGCGATGACCGATGCCCCGGCCTGCGGCTTCGACCACGTCTTTGTCACGGTCAGCAAGGTGCGGGTCAACGCCAGCAATGCGGCAGGCGACAACGACAGCGGCTGGACGGACATCGCCCTTGCCACGCCGCAGCGGGTCGATCTGCTGTCCCTGAGAAACGGCGTGCTGTTCGACCTTGGGCGGGCGCCGCTGCCCGCCGGGCAGTACCAGCAGGTGCGGCTGGTGCTGAGCGCGAACCAGGGCAATTCGTTGGCCAATGCGGTGGTGGTGTCCGGCACGACGGCCGAACTGCCGCTGGCCACGCCCAGCGCCACGCAGAGCGGGTACAAGATCATCCAGCCCTTCACTGTGCCGGCCAACACGCTGGTCGACCTGATTCTGGACTTCAACGCTTGCAAGTCGATCGTCCAGCAGGGCAATGGCGGATACAGCCTGAAGCCTGTGGTCACGGCCACGCCGATGACCGTCAGCGGGTCGATTACCGGCTTTGTGGCGCCCGCGCAGGCTGGCGCCACCGTCTACGCGGAGCAAAACGGCAAGATCGTTCGCGGCACCGTGGCCGATGCCAGCGGGAAGTTCGTGCTGACGCCGCTGGTGCAGAGCAGCACAGGCGGCAACTACGACGTGGTCATCGTCGACAACAGGCTGCCGTCCGGCCATGCCACCGGCATCATCGGCGCGGTGCCGGTGACGGCCAGTGCCACGACATCGGTCGCCACGGCCGGGTCGCCGATCACGCTGCCGGCTTCGACGACCAACACGGTGTCCGGCAAGGCCACGGCTTCGGCGCAGGCTGACGTGCGCGCACTGCAGTCCATTGGCTCGGCGTCCTACGAGATTGCATCGACCAACGCCAACCTCGATACCGGCGCGTACTCGCTGGCCTTGCCGGCCGCGGCGCCGCTCGCCGGCACCTACAGCACGACGCTGCCGATTGCGTTGTCGGCCGTGTCGTCGGCCGCCGGCCAGTACTCGGTGCAGGCCACCAGCGCGGGCGGCGCGACGCAGACCAGTCCTGTCAACGTGTTCAACGGCGGCCAGTCCGGCGTCAACTTCAGTTTTTAAACCCGGTGACTGACAGGCTCAGTCGCCCATGCAAACCATGAAAACCATCCTCATCATGCTTGTTACCAGCGCCACACTACTCGGCGGCTGCGCCTACTACGCGCCAGACAGCGGGCCGGCGGCCCGTCCGCAAGGCGGCCCCGGCAACGGATTCTGTCCGCCGGGCCAGGCGAAGAAAGGCAACTGCTGATCCGCGGCAAGGCCCGGACGCAACGGCAGGCCGGTCACTCGACCGGCCTTTTTGTTTTGCCGCGCAGCAGCGTAGTGCAAACGAGAAGCGGCGGCCGCAGTGCAACCATACATAAGCGCCGCTCGACCAGGCAGGGGCGCGCGCCGGAGCGTTACCCACAGGGTGGGTAGACGGCTGGCTACATGTTCCCTGGATGCAAAAGCGAATGATTACTGTTGCGTATTGGGCACGCCCGTCTGCTCCGGGTGCTGGCAATGGGTACAAAGTATTGCAATCGCTACATGTACTATGGTTACAATCTAAACGTTTGCTTACAATGTGCTGTTGTAGCAAAACGAATAAAAACTAAACAAATCTTCGGGGTGGTCGTTTCATGCGTTTCTTTACTCATTTGGTATTTACGGCAATTGTCGGCCTGGCCGCCTGTGCCCAGACGCCGGAATCGCAGTTGTCGCGGTCGCCCACCGTACGCCTGTGCAACGGCAACGCCTGCGCCGAGCAGGACCGCCGTGTCGCCACTTTCACCCCGGCAGGCCCGACCGAATCGGACCGGCGCATGCAGGCGCTGGCGGAAAAGGCGGAAGGTAATCCCAACGCCGCCTACGACCTGGGACTGCGCCTGCTGCGCGGCGACGGCGTGGAGCGCAACACCTACCAGGCGCTGGAATGGATGCGCAAGGCTGGCGACAACGGCCATGTGCAGGCGCAACTTGCGCTGGGCCGCCTCTATCTGATGGGCTTCGAGGAAATGGGCGCCGACCCGGCCGAAGCCGAGGCATGGCTGACCCGTGCCGCTTCCAAGGGCAACAAGGAAGCCGCGGCGCTGATTCCGCAGGCCCAGGCCGCCAAGAAGGATGAACAGGCCCTGTACCGGGTGCGCGAAGCCTATCGCACGTCGTGGTACGCGTGGTACAGCAGCTATCCGTATTACTGGGTCTGGGGCCCCTCCGGCTGGTACCAGCGTTAAGCGCCGGTCGCCATTTCTTCCCTTCCCGATTTTTCCCTTACTTCCGTCAACAGGAACGCGATTTCATGTCCAAGACAATCTCTCTGCGCGCGGCCGCACTGGCCGCGTCGATGGTGCTGGCCGGCTGCGCCAACATGGGTGGTGGCTCGATCAGCACCGGCACGGCGCCTACGGCGGCCACCGGCGCAGCAGGCGGCGCAACCAGCGTGAACGCCAACCCGACGCTGGAGCGTTGCGACACGCCGCTGGGCACGCTGGCCGTTGACGATGGCCGGGGCAAGGAATGGTATGCAAGCTTTGGCGCCGCCACGAAGATCACGACCATCGAGCCGCTGATCCGCCTCGCCGTGCAGCAGTCGAACTGCTTCGTGATCACGTCGGTGGGCAACAACCGCACGGAAAGCAAGCTGTCGAACATCACCGACAAGCAGCGCAACTCGGGTGAATTCCGCGCCGGCTCGAAGCAGCAGAAGGGTCAGCGCGTGGCCGCCGACTACTACATGGAGCCGGCCATCATCATCGACAACGACGCCACGGGCCAGCTTGCCGCCGGCGTGGGCAGCCTGTTCGGCGGCGTTGGCGCGCTGGTGGGTGGCGCCATGGCCAGCAAGGCTTCGGTGGTGACGCTGACCATGTTCGACATCCGCTCGGGCGTGCAGCTGTCGATCTCGGAAGGCAATGCCACGGCGACGAACTTTGGCGCGGCGATGGGCGCGTTCGGCGGCGGTGCGGCCGGCGGGCTGGGCGGTTTCTCGCGCACGCCGGAAGGCAAGGCCACCGTGGCCGCGTTCATGGACGCCTACAACAACATGGTGGTGTCGCTGCGCAACTACAAGGCACAGGAAGTCAAGGGCGGCCTGGGTCGCGGCGGCCAGCTGAAGGTCGGCTCGTAATCCTGCCGGCGCGGGAAGCCAGGGCCACCCAGCTTTCCGCATCCCGCTCCTGGCGGCGGTTTCAGCCTTCCGCCGGGGCCACGTTGGCACCCTGGATGTTGTGCTTCTGCAAGGCGGCGGCCACCTGGCCCGACGCCTTCATCTCCTCGACGAATTTCGCCAGATAGGCCGCAGCGGCCTCGCCGCGCGACTTGTGCACGCCCATCGCCTGGCGGATCACCATGAACCGCTCGTCCAGCAGGCGCAGGCCCGTCATGCCGGCGGTGTCGGCCTCCAATTGCTGCTTCACGCCGGCAGCCACATCAAGCCGCTCTTCCAGGAAGGTCTTGACGACCGCCTGCGACGACGGTGCGCGCACGATTTCGGCGTGTTGCAGTTCGCGGGTCAGGTAGAGGTCGTAGGCGCTGCCCTTGCCAACCACCACGCGGGTGCCGGCACGGTCCACGTCGGCGTTGGCGCGTACCGGCGAGTCGTCGCGCACCATGTAGTAGCCTTCGATCAGCACGTACGGCGCCGTGAACGCAATGGTCGCGCCGCGCTTGGGGTCGATGGCGAAGAAGCCGATGTCGGCTTCCTCGTTCGATACCACGTCGACGGACTTGCCCGCCGTTTCCACCACCACCAGTTCCAGCTTCACGCCAAGCCGTGCAGCCAGCGCCGTGGCCAGGTCCACGGAGACGCCGCCGGCACTGTTGCCATCCTTGCGATGCGCCAGCACAGGGTTGCCCAGATTGATCGACGCACGCAGCACGCCGGTCGGCGCGAAGGCATCGAGAATGGCCTTGTCAGCAGTCATGTCGTTCCTGTCGATCGTCGCTTTCAACGGATGCGTCCGAGGTGTCGTGCATCACCACGCGGCCCGGCAAACATACCGAAGTGATGTTGTAGGCGCAAAACGGGCCTTCGGGAGCGGGGGGACGTCGTTTGCATCGCGCGATATTGCATAGCCATTGATAAAAACGCAATGAAGGTTGGCCTTCAGGCCAATGGAGCGCCGCCCGGGTGGGCAGTAGAGTGCATCGCATCAAAGGCGCCCAACGTGCGGGAGATATCGATGATCCGGCCCTTGCGCTTCACCATCCTGGCGTGTCTGGCTCCCGTGCTGCTCGCGGCGTGCAATACCGCGCCGATTCCACCTGGCAAGTCGGTATCCGTGCAGGCGGCGCTCGACAACATTACGCGCGACATGTGCGCGTTCCGCCAGAAGTTCGCGCAATCGCCACAGGGCACCGCGATCGATAGCTATACCGTCGAACTGGTGCTGACCGTCGATGCCGAGCGGCAGCCGCCGGTGGCCGTGGCGCCCGATATCGCGTTCATGCCGACCGTGACCTACGGCAACACGCTGATGATGGCCAAGGACAGCCGGCTGGTGGTGACCTTCCGCAATACCGACCAGGGCGGGGCGGCGAACTGTCCGCCGACTCAGTAACGGGGCGCGTCGGGCTGTGCCACGACCGGTACGGCGACCGACGTCAGGCGCCACGCATCGCCATGGCCTGACAGCGTCGTCAGCGTCAGCGGCGCGATATCGATTTGCATGATGGCCCGCGCCGGCGCGCCGAGGGCGTGCGCGACGACGGCCCGGATCACGCTGGCGTGGGTCACGGCCAGCGTATGGCCAGGGGCGCGGCGCGACAGCCACAGGCCGGCACGTTCGTAGACACCGGCCAGCGATTCGCCACCGTGCGCGTGCATGTCCGGATCGGATAGCCATGCCGCCAGCGCGTCGGGCTCGGCGGCGCCGATATCCTTGAGCGACTGGCCGCGCCAGCGGCCGTAGTCCACTTCCCGCAACGCGTCTTCCGCTGTCACGGCCAGGCCGAGGGCCCGCACGGTGTCGCGGGCACAGGCCATCGGGCTGCACAGCACGCGGTCAGGCTGCCCGAGCTTGCCCGCCCTGCGGGCGATCTGCACGGCGGCGCCTTCCTCCAGCGCGTCGTCGGCCGGAAAGCGTCCGGCGCGCAGGGCGGCCGTGGCGGGTACGCAGAGCAGGGTGAGGCGGCGGGTCATGTTGGCTGGCAATGGTCTGGCTGATGCGGATGGCTGACGGCTGATGCGCAAGGGCGGCAACGATTAGGTGGATCGGCAGCCCCTCGACTAGAATGCACGGATTCCGAAGAGAGGAAGCCGGTGAGATGCCGGCACGGTCGCGCCACTGTATCCCGGGCTGCCCGCGTGTGATCGCGGGGGGTGCCGGCAAGTCAGACCTTCTCCTCGGGCACAACCATCCGTCTCGGGACGCGTCATCCTCAAGGAGAATCCTCATGCACGCAAGCGCCACTCTCGCGCCGGCCATCGCGCCGACCATCGCGCCGGTCACGATCCCTGTTCGCGAACTGCTGCCCTGGGCCATCTTCGGCGGCATGCTGCTGCTCCTGGCCATCTATTTCGTGGGCGTGGAAGAGGGCGCCGCCGCCATCTTCAACACCATGTACGTGCATGAGTTCGTGCACGACGGTCGCCATCTGCTTGGCTTTCCCTGCCACTGACAAGGCCCCCTCATGGTGAGAAGTCTGCTGGTCCGCGGCATGATCGCGGGCTTTCTGGCCAGCCTGCTGGCCTTTGCGTTCGCGCGCGTGGTGGGTGAGCCGCAGGTGGAGGCGGCCATTGCCTTCGAGGAACAGGCGACCCACGCGATGGGCGGCAGCCATGCGCACGAGATGCCGGAACTGGTCAGCCGCGACACGCAGTCGGGCGTCGGCCTGTTTGTCGGGCTGGGTGTGTTCGGCGCCGCGCTGGGCGGCCTGTTCGCGCTGGTCTTCGCGTTTGTCCACGGCCGTCTGGGCGCCCTGGGCGTGCGGGCCACCTCGGGCCTGCTGGCGCTGCTGGGCTATATCGCAATCGTGCTGGTGCCATTCTTCAAGTACCCGCCGAATCCGCCGGCCATCGGCGATCCGTCCACCATCGGCCTGCGTACGGCGCTGTTCTTCACGATGATCGGCGTGTCATTGGCGGCCATGGTGGTGTCGGTGGTGGCGGCACGCCGGCTGGGCGCGCACCGCGACGGCTGGACGGTGAGCCTTGCGGCCGGCGCGATCTTCGCGGTGCTGGCCACGCTGGCGCATGCGCTGCTGCCGGGCATCGACGAGGTGCCTGCGCATTTCCCGGCCACGCTGCTGTGGCAGTACCGCGTGGCGGCGTTCGGCATCCAGGCGGTGCTGTGGGCGGCGCTGGGGCTGTTGTTCGCCCGTCTGGCCGATCCGGTCATGGCGCCGGGCCGCCGCGCGTCGCGCGCGTAAGGTCGGCCCGCCCCCGGGGTCATCCTGCCGCGCGCCGCGTAATATCGATCTGCATCCGCTGACACGCGGGTTTGCGGGCAACGGTGTAGTATCCGGGGCCCAACCTGATTCAAGCTGGAGAGCCAACATGATCGTATTCGTCACCGGAGCCACTGCCGGATTCGGCGCCGCCATCGCCCGCCGCTTCGTCAACGCCGGCCATCGCGTCGTCGCCGCCGGCCGCCGTGAAGACCGGCTGCAGGCCCTTGTCGACGAGCTGGGTCGCGACAACGTGCTGCCGCTGGTGCTGGACGTGCGCGACCGTGATGCCGTATTCGCCGCCGTGGCGGGCCTGCCGGCCGACTATGCCCAGATAGACCTGCTGGTGAACAACGCCGGCCTGGCCCTGGGCCTGGAGCCCGCGCACCGGGCCGACCTGGACCAGTGGGAAACGATGATCGACACCAACGTCACGGGCCTGGTGACCATGACCCGCGCGGTGCTGCCGGGCATGGTCGAGCGTAACCGTGGCCACGTGATCAACATCGGTTCGGTGGCGGGTGCCTATTCGTACCCGGGCGGCAACGTCTACGGCGCCACCAAGGCCTTCGTGCACCAGTTCTCGTTGAACCTGCGTGCCGACCTGACCGGCACCCGCGTGCGCGTGACCGATGTGGCCCCGGGGCTGGTCGGCGGCACGGAGTTCTCCAATGTGCGCTTCAGCGGCGACCAATCGCGCGTGGACAAGGTCTACGAAGGCGCCGACGCGCTGACCCCCGAGGATATCGCCGAGACCGTGTTCTGGGCCGCCACGCTGCCGGCGCGCGTCAATATCAACTACCTCGAAGTGATGCCGGTGACACAGTCGTTCAGCGCCCTGTCGATTACCCGCGAGAAACCGTAAGCGGTTTCGGATTCGCCCGGCCTCGTCAGGCTGCCGGGCGATTTTTTTTCGGGCGGGGGGAATAGCCGCCTGGTGTTGCGCGTATACCGGATGAGTTCTCACACATCGGGAGTACGCATTGACCGACAACACCCCCCCATCACCATCGCGCACGCGCATCTGCGTGCCGTGCCGCCTGGGCGCCATCGGCGCCGTGGTGCTCGTCCTGGCCGGCGGCTTCGCCTATACCGGCGGGTGGATCGCGCCGCACCGGCTGTCCTCCCAGGCCATCGTCAACCAGTTCCAGCGCAACGACGGCGTGCACGAAGGGTTTCGGCGCAATCACGCCAAGGGCGTCTGCGTCGAAGGCTATTTCGACAGCACGGGCGCGGCCGCGCAACTGTCGAAGGCCGGCGTGTTTGCCCAGGGCCGCACGCCCGTGATCGGGCGCCTGGCCATTCCGGGCGGCAATCCGCAGGCGCCCGACGGCAGCGTGCCGATCCGCAGCTTCGCGCTGATGTTCAAGCAGGCGGACGGCCAGCAGTGGCGTACCGGCATGAATTCGGTGCCACTGTTCCCGGTGCATACACCCGAGCAGTTCTATGGGCTGCTGCAGGCCAGCCAGCCCGATCCGGCCACGCACAAGCCCGATCCCGCCCGCATCAAGGCCTTCGCCGAAGCCAATCCGGCGCTTGGCGCGTTCCAGGGCTGGATCAAGAGCCATCCGCCGTCATCGAGCTTCGCCAATGGCGCCTACTACAGCGTCAACGCGTTCTATCTGGTCGATGCGGCCGGCAAGCGGCAGGCCGTGCGCTGGTCGGTGCAGCCCGAGCTGCCTTATGCACCGGTCACCGACGCCGCGAAGGGCGAGGCATCGTTCCTGGCCGCCGATCTGACGCAGAAGCTGGCCGCCGGCCCGTTGCGCTGGCGTCTGATGCTGACGCTGGGCGAGCCCGGCGACCCCGCCGACGATGCCACGCAGGCCTGGCCCGATGACCGCCGGCAGGTGGACGCCGGCACGCTCGTGATCGAGCGCGCCAGTTCGCAGGCCGATGGTGGCGTTTGCCGCGACGTCAATTTCGATCCCACCGTGCTGCCGTCGGGCATTGCCGCGTCGAACGATCCGCTGCTGGCGGCGCGCTCGGCGGCCTATGCGGTGTCCTACCAGCGCCGCACACGCGAGGAAGCCCTCGACGCGCACGGACAGCAGGCATCCCGATAAAAGGAACCAGGCATGAAGGCTACGCATACACAATTCAGCGGCTTGCAGAAGCTGTTGCACTGGCTGATGGCCGTGCTGATCCTGTCGATGCTGTTTGTCGGGGTCGGGATGGTCTTTACCGTTTCGCGCGCGCACGACACGCTGGTGGCGCTGCACCGGCCGCTGGGCATCGCCTTGCTGCTGCTGGTGATCGTCCGCCTGGCGGTGCGCCTGCGGCGTGGCGCGCCGCCGCTGCCGGACAGCATTCCCGCCGCGCAGCGCGTCGTCGCCAAGGCATCGCACTACGTGCTTTACGCGCTGATGCTGGCCATGCCGCTGATCGGCTGGGGCATGCTGTCGGCCGGCGGCTATCCGGTGACGATGGCCGGCGGCTTCCACCTGCCGCCGATCCTGCCGGCCAACGTGACGCTGTTCGCGTGGCTGCGGACCTTGCACACGTGGCTGGGGCTGACGCTGTTCGCGGTGGTGCTGCTGCACCTGGCCGCCGCGCTGCTGCATGCGCTGGTGCTGCGCGACGGCGTGTTCCAGGCCATGGCCCCGGGCGGACGCCGGCAGTATCGATGATCGGGCTGTTGGCTTCCGAAGCCACCGGGGATCCCATCAACCCGGCACGGCTTCGGTCCCGAACGCCGCCAGTTCCTTGACCAGGCTGCTGGCCGCCAGCTCCACCAGGGCGCGGCCTTTTTCCGGCGTGGCCTGGTTCGGGTCCGAACCCATGCGGCCGTCGGGGAAGCGGGCGCGGAAGTCCAGCGCCTCGCGGATCGGGCCGGACGGCGCGATGCGCGGCGAATAGTCGGCGTGCTTGATCGCATGCGCGTACGCGTACTGCGTGACGGCGATCTCCGATGGCGTCGCGTGCGCGCCGTGGCCGGTCGGGAACATCTGCCTGGCCAGTTCGTTCACGCCTTCCAGGTCCCACCAGTTGGTGAGCTTCATCGCAAAGCCGGCACGGCGCCCGGCGAAGCTGGACTCGGCATAGATCTCGGAAAACGCGGCTTCCACCGACGCGATATTGCCGCCATGGCCGTTCAGGAACAGGATTTTCTCGAAGCCGTGGCGGGCCAGCGAGCGGGTCCAGTCCACGATGGCCGCAATGAACGTCGTCGGGCGCAGCGAGATGGTGCCGGCAAAGCCCAGATGATGCTGGGCCATGCCGATGTTGAAGGTGGGGGCCACCAGGATGTCGGCCTGCTGCTCGGCCGCGCGGCAGATGATCTCCGGACACATCCAGTCGGTGCCCAGCAGGCCAGTGGGCCCGTGCTGCTCGTTGGAGCCGATCGGGATGACGATGGTCCGGCTGCGCTTCAGGTATTGCTCGATTTCAGACCAGGTGGACAGGTACAGCAGCATGTTTGACTCCTTGTCGTACGTGGGGTGTGGCGGGGAGGGCTTCGGATTGGGTGGGGCTCAGTGTCGTGCGGGCAGCCGGTTGGCCAGGATGATCAGCGCGGCGGCGAGCGGCATGGCGGCGATGATCAGCACGCCCGGATGCAGGCTGCCGCTGGCCGACTTGGCCCAGCCGATGATGGCGGGGCCCCAGAAGCCGCCGGACAGCCCGATGGTGTTGATCAGCGCGATGCCGCCGGCAGCCGCCGGCCCCTTGATGTATTCGGACGGCATGGCCCAGAACACCGTGTAGGTCATCCACAGCGTGGTGGTGCCCAGCGTCAGCAGTGCGATGGTGGCCGCCAGGTTGCCGTCGGCCAGGGTCGAGCCGGCCAGCAGCGCGGCGCCGGCCAGCGCCGGCACGGCGGCGTGGTAGCGGCGCTCGCGCTTGCGGTCCGAGCGGCGCCCCATGTAGAGCATGCCGATGGCACCGCCCACATAGGGCAGGGCCGTGTACCACCCCAGCCGCACGGTGTCGTTGACGCCCTGTGCCTTGATCAGCGTCGGCAGCCAGAAGCTCAGCGCATAGATGGCGGCGATCACGCAGAAGTACGCAAACGCCAGCACATAGACCCTGGGGTCGCGCGCCACGGCGCCAAACGCATGCTTGTGCGCGGCGGGCACGGCCAGTTCCTGTTCGAGCCGGCGCTTTTCGTCGGCGGTGAGCCAGTTCGCGTCGGCGGGCCGATCGGGCACCAGCTTCCAGGCCAGCACGCCCAGCACCAGGCAGGGCAGGCCCTCGACCAGGAACATCCATTGCCAGCCGGCCAGCCCGGCATGGCCAGCCAGCGCGGTCATCAGCCATGCCGACAGCGGACCGCCGACGATGCCGCCGATCGGACCGGCCAGGAACACGATGGCGATGGCGCGTGCCATGCGCTGCGGGCCGTACCAGCACGACAGGTAATAGATCATGCCCGGCGCAAAGCCCGCTTCGAACACGCCAAGCAGGAAGCGCATGGCGTAGAACGTGGGCACGTCGCGCACGAACAGCATGCAGGCCGACGTAATGCCCCAGAGCACCAGGATGCGGCTGAACGTCTTGCGCGCGCCAATGCGCGGCAGCATCAGGTTGCTCGGGATCTCGAACAGCACGTAGCCGATGAAGAAGATGCCGGCGCCCACGCCGTAGGCGGCATCGGAAAAGCCCAGGTCGCCCTGCATCTGGAGCTTGGCAAAGCCGACATTGACGCGGTCCAGGTACGCAAACAGGTAGCAGACCAGCAGGAACGGCAGCAGCCGCAGGTTGATCTTCTGGTACAGCGCGGCGGTGCCGTCTACGGCGGCGGGGTTCGACATCACTAACATTTGCCAGTCTCCAGAGCGTTGTGATGGTTGTGGGATTGGCTTCGATAGTGGCAGCCGCGTAGACTGACACCAACAGCAACAAAGTTCACACTTCGTTCTTCTGAAGGCAACGCAGAGGCGCTTCGCGCACTGAAAGTGGCGTTCGGATAACAAAAGGCAAGCGATGCGCGAAATCAATCAGCAGCGGCTGCGATATTTCCGGGAAGTGCTGGCGCACGGCACGATCCGGGGCGCGGCCGAGAGCCTCAATACGTCGCCGTCGGTCATCACGCGCCAGATCCGGCTGCTGGAAGAGGAACTGGGCACCACGCTATTCGAGCGGCAGGCGCGCGGCGTGCGGCCCACCGAGGCGGCCGCGCACCTGCTGGAGTTCTGGCGCGGCTACCGCTCGCACCAGGAAAAGCTCGAAGACCAGCTGCATGCGCTGATGGGGCTGCAGCAGGGCATGGTGCAGATCGTGCTGAGCGAGGGCTATGTCGATGCACTGGTCAACGAGGTGGTGGCGCCGTTCTGCGCGCAGTACCCGATGGTCGATATCCGCATGGAGATCCTGCCCGTGGACGACGTGCTCAACGAGGTGGCCGAAAGCCGCGCCCATATCGGCCTGGCCTACAACCCGCCGCTGCACCCGCGCATCGAATACCGGGCCAGCTCGGCGCAGCCCATCGTGCTGCTGACGCGTCACGACCACCCGCTGGCGCTGCGGGGCGGGCCGGCCACCATCCACGACGTGATGGACTATCCGCTGGCGCTGATGCCCGAGTCCTACGGCATCGGGCACGCGGCCAGGATGCTGGAATTCGCCGAGAACATCCGCATCCGGCCCACGCTGGTCACCAATTCGCTGTCGGCGCTCAAGCAGTTCGTGGCCTGCGACGATTTCGTGACGCTGATCGGCCAGTTCGCCGCCTACCGCGAGGTGGCCGCCGGCAGCCTGGCCACCGTGCCGATCGACCATCCGCTGTTCCGGGGCACGCAGGCCCGGCTGCTGGTCAAAGCCGGCCGCCCGCTGCCGGCGGCGGCGCTGGAGGTGCTGGCCTTTATCCAGCAGCGCATGGGCATCTTCGCCGAAGGGGGCTGAGCGGGGCCGCGGAAACGCTGGCCAGCCCGCACGGCGTCAGGCGCCGGTGGTGTCGGCCGTCGGGGCGGTTGTCGCCTTCCTGGCCGCCGACCATCGCGCAATCCACGCATACAGCAGCGGAATCACCAGCGTGCCCAGCAGCGTGGCGCCCAGCATGCCGCCCAGCACGCCGGTGCCCACCGCGCGCTGCGCGCCGGCGCCGGGCCCCGTGCTGATGGCCAGCGGCACCACGCCCAGGATGAACGCCAGCGACGTCATGACCACGGGCCGCAGCCGCTGACGGGCCGCCTGGGTCGCGGCCTGCACGCGCTCCATGCCGCCGCGCCGCAACTGCTCGGCGTACTCCACCACCAGGATCGCGTTCTTGGCCGCCAGTCCCATGATGACGACCACGCCCACCTTGAAGTAGACGTCGTTGGGCAGCCCGCGCAGCCAGACGGCGGCGGCCGCGCCCATCAGGCCCGTGGGCACGATGGCCAGCACGGCCAGCGGCAGCGTCCAGCTTTCATAGAGCGCCACCAGGCACAGGAAGATGAACAGCAGCGACAGCGCGAACAGCCACGGCGCCTGCGTGCCGCTTTGCTGCTGCTCGAACGCGCGGCCGTTCCAGCGTACCTCGTAGTCGGCGCCCAGTTCCCGGACCATGGTTTCGAGTCTGGCCATCGCCGCGCCAGTGCTGACGCCGGGTGCCGTATCGGCGTTGATCCGCACCGATGTCAGGCCGTTGTAGCGTTCCAGCGTCGATTCGCTGTTGCCCCATTCCAGCGTGGCGAATGCGCCCAGCGACACCATCTGGCCGCTGGCGTTGCGTACGTGCACGCGCGCCAGGTGGGCCGCCTGCATGCGGAACGGCGCATCGGCCTGCAGGATCACCCGGCGCACGCGGCCTTCGCGGGCCAGTTCGTCGATATAGCGCGAGCCGATCGTGGCCGACAACGCGTGATGGATCGCCTCGGCGTCCACGCCGAAGCTCTCGGCCTTGCGATAGTCGATGGCCAGGTCCAGCGCCGGCGTGGGCTGGCCGGCGGTGGCGCGGACCTCCGCAAACAGGGGATCGGCCTTGGCGCGCGCGATCAGCTTGTCGCGGGCGGCGTAAAGGTCCTGCCGGCCACCTTCGCGGCGCGTCACCAGGCGCATGTCGAGGCCGCTGGTGCTGCCCAGTTCGGGCAGGGCGGTGCCGTTGTACGGATAGAGCTGGGCTTCGCCCCGGCCGGGCCACGCTTCCAGGCCCTTGCTCAGGCGCGCCAGCACCACGTCGGCCGCATTGGCGCGGCCACGCTGCTGCCAGTCGTCGAGCGACAGGAACACGCTCGCGCGCTGTTCACCGGAACCGCCATTGTTCCAGCCCAGCAGCGAGAACGTGGTCTTGATCGGGAATTTCTCCTGCGTCATCCACTGTTCCAGCCGGGCGATGGTCTCGCGCGTCTGGGCCTGGGTGCTGCCCGGCGGCAGTTCCACGTCGATCACCAGCTCGCCGGTGTCTTCCTCGGGCAGGAAGCCGCCCGGCAGCTGCCAGAGCACCAGCGCGCAGGCCGCCGTCATGGCCAGGTAGACCGCCAGCCAGCGCAGGCGCCGTTGCTGCAGCCGGTGGACCCAGCCGGCATAGCGCGTGGTAAAGGCGGCGAAGCGGGCCTCGAACCAGGCCAGCGGGCCGCGCGCGGGGG
Source organism: Cupriavidus sp. 94F1 (assembly GCF_057798875.1). Taxonomy (NCBI): domain Bacteria; kingdom Pseudomonadati; phylum Pseudomonadota; class Betaproteobacteria; order Burkholderiales; family Burkholderiaceae; genus Cupriavidus; species Cupriavidus sp. 94F1. The sequence continues at coordinate 134,831 of NZ_JBYOJT010000008.1, forward strand.
CGGCGCCGTGGCGCAGCAGCGTGGCGCACATGGCGGGCGCCAGCGTCAGCGCAAAGAACAGCGAGAACGCGATCGAGATGGCCAGCGTCATGGCGAAATGGCGGTAGATCACGCCCACGGCGCAGTCCATGAACGTCATCGGCACGAACACGGCGCACAGCACCAGCGTGACGGCCAGCAGCGCGCCCGAGACCTCGCGCATCGAGCTCGACGCGGCCGTGAAGGCATCCACGCCGTCCTCGCGCATGATGCGCTCGACGTTTTCCACGACCACGATGGCGTCATCCACCAGGATGCCGATGGCCAGCACCACGCCAAACAGCGTGATCACATTCAAGGACAGCCCGAACGCCTGCAGGCAGGCCACCGTGCCCAGCAGCGACACCGGCACCACGACGCACGGGATCAGCGTGGCGCGCAGGTTGCCCAGGAACAGCCACAGGATCAGGAACACCAGCACCGTGGCCTCGCCCAGCGTCACCAGCACGCGGGTGATCGAGTTCTGCACGAAGTGGGCGGTGTCATAGGAGATGTCGTACGCCACGCCGGCCGGAAAACCCCGCGCGGCCTCGTCCAGCGCCGCGCGCACGGTGCGCGAAGTGGCCAGCACGTTGGCGCCATCGGCCAGTTTGAGGCCCATCGATGCGGCTTCGCGGCCATTGAGCGACGAGGTGTAGCGGAAGTCGGCGGCGGCCATTTCCACGCGCGCCACGTCGCGTAGCAGCACCGCCGAACCGTCCCTGGCTGGCCGCAGCACGATCCGTTCGAACGATTCCGCGTTGGCCAGCGGCGCGGGGGGACGCACGATGGCCTGGAACGGTTGCCCGGGCGCGGCGGGCGCGCCGCCAAGCTGGCCGGGCGTGACGCTGCCGTTACGGGCGCGGATGGCAGTCTCGACATCGGCGGTGGTCAGGCCGTAGGCGTGCAGCTGGTCGGGGTTGAACCAGACACGCAGCGCGTATTCGGCGCTGTACGGCTCCACCTTGCCGATGCCGGGCAGGCGACGCAGCATGGGCAGCACCGTGCCGGCCGCATAGTCGGCCAGCGCGGTCTCCGACATCGTGCCGGTCTTCGAGATCAGCGACACGTACATGAACGGGCTGGCGCTGGCCTGGTCGACGTAGACGCCGCTGCGGCGCACCACCTCGGGCAGCAGCGGCTCGGCCTGCGCCACGCGGTTGCGCACGTTGACCTGCGCCAGTTGCGGATCGGTGCCCTGTTTGAACCCGATGGTGACCGTGGCCGTGCCGGCCTCGCTGTTCGAGTCGATGTAGAGCAGCCCCGGAATGCCGTGCATCTGCTGCTCCAGCACGGCGGTCACGCGGTCTTCCACGGTGCGCGCGGTGGCACCCGGGTAGTCGGCGTACAGGATCACCATGGGCGGGGCCACCGCCGGGTATTGCGCCACCGGGATGCGGTTCAGCGCGACCAGGCCCGCGACCATGGTCAGGATGGCCAGCACCCACGCAAACGCGGGCCGGCGGAGGAAGAAATGCGCCATAGATGACGAACGACTGCTAACACCGTGCATCGCGCCCGGCCATGCGGCGGCGCGCCGAGACTCGGCGGGGGTTGGGTGGGTATCGCAATATCTGCCGCCGCTGGGCGGATGGGGGCCGGGCGGTCGGTGGGCCGGTGAGGCCCGGGGGCACGGTCAGCGCGGCCCGATGGCTCGGTCGGGCGGCGCAGCGCGCGCTTTTGGGTATGACGCTCCGGCCGCATCGGGCCGGTGGCGAGTGTGGCGAATTATAAACATCGCCCTGTGTTGGTGCAATCAAAGGAAATGCGATGCGCAGGCAGGCGGCGGCATGGGCTGTTTCAGGATTTGCCCATGGCACACCCGCGACCTATCGTTACAGGTGCAGACCTCGGCGCAGGACTTCCATACGGCCGCCCCCAAGGAGACGTCATGAGCAAGAAGTCGAATATCACGACCTGGATCCTGATCGCGATGATCCTGGGCGCAGTGGTTGGCTATGCCTGCAACACGGCGTTTCCCGATCCGAAGGTGGCCAAGGATATCGCCGGGTATATCTCGATCATCACCGACGTCTTCCTGCGGCTGATCAAGATGATCATCGCGCCACTGGTCTTTTCCACGCTGGTGATCGGTATCGCGCACATGGGCGATGCCAGCACGGTAGGGCGCGTCGGGGTCAAGGCGCTGGGGTGGTTCATTACCGCGTCGCTGGTATCGCTGACGCTGGGCCTGATCATGGCCACGCTGCTGCATCCGGGCGTGAACATCGGCCTGCCGCTGCCCGACGTGGGTGCCGCCACCAACCTGAAAACCAACGCGTTCACGCTCAAGGATTTCGTGGCCCACCTGGTGCCCAAATCGGTGGCCGAGGCCATGGCCAACAACGAGATCCTGCAGATCGTGGTGTTTTCAATCTTCTTCGGCACGGCGATTGCCACGCTGGGCGAGCGCGGCGCGCGCATGGCCGCCGTGATCGAGGATCTGGCGCAGATCATGCTGAAGATCACCGGCGCGGTGATGTGGCTGGCCCCGGTCGCGGTGTTCGCGGCGATTGCATCGACGGTCACCACGCAGGGGCTGGGCATCCTGATCACGTTTGCCAAGTTCATGGGCAGCTTCTACCTGGCGCTGTTCGTGCTCTGGGGGCTGCTGACGCTGGCCGGCTTCGTGTTCCTGGGCAAGCGCGTGTTCGAACTGGTGCGGCTAATCCGCGAGCCGTTCCTGCTGTCATTCTCGACGGCCAGTTCCGAAGCCGCCTATCCGAAGCTGCTCGACTCGCTCGACCGCTTCGGCGTGAATCGCAAAATCTCCAGTTTTGTACTGCCGCTGGGCTACTCGTTCAATCTGGACGGCTCGATGATGTACTGCACGTTCGCGGTGCTGTTCATCGCCCAGGCCTATGACATCCACCTGCCGATGGGCACGCAGATCACCATGCTGCTGTTGCTGATGCTGACCTCGAAGGGCATGGCGGGCGTGCCGCGCGCGTCGCTGGTGGTGATCGCGGCGACGCTGAACCAGTTTGGCATCCCCGAGGCCGGGCTGCTGCTGATCATGGGCGTGGACCAGTTCCTGGACATGGGCCGCTCGGCCACCAACGCCGTGGGCAATTCGATTGCGGCGGCCGTGGTGGCCAAGTGGGAGGGGCAACTGACCACCGGGCCGGTGCCCGAGACCGAGAAGGACATTCCGGGCGAGGAACCCCGCGTCAAGCCCGGCACGGCGGAGGCCTGACACCATGCGCGCCCCTGTCTGGAAGGTGGCGGCAAGGCGCCTGGCCGCGCTGGTGCTGCTGGGCTGCGGCGCGCTGGCCGCCCACGCGCAGGATGCCGTAGCGCTGTCCGGCACGCTGAAGAAGGCCAGGGACACGGGCGTGCTGACCATCGGCTACCGGGAATCGTCGCTGCCGTTCTCGTATCTGAACCAGGCCAGGCGGCCGATCGGCTATTCGATCGATATCTGCCAGGCCATTGTCGAGGCCGCCGCGGCCGAGATCAGCCGCAACCTGACCGTGCAATGGGTGCCGGTGACGTCCGAAAATCGCTTCGACGCCATCACGTCGGGCAAGGCCGACCTGGAGTGCGGATCGACCACGCGCAATGCCGAACGCATGCGCACGGTGGCGTTCTCGCCGGTCATCTTCGTGGCCGGCACCAAGCTGATGGTGCCGCGCAATTCCCCGGTGAAGACGTTCCGCGACCTCAAGGGGAAGACCGTGGTGGCCACGGCCGGCACCACCAACGCCAGCGCCATCGAGGATCTGTCCACGCGCTTCAACCTGGGCATCAAGCTGATCCGCGCTCGCGACCACGCCGATGCCTTCGAGGTCATGCGCCACGGCGGCGCCGATGCCTACGCCGGCGACGACGTGCTGCTGTACGGCTTCCTGGCCCACTACAACGCCGGCAAGCAGTTCATCGTGACCAGCGAATTCCTGTCCTACGACCCCTACGGCATCATGCTGCGCCGGGGCGACCCGCAGTTCGCCGCCGTGGTCGACAAGGCCGTGCGCGACCTGATTACGTCGGGCGAGCTGGGCCGCCTCTACAAGCAGTGGTTCCTGAACCGGCTACCCACCGGCGAGCGCCTGGGCATCCCGATGAGCGCCCAGCTGGAGGACATCATCGACGCCACGCCGCAGCAGCCGGAGTAGGGGATGAGCGTGGCATAAGCAGCAGTAATCGCCATAACGCTTCCTATAACAAGCATATCGAGCGGGTGTAATCGATAACGCACACGTCTTTGGCGGCTCAAAATGATGAGGAATCGGCGTGAATGCCCCCCTCTCATGCCAAATCGATAAGCACAGTTTCGGGTTTGTGCACTGCGATGGCGCAAACTGTACTCTTCCGGCTGTGCCTGTTCTGTACGTCCCCCGCGTCACATTCCGGGCCTAGTCTGCAAGCATCGCAGCGAGCGCCCGGACATCACACGGAAAACCGGGCCGGGCACTCGGGCCATTGTTCTGGAAGTCGCCCCCATGAGTACTCCCACGCCCGAAAAGGGGCATATCGCCCCCTATACGCACCCGGCCGCCGGCTGGGGTGCGCTCAAGCAGGTCGCCATCAATCTGGTCAAGGAAAAGGTGGCCGGCGGCAAATACCGGACGCTGTTCAAGCAGAACCAGCCGGATGGTTTCGACTGCCCGGGCTGCGCCTGGCCCGACCGCCAGCACGCGTCCACGTTCGAGTTTTGCGAGAACGGCGTCAAGGCCGTGGCCGCCGAGGCCACCAGCAAGCGTGTGACCAACGCGTTTTTCGCGCAGTACACGGTCACCGAACTGATGCAGCAGTCGGACTACGAACTGGAACAGCACGGCCGCCTGACCCATCCCGTGCGCTACGACGCCGCCACCGACAAGTACGTGCCGGTGGCCTGGGATGACGCGTTCCGCCTGATTGCCGATCACCTGCGCCGCCTGGACACCCCCGACGCCGCCACGTTCTACACCTCGGGCCGCGCCAGCAACGAAGCCGCGTTCCTGTTCCAGCTGTTCGTGCGCATGTACGGCACCAACAACTTCCCGGACTGCTCGAACATGTGCCACGAGGCCACCAGCCGGGGCCTGCCGGTGACGGTGGGCGTGGGCAAGGCCACCGTGCTGCTCGACGACTTCCAGCTGGCCGACACGATCATGGTGTGGGGCCAGAACCCGGCCACCAACCATCCGCGCATGCTCAACGAACTGCGCGATGCGTCCAGGCGCGGCGCGAAGATCGTGTCGATCAACCCGCTCAAGGAGCGTGGCCTGGAGCGTTTTGTCAGCCCGCAGCATGTGACGGAGATGCTCGGCGGCAGCGGCACGCAGATCGCGTCGATGTTCGTGCGGCCCAGGCTGGCCGGCGACTTCGCGCTGCTCAAGGGCATCGGCAAGCGCGTGATCGAGCTTGACGACGCGGCCGTGGCCACGGGCGGCAAGCGCGTGGTCGATATCGCCTTCGTCAACGAACATACGGCCGGCTACGAGGCATTCGCCGCCGACCTGCGCGCCGAAAGCTGGGCCGACATCGTGGCCGAATCGGGCGTGACGCGCGAGGATATCGACGCGCTGGCCGACGTCTACGTGAACAGCGAGCGCACCATCATGTGCTGGGGCATGGGCCTGACGCAGCACAAGGAAAGCGTGCGCACGATCCAGTTGCTGTCCAACGTGATGATGCTGCGCGGCAATATCGGCCGGCCCGGGGCGGGCCTGATGCCGGTGCGCGGCCATTCGAACGTGCAGGGCGACCGCACGATGGGCATCGAGGAACAGCCCGACGATGCCTTCCTGGACCGCCTGGGCGCCACGTTCGGCTTCGAGCCGCCGCGCCACCATGGCCAGGATGTGGTGGCCGCCATCAACGCGATGCTCGAAGGCAAGGTCAAGGTGTTCGTGGGCCTGGGCGGCAATTTCTCGATCGCCACCCCGGATACCCCGCGTACCTGGCAGGCGCTGCGCCAGTGCGACCTGACCGTCAATATCGCCACCAAGCTGAACCGCAGCCACCTGGTGATCGGGCGCGATGCGCTGCTGCTGCCGACGCTGGGCCGCACCGAGGTGGACGAGCAGGGCGGCGTGCCGCAGGGCGTGACCGTGGAAGACTCGGTCTGCATGGTGCATATCTCGTATGGCATGAACAAGCCGGCGTCGCCGCACCTGCTGTCGGAAACCATGATCGTGGCGAAGATGGCCGACGCCACGCTGGGGTCGAACAAGGTGGACTGGCTGTGGTTCGCGCAGGATTACGCACGCATCCGCGACGCCATCGAAAAGGTGATTCCGGGCTTCGAGCGCTACAACGAGCGCGTGGCGCAGCCGGGCGGCTTCCACCTGACGCCGGCCTCGCGCAACCGCGTGTGGCGCACGGCCTCGGGCAAGGCCGAATTCCTGGTGCACGCCATCGACCGCGACACGCCGATCAAGCGTGCCCGGGCCAGGTACGGCGACGACCTGCTGGTCATGATGACCACGCGCTCCCACGACCAGTACAACACCACGATCTATGGCCTGGACGACCGTTATCGCGGCGTGTTCGGCCTGCGCCGCGTGGTGTTCATCAACCGGGCCGACCGCGAGCGGCTGGGGTTTGCAGAGGGCGAACGCGTCAATATCACCAGTGTCTGGGAAGACGACGTGACGCGCCATGTGCAAGACTTCCTGCTCGTCGACTACGACATTCCGGCCGGCTGCCTGGGCGCCTACTATCCGGAGACCAATCCGCTGGTGCCGCTGGAAAGCATCGGCGACCGGTCGGGTACGCCCACGTCGAAGTCGATTCCGGTGCTGCTGCAGCGCGCCGGCCAGGGCTGAAGACCACCGCAGGGGGAAGTACATGGCCGAACGCGGCTATATCGCGCGCGAGATCCGCCGCCACCAGGGCGACGCCGTCGCGCTGGAGATCGACAACGTGGCCGAGGAAGTACCGGTCGCGCTGGTCTACAACGACATCTCGCACGCGGTGATGATGGCCACGCCGCTGGACCTGGAGGCGTTCGCGGTCGGCTTCTCGCTGACCGAGGGCATCGTCGACAGCGTCCGCGAGATCTACGACGTCGAGGTGCAGCCCGGCTGCGATGGCATCGAGGTCCGCCTGCGGATCAGCCAGCGTGCCTTCATGGCCATGAAGGCACGGCGCCGCACGCTGGCCGGCCGTACCGGCTGCGGCGTCTGCGGCATCGAGAGCCTGGCCTTGCTCGACCTGGTGCCCGAGCCGCTGGCGGCAGTGCGCACCATCGCGCCGACGGCGGCCATGATCCGGCACGCGGCCGATGCGCTGCGTGCCCGCCAGCAGTTGATGGCGGCCACCGGCGGCGTCCACGCCGCGGCGTGGTGCGCGCCCGACGGCCAGTTGCGTGCCGTGTTCGAGGACGTGGGGCGCCACAACGCGCTGGACAAGCTGATCGGCCATCTGGCCCGGGCGCACGAAACCTTCGGCGACGGGTTCGTGTTCCTGTCCAGCCGGGCCAGCTACGAACTGGTGCGCAAGGCCGCCCGCATGCAGATTCCGATGCTGGCGACGATCTCGGCGCCGACCTCGCTGGCCATCCGCATCGCGGAACAGGCCGGCGTGCGGCTGCTGAGCTTTTGCCGCCAGGATGGCTTCGTCGAATACACTTCGCCTGAATCCGTATTAGCATCCGATTCGCTGGTGGCCGCAGGCTGACGCCTGGGTTGTCCGGCGCCCCCCGGACCCTCCAGTAAAGGCGAAGACCCGTTGGCAACCGCAACCCTGTACGAAAAGCTCGCGGCCGATATCGAGGCCCTGGTGCAGCAGGGCGTGCTGCTGCCCGGCGAAAAGATCCCGTCAGTGCGCCAGGCGGCCCAGCACCACCGGCTGAGCATCACCACGGTCATCCGCGCCTATCTGCTGCTGGAATCGCGCGGCATCCTGGAAAGCCGGCCCCAGTCGGGCTACTTTGTGCGCGCCCGGCCCGGCGAGCCGGCCATCGACCTGCAGCCCTCGCGGCCGGCCGCGCGGCCGTCGGCTGTCGATGTCAGCGCGCTGGTGCTGTCCACGCTGCGCTCGATCCGCGCCGACGACGCCGTGCCGCTGGGCTCGCCATACCCCGACCCGAAGCTGTATCCGTGGCAGCGCATCATCCAGTACGCCAACGCCATCGGCAAACGCTATGACACCTGGAGCGTGCTCGATGACCTGCCGCCGGGGTCGCCCGAGCTGATCCGGCAGATCACGCGCCGCTACCTGGAAAACGGCTACACGGTCGATCCGAACGAGGTTGTCGTGACGATTGGCGCGACCGAGGCCATCAACCTGTGCCTGCAGGCCGTGGCCAGGCCGGGCGACACGATTGCCGTGGAGTCGCCCACCTACTACGCGATGCTGCACGCCATCGAACGGCTGGGCATGCGCGCCGTGGAGGTGGCCACCGATCCCGTGGAAGGCATCGACGTCCAGGCGCTGGCCCGGCTGATCGACGAGCGGCCCGTGGCCGCCTGCATGGTCATGCCGAACTTCCAGAATCCGCTGGGCTTCCAGATGTCCGACGCGCGCAAGCAGGCGCTGGTGGCCCTGCTGACCGAGCGCGACATCCCCGTCATCGAGAACGACGTCTATGGCGAGCTGTACTACGGCGACGCCCATCCAACTTCGCTGAAATCCTATGACACGGCCGGCATCGTGCTGCACTGCTCGTCGTTCTCGAAGACGCTGACCAACGCCTACCGCATTGGCTGGGCACTGCCCGGGCGCTACAGGGAGAAGGTGGAGCGGCTCAAGTTCCTGAACACGCTGACCACCTCGACGATTCCGCAACTGGCCATCGCCGAGTTCCTGCGCCGCGATGGCTACGACTATCACCTGCGCCGCGTGCGCAAGGCCTACGCCCAGCAGGCCAACATCATGGCGGCCGCCGTGCGGCGCTTTTTCCCGGCAGGCACGCGCGTGTCGCGCCCGGCCGGCGGCTATGTGCTGTGGGTGGAACTGCCCGAAGAGGTGGACGCCATGGCGCTGTACCACGCCGCGCTGGAGCGGCGCATCACGGTGGCGCCGGGGCATATCTTCTCGCCCGTGCCCACCTACACGAACTGCATCCGCCTGAACTACAGCGGCGCGTGGTCCGAAGCCATGGAATCCGCCGTGATCACGCTGGGCAAGCTCGTGGCGACATTACAAGAAAGGGAGACGACATGACCAACGACGCAGCAGACGACATGCCGGAAGGCGAGGACGATGCCCTGGACCCCGTGGTGGGGGCGATCCTCAAGACGCTGTGGGACCACGGCCAGCGCGGCGCGGACAAGGATCTGTCCCTGGCCCGGCTGAGCAAGCGCGCCAGCGTGCAGATGAGCGTACTGCGGCGCGTGCTGACCCAGCTGGGCGCCGCCGAACTGGTCGACACGGTCATCGAGGAAGACGGGCGCGGCACGGCACGGCTGACCGAGGAAGGCCAGGCGGTGTGCGCGCAGCTGTTTGGCGAGCCGGATGGGGACGGCGCGGCACCGGTGCTGCATTGAAGCCGGCGATGTCTCCCCCCTCCCGTTGGAGGGAGAAAGGGGCGCCGATCTCCCCTCACACGACCTTGCCCGGATTCATCAGTCCCTGCGGGTCCAGCGCCTGCTTGATCGCGCGCATCATGGCCAGTTCGACGTCGCTCTTGTAGCGGCGGTTTTCCTCCAGCTTCAGCTGGCCCAGGCCGTGTTCGGCCGAGATCGAGCCGTTGTGGGCGTGGACGCTGTTGTGGACGATCAGGTTGATGGCGTCCTGATGCTTGAGGAACTGGTCGTTGTCCACACCGACCGGCGGCGACACGTTGTAGTGCAGGTTCCCGTCGCCCAGGTGCCCGAACGTGACCATGCGCGATCCGGGGAAGGCGTCCTGCAGCAGCGCGTCGGTGGTCTCGATGAAATCGGCCACGCGCGAGATCGGCACGGCGATGTCATGCTTGACGTTCTTGCCTTCCTCCACCTGGGCCAGCGGAATATGCTCGCGCAGGTTCCAGAAATCGCGCGACTGCTGCACCGATTCCGCCACCACCGCGTCGGTCACCACGCCGGCGTCGAAGGCCGCTTCCATCATGGTCTCGAAGATGTGCCGGGCGTGGTCTTCGCTCTCGCTGTCGGACAGTTCCAGCAGCACCAGTTGCGGATGGTGCTCGCTGAACGGATAGCGCAGCTGCGGAAAGTGCCGGGTCACCAGGTCGATACACAGGGCCGACATCAGTTCGAAGCCGGTAAGCATGGCGCTGGCGTGCGACTGGGCGATGGCCAGCAGGGCCAGCGCGGCGCGCGGGCTCTTGACCGCGGCCAGCGCCGTCACGCGGGCGCGCGGCGCCGGGAACAGCTTCATCACGGCGGCGGTGATGACGCCCAGCGTGCCTTCGGCGCCGATGAACAGGTCGCGCAGGTCGTAGCCGGTATTGTCCTTGCGCAGGCCGCGCAGGCCGTCCCAGACCTCGCCGCGCACGTTGACCACCTCCAGCCCCAGGCACAGTTCGCGCGTATTGCCATAGCGCAGCACGGCCGTGCCACCCGCGTTGGTCGACAGGTTGCCGCCGATCGTGCAGCTGCCCTCGGCCGCCAGCGACAGCGGAAACAGCCGCCCATGCTCGCGCGCCACGTCCTGCAACTGCTGCAGGATCACGCCGGCTTCCACGGTGATGGTGTTGTTGAGCGGGTCCACCTGGCGCACGCGGTTCATGCGCTGCAGCGACAGCACCACCACGCCCTGCGCGGCGGATTCGCCAGCTCCGGGCGTGGCGCCGCCGCACAGGCCCGTATTGCCCCCCTGCGGCACCACGGCCAGCCGGTGCGCGTGGCAGGCGTGCATCACGGCGGCCACTTCCTCGGTGGTCCCGGGGCGCAGCACGGCCAGCGCGTCGCCGGTATAGCGGCGGCGCCAGTCGGTCAGGTATGGCGCCTTGTCGGCCGCATCGGTCAGCACGTTTTGCGGACCGATGGCGGCGCGGCAGAGATCGAGGAACGAGTCGGAATGCACGGCGGTCATGGCAGTCAGGAGGGTTGGGACGTTTTGGCGATGGCCTTGGCGCGGCGCTTGTAGGGCCGCAGGTACAGGATCGTGGCGACAAAGAACACCAGCGTCAGGGCCACCTCGCCCCAGGCCAGCCACGACGACGGGGCGCGGTCGCTGGTGGCGCGCACGATGCCCTCGGTGAAGTACAGCAGGATCAGCATCGACGACCACTGCATGGTGTAGCGGTTGCGTGTCCAGACGCCGCGCAGCACCGGCAGCAGCAGCACGCACTTCAGGACCAGCCACGATCCGCCCGGGCGCAGCGGCGCCAGGAACCATTCCCAGGCAATGCACAGCGCGATCAGCGCGATCAGGCTGGCCAGGCTCAGGCGCCAGAGCGGCTGGCTGTGCAGCGCGCGATCGTCGGGCGTCTTCATCGTGCGGCCAGCTTCAGGGCCGTCTGCGCCAGCCGGCGGCCCATGGCCGTGGCCAGCGCGGCTTCCTGGTCGGTGACCGGGCCGTGGTTGTCGACGTGCGCGTGGTGGCTGGGGCCGTAGGGCGTGCCGCCGGCCGTGGTGGTCATCAGGCCGGGCTCGGAATAGGGCAGGCCGACGATCACCATGCCGTGGTGCAGCAACGGCAGCATCATCGACAGCAGCGTGGTTTCCTGGCCGCCATGCAGGCTGCCGGTCGACGTGAACACGCAGGCCGGCTTGCCCGTCAGCGCGCCCGACAGCCACTGGGCGACCGTGCCATCAAGGAAATACTTCATCGGCGCGGCCATGTTGCCGAAGCGGGTGGGGCTGCCCAGCGCCAGGCCGGCGCATTCCTCCAGGTCGCGCAGTTCCGCATAGGGCGCGCCTTCGGGCGGAATGTCGGGCGCGGTGGCCTCGCAGACGGTGGATACGGGCGGCACGGTACGCAGGCGGGCCTGTGCGCCGGAGACGCTCTCGATGCCGGTGGCGATCAGTTCGGCGAGTCTGCGGGTGGCGCCGTGGCGGCTGTAGTAAAGGACGAGGATGTCGGTCATGAGCGGGACAGGCGCGCCGGGCAGGGACCGGCAGGGGCCGGCGCCATGGATAAGGGTGGAGAACGGCGCAAACGGCGCAAACGGTGGAATCAGCGTGAATCGGCGTGAATCGGCGTGAATCAGCGGAATCGGCGCCGCGGGACGATCCGCGTATTATAGTTGGGGCGCCGCCGGAAGTGACGCCCCCGATGCCGTGCCGGCCATGCCGGCGCCCCTGGCCCGGCGCGCAAGCGATGGACCGGCGTCGCATCCTTATTTGAAATCCACGGAGAAAGCCCCCGCATGTCCGCCGTCCGCATTGCCCGCCTGCGCAGGGAATGGAACCTGCAGAAGGTGCGCGCACTGGCCCGCTACGCGCTGCGCCGCGCCGGCGAAAACCGGCTGCCCCAGGTGGCCGCCAGCCTGACATTTACAACGTTCCTGTCCGTGGTGCCCGTGCTGACCGTGGCATTCGCGCTGCTGGCCGCGTTCCCGGTGTTTCGCGAGTTTCGCGGCCAGATCGAGGGCTTCCTGTTCCAGAACCTGATCCCGGGCGGCAATATCAGCGATTCGGTGTCGCGCTACCTTGGGCAGTTTTCCAAGAGCGCGCGCGGGCTCACCGCCCTGGGCCTGGGCGGCCTGATGGTGACGTCGGTACTGACCATGCTGACCGTGGAAGACGCGCTCAACGCCATCTGGCGCGTCAAGCGGCGCCGCCCGCTGGCGCAGCGGGTACTGGTGTTCTGGGCGGTGCTGACGCTGGGGCCGGTGCTGATCGGCGGCAGCCTGTCGGTCAGTTCGTACCTGATTTCGGTCTCGATGGGCTACGTCGGCAACCTGCCCTTCGGCATGAGCCTGCTGGTCGGGCTGATACCGATCGGCCTGACCGCGCTGGCCTTTGCCTTCCTCTACATGGCGGTGCCGTATGCCTACGTGGACTGGCGCGACGCGATCTTCGCCGGCATCGTGGCCGCCGTGGCCTTCGAAGTGGCCAAGCGCGCCTTTGGCTATTTCATTACCCATATTCCGACCTACACGGCCGTCTACGGCACGTTTGCCGTGCTGCCGCTGTTCCTGCTGTGGATGTATGTGAGCTGGCTGGTGACGCTGCTGGGCGCAACCATCGCGGCGAACCTGCCGGTGATCCGCGAAGGCCACTGGCGCCGCCGCACGTTCGCGGGCAGCGAGTTCTTCGACGCGCTGGGCGTGCTCTACGTGCTGTACCGCGCCCGCGAGGAAGTGCCGCGCAGCGTGGGAGAACTGGACATGGGGCGCAAGCTGCGGGTGGAGGCCGACTACCTGGCCGGGCTGCTGGCCAAGCTCAAGGCGCTGCACCTGGTGGGCAAGCTGCAGCAGGACCATGGCCAGGCGCACTGGGCGCTGCTGTGCGATCCGTCGCAGGTCACGCTGCGCACGCTGCACGACCGGCTGGTGCTGAACATGGCGCGCCTGCCGCGCACGGCGCTGGCGCAGCAGATGCAGGGCGTGGAAGTGCTGCGCGGCATCCTGGACAACCCGCAGCTGGACCAGCCGCTGGAAGCCGTGTTTCGCCAGCAGACCGCAAATGCGGCCGCCAACGAAGCGGCCGGCCCGGCAATCCAGGCGGTGCCGCCCGGCCGGCACGGGCAGGGCTGAGCGCGCCGCCGACGCCCCGCGTGCAGGCCCGGATTCAGAACGGGATCTTGCCGCGCAGGATATCGGCGTACATGACCCAGTCGCCCATCAGGCTGTAGAACGGGTGCCGGAAGGTGGCCGGGCGGTTCTTCTCGAAGCCGAAATGCCCGACCCAGGCAAAGGCATAGCCCGATACCAGCGCCGCCAGCAGCCACCAGGCGTTGCCGGTGACCACCAGCGTGACCAGGCAGGCCAGCGCCAGCGTGGAACCCGCGAAATGCAGCCGCCGGCAGGTGCGGTCGCGGTGCTCGCTCAGGTAGTACGGATAGAAATCGGCAAAGCTGGCGAATTCCTTGGCATGGACCTGGGCCATCGCAGTCTCCTGATTTTTGGTCTTTTTCCCATCTTTCTACAGTGTAGACCTTGCAAACGCGGCCAGCGCGTCGAGCACCTCGTCCGGTCTTTCGCCCATCATCGCGTGGCCGCTCGGCACCGTCACGACGCGGGCCTTGGGCATCTTGCCGGCCAGCGCCTGGGCCGCCTTCGGCGAGGTCATCATGTCCTTGCTGCCGACGATGAACAGCGCCGGGCAGGTCACGGCCGCGGCGGCTTCGTCGCCGTGGGCATAGCCATTGCAGGCCGAGAAATCGGTGTGGAACACATGGGCGCCGGGGTTGCGGGCGCTGACGCGCTCCATCAGCCGCTGGCTGCCGCCATGCATCCACGCGCCGGGCCCCGGCGACGACGGCTTGCTGGCCAGGCTGGAAATGGACCACTGGTTGACCATCGCGATGGCATCGCCTTCGCGGTGCAGCGCGGCGTCGAGCAGGGCGTCGGATACCTTCATCGGATACGCGGTGGCCAGCAGCCCGATGCCGCGCACGGCCTGTGGATGGCGGGCCGCGCATTCAAGCGCGATCAGCGACCCCATGCTGTGGCCGAACACCAGCGCCGGGGCCGTGACGCCGGCCGCGCCGGCCAATGCCATGACCCAGTCGGCCATGTCTTCGACGGTGGTCAGCGGCGCGCCCGCGCTGCGGTTGTGGCCGGGCAGGTCCACGGCCAGCACCGAGAAGCCGTGATTGGCGAACCAGCGCGTCTGCAGCCCCCAGACGCTGTGATCGTTCTGGGCGCCGTGGACGAAGATGGCACAGGGCAGGGCAGGGTCGAACGGCTTGCCGCCCGTGTAGGCATAGGCCGGGTGGCCGGAGACGGTCAGTTTCATTACGCCTTGCCCCCCATGGCCTTTTCGGCGGCCTTGAGACCGCGTTTCAGATCGTCGATCAGGTCGTCCGGATCTTCCAGGCCGATCGACAGCCGGATCGTACCTTCGCCAATGCCGGCGGCTTTCAGCGCGGCGGCGTCCATGCGGAAGTGCGTGGTCGATGCCGGATGGATCACCAGCGAGCGGGCATCGCCCACGTTGGCCAGGTGCGAGAACAACGCCAGGCTTTCGATAAAGCGTTGCCCGGCCTTGCGGTCGGCCTTCAGGTTGAAGCTGAAGACCGCGCCGCAGCCGCGTGGCAGTAGCCGTTTCGCCAATTCATGGTCGGGGTGCGATTCGAGTTCGGGGTAGGCCACCGATTCCACCATCGGGTGTCCGGCCAGGAACTGCACCACGCGGCGCGTGTTGTCGACGTGGCGGCTCATGCGCAGCGGCAGCGTCTCGATGCCCTGCAGCAGTTGCCAGGCGGCCATCGGATTCATGCACGCGCCAAAGTCGCGCAGCCCTTCGCGGCGGGCGCGCAGCAGGAACGGCGCCACCGTGCTTTCCTCGGTGAACACCATGTTATGGAAGCCCTCGTACGGCTCGGACAGTTCCGGGAATTTGCCCGAGGCCTCGAAATCGAACGTGCCGCCTTCGGCCAGCACGCCGCCGATGGTGGTGCCGTGGCCGCCCAGGAACTTGGTGGCCGAGTGGTAGAGCAGGCCGGCGCCATGGTCGAACGGGCGCAGCAGGTAGGGCGTGGTGAACGTGGAATCCACCAGCAGCGGAATGCGGTGGTCCTGGCCGATCTGGGCCACGGTGGCGATATCGAGCACGTCCAGGCCCGGATTGCCCAGCGTCTCGCCGAACAGCAGCTTCGTCTGCGGACGGATGGCGGCGCGCCAGGCGTCGATATCGCGCGGATTGACGAAGGTGGTCTCGATGCCGAAACGGCGCAGCGTGTAGTGCAACAGATTGTGCGAGCCGCCAAACAGCGCGGTGGACGCGACGATATGCGAGCCGGCCCCCATCAGCGTGGCCACGGCCAGGTGGAGCGCAGCCTGGCCAGAGGCCGTGCCGATGGCCCCGGCGCCGTTTTCCAGCGCGGCCACGCGTTCCTCGAACACGGCGACGGTGGGGTTGCTGATGCGCGAATAGACGTGACCGGCGCGTTCCATGTTGAACAGCGACGCCGCGTGCTCGCTGTCGCGGAACACGAACGACGTAGTCAGGTGGATCGGTGTGGCGCGGGCCCCGGTGGCGGGGTCGGGCGCGGCGCCGGCGTGCAGGGCCAGCGTGTCGAAGCGGCTGCCAGACGATGTGGACATGGCGGGAAGGGGCCCGGTTGGCCGGACCGCGGGTGGTTGTCTCCGACCGGCATCCTAGCACCATGCGCCACACGGGGCAGCCCGGGTTTTTCCCGCCGCCCGGCGGCCACGGGCCCGCCTGGCAGGCCTCTGGAGGCCGCGCTCGCTTTACTTGAGACGGCGGTTTGGGCTAGCATCGGCCATCAAACCTGCGCCACAGACCCTGCAATACAAGGCAGCCCCGGAGACACCATCATGAAAGTCAGCGACATCCTGCAGATCAAGGGCAACACGCTCTTTACCGTCACGCCGGATACGCCGCTGCAGCAGGCGATCCAGACCATGGCCGAGCACGACATCGGCTCGCTGGTGGTCATGGAGTACGGCGACCTCGTCGGCATGCTGACCTTCCGCGAAATCATCGAGGTGCTGGCCGCCAACAACGGCACGCTGGGCCCCGTGGGCATCCGCAAGGTCATGGACGACGCGCCGCTGACCTGCACGCCCGAAACCGACGTGAACGAGGTGCGCCGCATGATGCTCGAGCGCCACACCCGCTACCTGCCGGTACTCGAAAAACGCACGCTGATGGGCGTGATCTCGTTCTACGACGTGGCCAAGGCCGTGGTCGAAGAGCAGAGCTTCGAGAACAAGATGCTCAAGGCGTACATCCGCGACTGGCCGGAAGAAAAGGAACAGCCCGCGCGCTGAGCCCATGCCCGGTCCGGTGCCGCCCTGGCATCGGACTTCCTTCGGCGTGAGACTTGTCTGATTTAAGCGTCTCCCCATAGCCGATCCTGCCCGCTGCTGGCATGATGGCGGCGAACTGATGCCCCGGCGGGTCACCGGGGTCAACTCCTGTTTGCCATTGATGAGCCAACAAAGCCAGTTTCGCCTGCTTGGCGTGCGCCGTTTCGCCCCGTTTTTCTGGACGCAGTTCCTGGGGGCCATGAACGACAACGTCTTCAAGGTCGCCTTCACCTCGCTGGTCACCTATCACGCCGCGCTGTTCGACGGCGTCGATCCACATAGCGCCGCCTTTCTGATCTCCGCCATCTTCATCGCGCCGTTCGTGCTGTTTTCGGCCACCAGCGGGCAGATCGCCGACA
This sequence comes from Cupriavidus sp. 94F1, assembly GCF_057798875.1. Lineage (NCBI taxonomy): Bacteria > Pseudomonadati > Pseudomonadota > Betaproteobacteria > Burkholderiales > Burkholderiaceae > Cupriavidus > Cupriavidus sp. 94F1. The sequence continues at coordinate 151,970 of NZ_JBYOJT010000008.1, forward strand.
AGATCGAGAAATCGCGGCTGATCCGGCTGGTGAAGTCGCTGGAGATCGGCATCATGCTGCTGGGGCTGGCCGGCTTCTACCTGCACAGCGCCACGCTGCTCTACATGGGCACGTTCCTGATGGGGCTGCACTCGACGCTGTTCGGGCCCGTCAAGTTCGCCTATCTGCCCCAGCATCTGGACCAGACCGAACTGGTGGGCGGCAACGGGCTGGTGGAAATGGGCACCTTCGTCGCCATCCTGCTGGGCACGCTGCTGGGGGGCGAACTGGCCGGCCTGACCGGCGCCGACGGCAAGGTGGTCGGGCCGCTCTACGTGGGCATGGTCTGCGTGGTCATCGCGCTGGCCGGGCGGGCCGTGTCGCAGGGTGTGCCGCTGTCTCTTGCGCCGCAGCCGGACCTGCGCATCAACTGGAACCCGTTTACCGAGACGTGGCGCAACCTGATCCTGGCGCGCCAGAGCCGTGTGGTGTTCCAGAGCCTGCTGGGCATTTCCTGGCTCTGGTTCCTGGGCGCCACGTTCCTGACCTCGTTCTTCAGCTTCGCCAAGGATGTGCTGGGCGGCGACCAGAACGTGGTCACGCTGCTGCTGGCCGTGTTCTCGGTCGGCATCGGCATCGGGTCGCTGCTGTGCGAGCGGCTGTCGGGGCGCCATGTGGAAATCGGCCTTGTGCCGTTCGGGTCGATCGGCATGACGGTGTTCGCGGTGGATCTCTATTTCGCCACGCATGGCCATGCCACGAGCGGCACGCTCAGCGGCGTGGGCGGCTTCCTGGCGCAGCCGGGCCACTGGCGGGTTCTGATGGACCTGTTCTGCGTGGCGATGTTCGGCGGCTTCTACAGCGTGCCGCTCTATGCGTTGATCCAGAGCCGCTCGGCGCCGACGCACCGGGCACGTATCATCGCCGCCAACAACATCCTGAACAGCTTCTTCATGATCGCCGCGTCGCTGCTGGGCGTGTTCATGACGCAGGCCGGCTATTCGATCCCGCAGCTGTTCCTGGTGGTGGGGCTGCTCAATGCCGTGGTGGCCATCTATATCTATACGCTGGTGCCCGAGTTCCTGCTGCGCTTCATCGCCTGGCTGCTCGTGCATACGATCTACCGGCTGCGCCGCGTGAATGCCGAGCGGATTCCGGAAGCGGGCGCCGCCGTACTGGTCTGCAATCACGTGAGCTTTGCCGATGCCGTGGTGCTGATGGCGGCCAGTCCGCGTCCGGTGCGCTTCGTGATGGATCACAATATATTCAAGGTGCCGGGGCTGTCGTGGTTTTTCCGCCAGGCCAAGGCCATTCCAATTGCGCCGGCGCGCGAGAACCCCGCACTGCTGGCGCGCGCCTACGACGCCGTGGCAGCCGCGCTGGAAGACGGCGAACTGGTCTGCATCTTCCCTGAGGGCAAGATCACGGCCACGGGCGAGATCAACCCGTTCAAGACCGGGGTCACGCAGATCATCCAGCGCACGCCGGTGCCGGTGGTGCCGATGGCGCTGCGTGGTCTGTGGGGCAGCTTCTTCTCGCGCAAGGGCGCGCCGGCCATGACCCGGCCGTTCCGGCGCGGCCTGCTGAGCAAGCTCGAACTGGTGGTAGGCGAGCCGGTGCCACCGGAGTCAGCCACCCCCGAAAGTCTGCAACAGATGGTGCTTGCCCTGCGCGGCGACTGGAAATAACGATGATCACCCTGTTCACGTTTGGTCCCGCGTTTGGGTTGCCCGACGCCAGCCCGTTCGTCATCAAGGCCGAGATGCTGCTGAAGCTGGCCGGTCTGCCCTACCAGACACGGCGCGGCAACGTGCGCCGGGCGCCCAAGGGCAAGCTGCCGTACCTGGACGACATGGGGCGGCAGGTGGCCGATTCGACGCTGATCCGCTGGCATATCGAAAAGACCTACCACGTGGATTTCGACGAGGGGCTGACGCCGGCCGAGCGCGGCGCGGCCTGGGCGGTGGAAAAGCTGCTCGAGGACAACCTCTACTGGGCCGTGGCGCGCGTGCGCTGGCTGGAAGGCGACAACTTCGAGCGCGGGCCGGCGCAATTCTTCAACGTGGTGCCCGGGCCGCTGCGCGGCATGGTCAAGGCGCTGGTCAAGCGCCGCGTGCGCCAGATGCTGTGGTCGCAGGGCCTGGGGCGCCATAGCGTGGACGACATGACCGCGATCGCGGTGCAGGGCGTGCAGGCCGTGGTCGACATCCTGGGCGACAAGCCGTATCTGATGGGCGACCGGCCATGCGGCGCCGACGCCACCCTGTTCGCGTTTGCGGCCAGCCTCCAGTCGCCGGTGTTCGAGACCCCGATCCGGGCCGCCGCGCAGTCGCACGCCAACCTGCAGGCCTACCTGGCACGCATGCGGGCGCAGTTTTATCCCGATTTCGTGGGCAGCGGCGTGTTCGCACCGGATTTCGGCCAGCCGGCGGCCGGCATTGGGGCCACCGCCGCCGCAAGCGCGTGAGTTGGCGTCGGGACCGGCGTCAGGCCGGCGTCCGGCGCCGCATGCCGCCGCCGAGGCGTCTGTCCGGACGCTAATGGCCGTACAATGTAGCCCGTCCCCCAATTCCTGCGCATTTCAACCATGTCTGGCAATACCCTCGGCCTGCTTTTCACAGTCACCACGTTCGGCGAATCGCACGGACCGGCCATTGGCGCGGTTGTGGATGGCTGCCCGCCGGGCATGTCGCTGACCGAAGCCGACATCCAGATCGATCTGGACCGCCGCAAGCCCGGCACGTCGCGCCATGTGACGCAGCGCCAGGAGCCGGACCAGGTGGAAATCCTGTCGGGGGTGTTCGAAGGCAAGACCACGGGCACGCCGATCTGCCTGCTGATCCGCAATACCGATCAGCGCAGCAAGGACTACGGCAATATCGTCGAGACGTTCCGCCCGGGCCACGCCGACTACACCTACTGGCACAAGTACGGCATCCGCGACTATCGCGGCGGCGGCCGTTCGTCGGCGCGCCTGACGGCGCCGGTGGTGGCCGCGGCGGCCATCGCCAGGAAGTGGCTGCGCGAGCAGTACGGCACCGAGATCCGGGGCTACATGTCGCAGCTCGGCGAAATCGAGGTGCCCTTCACTGACTGGAAGCATGTGCCGGAGAACCCGTTCTTCGCGCCGAATGCCGACATCGTGCCCGAGCTGGAAACCTATATGGATGCGCTGCGCCGCGATGGCGATTCCGTCGGCGCGCGCATCGAGGTCGTGGCCAGCGGCGTGCCGGTGGGCCTGGGGGAGCCGTTGTTCGACAAGCTCGACGCCGATATCGCGCACGCGATGATGGGCATCAACGCGGTCAAGGGCGTGGAGATTGGCGCCGGCTTCGACAGCGTGGCGCAGCGCGGCACCGTGCATGGCGACGAACTGACGCCAGAGGGCTTCCGCACCAACAATGCGGGCGGCGTGCTGGGTGGCATCTCCACCGGGCAGGACGTGACCGTGTCGCTGGCGATCAAGCCGACGTCGAGCATCCGCACCGCGCGGGAATCGATCGACAAGGCCGGCCAGTCGGCCAGCGTCGAGACGTTCGGCCGCCACGACCCGTGCGTGGGCATCCGTGCCACGCCGATTGCCGAAGCGATGCTGGCGCTGGTGCTGATGGATCACGCGCTGCGCCACCGCGCCCAGTGCGGCGACGTGCGCGTGGAGACCCCGCGCATCGCGGCGCAGGCCAAATCCTGAGTACCGCCTCATACCGGCCGCGGTCGATCGACCCGGCCACCTATCTCCGTTTCGGACTTTTCTACCTCGGCTACTACGGCTACGTCGGCGTCATCTCGCCGTATGTCAGCCTGTTCTTCGCCGATCGCGGCTTCTCGCCGGTGCAGATCGGCGTGCTGATGGCCTGCTTCCAGCTAAGCCGCATCGTCGGGCCGTATCTGTGGGGCTGGCTGTCGGACGTTACCCATACGCGCGTGAAGCTGCTGCGGCTGGCGGCCGTCGCGTCGCTGCTGGCGTTTCTGGCCGTGCCCGGCGTCCACAGTTATGGCGGCATGATGGCGATGATGATCGGGCTCAACCTGATTACCAGTGCCATGTCGCCATTGGGCGATGCGCTGACGATTTCCACGCTGCGCCGCCATGGCGCGTTCGACCACCGCTATGGCCGCGTGCGCATGTTCGGCTCGGTGGGGTTTATCGCGGCCGTGCTGCTGGGCGGCGCGCTGTTCGAACACTTCGGCATGCCGGCTTTCCCATGGCTGGCCAGTGCGATGCTGGCGCTGTTCGCCGTGGTGGTCTTCGGGCTGCGCGATGCCGAAGACGAAGGTCCGCGCGTGAAGCCGCCCCCGGCGTTGCCGCTGCTGCGCCGCCCCGACGTGGCGTGGTTCCTGGCGTCGGCCTTCCTGATGATGTTCGCCCACGCGGCGCTCTACGTGTTCTATTCGCTGTACCTGGAGCAACTGGGCTATAGCAAGATCGCCATTGGCGTGATGTGGACCATCGGCGTGGTGGCCGAGATCGTGTTCTTTTTCTATCAGGGGCGGCTGTTTGGCGCGCTGGCACTGCGCACGATCCTGGCGGGCACCTTCGTGCTGGCGGCATTGCGTTTCGGGGTGACCGGATACTTCGCGCAGTACGCCTGGCTGATGGCGGCCGTGCAGGTCCTGCATGCGGCCACGTTTGCCGCGCACCACAGCGCCAGCCTCAAGCGGCTGCAGCGTTGGTTCGCCGGGCCGCTGCAAGGGCGCGGGCAGGCACTCTATACAGGCATTTCCTACGGTCTGGGAGGCACGCTCGGCGGCCTGGTCATGGGGTGGACGTGGAAGACGCTGGCGCCGATGCACACGTTCGGCCTGGCGGCGCTGGCCGCGGCCCTTGGGGCCGGCTGCGCCGCGATGAGCTTCCGGGATGAACGCCCGGAGGCCCACCCGGAAGCTGCGACGCAGGCCTAGGCCAGCAATCCGGCCACTTTCTCGGCAATCGCCAGCGACGACGTCAGCCCTGGCGATTCGATCCCGAACAGATTGACCAGTCCCGGTACGCCATGCACCTGTGGGCCGTCGATGCGGAAATCGGCGGCGGTCTCGCCCGGGCCGCTGATCTTCGGGCGGATACCAGCGTAGCCCGGCTGCAGGGCGCCATCGGCCAGGGCCGGCCAGTAGCGGCGCACCTCGTCATAGAAGCTGTCGGCGTCGTGCGGTGGCACGCTGTATTCGATCTCGTCGATCCAGCGCACATTGGGGCCAAAGCGCGCCTGACCGCCCAGGTCCAGCGTCAGGTGTACACCCAGGCCGGCGGCTTCGGGCACCGGGTAGATCAGGCGCGAGAACGGCGCCCGGCCAGCCAACGTGAAATAGCAGCCCTTGGCGTAGAACTGGCCAGGAATGTGCTCGGGCGGAATGCCGTCGATGCGGCGCGCCAGTTCGGGCGCGGTCAGGCCCGCCGAGTTGACCACCGTGCGGGCCAGCAGCGTCGTTTCGCCATCTTCTCCGGCCACTTCCAGCCGAATGCCATCGGGCGTGACGGCGCCCGATGCCACGGGCGACTGCACGGCCAGCATCGCGCCGGCCTGTTCGGCATCGCCCAGCAGGGCGGTCATCAGGCCGTGGCTGTCGATGATGCCGGTCGATGGCGACAGCAGGGCGGCATGGCATTCGAGCTGGGGCTCCAGGGCGCGCGCTTCGTCGCGCGTCAGCAGGTGCAGGTCATGCACGCCATTGGCCTCGGCCTTGGCACGGATGCCGGCCAGCGTGGCCACCTGGGCCTCGCTGGTGGCGACGATCAGCTTGCCGCAACGCTGGTGCGTCACGTGGTGGCTGGCGCAATAGTCATACAGCATGGCTTTGCCGCGCACGCATAGCTCGGCCTTGAGCGAGCCGGCGGGATAGTAGATGCCGGCATGAATGACTTCGCTGTTGCGGGCGCTGGTGATCGTGCCGAACGCGTTTTCGGCTTCGAGGATGATGACCTCGCGGCCCTGCTGCGCCAGCGCGCGTGCCACGGCCAGGCCCACCACACCGGCGCCAATCACGACGCAATCCACGTTTTCCATCTGTCTGCTCCTTGTTCGGTCTTTTCCGATGTCTGGTGTTCAGTCGAGGCCCATCCGTTGCGCAGCGGCGCTTAGGTGGGCGGATGCGGCGGCGCGCGCGGCTTCGGGGTTGCTGGCGGCGATGGCATCGACCAGTGCCGCATGTTCGGCGTCGGCGGCACGCGGCGCCCCCTGGGCAGCGTGGAGCCGGGCGCTGTTTTCCCATGCGTGCTGGCGCGCCACCAGCAGCTGCTGGCTGACGAAGTCGGTCAGGCCCGTGAAACACGGGTTATGGGCGGCCTGCGCGATGGCGTGATGAAACGCGATGTCGGCCGCCGCCGCACTGGGGAAATCGGCGCCGTGGCGCTGCATGCTGGCCAGGGCGTCGCGGATCCGCCGCAAATCGGCGTCGGTCCGGCGCAGCGCCGCCATTTCAGCGCAGGCCGTTTCCACGACCCGCCGCAGTTCGAACAGTTGCGCCAGGGTGGGGCCGCCGTCCGGCGTGCTGGCCACGCGCCAGACCTGGCCGCCGGGCGTCTCGGACACATAGGCGCCGGAGCCCTTGCGCGTGATCAGCACGCCGTCGGCCTTGAGCAGGGCAATGGCCTCGCGCACGATGGGCCGGCTGACATCGAATGCATCGGCCAGCGCCGCCTCGGCTGGCAGGCGCGCGCCGGCGGCAAAGCGTCCGGCGGCAATGTCGTCGCGCAAGGTCTGGGCGATGCGGCTGGCAAGCGAAGCGGGGCGAGGCAGGCGATCCATGTTGATCCGGTATGCTGTCAGGCTGTCTGACAGCTTTTCGTCGAACGCTGATTCTGCAAGGTCGAATGACGGCCGTCAAGCGGCGATTCACCTGCCGGTGGCCGAATGACGGTGACGGCACATAAACGGTCTCGAAAGCGAACGCCCCCAAGGTGGGGGTCAAGGTTCTGTCACATTGGTCGATAGCTGACGCATCAGGATCGGTGTGTCCGTCACAGGTGATGGCAGGCAACGGTCCGTCACGATTTCCTCGCGTCGGCGCACCGTGTGCCGGCGCGTTTCATGGAGAGTCCGCTACGCCATGATTCCGCTTACGCCGCAAGACCTGCCCGTTGGGCAGCCGCTTCCCTGGTCCTTGCTGGACGGACAGGGCAACCTGATGCTGGGCAGCGGCAGCATCATTCCAGATGCCCGCGATCTGGCGCTGATGTTCCGGCACGGCACGGTTTGCCGGCCTGACGACATGCCCGAAGCCGGCAACGAGCCCGACGCCCTGGCCGGCACGCGCCTGAGCGCAGGACCGCTGGGCCTGCAGGTGGGAACGCTGCTGCACGTGAAGACCCCGGGAGAGCAGTCGCGGGCCGCCGCAAGCCGCCTGATCGGCTTTATCGAACAGGGGCTGTTTGTCACCTGGCCGACGCTGGGCGGGCGCGAACTGGCCGTGCGTGCCGGCGAAGACCTGCTGCTGCGCGGATTCTCCGGGCACGCCATCCACAGTTTCACGTCGACGGTCACGGCGGTATGCCGCAGCCCGTTCCGATACCTGGTTCTGTCGGCGCCGGCCCAGACGGAGCAGATGCCGGTGCGCCGCGCCGCGCGCGTCCCCACGCGGCTGGCGGCCTATCTGGTCGATGCCGATGAGGCGGGTGCCGAGGCGGACGAAGGTGGCCACGGCGGCGACGCTGGCAACGGTATCGACAACGCCCCCGGCCAGACCGTCCCCGATCTGACCGTCGACCAGCGCATGGGCGAGGGCCTGGCGCGGCTGGGACTGCTGTCCGACCTCAGCACCGGCGGCGCGCTGGTGCAGACGTCGTCCCCAGCCCCAGCGGTGGGACAGAAGGTGCGGCTGCGCTTCCAGTTGCGCACCGGCGCGCTGGACGCCGAAGTCCTGATCGATGCCACGGTGCGCAGTGCGCCGGGGCAGGAAGATGAGGAGTTCCCCGCGTTCGGCGTGGCGTTCGACGCGCTGGGCGAGCGCGAGCTGACGCTGCTGCAGTGCTTTATCTACGAGCAGCTGCTGGCCACGACCTGCATGCCGGTCTGATCCGGCGGTGCGCAAAGCGAAACGCCGGCCACTGGCCGGCGTTCTCCGTGACTGCGCGGGGGCGCAGCGGCTTACATGCCCACGTAGTTCGGGCCGCCACCACCTTCCGGCGTGACCCAGACGATGTTCTGCGTCGGGTCCTTGATGTCGCAGGTCTTGCAGTGCACGCAGTTCTGCGCGTTGATCTGCAGGCGTTCCTTGCCATCGTCGTTCTGCACGAATTCGTACACGCCGGCCGGGCAGTAGCGCGACTCGGGGCCGGCAAACTTGTCCCAGTTGACGTTCACCGGCACGCTGGCGTCCTTGAGCGTCAGGTGAGCGGGCTGGTTTTCTTCGTGGTTAGTGTTGCTGATGAACACCGACGACAGGCGGTCGAACGTGAGCTTGCCGTCCGGCTTCGGATACTCGATCTTCTGGCACTCGGCGGCCGGCTTCAGGTACACGTGGTCCGGCTTGGTGCGGTGGATGGTCCAGGGCGGGTTGCGGATGCCGAGCTTCGGCAGCAGCCACTGCTCGATGCCGGTCATCAGCGTGGCCGTGGTGCGGCCCTTCTTGAACCATTGCTTGAAGTTCTTGGCCTGCAGCAGTTCCTTGTGCAGCCAGCTCTGCTCGAAAGCCGCCGGATAGGCCGTCAGTTCGTCGTGCTGGCGGCCGGCTTGCAGCGCGTCATAGGCGGCTTCGGCGGCCATCATGCCGGTCTTGATCGCGGCGTGGCTGCCCTTGATGCGCGATGCGTTCAGATAGCCGGCATCGCAGCCAACCAGCGCGCCACCCGGGAACACGGTCTTGGGCAGCGACAGCAGGCCGCCAGCCGTGATGGCACGGGCGCCATAGCCGATGCGCTTGCCGCCTTCGAAATACTGGCGGATTTCCGGATGGGTCTTGAATCGCTGGAATTCCTCGAACGGCGACAGCCACGGGTTGGTGTAGTCCAGACCCACCACGAAGCCGACGGCGACCTTGCCATCTTCCATGTGATAGAGGAACGAACCGCCGTACGTGGCCGGATCGAGCGGCCAGCCGGCCGTGTGCACCACCAGACCGGGCTTGTGCTTGGCCGGATCGATTTCCCACAGTTCCTTCAGGCCGATGCCGTAGCTCTGCGGATCGCGGCCGGCGTCGAGCTGGTACTTCGCGATGAGCTGCTTGCCCAGGTGGCCACGCGCGCCTTCGGCGAAGATCGTGTACCTGGCATGCAGTTCCATGCCAAGCTGGAAGTTCTCGGTAGGCTCGCCTTCCTTGTTGATGCCCATGTTGCCGGTGGCCACGCCCTTGACCGAACCGTCGTCGTTGTAGAGCACCTCGGCTGCCGGAAAGCCCGGGAAGATTTCCACGCCCAGCGATTCGGCCTGCTGGCCCAGCCAGCGCACGAAGTTCGACAGGCTGACGATGTAGTTGCCTTCGTTGTGGAAGCACTCGGGCAGCAGCGGGGCAGCCTTGGAGCCGGATTCGTCCAGGAACAGGAACTTGTCCTCGGTGACGGGCTGGTTCAGCGGGGCGCCCAGTTCCTTCCAGTTCGGGATCAGCTCGTTCAGCGCGATCGGGTCCATGATCGCGCCCGACAGGATATGCGCGCCGGGCTCCGAGCCCTTTTCCAGCACGCACACATTGACGTCGCCGCCTTTTTCCGCGGCAAGCTGCTTCAGGCGGATGGCGGTGGCCAGGCCGGCGGGACCGCCGCCGACGATGACCACGTCATATTCCATGGCTTCGCGCGGGCCGAACTGCTCGACGAGCTGTTGCTGATCCATTGTCTCTTACCCTCAGTTTCTTCTGGGCGGCAATACTGCCGCATGGTGCAGCCCTCTCCAGGCGTGCGGATTGTGGGATGCGGTAATCGTGGCTCTGCGGAACCTGGGCCGTCCGGGGGTGCGAGGCGGGTTCGACGTATGGCGGCACGCGCCTGCCCGATGCGGGCGCGGCGCGGCATGCGCGCTGACCTGGCTATCGGCGGGTGACCGGGCCGGATCTAGGCGTTTTTCCTCTTTCCCTTTGGGGACCAAGTTCTTAGAATCTCCGGCATTGTCCGGGACTCGACACCCTCAGGCAAGACATTTTTTTGAACGACCGTTCTTTTTTTTGATAAGCTGCGGCCGTATATCGGCAGGTGCCTTGCCAGGCGCCCGCGATGCGGAACAGCGGGCCGTGCCGGGCCGGCGCGGCTGCTCCCACACCGAGGTAACTATGGGTTTGTCGATCAATCTGGAAGGCAAGGTCGCGCTGGTGACCGGGGCGTCGAGCGGACTGGGTACGCGGTTTTCCCATGTTCTGGCTGCGGCCGGTGCCAAGGTCATCCTGGCCTCGCGCCGCGTGGAGCGACTCAAGGAGTTGCGGGCAGCGATCGAGGCCGATGGCGGCAGCGCGCACGTGGTGCGGCTGGACGTGACCGACCCCGACAGCATCCGCGCCGCCGTGGCGCACGCCGAAACCGAGGCCGGCTCCATCGATATCCTGGTGAACAACTCGGGCGTGTCCACCACGCAGAAGCTCACCGATGTCACGGCCGACGACTTCGATTTCGTCTTCGATACCAACACGCGCGGTGCGTTCTTCGTGGCCCAGGAAGTGGCCAAGCGCATGATCGCGCGGGCCAAGGGCGCCGAGAAGACGGGCAATCCGCTGCCGCAGGCACGCATTATCAATATTGCGTCAGTGGCCGGTCTCAAGGTACTGTCGCAGATTGGTGTCTACTGCATGAGCAAGGCCGCCGTGGTCCACATGACCAAGGCCATGGCTCTGGAGTGGGCGCGTCACGGTATCAACGTGAACGCGATCTGCCCGGGCTATATCGACACCGAAATCAACCACCACCACTGGGATACCGACGCGGGGCAGAAGCTGATCCAGATGCTGCCGCGCAAGCGCCTGGGCCAACCCGAAGACCTCGATGGCCTCTTGCTGCTGCTGGCGTCCGATGCATCGCGCTTTATCAATGGCGCGGTGGTCACTGCCGACGATGGCATGGTCTGACCGCTGACCCTTTTGGGGCGGGGGTGGGCCTAGAAGAATAAGCAACAGGAGAAACGTCTCGGACGGCCAACTGGCCAGAGGCGGCCCGGAACCGGAGGCCGGGTTTTGATGGCTCAAGAAGAACAGGCACGGCGCGACGCCGGGCCGCAGCACGTCGTCGATTCGGTGATCGTTCCCGAAGCCGCCGACGAGGCGCGCGACAGCGAATTCCGCATTTCACCGCGTATCGAGGACTGGGTTGGCGTCATGGTGATGGTGTTGCTGGTGGCCATCACGTTTGCCAACGTGGTGGTCCGCTATTTCACCGACGAATCGTTCGCGTGGACCGAGGAATTCTCGGTCTTCCTGATGATCGTGCTGGCGCTGGTGGCCGGCAGCGCCGCCGTGGCGCGCGACCGCAATATCCGTATCGAGTATTTCTTCGAGCGGGGCAGCGCGGCGCGCCAGAAGCGGCTCGCCGTCCTGTCGGCCCTGGCCGTGGCGGTGATGTTCCTGGCGCTGGCGGTGCTCGGCGCGCGGATTACCTGGGATGAATACGCGTTCGGCGAGACCTCGCCGGGCATCGGCGTGCCAAGCTGGTGGTATTCGATCTGGCTGCCCGTGCTGTCGGGCGCCATCGCGCTGCGCGCGCTGGCGCTGGCCCTGCGCAACGTGCGCGCGCTGAAGGCCCTCCATGCAGCGAACAAGGATGGAGGCCAGCCGCAATGACGCTGGTTGCCATCATTCTCTTCGTGGTGTTCATCGGCCTGATGCTGTTGGGCGTGCCGATCGGCGTGTCGCTGGGGCTGGGCGGCCTGGTGGCCATCGGCCTGTCGAACCTGGACACGCAGATGTTCGGCCTGCTGGCCGTGCCGCAGAACTTCTATGCCGGGCTGGCCAAGTATCCGCTGCTGGCGATTCCGATGTTCGTGCTGGTGGGGTCGATCTTCGACCGCTCCGGCGTGGCGCAGCGGCTGGTGACCTTTGCCATCGCCATCGTCGGGCGTGGGCCGGGCATGCTGCCGCTGGTGGCCATCCTGGTGGCGATGTTCCTGGGCGGGATTTCCGGCTCGGGCCCCGCCAACGCGGCCGCCGTGGGCGGCGTGATGATCGCGGCGATGTCGCGCGCCGGGTATCCGGGTTCGTACAGCGCGGCGGTGGTGGGCGCGGCGGCGGCCACGGACATCCTGATTCCGCCTTCGGTGGCCTTCATCATCTATAGCGTGCTGGTGCCGGGCGCGTCGGTGCCGGCGCTGTTCGCGGCCGGCATGGTCCCGGGCATCCTGGCCGGCGTGGCGCTGATCGTGCCGGCCGTGTGGCTGGCGCGCAAGCACAACATGGGGCATATCGAGGCTGCGCTGCCGCGCCCGCCGTTCTGGAAGAGCCTGCGCGAGGCCGCGTGGGGGCTGGTGGCGCCGTTCCTGATCCTGGGTGGCATGCGCGCGGGCTGGTTCACGCCCACCGAGGCCGCCGTGGTGGCGGTGGTGTACGGCCTGTTCGTCGGCATGGTGATCTACCGCAGCATTGGCATGCGCGACCTGTTCACCATCTTCCAGGAAGCGGCCGAAACGTCGGCCGTGATCCTTCTGGTGGTGGCGCTGGCCGGCATCTTTGCCTACGCGCTGTCCACGCTGGGCGTGATCGACCCGCTGGCCAACGCCATTGCGCATTCTGGCCTGGGCGAATACGGCGTGCTGGCGCTGATCGTGCTGCTGCTGATGACGGTGGGCATGTTCCTGGACGGCATCTCGATCTTCCTGATCTTCGTGCCGCTGCTGCTGCCCATCGCCAATGCCTTCCACTGGAACCCGGTATGGTTTGGCGTGGTGCTGACGCTGAAAGTGGCGCTGGGCCAGTTCACGCCGCCGCTGGCCGTGAACCTGATGGTGTCGTGCCGTATCGCCCGCGTGCGCATGGAAGAAACGGTGCCCTGGGTGATCTGGATGCTGCTGGCGATGTTCATCGCCATGCTGATGGTGCTGGCTTATCCGCCGCTGGCCACCTGGCTGCCCGACTACCTGGGCTACTGATTTGAACGACAAGACGAAGATGAAACGAGGAGATTCCCGCATGAAACGCCGTGCCCTGATGCTGTCCGTTGCCGCCTCGATCGCCGCTGCTGCCTTTGCCGCGCCGGCCGCCATGGCCCAGACCTACAAGCCCGAATACAAGATGTCGCTGGTGCTGGGCCCCGCGTTCCCGTGGGGCAAGGGCGGCGAGATCTGGGCAGACCTGGTGCGCCAGCGCACCAGCGGCCGCATCAATATCAAGCTGTATCCGGGTACGTCGCTGGTGGCCGGCGACCAGACGCGCGAATTTTCGGCCATCCGCCAGGGCGTGATCGACATGGCTGTGGGCTCGACCATCAACTGGTCGCCGCAGGTCAAGGAGCTGAACCTGTTCTCGCTGCCGTTCCTGATGCCCGACTACAAGGCGCTGGACTCGCTGACGCAGGGCGAAGTTGGCAAGTCGATCTTCGGCACGCTGGAAAAGGCAGGCGTGGTGCCGCTGGCCTGGGGCGAGAACGGCTTCCGCGAAGTGTCGAATTCGAAACACGAGATCCGCAAGCCCGAAGACCTCAAGGGCCTGAAGCTGCGCGTGGTGGGTTCGCCGCTGTACATCGAGACCTTCAACGCGCTGGGCGCCAACCCGACGCAGATGAGCTGGGCCGATGCGCAGCCGGCCATGGCGTCGGGCGCGGTGGACGGCCAGGAGAATCCGCAGAGCGTGTTTGCCGCGGCCAAGCTCTATACGGTCGGCCAGAAGTACGTGACGACCTGGGGTTACGTGGCCGATCCACTGATCTTCGTCGTCAACAAGCAGATCTGGGAAAGCTGGACCCCGGCTGACCGCGAGATCGTGAAGCAGGCCGCCATCGACGCCGGCAAGCAGGAAATCGCGCTGGCCCGCAAGGGTCTGGTGGAGCCCGGTGCGCCGGCCTGGAAGGACATGGAGCAGCACGGCGTGAAGGTGGTCTCGCTGACCCCGGCCGAGCACGACGCGTTCAAGAAGGCCACGGCCAAGGTCTACGACAAGTGGAAGAAGCAGATTGGCGCCGACCTGGTGACCAAGGCCGAAGCGTCGATCGCCAAGCGTTGATGAAGCACGTCTTCACCTGCGTGATGCCAATCCGGTGGGGTGACATGGACGCCATGGGCCATGTCAACAACACCGTCTACTTCCGCTACCTGGAGCAGGCGCGGATCGAGTGGTTCGCGTCGATCGGCCGCAATGGCCGGGACGGCAACGGCCACGGGCCCGTGCTGATCAACGCCCACATGACGTTCCTGAAGCAGCTGCGTTACCCCGGCGATATCGAATGCCGGGTGTACGCGGGCCAGTTGGGACGGTCGAGCTTCGAGACGAAGATCGAAATCCGCCGGACCGACCTGCCCGATGTGGTCTGGGCGGAAGGCGGCGCCAAGGTGGTGTGGTGCGACTACGCGGTGGAGAAGAGCGTGCCGGTGCCGGCGGAGATACGGATGCTGATTGCCGAGTAACGACAGGCGCAAGCAAGGCTGCCGGTTGTTTGACAGCCAACGCCGCGAGTCACCCCCAAGTGGCGTCAGAGGGTAGTGTCCTGGCTTTCTCTCCCCTCATGGGGAGAGAGTGGGAGAGAGGGGTGGTACAGCAGGGAGCCACATCGAGCGAAGCTGTCGGTGTGTTCCAGCACGGCAGCATCTGATACGCCTGCCCTCTCCCCCGGCCCCTCTCCCGCTCGCGGGAGAGGGGAGCACACCCTCAGTGGTTCACCAGCCGCTGCACCAGATCGACTGCGGTATGCGCCCCATACTTCTTCATCAGCCGCGCCCGGTAGATATCCACGGTGCGCGGGCTGATGGCCAGCAGCTTGCCGATCTGCTTGCTGGTCTTGCCTTCCACCAGCTGCGCGGCGATGTCGCGTTCCCGGGCGGTCAGCTCGGCCGTGACCGGCCGCTTTTGCGACAGGTCCTCGAACGTCCAGATGCCGGCGCCGAGCGGATCGTTGCGGTCCAGTGCGCGGCCCGTGACATGGCACCAGAACAGCTCGCCGCTGGCGCGCTTCATGATCCGTTCGTCGGAATACAGTCCCTTGGTGTTCATGACCGGCACGATGCGCGCGCCGGTGCGCTCGAATTCGTCGGCGGTGGGGTAGAGCACCTGGAACGACTGCCCCATCAGGGCTTCGCGCGTGGTGCCGAAGATCCGGCAGACCTCGCTGTTGCAATCCTCGATCATCCGGGCGCGCGAGAGCACCAGGCCGACCGGAGCCAGCTGGAATGCGGTCTGGTAGTCGATGGCCGGCATTATCCCTTATGTACTTTTACGTAATGGCGTTCGCGGCATCCGTTGACGTATCCTTTGGGTCGTCAACGGCGGCGCCTGACCGCCGATTGTACCGTTACAATTTCCGCGTGTGGCCAACCGGCCGCGCAAGAGCGGGACTACCGAGG
Source organism: Cupriavidus sp. 94F1 (assembly GCF_057798875.1). Classification (NCBI taxonomy): domain Bacteria; kingdom Pseudomonadati; phylum Pseudomonadota; class Betaproteobacteria; order Burkholderiales; family Burkholderiaceae; genus Cupriavidus; species Cupriavidus sp. 94F1. The sequence continues at coordinate 167,341 of NZ_JBYOJT010000008.1, forward strand.
AAGGAGCGAACATGAACAAGGTCTACGCCAGCGCCGCCGAGGCGCTCGCGGGCGTCGTACGCGACGGCCAGACGATCGCCGTGGGCGGTTTCGGTCTGTGCGGCATCCCCGAGGCACTGATCGCCGCACTGCGCGACAGCGGCGTCAAGCAGCTCACCTGCATCTCGAACAACGCCGGCGTGGACGGGTTCGGCCTGGGGCAGCTGCTGGCCACCCGCCAGATCAAGAAGATGATCTCGTCGTACGTCGGCGAGAACAAGGAGTTCGAACGCCAGTACCTGGCCGGCGAACTCGAGCTCGAATTCACGCCGCAGGGCACGCTGGCCGAAAAGCTGCGTGCCGGTGGCTCGGGCATTCCGGCATTCTTTACGAAGACCGGCGTGGGCACGATCGTCGCGGAAGGCAAGGAAACGCGTGAATTCAACGGCGATACCTACGTGATGGAGCAGTCGCTGGTGTCCGACGTGGCCATCGTCAAGGCCCAGAAGGCCGACAAGGCCGGCAACCTGGTGTTCCGCCGTACCGCGCGCAACTTCAACCCGGTGTGTGCCATGTCCGGCAAGATCACCATCGCTGAAGTGGAAGAGATCGTCGAAACCGGCGAGATCGACCCGGATGATGTTCACCTGCCCGGCATTTTTGTGCACCGCATCGTGCTGAACACCAGCCCCGAGAAACGCATTGAACAGCGCACCGTGCGTGCCAAGTAAGGAGACAGATCATGGCATGGACACGTGATGAAATGGCCGCACGCGCGGCCGCCGAGCTGCAGGATGGCTTCTATGTCAACCTGGGCATCGGCCTGCCGACGCTGGTGGCCAACCATGTGCCGCAAGGCATGGAAGTGTGGCTGCAGTCGGAAAACGGCCTGCTCGGCATCGGCCCGTTCCCGACCGAGGACGAAGTGGATGCCGACATGATCAACGCCGGCAAGCAGACCGTGACCACGCTGCCGGGCTCGTCGATCTTCTCGTCGGCCGATTCGTTCGCGATGATCCGCGGCGGCAAGATCAACCTGGCCATCCTGGGTGCGATGCAGGTCAGCCAGCGCGGCGACCTGGCCAACTGGATGATTCCGGGCAAGATGGTCAAGGGCATGGGCGGCGCCATGGACCTGGTGGCCGGCGTGGGCCGCGTGGTGGTGCTGATGGAGCATACGGCCAAGAAGAAGGACGGCACCGAGGACGTCAAGATCCTCAAGGAATGCAACCTGCCGCTGACCGGCCTGGGCGTGGTGAACCGCATCATCACCGACCTGGCCGTGATCGACGTGACGCCGCAAGGCCTGAAGCTCGTGGAAACGGCGCCGGGTGTGTCGCGCGAGGAAGTCCAGGCGAAGACCGAAGCCGAACTGATCTGAGCGCCGCAGCCTCAAGCACGCAGCCTCAAACAAAAACCCCCGCCGGTTCGCGCCGGCGGGGGTTTTTGCTTCGGACGGAACCGAGGTGCCGGCTAATCGCCGACTGATCGCCGGCTCATCGCCGGCTCAGGCGCCCATGGCTCAGGTCTTCGGCTTGTTGTAGCTGGAAAAGACCGACGCTGCGCCATCGGATTTCACCAGCAGCACGTCGAACGGATCCTTGCGCGGACCGTACTCCATGCCCGGCGAGCCGACCGGCATGCCCGGGACGGCCAGCCCGGCGGCCTTCGGCCTGGCTGCCAGCAGCTTCTTGATATCGGCCGCAGGGACGTGGCCCTCGACGCCGTAGCCCTGGATGACACCGGTGTGACACGAGCCGAACCGCTCGGGAATGCCGTATTTCTGACGATACACGCCAGTATCTTCCACATCGTGCGTGGCCACGGTGAAGCCGTTGTCGCGCAGGTGCTTGACCCAGTCCTCGCAACAGCCGCAGGTCGGGCTCTTGTAGACGTCGATCGCCAGCGCCTTCGGCGCCTGGGCCACCGCCATCAGCGGCGACAGCAGCAGGGCGCCTGCGCCAAGGGTGCGCAGGGCATGGCGTCGCGATTGACTACGCTGCATCGCTGCCTCCTTATTGCGCCACCCAGCCGCCATCCATGTTCCAGATCGCGCCACGCACCTGCCTGGCCGCTTCGCTGGACAGGAACACGGCCAGCGCGCCCAGTTCCTCGGGCGTGACGAACTGCCCCGACGGCTGTTTTTCCAGCACCAGCTCGCGCTTGGCCTGTTCCACCGGGATGCCTTCCTTCTGCGCGCGGGCTTCCACCTGTTTCTGCACCAGCGGGGTCAGCACCCAGCCCGGACAGATTGCATTGGCCGTGACGCCGGTCTGCGCGGTTTCCAGCGCGGTCACCTTGGTGAAGCCGACAATGCCATGCTTGGCCGCCACGTAGGCCGACTTCTCGGCCGAGGCCACCAGGCCGTGGGTGGACGCCACGTTGATGACGCGGCCCCAGTTCTTGGCCTTCATCGACGGCAGGGCGAGACGGGTGGTATGAAAGGCGGAGGTCAGGTTGATGGCGATGATCGCATCCCACTTGTCGACCGGGAATTCCTCGATCTTGGCCACGAACTGGATGCCCGCGTTGTTGACCAGGATGTCCACGCCGCCGAAGTCTTTCTCGGCGTAGCGCATCATGTCCTCGATCTCGGCGGACTTGCTCATGTCCGCGCCGTGGTAGCCCACCTGGATGCCGCTGCCGGCACGGGCGATTTCCGCCTTTGCGCCGTCGGCATCACCGAATCCGTTGACAATGATGTTGGCGCCCTGCGCAGCCAGAGCCTGCGCGATGCCGAGTCCGATACCGCTGGTCGAGCCCGTGACCAGTGCCGTCTTGCCTTTGAGCATGTAAGCCTCCGTCGGGAGTGTCAGGATGTGCTGTGGCATTGTACTCGCAGGGCGTACAATCCGGCTTTGGCCTGGCGCCGTATTTCGTCGCGTTCTGCCCGGTGTGTCATCGTGGGCAAGAAATTCCGAAAAAACTCGCACGCCGCAGGGGATGCGGTGGCACCAGCAGGGGAGTCCCAGATGTCTTCCAGTCCGCGCCTCGGGTTCGTCCAGTGCATCAGCCCGGCGGGCCTGCATCGCATGGCCTATCACGAATGGGGCGATCCCCTCAATCCGCGCGTGCTGATGTGCGTGCATGGCCTGACGCGCACCGGCCGCGACTTCGACGCGCTGGCGCGGGCGATGTCCGACGAGTATCGCGTCGTGTGCCCGGACGTGGTGGGCCGCGGACGCTCGGAATGGCTGGCCGACCCGCATCACTACGTGGTACCGCAGTATGTGTCCGACATGGTCACGCTGATCGCCCGGCTCAACGTCGAACAGGTGGACTGGTTCGGCACGTCGATGGGCGGGCTGATCGGCATGGGCCTGGCTGGCCTGCCGAAGTCGCCGGTGCGCAAGCTGCTGCTCAACGATGTGGGGCCGCGCGTCGCCGCGCAGGCGCTGGAGCGCATTGGCGCCTACCTGGGCCTGCCGGTGCGGTTCAAGACCTTCGAGGAAGGGCTGGCGTACCTGCAGACGATCAGTACGTCGTTCGGCCGGCATACGCCCGAGCAATGGCGCGAGCTGAACGGCGCCATCCTCAAGCCGGTGCAGGGCGCCGAGGGGCTGGAGTGGGGGTTGCACTACGATCCCGCGCTGGCCGTGCCGTTCAAGGAGACGCCCCCGGAAGCGGTGCAGGCCGGCGAGCAGGTGCTGTGGCACATGTTCGAGGCGGCGCCGGGGCCGACGCTGATCGTGCGCGGCGCCCAGTCCGACCTGCTGCTGCGCGAGACGGTGGCGGAGATGGTGGCGCGCGGCAAGCAGGTATCGACCGTCGAAATCCCCGATGTGGGGCACGCGCCCACGTTTATCGATCCGGCCCAGATTGCCATTGCCCGGGACTTCTTCCTGGGTACGTAACGAATTTTTTGCTGAGAAGAATCTGATATGAGCACCAACCCCCTGAAGCGCGCCCACGTGGGCAAGCGTCTGTCCGAATACGCGGTCTACAACGGCGTGGTCTACCTGGCCGGCCAGGTGCCCGAGGTCGACCCCAAGGCCGACCTGCGCGGCCAGACCCGCGAGGTGCTCGGTCATATCGACCGCCTGCTGGCCGAGGCCGGCAGCGACAAGACGCGCATCCTGATGTGCCAGATCTTTCTGACCGACGTCACCCGCATTGGCGAGATGAACGAGGTGTGGGACGAATGGGTGCCCCAAGGCAACACGCCCCCGCGTGCAACCGTGGAAGCCAGGCTGGCCAATCCCGACTATCTGATCGAAGTGGTGGTGACGGCCGCCCTCAATTGATGCAGGCGTTGTGACATGGTGACGTCAACGGAGCTGACGGGCCAGACCGCAGGCATTCCGGATGCCGGGCTCGTCGAGCGCGCCCTGGCCTTTGTGCGCGACGTGGCAGACGGCGATAACCCCGTGCTGTTGCCGACCGGCGAGAGCGTGCTGTCGCACGCCGAAGGGATGCTACGCATCCTCGACGGACTGCGGGTGGACGATGCCGCGCGCGCGGCGGCCTGCCTGTTCGCGGCGGCGGCCTTCGTGCCCGACGCCGAGGCCCAGATCGAACCCAGATTTGGCGAGGAGGTGGTGCGCCTGGTGAAGGGGGTGCGCCAGCTGCTGCGCATCGGCGCCATCGCGGTGACGCAGGCCGACGTGTCGGAGGCGTCGAAATCGCAGGTGGCCGCGCGCCACGAGCAGGTCGAGGCGTTGCGCAAGATGCTGCTGGCGTTTGCGCAGGACATCCGCGTGGTGCTGGTGCGGCTGGCGTCGCGCCTGCAGACGCTGCGCTGGCTGGCGCAGACCAAGACTCCGCCGCTGTCCGGCGTGGCCCGCGAGACGCTGGACATCTACGCGCCGCTGGCCAACCGGCTGGGCATCTGGCAGGTGAAGTGGGAGCTCGAAGACCTGGCGTTCCGCTTCGAGCAGCCCGATACCTACAAGCGCATTGCGAAGCTGCTGGACGAGAAGCGCATCGAGCGCGAAGGCTATATCGCGCAGGCCATCGCGCGCCTGCAGTCGGAACTGGCCTCGGCCGGCATCCGCGCGGAGGTGACGGGCCGGCCCAAGCACATCTACAGCATCTGGAAGAAGATGCGCGGCAAGGAACTCGATTTTGCCGATCTGTACGATGTGCGCGCGTTCCGCGTGATCGTCGACGACATCAAGGACTGCTACACCGTCCTGGGAATCGTCCACCATATCTGGCAGCCGATTCCACGCGAATTCGACGACTATATCTCGCGGCCGAAAGCCAACGGCTACAAGTCGCTGCATACCGTGGTGATCGGCGACGACGGGCGCGCGTTCGAAGTGCAGATCCGCACGCAGGAGATGCACCACTTTGCCGAATACGGCGTGGCCGCGCACTGGCGCTACAAGGAGGCCGGCGGCAAGGGCTACAGCGGCCAGTTTGCGGCCGACAATACCTACGACGAGAAGATTGCCTGGCTGCGGCAGCTGCTGGCCTGGAAGGACGAGGCCGACCACACCGTCGCGCACGAGGATTCGCCGTGGGAGCAGCTCAAGCATGCCGCCATCGACGACCATATCTATGTGCTGACGCCGCAGGCGCGCGTGGTGGCACTGCCCCAGGGCGCGACGCCGGTGGACTTTGCCTATTACCTGCACAGCGATCTGGGCCATCGGTGCCGCGGGGCGCGCGTGGACGGATCGATGGTGCCGCTGAACACGCCGCTCAAGAACGGGCAGACCGTCGAGATCGTTGCGGTCAAGCAGGGCGGCCCGTCGCGCGACTGGCTGAACCCCGAGCTTGGCTACCTGGCGAGCAATCGCGCGCGCTCGAAGGTGCGGGCCTGGTTCAACGCGCTCGATTCGCAGGAAACGCTGGCGCAGGGCCGGGCACTGATCGAAAAGACACTGCAGCGCGAGGGCAAGACGGCCGTCAATCTGGACGACCTGGCCACCCGGCTCAACTTCAAATCGACCGACGATCTCTACGCGGCCGTGGCCAAGGAGGAGTTCAGCCTGCGGCATGTGGAGCATGCGCTACGTCACCCGGAGGGCGAGGCGCAGCCGCAGTTCAACGAGGAAGAGGCCGTCACCAAGAAGAGTCGCGCCACCAGCGTGGCGCGCGGCGCCAAGAGCGGCGTTCTGGTGGTGGGCGTGGATTCGCTGATGACGCAGATGTCGCGTTGCTGCAAGCCGGCGCCGCCCGACGAGATCGTCGGGTTTGTCACGCGCGGCCGCGGGGTGTCGATCCATCGCCGCAACTGCAGCACATTCCTGCAACTGTCGGCGCGGGCGCCGGAGCGGGTGATCCAGACGGAATGGGGCAAGCGCAGCGACGCGGTGTATCCGGTGGACATCCAGGTGGAAGCGGTGGATCGTCAGGGCCTGCTGCGCGATATCTCCGAAGTGCTGTCACGGGAGAAAATCAACGTGACCGGTGTGAAGACACTGTCGAGCAAGGGCGTGGCGCGCATGCAGTTTACGGCGGAAGTGTCCGAGGCCACGCAGTTGCAACGGGCGCTGCAACTGATCGAGGAAGTGCAGGGGGTGTTGCACGCCAGGCGAAAATAAGGTTATACTCTGCGCTTCGCTAGGCTCGTAGCTCAGCTGGTTAGAGCACCACCTTGACATGGTGGGGGTCGTTGGTTCGAGTCCAATCGAGCCTACCAACGAACATGCAGTACAACGCCGGAAGCGCGCCATGAACATGACAACTCGAACTACTACCGCTGGTTAGCGACAGTAGTCGAGGTGCGCCTTCGACCCGTGCAGGATGCGGGGAAACACAGAAAAACGCGGCCTTGGCCGCGTTTTTTTTCGTCTGTCGTTTGCCAGCGTGCTGCTAAGCTGCCGCGTCGCCCGAAGTTGGGCGCGGGTCAGCCCGAGAGATTTCCGTTTGCCGGTGTTGTCCGATGCGCGCGTGCGCCGCATCGGGTGGCCCGGCGCCACAAAAGTTGCTTTGTCCGCCCGCCTGGTGCCCAGACGCCGGCGCGGCGGCATCCACAAGAGGTGCAATGATGATCGCAATCACGCTGCCGGACGGTTCCCGTCGCGAGTACCCCGGCCCCGTCACGGTGGCTGAAGTGGCGCAGAGCATCGGCTCGGGCCTGGCCAAGGCTGCGCTTGCCGGCAAGGTCGATGGTCGCATGGTCGATACGAGCTTCACGATCGACCGCGATGCCTCGCTGGCCATCGTCACGGACAAGGACGCCGACGGCGTCGATGTGATCCGCCATTCGACGGCCCACTTGCTGGCCTACGCCGTCAAGGAACTGTTCCCCGATGCGCAGGTGACGATCGGTCCGGTCATCGAGAACGGCTTCTACTACGACTTTTCCTACAAGCGTCCTTTCACGCCCGAGGATCTGGCCGCCATCGAGAAGAAGATGACGGAACTGGCCCGCAAGGACGAGAAAGTCACGCGCGAAGTGTGGAACCGCGACGAGGCGGTGGCGCTCTTCGAGTCGATGGGCGAGAAGTACAAGGCCGAGATCATCGCCTCCATTCCGGCCGACCAGGAAATCGGCCTGTATCGCGAAGGCAACTTCGTCGATCTGTGCCGTGGACCGCACGTGCCGTCGACGGGCAAGCTCAAGGTCTTCAAGCTGATGAAGGTGGCCGGCGCCTATTGGCGCGGTGACTCGAACAACGAGATGCTCCAGCGCATCTACGGCACGGCCTGGGCCAGGAAGGAAGACCAGGAAGCGTACCTGACGATGCTGGAGGAAGCCGAGAAGCGCGACCACCGCCGCTTGGGCAAGACGCTGGACCTGTTCCACCTGCAAGAGGAAGCGCCGGGCATGGTGTTCTGGCATCCGAAGGGCTGGAGCGTCTGGCAGGCCGTCGAGCAGTACATGCGCGGCCGCCTGACGGAAGCAGGTTACCAGGAAGTCCGGACGCCGCAAGTGATGGATCGTTCTCTCTGGGAGAAGTCGGGCCACTGGGAGAACTACAAGGAAAACATGTTCGTCACGGAATCGGAAAAGCGCGACTACGCGATCAAGCCGATGAACTGCCCGGGGCATGTCCAGATCTTCAACCACGGCCTGCGCTCGTACCGCGACCTGCCGCTGCGTTTTGCCGAATTCGGCTCGTGCCACCGCAATGAGCCGTCGGGTGCGCTGCATGGCCTGATGCGCGTCCGGGGTTTTGTGCAGGATGATGCGCATATTTTCTGCACGGAAGAACAGATCGTCGAGGAGGCGAAGGCGTTCAACGAGCTGGCGTTTTCGGTGTATGACGATTTCGGCTTCAAGGATGTCAAGGTCAAGCTGTCGCTGCGCCCGGAAAAGCGCGCCGGCTCGGATGCCGTCTGGGATCACGCCGAAGACGGCCTGCGCCTGGCGCTGCGTGCCTGCGGCGTGGAGTGGGAGGAACTGCCGGGCGAGGGCGCCTTCTATGGGCCGAAGGTGGAATACCACATCAAGGACGCGATCGGCCGTTCGTGGCAGTGCGGTACGCTGCAGCTCGACCTCGTGCTGCCGGAACGCCTGGGCGCCGAATACGTGGCTGACGATAACGGCCGGAAGCGTCCGGTCATGCTGCATCGGGCCATCCTGGGTTCGTTCGAGCGATTCCTGGGCATCCTGCTGGAAAACCATGCGGGTGCGCTGCCCGCCTGGCTGGCTCCGGAGCAGGTGGTCGTCATGAATATCGCCGAATCGCAGTCGGAATATGCCGAAAACGTCGTGCAACTCTTGCAAAAACAAGGGTTTAGGGCCAAGGCGGATTTGCGTAACGAGAAAATTACGTATAAAATCCGCGAGCACTCGCTCCAGAAGATTCCCTACCTGCTAGTGGTGGGCGACAAGGAGCGGGACGCCAATCAAGTGGCCGTGCGTGCCCGTGGCAATGTGGATCTGGGTGTCATGCCTGTTTCCGCGTTTGTGGAACGTCTTCAGAACGACGTTGCCAGCAAAGCCTGAGGGTGTGAAGCACGGCTTGTTTTTTTGTCTTCTTGAGGTAACGGAACATCGCTACAGACAAAGGTCACCGTATCAACCGGGAAATCAGCGCGCCTGAGCTGCGCCTGGTAGGGGTTGATAACGAGCAGCTCGGCATCGTCAAGTTCATGGACGCTCTGCGCATGGCCGAGGACAAGGACTTGGATCTGGTGGAGATCGCGCCTAACGCGGCTCCTCCCGTAGCCCGCATCATGGACTACGGCAAGTTCAAGTACGAGGAAGCCAAGCGCGCCCATGAGGCCAAGCTCAAGCAGAAGATCATCCAGGTCAAGGAAGTGAAATTCCGTCCTGGCACGGATGATGGCGACTACAACGTCAAGCTGCGCAACCTGCGACGCTTCCTGGAGGATGGGGATAAGACCAAGATCACGCTGCGTTTCCGCGGTCGTGAGATGGCCCACCAGGAAATTGGCGCGCGCATGCTCGAGCGTCTGAAGGCTGACCTGGAAGAACTGGGTCAGGTCGAGCAGATGCCGAAGATGGAAGGTCGCCAGATGGTGATGGTGCTGGCTCCCAAGAAGAAGAAGTAATTCCTGTGCGGGGCGGCGGCCGGGATGCCGGGGGTATCCCGGCGTCGCCCTGCGCGGAAACCGTGCGTGGTGTAAGGGGTTTGCGCCCCGGCGCTGCGTACAAAAACAAGTGGATGCGGGTTTTGCAAGTGATGGCGTCAGTCATCCACCTGCATGCATGTCATAGAGCTGGAGTTATTCATGCCTAAGATGAAGACCAAGAAAAGCGCCTCCAAGCGCTTTACGGCACGCCCGAACGGTTCGTTCAAGCGCGGCCAGGCCTTCAAGCGTCACATCCTGACGAAGAAGACCACCAAGAACAAGCGTCAACTGCGCGGCACCCAGGACGTCCATGAGACGAACCTGAAGTCCGTTCGCGCGATGATGCCTTACGCATAACCCCAACCGATAACGAAAGGAGTATTACATGCCTCGAGTAAAGCGTGGGGTCACTGCACGGGCCCGTCACAAGAAGGTTATCGACGCTGCCAAGGGTTACCGCGGCCGTCGCAATAATGTCTACCGTATCGCCAAGCAGGCGGTCATGCGTGCTGGCCAGTACGCGTACCGCGATCGTCGCAACAAGAAGCGCGTGTTCCGCGCGCTGTGGATTGCACGTATCAATGCCGCGACGCGTGAGCATGGCATGACCTACAGCGTGTTCATGAACGGCCTGAAGAAGGCTTCGATTGAACTGGACCGCAAGGTGCTGTCGGACATGGCCATCCATGACAAGCCTGCCTTTGCCGCCATCGTCAACCAGGTGAAAGCCTCCGTTGCCTGATGGCCGTTCGGGAAGCGCGTAACGCGCTTCCGGGCAAGCACCGACCGCAAGGTCTGCTGAAACGGGGCTCCTCACCGAGCCCCGTTTTCATTTCGAATGCCATGCCGAACCGGGGCTTCCCCGGGCCGGGACGGCATCCGAAATGACAATGCATCGCCGCGTGCGACCAACCGTGTATCGCGCATCGCCCGGCGGCAGTGCCTATCCTTCCTATGCACCATCCACGTACCGTCCACGTATAGCCGTCATGTCCCTGGATCTGGATCAAATCGTCGCCGACGCACAGGCCGCCTTCGCCGCCGCCAACGACAACGCCACGCTGGAAAACGAGAAGGCCCGCTTCCTGGGCAAGACCGGCGCGCTGACCGAACTGCTCAAGGGCCTCGGCAAACTGGACCCGGAAGCCCGCAAGACCGAGGGCGCCCGTATCAACCAGGTCAAGCAGCAGGTGGAGGGTGCGCTGCAGGCGCGCCGCCAGGCGCTGGCCGATGCGCTGATGAACGCACGCCTGGCCGCAGAGGCCATCGACGTGACGCTGCCCGGCCGCGCCGTGGCGCGCGGCAGCGTGCACCCGGTGATGCGTACGTGGGAGCGTGTCGAGCAGATCTTCGGTTCGATCGGCTTCGATGTGGCCGACGGCCCCGAGATCGAAACCGACTGGATGAACTTCACCGCGCTGAACAACCCGGACAACCATCCGGCACGGTCGATGCAGGACACGTTCTATGTGGACGGCCGCGACAGCGACGACAAGCTCCTGCTGCTGCGTACCCACACCAGCCCGATGCAGGTGCGCTACGCCCGCATGCACGTGCAGAAGTACGCCGGCAAGCCGATGCCGCCGATCAAGGTGATCTGCCCGGGCCGCACCTATCGTGTGGACAGCGACGCCACGCACTCGCCGATGTTCAACCAGGTGGAAGGCCTGTGGATTGGCGAGGATGTCAGCTTTGCCGACCTGAAGGGTGTCTATACCGATTTCCTGCGCAAGTTCTTCGAGCGCGACGATATCCAGGTGCGCTTCCGCCCGTCGTACTTCCCGTTTACCGAGCCGTCGGCCGAAATCGACATGGCCTTCGGCAATGGCAAGTGGCTGGAAATTTCCGGCTCGGGCCAGGTTCACCCGAACGTGCTGCGCAACATGGGCCTCGACCCCGAGCGTTATATCGGCTTCGCGTTTGGCTCCGGCCTGGAGCGCCTGACGATGCTGCGCTACGGCATCAACGACCTGCGCCTGTTCTTCGAGGGCGACGTGCGCTTCCTGCGCCAGTTCGCCTGATCCTCGCAGGCCGCTGCCCGCATATCGTCAAAGACATCACAGAATACCTACCGGATCAGAAGCGCCATGCAATTCTCGGAATCCTGGCTTCGCACATTCGCCAATCCTGAAAAGATCTCGACCGACGCGCTGTCGCACAGCCTGACGATGGCCGGCCTCGAAGTGGAAGAGGTTGGCCCGGTTGCGCCGCCGTTCAACAAGATCGTGGTGGCCAGCGTGCTGGCGACCGAACGCCATCCCAATGCCGACCGCCTGAACGTTTGCCAGGTGGACGCCGGCACCGGCGAGACGCTGCAGATCGTTTGCGGCGCGCCCAACGTGAAGCCGGGCATCAAGGTGCCGTGCGCGCTGGTGGGCGCCGTGCTGCCGCCGGCCGAAGAGGGCGGCAAGCCGTTCGAGATCAAGGTGGGCAAGCTCCGTGGCGTGGACAGCTTCGGCATGCTGTGCTCGGCCCGCGAACTGAAGCTGTCGGAAGACCACGGCGGCCTGCTGGTGCTGCCGGACGACGCGCCGGTGGGTCAGGACATCCGCCAGTACCTGGACCTGGACGACCAGGTCTTCACGATCAAGCTGACGCCGAACAAGGCGGACTGCCTGTCGATCCACGGCGTGGCGCGCGAGGTGTCGGCGCTGACCGGCGCCGCCCTGACGCTGCCGGACATGTCGCCGGTGGCCGTGACGTTGCAGGACAAGCTGCCGGTCAAGATCTCCGCGCCCGACCTGTGCGGCCGTTTCTCGGGCCGTATCATCCGCGGCGTGAACGCCCGTGCGGCCACGCCGGCCTGGATGGTGCAGCGCCTGGAGCGTTCGGGCCAGCGCAGCATCTCGGCACTGGTCGATATCTCCAACTACGTGATGCTCGAACTGGGCCGTCCGTCGCACGTGTTCGACCTGGACAAGATCCACGGCGGGCTGGACGTGCGCTGGGGCCGCAAGGGCGAACAGCTCAAGCTGCTGAACGGCAATACCGTCGAGGTGGACGAGCAGGTCGGCGTGATTTCCGACGACAAGGAAATCGAAAGCCTGGCGGGCATCATGGGCGGCGACAGCACCGCCGTGTCGCTGGATACCACGAACATCTATCTCGAAGCCGCGTTCTGGTGGCCCAATGCCATCCAGGGCCGCGCGCGCCGCTACAACTTTTCGACAGATGCCGCCCATCGGTTCGAGCGTGGCGTGGACTACGCCACCACGGTCGAGCACATCGAACGCATCAGCGCGCTGATTCTTGAGATCTGCGGCGGCCAGGCCGGCCCCGTGGACGACCAGATCGTCAACCTGCCGCAGCGCAAGCCGGTGGCCCTGCGCGTGGCGCGCGCCGAGCGCGTGCTGGGTATCGAACTGTCGTCGGCGGAAATTGCCGATGTGTTCCAGCGCCTGAACCTGCCGTTCACGCGTTCGCAGGGCGCGGATGGCGAGGTGTTCGAGGTTACGCCGCCGAGCTATCGCTTCGACATCGAGATCGAGGAAGACCTGATCGAGGAAGTGGCACGGATCTACGGCTTCGAGCGTATCGTGGCCCGTCCGCCGATCGCCGAAAGCGAAATGCGCCCGACCAACGAAGGCCGCCGCTCGCAGCACGTGGTGCGCCACGCGCTGGCCGCGCGCGACTTCAACGAAGTGATCAACTTCGCCTTCGTGGAAGAGCAGTGGGAGCGCGACTTTGCCGCCAATGACAACCCGATCCGCCTGCTGAACCCGATCGCCAGCCAGCTGGCCGTGATGCGTTCGACGCTGATCGGTGGCCTGGTCGACAAGGTGCGCTACAACCTTAACCGCAAGGCGGCGCGCGTGCGCCTGTTCGAGGTGGGCCGCGTGTTCCATCGCGATCCCAGCGTGGCCGATGGCGGCCTGACCGTGGCGGGCTATCGCCAGCCGATGATGGCAGCGGGTATCGCCTACGGCCCGGCGTTCGAGGAGCAATGGGGTGTGGCAACGCGCCCGGTGGACTTCTTCGACATCAAGGGTGACGTGGAGGCGCTGTTCCATCCGCGCACGCCGCGCTTCGAGCCGGTGGCGCATCCCGCGCTGCACCCGGGCCGCGCCGCGCGCGTGATCGTCGACGGCAAGCCCGTGGGCGTGGTCGGTGAAATTCACCCGCGCTGGCTGCAGGAGTACGAGCTGACCAACGCGCCCGTGGTGTTCGAGCTGGAGCTCGACGCGCTGCGGGACGTGGGCCTGCCGGTCTACACGGAAATCTCCAAGTTCCCGGCCGCCGTGCGTGACCTGGCCGTGGTGGTCAAGCAGCAGGTGCGCGTTCAGGACATGATCGATGCCATGCGCGCGGCGCTGGACAAGGCCGGCTCGGGCCACTTTGTTCAGAGCCTGGTGCTGTTTGACGAGTTCCGTCCCAAGGCGGCGTCGGCGTCAATTGGCGCCGACGAGAAAAGTCTTGCCTTCCGGGTAACGTTGCAAGATACTGGGGCGACCCTCCAGGACGAGACAGTCGACAGCGCGGTGCGTTGCATGGTCGACGCGCTGACAGCGGGCTTCGATGCCCGCCTGCGCGGCTAAGCCACCATCGCAGTTGGAGCGCCCGGGCACAGCTCCCGGGCGGATCGCCAGACAGATGCAAGAGAGCGATCAAGGATGAACGATCGAGACGCGATTTCCATGAATGCTGCAGACCTGGGTGAGGCAAGCGACCGGCATGCTGCCTCCTTCGACGATGCATCGCCGGAAGCCCGCGCTACCGAGGTGCCTACCCTGACCAAGGCCGAACTCGCAGAAATGCTGTTCGACCAGGTTGGCCTGAACAAGCGCGAATCGAAGGATATGGTCGAGGCTTTCTTCGACGTGATTCGCGAAGCCCTGGAGAAGGGCGACAGCGTGAAGCTGTCCGGCTTCGGCAACTTCCAGTTGCGCGACAAGGCGCAACGTCCCGGCCGTAATCCCAAGACGGGCGAGATCATTCCGATCACCGCGCGCCGTGTGGTGACGTTCCACGCCAGCCAGAAGCTCAAGAGCCTGGTCGAGGAACGCGCCGACGTGGCGCTTCCGGGCTGACGACGTGGCAGGACTGACGCCCCGCGCGTCAGTTGCCTGCCGAACGAAGACCGTCGCGGCGCACAGACACCTGTATCAATTTGCCACATCGGTTGGATTGCCCGGGGCGATGGCTGTCTGTATCCTGCAATGCCGCGCGCGCGTCGCGCCAACCGCGTCTGGCCCTCGAGGGGCCTGACATCAGCTTCTCCATCGCATGACGGAAAAATCCAGCGAGCGCGTCTCGCTGCCGCCGATTCCCGCAAAACGCTATTTCACGATTGGTGAAGTCAGCGAGCTTTGCGCCGTCAAGCCGCACGTCCTGCGCTACTGGGAGCAGGAGTTCACGCAGCTCAAGCCCGTGAAGCGCCGCGGCAATCGCCGCTACTACCAGCACCATGAAGTCCTGCTGATCCGGCGGATCCGCGAACTGCTCTACGAGCAAGGCTTCACGATCAACGGTGCGCGCAACCGGCTGGACGAAGGGCGTCATCATGGCGTCGGAGCAGCCATGCCGGACGAAGCCGTCGCGGTGCAGTCCGCCGCGGCAGTGCAACCGCCTGTGCTGTCGGTCGACCTGAACACGCTGCGCGGCGACCTGGTGGAAGTCCAGCATCTGCTGGCGCAACTGAAGCAAATCGCGAAGCCCGAATAAATTCACTGCAAACCACTAGCCATTACGGTCGGCTCTGATATAATCTCGTTCTTCTTCGGGGCGTAGCGCAGCCTGGTAGCGTACCTGCATGGGGTGCAGGTGGTCGGAGGTTCAAATCCTCTCGCCCCGACCAGAATAAAACCCGCACAGTCATTGGCTGTGCGGGTTTTTCATTTCTGGTGTCTGCATCTCAGTGTATGGAACGGTGTCCGGGCCCTGAATCCCCGCATTTTCGTCCACCCAAAGTCCTCTGGACCTCGAGCGCCGTTTCAAAGTCGATGCGGCAATAGATGTCACAGGCGGTCCCCGGTTGCCGAGGAAGGCTCGGAGGTCCAGGCTGGCCCGTCAATCGCTATCGTGGCGGCCATATGGGCTGACGCATGCCGGCGGTGCTCAAGCATCTGCATCGGCTGGTGAGCAGCACGGCCACCATCAATTCTGATGCCGTGCGCGAAGTCGTCGGTAGCCTCGTTGAGGACAAGAACCGCGAACAACCAATCGGCGCAGACGGCTTTACAGTCGTGTGACAGACGACCTACATTAGCGCCAGAATTGCCGTAACTGCGTCTGAAGAAGCCCGCGCAAGCGGGCTTTTTGCGTTTCGGCCACTCTCCTCCTGAAGTGGGGTTTAGGATGTTCGGTGCCCGCCGTCGCGTCCAATATGACTTTCGGTCGGTTAAGATTCCCGCTCCAATAAATCGAAAAGGGAGCAGTAATGGGGTCGTATGTAAATGCGAGCATCGGGGCAAATGAGCAGATCGTTTATGAGGCCAAAGTATCCTGGCTCTCGCAACTGCCGCTCGTCATCCTCGGTGTGGTGACGTTGCCGTTCATGGGGTTCGGGCTGCTGTTCCTCCTGATTGCTTTTATCAAGATCTGGACGACTGAGCTCGCAATCACGAACAAGCGGATCATTGCCAAGTTTGGACTGATCAGCCGTAGCACCATCGAGATGCGTCTGGAGAAAGTTGAGACGGTGCAGGTCGATCAATCGATTCTCGGCCGTATCCTGAATTTTGGCTCGGTGGTCGTATCGGGCGCGGGCGCTCCGCGCGCACCTATTCCGGGTATTTCGGCGCCCCTGAACTTCCGTGGTCGTCTGAATGCCATTTTGGAAGAGCAGACTGCAAAGGCCTAAAAGCCGGTAGTCTCAAAAGAATCGAAGCCCCGCCGGTTCCAGCTGCGCGGGGCTTTTTCCGGTGGAGATGCGGGAATACCTGCTGACCAACAGCTCGAAGGCTGGCGACATGGTGCTCGATCCGTTTGCTGGGTCCGGCTCAATGCTGATCGCGACGTGAGTGCATGAAAGATTAGGATGTGCCGCAAGCTCATGGAATTATTTTTCCCCTGATGCCCAGATCCATGAGCGGTCCCATCATGCCTAGGCACATTGATGTTAGACCGCAAAGAAACAGAAAGAGAGCACGTATCCTGGACCATTCGAGGGTTTTGCCTTTCGGGAGTTCAGCAACTTGGCGACCACGGGCGACATGGCCATTTATGTACGCGGCATGCTCGTTAGCCAAATCACGTAGATGCTCGAAGCCCTTGACCATGGTGATGTAGGCGAATCCGGCACTGAACGAGTAGGCAATGATCGAGAGAACGGCAAAGTGCCCGCGACCATCAAAAAAGTGGCCGCCGGCCAGAGCGATCGAGCCCGCCACGCCTGCTACGTTCAACACTACCAGTTGTCTCAGGGCTTCCAATCCCCATGTACAGTGCTGGAGCACGATTGCGGCGTGAATCTGCAAGGCTTCCGCGCGGGCAGACTCCTCTGAAGGATAAGGCGGCGATGGGGGAAGGCTTGGATATCGTCTGGACATTTCGTGGCGGTAAGATTGCTCAATGGTTATCGGCAGACGAAGGAGAAGACTGTGCCCTCCAACCCGAGGGGTTGACGCACTGACGGAGTTCCGGCGATGCCAGGCCGAAGACCCGTCATCGCCACCGACAAGCAACGCATCACCGTCGCCGCCATGTCCTGAGGTACTCGTCGCGACCGACCAGGCAGGCGCACAGGTGTGCCCCGGCCACGCAAAGTTGAGACGAGATGAAGATGCTGCCGCTGATATCGCGCCTGACGCTAACAGCGCGCTGCACGACGAGCGGGGCAAATTAGCCCGAGCCAGGGGTTGACGCAAGCAAGGATCGTGGACACCGCCTCCGACTGGACCGCGCCAATCTATATGGACAAGGCCGATGTGCTGAGCGACGACACGGCCAAGTCCATCCTTGCCCACACGCGCCGGAGCAAAGGTGTGTGGGTTGGAGGCGAGAAGGAACTAAAATTGCGGAATCGGATGTTTCCCGAAGCGTCAGTCAAGAACTGCCGTACTGCGGCCAGGGCCATCGGCACCGTCGAGAGATTTAGCCCCTGCAGTGGCAAGTCCTCCGGGGGGCGTATTTGAGATCCTATGAAGGGTGGCGTTTAATGTGTTCTCAGGCACCGCTTCCATAAAACGCTCAACGCGCTCTTCGATCACGACGTCAGGCTTTTCTTGCAATACCATTCGGACGAATAGCTCGTCGGTCGGCGTTCCCCATATTGAAACGACCCGGCCGAACGTCGCGTTGAAGTATGGGCTGATCGCAGAGCCGAACGAGTCATGGAAGATCAGCAGGGTTTTTGTTCGCGACGGACATTCGTGTCCGGCGAACCGCAGAATCCGGCTGACGTCGACGCCAGCTGGGGGCTGTACCGCCACTGCCCGGCCGCACGGTTTGAAGCTTGCGGCTACCTTTTCGGTCTCGAGTTTCGGGCTGCGGCTCATGATCGCCAGGTCACGAGCACGGGGCGTTCCGTCGTCAACGAACTCAGCCTCGGCTATTTCCAGCGGCGCGGGTCCATTCGCTTCGCCAAGCGAACGCATAATAGTGCGATAGCCGATGTATGCACCGTAACTCGTCCAATGCGTGTCGGTTTCGAAGTAGAGGCGCTCGGCACCGGCCGCTTTCTTTTTGGCCAGGTCAGGAAGTAAGTCCACAAGAGGGGCTGACGTTCCAACATGCTGCTTGATGAGCGCATAGCGCGAATCACCTTCCCACTGGTATCGACTGGGAAGCTTCTCAGGGAACAGACTGTGTTTGTCCGGCGCCGTGACGAATCTGTATGTGATGCCTCGATTCGCCAGCCAAGTGGACCGATCCGATAGCGAGCCTTTCCAGTTGCCTAGGCTCGCTTCCGCAGGGGAGGCCAACCGCTGCATGTCTGCAAGGGAGTTGTCCCCCGTGTAGAAAAGCCAGCCGCTTGACCCCAGAATGACTCGAGGGGAGCCCGATGTGCGGAACACGTTCCGGCTGATATCGGAATGCAACGTCAGGAAGTGATCCCGCAGGCCGAAATTGTCATTGACGAAGGCTTCCATCTTGGCCGGATAGGCTTTGACCGCTTTAAATGAGTCCGGCAACGATGGCCTTTCGGCAAGCGTTCGCTTTTCCGCGCCACCGTCATGGGTGCGCCAGAGTCCCAAAAATGGTACGGCGATCGTCGCCGCAAAAAAGGTGGCCAGCGCGGCGTTAATGATGTTCCTCGAACCGATCGATTGCATCATCAGAACCTGAAATAAATGAATGGGTTATAGGTGCTGAGAGCGAGCTGGGAAATGCTGACGATCAGGACCATGGATGCGATCACGCCGCGAGCGGTGAGCATGGGCAGCGAAGTCGCGTTGACCGGTTGCATTCGTACGCACCAGCCCGGCAGCGGCTCATTCGCGTGCGACGGGAATCGACGCATACGCCAGTCACGCGCCAGGAACGTGAACATTGGTGTGGACAAAACAATCGCGGCCGCGAGCGTTGTGAAGGCAATCGGGTCCATGGCCGCAGCAAGTTGAGGTGAGAGACCATGCCCGCTGCCTTGGAAGGACATCGCCTTGAGATATTCAACGGCGCTCGAAAACGTCTCTGCCCGAAAGAAGACCCAGCCGACCATGACCACCAGGAGGGTATAGGTGCTGGACAAGACAGTCGGGGCTGCATCAATCCATCGCCCAAACCTGCCTCGTTCCAGGACAAGCATCACCCCGTGGAATACGCCCCAAATGGCAAAGTTCCAACTCGCGCCGTGCCAGAGCCCACATAGAAAGAAGACGATAAACAGGTTCATTCTCACGCGGAAGCCTGAGCCACGATTTCCGCCCAGGGGGATGTAGAGGTAGTCGCGGAACCAGGTGGAGAGCGAAAGGTGCCAGCGGCGCCAGAACTCTCGCACTGACCGCGCAATGTAGGGATAGTTGAAATTCTCAGTAAGTTCAAACCCGAACATGCGAGCCAAGCCAATGGCCATGTCGGAATATCCTGAAAAGTCAAAATAAATCTGCAGCGTGTAGCATGCTATCCCCAACCAGGCTGCGCTGGCGGAAAGAGTTCCGGGCGGCGCACTGAAAGTTTGATCCGCAATTTGGCCTAGGGTGTTGGCGATCAACACCTTCTTTCCAAGGCCAAAAGCAAATCGTTCGACGCCAGAGGCGAATCTCTCCACTGTATTGCTGCGACGGAGAATCTGCTCAGCGACATCGTGGTATCGAATGATCGGGCCGGCCACCAACTGCGGGAACATGGATATGTATAACCCCATGTCGAGAGGGCTCTTCAGGGCTTCGGCTTCGCGACGGTAGATGTCCACCAAATAGGAGATCGCGTGGAACGTGAAAAACGAAATGCCGACGGGCAGCGGTAATGGCTCTGTTGCGAAGGTGTGGTGGAGGATTGGTCCCAGTGCCTCATTGAAGCTGGTGACTAAGAAGTTGGCGTACTTGTAGTGGGCTAATACCAGGAGGTTGATAACCACTGCTACAGAAAGTATGGCGAACTCTGACCTCCGGCCCCGGGCGGCCGACATGCCTAAGGCGATTCCCCAGTTAAAGAGGATGGATGCCAGCATCAGCCCGATATAGACGGGTTCTCCCCAAGCGTAGAACAGCAGGCTGGCTGCAAGCAGTAACAGGTTCCGGTACCTGGGCGCCAGCAGGTAGTAAAGCGCTAGCGTGATGGGAAGGAAAAGGAAAAGGAAGGCAGTTGAGCTGAAGACCACGGCAATCTCTTGTTGTTTTCCGAGTGGCTCGGAATGCTCATGTGGCAAATTTGTCAATCCGCGATTCTATCCCAGTCTGTTGGCACTTCTGCGGGAACCCGCATATCGCGAGGGAACGGGACGAGCGAACGGTGAAGCAGCGCATAGCGCCGGAGGCTAGGGAATGACGACCGAGGAGACCCGCCGGTAGTGCAGGAGGCGAGCGAGGGACGCGCGGTCCGGTAGGCGGAGGGAGAAACGTCGCTTTGCAGGGGGATTCGACGTTAGCGCATCTACCGAGCGCACTTTCCCAAATGATCTGGATAGGCCTTGGTCCATTCGAGGCAGGCCTTGTAGTCGTCGTAGCGATCCGCCGCATAGAGGCCTGCGAACAAGGCCAGAACAAGGAAGCTGAGGATAACTCGGCGGAGCGTGCTCATTTGTGTTCCTTCCAGAGGTGAAAACCGGCGGGTCAGTCTAGTACTCTAGTAAGTAAATAATAAATGCGCAAAGAAAAGGCGCGCTACCGTTTGAACCGCTCAGGCGGCACGGCGCCGGGTCGCTTCACCTTGATCCAATCCGATGACCAGATATCGTGTGTTGGCAGGTCGAGCCTACGCGCTTCCAAACGACCCCTACAGTTGCAGATACGGCGCGCACAGGTTCTTTCCCTTGTCCACCAGCACGTCGAACACGCACTAGACGACCAGGTACGCGGGCAAGGACCAGTCTAGTGACGGACGGGGATAAGTCCGCTAGTCCCGCGTGCGAAACGACGCGCAAAACTGTGCCAAAGTCAGCGCGACGTTACATCTGCGTCTCAGTCTCAGTATGGAACGGTGTCTGGACCCTGAATCCCCGCATTTTCGTCCACCCGGAGCATTCTGGACCTCGAGCGCCGTTTCAAAAGTCGATGCGGCAACAAATGTCACAGGCGGCCCCCCGGCTGCCGAGGATGTCTCGGAGATCCGGGCTGGCCCGTCAATCGCTATCGTGGCGGCCACATGGGCTGACGCACGTTGGCGGCCATGCCCGGCGGAGCTCGGACCGCGCCAAGGGGCTAGAACTGGATGGAGAGCCTGCCCTGCACAGCCCGGGTAGTGGTCCCTCCACCAAGCCGGCTGCTGAACACCACGCCGAGTGACGCCCTGCGGGTGAACTGGAAGTCCAGCCCGGCCTCGATGACCATCGAATTGCGTCCCTGGGGTACGCCGGCAACGGTGAAAGGATTGCTGTCGGCAAACGACAGGTTCGCAACGGGCACGGAAGTGCCGAACGTATGCTGCCAGCCAAGCATGCCGCGCGCGGTCAGTTTTGCACCCTTGGGCATGTCGATGGTGGTCGAACCTCGCAGGCCCAGTGTCGTGTACGTTGAGCTGATGCTGTTGCCGTCGCCGGCCAGCGCCGCGGCGCCGCCGTTCTCCTTGAAGCTGTTCGTGCGCGTGTTGGCGAAGGCGACGTTGACGAACGGTTCCAGGTTCATGCGCCGCATGGCGAGCTGGTACCCCATGTCCCCGAAAATCTGCATCGTGCGGCCGTTGTAGTTGGCCTTCAGGTTGTCAGAGTAGCCCGTGAAGACCGGTGATCGATGGGTCTCGATGGTGTGCCAGGAAAATGCTGCACCCGTGCGGATGCCAAGGGGGCCCAGCTGCGTGCCACCGTAAATCCCCGCGTGATAGTTGTCGCTGCTGGCCGAGGAATTCCTCGTGTCGGCGTTCATGCCATTGTGGGTGTAGCCGAGTAACGCACCGACGTTCCATCGTTCGCCAATCGTGGTGTCCGTACCCATCAGGATGCCGGAAACGTCCTGACTCAGGCGCGCCGCATTGCCATCGCCAGCAGTCTTTCCCCACGAACCGAAAACGCGGGCCCATCCCGCGGGCCTGGTGGTGCGGCGATAGCATCCACCGTCTTCCGGCGCGTCCGGCACATCTGAGCTGGCCCCCACCATATCCGATGCCGCGATGCCATTGTCGAAGCCTGGCCCGCAGAATCGTTGTCGAATGCGATCGATGGCGGTGTCGCGGATCTGGCGGCTATCGCCCAGCAGTGCGTTCTTGATCGATGCATGAATCTCGCCGGACAGTTGATTGAAGGCAAGCCTGGCCTCGTCGTCAGTCTCCAGTCCGGTGACCACGGTCTTGATGACATTGCTGTCCGGCATGCTGTCCAGCGCGCCGGCCGTGGCCATCTCGTTGCGCGTTCCGGCCGCGTCGATAAAGCTGCGTACCCGGGTGGCTCTCAGATAGACGTTGTTGGCGTCATAGACATCCTTCAGGAGATAGAACGCGCCACCCGTGTCGCCGGCGAGCGTATAGGTGCCAGTCACGCCATGGGTCGCGGACAGCACCGTGTAGTTGGAGTCCACCGAATACTCGCCCGGGGTGATCTTGGCGACTTCCAGGATCGCGCCCGGTGCCAGTGTGGCCGCCCCATTGACCTGGATCCGGTCAGACCGGGTACTGGCCGGTTCCACCTGCGCCTGATATGTAGAGCCTCCAGCCTGCGAATAGGCGCCATTGACGGTCAGGGTGCCGATGGAATTTCCCGGCGCGATCTTGGCACCGGAGACAATGCTGGTCTGTCCGACAGACCCATTGCCACGGAGTGCGGTGCCGCGCTGCATGGTCACGGCGGAATTGCCCAGGAAGCCATTGACGACAAGGTCTCCGCCTTCCACGGAAGTTGCGCCGGAGAGCTTGCTGTCGCCGGTCAGCGTTAGGCTGCCTCCGCCAGACTTGGTGAAGGTGCCGGTGCCGTTGATGGCGTTGGCCAGGGTGGCATTGGTGGGTTGGTCGATGATCAGCGCCGCGTTATTCAGGATGGCGCCGGTACCGAAGCTGGTGGCGGTGCCAACCAGCGATCCGGTCGAAATGGTGGTGCCGCCACTGTAGGTGTTGTTGCCTAAGAGCGAGAGCGTGCCGGTGCCAGTCTTGGCGAACTGGCCGGCACCGCCGATGACCCCGGAGAAGACCGCGTCGATGGTGTTGTTGGCCGTCAGCTTGGTGGCGGCGGCCTTGCCCAGGCTGATGGTACCGGCCCCAGACAGATTGTTGGCGGTCTGACTGAAGTCGTTCAGGGCCAGGGTGGCGCCCGGGTTGACCGTGACCGCGCTGCTTGTGGCAAACGCATCGGCGATGCCGGTGGCCAGTGTACCGGCGTTGATCCCTGTCTTGCCGGTGTAGGTGTTCTTGGCCGACAGGGTCAGCGTGCCGGTGCCGTTCTTGGTGAGGTCCTTGCCGTTCCACCCCGTGTCGGAGGCAAGCTGATCGGCAAGCACAACGTCGGCATTGAAGGTATCGGTTGCCGCGGCCAGCGTGAAGGCGCCATTGCCCAGCCTGGGGCCGGCTCGCCAGGCGAGGCCAAAGCCGACGTTGTACTCGAGGTTGTCGGCGCTCTTGCGTCCGCCGACGACCAGATAATCCACCGGGCTCGACGCGCTGCCGAGATTGATGCTGGAGAAGTCACCGGTGATGCCGCCGGTAGTGCGGAGTACCGTGAACCGCAGATCGGTTAGCGCGCTGGCGGTGTGGGGCGCGGATGCGGAGAACCCGGCAATGTCCAGAACGCCCCCAAGCGTTGCCGAGCCCGCGGTGATGGCGGGGCTGTTGTTGGCGCCGAGGGTCATATTGAGCTGCGAGCCAGTCGCCTGCGTGAGTGCGTTGGCTATGTTGAGCTGCGCATTGCCGTCGATGGCAGTGGTGGCGCCGCTGGCAGTGGTGAGGCTGTCCGCGGTGAAGACGCCATCTTGCGCAAAATACAGCGTACCGGCATCGACCGCGACAGTACCCTGCGTGCCGCCGCCGGTCAGCGTGGCGGTGCCGGCACCGGTCTTGGTGAGGCTGCCGGTGCCGGACAGGGCGTTGGCCAGGGTACTGTCGTCGGCGAAGGCAAGTTGCAGGGCGGCGTTGTTGGCCACCGAACCCGTGCCCATGGCGCCGCCGCTGGTGGCAATCAGCGTGCCGTCGGAGAGGGTGGTGCCGCCGGTATAGGTGTTGGTGCCCGAGAGCGTCAGCGCACCCGTCCCTGTCTTGGTGAGGTTGCCAGCGCCGCCGATCACGCCGGAGAAGGTTGTGTCGCTGGTGTTGTTGGCGGTCAGCGCGGTAGCGGCGATAGAGCCCAGGGTGATCGTGCCGGCTCCGGACAGATTGTTGGCGGTCTGGCTGAAGTCGTTCATGGCCAGGGTCGCGCCCGCTTTGACCGTGACCCCGCCGCTCGTGGCAAACGCATCGGCGACGCCGGCGGCCAGCGTGCCGGCGCTGACGGTGGTCAGTCCCGTATAGGTGTTCCTGGCCGACAGCGTCAGCGTACCGTTGCCGGCCTTGGTCAAATCCTTGCCGTTCCATCCGGTAGCCGATGCGGCCTGATCGGCAAGCACAACGTCGGCATTGAAGGTATCGGTTGCCGCGGCCAGCGTGAAGGCGCCATTGCCCAGGCTGGCGCCAGCTTGCCATGTAAGCCCGAAGCCGACGTTGTAGTCGAGGTTGTCGGCGCTCTTGCGTCCGGCCAGTGTCAGGTAGTCGACGGCGCTAGCCGCCCCGCCGAGGTCCACGGCACTGAAGTCGCCGGTGATGCCGCCGGTGGTGTGGATGACCCGGAACAAGGTGCCGGTCAATGCGCTGGCGGTGTTGGGGGCACTGGCGGAGAAGCCGGTGATGTTCAGCGTGCCGGCCAGCGCGGCGCTGGCGGCGGTGATGGCAGGGTCGTTGTTCGCACCCAGGGCGACACCGAGCGTGGAGCCTGTGTCCTGCGTGAGGGCGTTGGCCACGTTGAGCTGCGCGTTGCCGTCGATGGCCGTGGTGGCGCCGCTGGCGGTGGTGAGGCTCTCGGCATTGAATATCCCGGTCTGCGCGAAGCGCAGCGTACCGGCATCGACCGCGACGGTACCCTGCGTGCCGCCGCCGGTCAGCGTGGCGGTGCCGGTGCCGGACTTGGTGAGGCTGCCGGTGCCGGACAGGGCGTTGGCCAGGGTACTGTCGTCGGCGAAGGCAAGCTGCAGGGCGGCGGTGTTGGCCACGGCGCCGGTTCCCATGGCGCTGCCGCTGGTGGCAATCAGCGTGCCGTCGGAGAGGGTGGTGCCGCCGGTATAGGTGTTGGTGCCCGAGAGCGTGAGCGCGCCGGTTCCGGTCTTGGTGAGCTGGCCGGCGCCGCCGATGATCCCCGAGAACTCCGTGTCGCTGGTGTTGTTGGCCGTCAGCACCGTGGTGTCGAGCGTGCCGGTGGCGATGGTACCGGCGCCGGACAAGTTTCTGGCGGTCTGGCTGAAGTCATTGAGCGCGAGGGTGGCGCCGCTGGCGATGGAGACCCCGCCGCTCGTGGCAAACGCATCGGCGATGCCGGACGCCAGCGTGCCGGCGTTGACGGTGGTGAGCCCGGTATAGGTGTTCTTGGCCGACAGGGTCAGCGTACCGTCACCGGCCTTGGTCAGATCGTGGCCGTTCCATTCCGTTGCCGACGCGGTCTGATCGGCGAGCACGACATCGACGTTGAAGGCGTCGGTGGCATTGGTCAGCGTGAAGAGTCCATTGCCGAGCGCCGTGCCGGCCTGCCAGGTGAGGCCGAAGCCGACGTTGTAGTCGAGGTTGTCGGCGCTCTTGCGTCCGGCCAGCGTCAGGTAGTCGACGGCACTGGCGGCGCCGCCGAGGTTGACGGTGGTGAAGTCGCCGGTGATGCCGTCGGTGGTGTGGATGACCCTGAACAAGGTGCCGGTCAATGCGCTGGCGGTGTTGGGGGCACTGGCGGAGAAGCCGGTGATGTTCAGCGTGCCGGCCAGCGCGGCGCTGGCGGCCGTGATGGCAGGGTCGTTGTTCGCACCAAGGGCGACACCGAGCGTGGAGCCTGTGTCCTGCGTGAGGGCGTTGGTCACGTTGAGCTGCGCATTGCCGTCATTGGCCGTGGTGGCGCCGCTGGCGGTGGTGAGGCTGTCGGCATTGAATATCCCGGTCTGCGCGAAGCGCAGCGTACCGGCATCGACAGCGACGGTACCCTGCGTGCCACCGCCGGTCAGCGTGGCGGTGCCGGTACCGGTCTTGGTGAGGCTGCCGGTGCCGGAGAGGGCGTTGGCCAGGGTACTGTCGCTGGCGAAGTCGAGCTGCAGGGCGGCGTTGTTGGCCACAGCGCCGGTTCCCAAGGCGCCGCCGCTGGTGGCAATCAGCGTGCCGTCGGAGAGGATGGTGCCGCCGGTATAGGTGTTGGTGCCCGAGAGCGTGAGCGCACCCGTCCCCGTCTTGGTGAGCTGGCCGGCGCCGCCGATGATCCCCGAGAACTCCGTGTCGCTGGTGTTGTTGGCCGTCAGCACCGTGGTGTCGAGCGTGCCGGTGGCGATGGTACCGGCGCCGGACAGGTTCCTGGCCGTCTGGCTGAAGTCGTTCATGGCCAGCGTGGCGCCCGTGTTGACCGTGACCCCGCCGCTCGTGGCAAACGCATCGGCGATGCCGGCCGCCAGCGTGCCGGCGCTGACGGTGGTGAGCCCCGTATAGGTGTTCTTTGCCGACAGGGTCAGCGTGCCGTCGCCGGCCTTGGTCAGATCGTGGCCGTTCCATTCCGTTGCCGACGCGGCCTGATCGGCCAGCACGACGTCGACGTTGAAGGCGTCGGCGGTATTGGTCAGCGTGAAGAGTCCATTGCCGAGCGTCGTGCCAGCTTGCCACGTGAGGCCGAAGCCGACGTTGTAGTCGAGGTTGTCGGCGCTCTTGCGTCCGGCCAGCGTCAGGTAGTCGACGGCACTGGCGGCGCCGCCCAGGTTGACGGTGGTGAAGTCGCCGGTAATGCCGTCGGTGGTGTGAATGACCCTGAACAGGGTGCCGGTCAATGCGCTGGCGGTGTTGGGGGCACTGGCGGAGAAGCCGGTGATGTTCAGCGTGCCGGCCAGCGCGGCGCTGGCGGCCGTGATGGCAGGGTCGTTGTTCGCACCAAGGGCGACACCGAGCGTGGAGCCTGTGTCCTGCGTGAGGGCGTTGGCTACGTTGAGCTGCGCGTTGCCGTCAATGGCCGTGGTGGCGCCGCTGGCGGTGGTGAGGCTGTCGGCATTGAATATCCCGGTCTGCCCGAAGCGCAGCGTACCGGCATCGACCGCGACGGTACCCTGCGTGCCACCGCCGGTCAGCGTGGCGGTGCCGGTACCGGTCTTGGTGAGGCTGCCGGTGCCGGACAGGGCGTTGGCGAGGGTACTGTCGCTGGCGAAGTCGAGCTGCAGGGCGGCGTTGTTGGCCACAGCGCCGGTTCCCATGGCACTGCCGCTGGTGGCAATCAGCGTGCCGTCGGAGAGGGTGGTGCCGCCGGTATAGGTGTTGGTGCCCGAGAGCGTGAGCGCGCCGGTCCCCGTCTTGGTGAGTTGACCGGCGCCGCCGATCACGCCGGAGAAGGTGGTGTCGCTGGTGTTGTTGGCCGTCAGCACTGTTGTGTCGAGGGATCCCAGGCTGACTGTGCCGGCGCCGGACAGATTGTTGGCGGTCTGGCTGAAGTCGTTCATGGCCAGCGTGGCGCCGCTGGCGATGGAGACCGCGCCGCTGCTGGCGAAGGCATCGGCGATGCCAGTGGCCAGCGTGCCGGCGCTGACGGTGGTGAGCCCCGTATAGGTGTTCTTGGCCGACAGGGTCAGCGTACCGTTGCCGGCCTTGGTCAGATCGTGGCCGTTCCATTCCGTTGCCGACGCGGTCTGATCGGCGAGTACGACATCGACGTTGAAGGCGTCGGCGGTATTGGTCAGCGTGAAGAGTCCATTACCGAGCGTGGCGCCAGCCTGCCAGGTGAGGCCGAAGCCGACGTTGTAGTCGAGGTTGTCGGCGCTCTTGCGTCCGGCCAGCGTCAGGTAGTCGACGGCACTGGCGGCCCCCCCGAGGTTGACGGTGGTGAAGTCGCCGGTGATGCCGCCGGTGGTGTGGATGACCCTGAACAGGGTGCTGGTCAACGCGCTGGCGGTGTTGGGCGCACTGGCGGAGAAACCGGTGATGTTCAGCGTGCCGGCCAGTGCGGCACTGGCGGCGGTGATGGCAGTGTTGTTGTTCGCACCCAGGGCGACCCCGAGCGTGGAGTCTGCGTCCTGCGTGAGGGCGTTGGCTACGTTGAGCTGCGCATTGCCGTCAATGGCGGTGGTGGCGCCGCTGGCGGTGGTGAGGCTGTCGGCGGTGAAGACGCCATCTTGCGCAAAATACAGCGTACCGGCATTGACCGCGACGGTACCCTGCGTGCCGCCGCCGGTCAGCGTGGCGGTGCCGGTGCCGGTCTTGGTCAGGCTGCCAGTGCCGGAGAGGGCGTTGGCCAGGGTGCTGTCGCTGGCGAAGGCAAGTTGCAGGGCGGCGGTGTTGGCAATGGTGCCGGTTCCCATGGCACTGCCGCTGGTGGCAATCAGCGTGCCGTCGGAGAGGGTGGTGCCGCCGGTATAGGTGTTGGTGCCCGAGAGCGTGAGCGCACCCGTCCCCGTCTTGGTGAGCTGGCCGGCGCCGCCGATGATCCCCGAGAACTCCGTGTCGCTGGTGTTGTTGGCCGTCAGCACCGTGGTGTCGAGCGTGCCGGTGCCGATGGTACCGGCGCCGGACAGGTTCCTGGCCGTCTGGCTGAAGTCGTTCATGGCCAGGGTGGCGCCACTGGCGATGGAGACCGCGCTGCTCGTGGCAAACGCATCGGCGATGCCGGCGGCGAGTGTGCCGGCGTTGACGGTGGTCAGTCCGGTATAGGTGTTCTTGGCCGACAGGGTCAGTGTGCCGGCGCCAGCCTTGGTCAGATCGTGGCCGTTCCATTCCGTTGCCGACGCGGCCTGATCGGCCAGCACGACATCGAC
>NZ_JBYOJT010000009.1:0-195184 GCF_057798875.1 Cupriavidus sp. 94F1
TTTCCCGTTTTTTGCCTGTTTTTTTAATTTTTTTTTCTCTTTTAAAAAACACCGGGGGGGGGGGGGGGCCCCCCGGCCGGGGGGGGGGGGGGGGGGGGGGCGCCCCCCCCCGGCGATTGCGGTACCAAGCGAGGATCTCGCAGCCGAAGCGTTTGCCCTCTCCCCCAACCCCTCTCCCGCGTGCGGGAGAGGGGAGTCAATCAGTAGACGGTGCGTCACGCAACCGCCCCCGCATCGTCCCCCTCAGCGCATTGGCGATGACGATCGCCTCGGCCCTCCGCACCGCCTCTCGCGTCACTGTCGTCTCGGCCACCGGGCCGTCGATCAGCGCGTCGCCCGCCTCCAGCACCACCGCGCGCATCACGCCGGGCAGGATGTCGGCAGACAGCGGCGGCGTCAGCCACTGCCCATCGACCTTGACGAACACCGAGCTGCGGCCACCTTCGAGCAGTTCGTCGCGCGTGTTGAAGAACAGGCAGTCGAATGCCCCGGCACGCTCCGCGGCCTGCCAGCCCTGATCGAAGGTATGACGCGCGCTGAGCTTGTGGCGGCGCAGCGGATCGGCCACGGGCAATCGCAGTTCCGCCATTTCGAGATCGACTGTCGCGGCTGGCAGCGGCGCGAGCGGTCCGCTGGCAAAGGCGATGCCGCCGCGCTTGTCGACGCTCATCCGCAAGCGCCAGTCGCCGTCGCCCAGCCGCGCGGCCTCGGCCTGCAACGCAGCACGAGCGGCCGGTGTGTCGAATGCGAATCCACAAGTTTTTGAAGATTTTGCGATGCGCGCGAGATGCCGTTCGCGATGCAGCACGACGCCGTCGTGCGCATGCATGGTCTCGAACAGCGTGAAGCCCGGGTCATGCGCCGTCAGGAAGCGCGCCTTCCAGCCGCATTCGGCGAACTCGTCGTCGGCCACGCTGTCATGGACGATGCCGCCGCCCACGCCCATCTCGCCGCGCCGCAGGCCGGTCTCGTCGGCTGCGGCCAGCACCAGCGTACGGATTGCTACGGACATGCCGAAAGCGCCCAGCGCGCCACCGGCGCGCGGCGCGTCGAGCCAGCCAATCGACCCCGTGTAGAGCCCGCGTGGCGAGGATTCCAGTTCGGCGATGATCTGCATGGTGCGGCGCTTGGGTGCGCCCGTGATCGACCCGCACGGGAACAGCGCCTGCATCAGGCTGCCGAACGACGTGCCGGCCTGCGCCGTGGCGGTGA
Organism: Cupriavidus sp. 94F1; assembly: GCF_057798875.1. Taxonomy (NCBI): domain Bacteria; kingdom Pseudomonadati; phylum Pseudomonadota; class Betaproteobacteria; order Burkholderiales; family Burkholderiaceae; genus Cupriavidus; species Cupriavidus sp. 94F1. The sequence goes on from NZ_JBYOJT010000009.1 coordinate 1,213, forward strand.
CCGTGGACGTCATCTGCAGCACGCGGCCGAACGGCTCCACTACAAACCGATTGGGCACCGCCACGCTGCCGGGCACGGCCAGGCGACCCAGGTCGTTGCGCAGAAGGTCGACGATCATCACGTTCTCGGCGCGATTCTTCGGATCGGCGGCCAGGACCCTGGCCGATCGTGCATCCACGTCGGCATCGCCGGTGCGCGGGGCCGTGCCTTTCATCGGGCGGGCCACCAGATGGCCCCCGCCATCGTGCGCCACGAACAGTTCCGGTGACAACGACAGCACCCAGCCATCGCCGGGCAACCGTGCCAGCGCGCCGAACGGCACGGGCTGGGCATCGCGCAGCGCGGCGTAGAAGGCCACCGGATCGCCGAACGCCTGGAAACCGAGCCGTTGCGTGAAGTTGACCTGGTAGGTATCGCCCGCCTCGATGTACGCATGGATGCGCGCGATGGCGGCGGTGTACTGTTCGCGCGACAGGTTGCCGGCCACGTCGAGCACGCCAGCCGGGCCGGGCCGGGCCTGGGCATCGACCCACTGCTTCACCTGTCCGGCGTCGAGCAGCGTCAGCGTACGGAACCACAGCAGGCGCAAGGCGCCATCGTGGAACGGTAGCCGTTCGTCCAGATGGACCGGAGCGCCGACGAGATGGCCGCCGAACTCGTACGGCGCAAACAGGGCAACGTGCAGGCCGTCGCGCCAGCCTTGTGCCAGCAGTGCGTCGAGCGCGGCGGCATCGGTGCCGGCCGGCACGATGTCCTGGCGTACGAAGCCGGTGTACAGGCGCGATGCGGCGACGCCAGGCGCGTGGGCATCGTCGAGCAGAACGAAGGGATCGGTGAGAGACATCAATCTGGCGAACGTGGTCGGGAGACGGACCGGGCCGTTCCAGCACCAACGATACATAAAAAAACCGGCCACGTTGCTCACGTAGCCGGTTTCTGTTTCCAGCGGCGCGAAGGCTTAGCTGAAGAAGCTCTTCACCTTGTCCAGCCAGGATTGCTCCTGCGGGCTGTGGCGCGAACCGCCTTCGTGCACCGAGCGGTCGAACTGGCGCAGCAGTTCCTTCTGGGCGTCAGTCAGCTTGACCGGCGTTTCCACGTTCACATGCACGTACAGGTCGCCGGGATAGCCCGAGCGCACGCCCTTGATGCCCTTGCCGCGCAGCCGGAACGTCTTGCCGCCCTGCGTGCCTTCGGGCACCGGGAAACTGGCCTTGCCGCCCAGCGTCGGCACCTCGAGCTCGCCGCCCAGCGCCGCCGTGGCGAACGAGATCGGCATCTGGCAGTGCAGGTCGTCGCCATCACGCTCGAATACCTCGTGCGGCTTGATATGCACTTCGACGTACAGATCGCCCGGGGGGCCGCCGTTGATGCCCGGCTCGCCATTGCCCGAAGAGCGGATGCGCATGCCTTCGTCGATCCCGGCCGGAATCTTCACTTCGAGCGTCTTCTGCGACTTCAGCTTGCCCTGGCCGTGGCACTTGGTGCATGGCTTGGGGATGAACTTGCCGCTGCCGTGGCACTTCGGGCAGGTCTGCTGCATCGTGAAGAAGCCCTGCGACACACGTACCTGGCCTACGCCGTTACAGGTCGGGCAGGTTTCCACCGACGACCCTGGCTCGGCGCCGTTGCCGTGGCAGTGATCGCAATCGTCCCAGTGCGGCACGCGGATCTGCGCCTCGTGGCCGTGCGCGGCCTGCTCCAGCGAGATCTCCATGCTGTAGCGCAGGTCGGCGCCCCGGTAGGCCTGCGGGCCGTTGCCGCGCCGGCCGCCACCGCCGGCCGCCTGGCCGAAGATGTCGCCGAAGATGTCGCCAAACGCCTCGGCGAAGCCGCCGCCGCCAAACCCGCCGGCGCCGAAGCCGCCGGCCATGTTCGGGTCCACGCCCGCATGGCCGTACTGGTCATAGGCAGCCTTCTTCTCGGGGTCGGAAAGCATCTCGTAGGCTTCCTTGGCCTCCTTGAATTTTTCCTCGGCTTCCTTGTTGTCCGGATTGCGGTCCGGGTGGTACTTCATCGCGAGCTTGCGATAAACCTTCTTGATCTCATCTTCGCTCGCGTTCTTGCCTACCCCGAGCACTTCGTAGTAGTCACGTTTTGCCATGGTGGCTCAATACCTGATGGGCCCGGCGGGTCATGAAAACACCCGGCGGGCGATAAGCAAAAAAGCCGAGCGCGGTGTCCGACCGTGGTTTGCACCGTGAGTCAGACCACCGTCGCCCGGCGTCGGGAACGGGCAGCGGCGCCGGCATCACCCGCGCCGCCGCCCCCTTCCCGCTTACTTCTTGTCGTTCACTTCCTTGAACTCGGCGTCCACGACGTTATCGTCCTGGGGCTGGGCCTGCTGCTGGCCGGCACCGGCCGCGCCTGCACCCGCCGCGCCGGCTTCACCGGCCTTGGCCTGCATGTCGGCATAGACCTTCTCGCCGAGCTTCTGGCTGACTTCGGACAGCGCATTGACCTTGGCATCGATCTCGGTCTTGTCGCCGCCGCGTGCGGCGTCTTCCAGTTCCTTGATCGCGGCTTCGATCTTTTCCTTCTCGCCGGCCTCGAGCTTGTCGCCATGCTCGGTCAGGGCCTTGCGGGTCGAATGGATCAGCGCATCGGCCTGGTTGCGGGCATCGGCCAGCTCGCGGGCCTTCTTGTCTTCCTCGGCGTTGGCCTCGGCGTCCTTCACCATGCGCTGGATCTCGTCTTCCGACAGACCCGAGTTCGCCTTGATCGTGATGCGGTTTTCCTTGCCGGTGGCCTTGTCCTTGGCGCCCACGTGCAGAATGCCGTTGGCGTCGATGTCGAACGAGACCTCGATCTGCGGCATGCCGCGCGGCGACGGCGGAATGCCTTCCAGGTTGAACTCGCCCAGCAGCTTGTTGCCGCTGGCCATCTCGCGCTCGCCCTGGAACACCTTGATCGTCACGGCCGGCTGGTTGTCGTCAGCGGTCGAGAACACCTGGGCGTGCTTGGTCGGGATGGTCGTGTTCTTCGAGATCATCTTGGTCATCACGCCACCCAGCGTCTCGATGCCCAGCGACAGCGGCGTCACGTCCAGCAGCAGCACGTCGGTACGGTCACCCGACAGCACCGAACCCTGGATGGCGGCACCCACGGCCACGGCTTCGTCCGGGTTCACGTCCTTGCGGGCTTCCTTGCCGAAGAACTCGCGCACCTGCTCCTGCACCTTCGGCATGCGGGTCATGCCGCCCACCAGGATCACGTCGTCGATGTCGCTGACCTTGACGCCGGCGTCCTTGATCGCGGTACGGCACGGTTCGATCGTGCGGGCGATCAGGTCTTCCACCAGGGCTTCGAGCTTGGCGCGCGTGATCTTCAGGTTCAAGTGCTTCGGACCCGAGGCGTCGGCCGTGATGTACGGCAGGTTGATCTCGGTCTGCTGCGAGCTCGACAGTTCGATCTTGGCCTTTTCGGCGGCTTCCTTCAGGCGCTGCAGGGCCAGCACGTCCTTCGACAGATCGACGCCCTGTTCCTTCTTGAACTCGCCGATGATGTAGTCGATGATGCGCTGGTCGAAGTCTTCGCCGCCCAGGAACGTGTCGCCATTGGTCGACAGCACTTCGAACTGCTTCTCGCCATCGACGTCGGCGATTTCGATGATCGAGATGTCGAACGTGCCGCCACCCAGGTCATACACCGCAATCTTGCGGTCGCCCTTCTCGTTCTTGTCCATGCCGAACGCGAGCGCCGCGGCGGTCGGTTCGTTGATGATGCGCTTGACTTCCAGGCCCGCGATGCGGCCGGCGTCCTTGGTGGCCTGGCGCTGCGAGTCGTTGAAGTACGCCGGCACCGTGATCACGGCCTCGGTCACCGGCTCGCCCAGGTAGTCCTCGGCGGTCTTCTTCATCTTGCGCAGCACTTCGGCCGACACCTGCGGCGGGGCCAGCTTCTGGTCGCGCACGCCAACCCAGGCGTCGCCGTTGTCGGCCTTGACGATCGAGTACGGCATCAGGCCGATGTCCTTCTGGACTTCCTTCTCCTCGAACTTGCGGCCGATCAGGCGCTTCACGGCATACAGCGTGTTGCGCGGATTGGTCACGGCCTGGCGCTTGGCCGGGGCGCCCACCAGGATCTCGCCATCTTCCATGTAGGCGATGATCGACGGCGTGGTGCGCGCGCCTTCCGAGTTTTCGATGACCTTTGGCGTGTTGCCTTCCAGGACCGACACGCAGCTGTTGGTGGTACCCAGGTCGATACCGATGATCTTACCCATAGTGTTCTCTCCTATTGCCCTGTCTCTCAGTCAGGGACTGCAATCTCGACTGAGAGCGAAATGTGGCCGTCCCGGGCCATTTCAAGGGTGTAATCTGCAAATCCGAGTAATTTTCTCGGTTTATCCGGCCAGACCCGCCAGCCGGCTGAAAGTTAGTTATTCGTCACAATCAGGACGGCCGCCCGCGCTGCCACAACACGTCGGTGCCGCCGTCCACGCGATTCAGCACGCGAGCCAGTACGAAAAGCAGGTCCGAGAGCCGGTTCAGGTACTGGCGCGGCGCGTCGTTGAGCGATTCGGCGGCGCCCAGTTCCACCAGGGAACGCTCGGCGCGCCGGCACACGGTGCGGCAGACATGGGCGTGGGCGGCGGTGCGGCTGCCCCCCGGCAGGATGAATTCCGCCAGGCGGGGCAGGCTGGCGTTGTAGTGCTCCAGCCAGGTATCGAGCTGCGCCACCTGGGGTTCCTTTAGCAGGGTGTATCCGGGAATCGACAGTTCGCCACCGAGGTCGAACAGGTCGTGCTGGATATGAAGCAGCGCATCGCGCACGTCGGCCGGCAGGTCCGGCTCGGTCAGCAGCAGGCCGATCTGGGAATTCAGCTCGTCGACGTCGCCGATGGCGGCAATGCGCAGGCTGTTCTTGCCCACGCGGCTGCCGTCACCGAGCCCGGTGGTGCCGGCATCGCCGGTGCGCGTGGCAATCTTGGACAGGCGGTTGCCCATGCCGGTCTCCTCGTTTTCTGGGGTTGGTGCTTCGAAGTGGCGCAATTATGGCCTGCTTCCGGTCCGGGATGGCCGTTTATCGGCCGGATGGCGGCCATTGCCCGCCCATCAGGTGGCGCACGCGGCGTAGGCGAGTCGTAGAATAGCGGCATTCCATTGCATACAGAGCCATACGGCCCGCCCGGAGACCCGCATGAACCACCCCACACCTGCCGCCGCCCTGGCGCGCCGCCCGTTCCCGTCCGCGCTGGCCGATGCCCTGACCTCCCGTTTCGGCGACCGCTTTTCCACCTCGAACGGCGTGCGCGAGCACCATGGCCGCGACGAATCGCCATTTCCGCCCGCCCTGCCCGATGCCGTGGTATTTGCCCACAGCACCGAGGAAGTGGCCGAGGTGGCCAGGCTGTGCAACACCCACGGCGTGCCGCTGATTCCCTACGGCGCCGGTTCGTCGCTCGAAGGCCACCTGCTGGCCGTTGCCGGCGGGGTCAGCCTTGACCTGTCGCAAATGAACCGCGTGCTGGCCGTCCATCCCGAAGACCTGACCGTCACCGTGCAGCCCGGCGTCACGCGCAAGCAGCTGAACCAGGAAATCAAGGACACGGGCCTGTTCTTCCCGATCGACCCGGGCGCGGACGCGTCGCTGGGCGGCATGTGCGCCACGCGCGCGTCGGGCACCAACGCCGTGCGCTACGGCACCATGCGCGAAAACGTGCTGGCCTTGACCGTGGTCATGGCCGACGGCCGCGTGATCCGCACCGGCACCCACGCGCGCAAGTCGTCGGCCGGCTACGACCTGACCCGCCTGTTCATCGGTAGCGAAGGCACGCTGGGCATCATCACCGAGGTCACGGTGCGCCTGTATCCGCAGCCCGAGGCCATTTCGGCTGCCGTATGCGCGTTCCCGAGCATGGGCGACGCGGTGCGTGCCACCATCCAGACCATCCAGCTGGGCGTGCCCGTGGCGCGCGTGGAATTCGTCGATGCGCTGGCCATCCGCGCCATCAACCGCCACGACAACCTGACGCTGCCCGAGACCCCGCACCTGTTCTTCGAATTCCACGGCACCGAGGCCGGCGTGCGCGAGCAGGCCGAGACCGTGCAGGAGATCGTGGCCGAGCATGGCGGCCAGGGCTTCGAGTGGGCCACCCGCCCCGAAGACCGCACGCGGCTCTGGAATGCCCGTCACACGGCCTACTTTGCGATGCTGCAGCTCAAGCCCGGCTGCCGCGCGGTGACCACCGACGTCTGCGTGCCGATTTCGCGCCTGGCCGATTGCGTGACCGAGACCGAGCGCGACCTGAACGCATCGTCGCTGCCCTGCCCGATCGTCGGCCATGTCGGCGACGGCAATTTCCACGTGGCGATCCTGGTCGATACCGGCAAGCCCGAGGAAATGGCCGAGGCCGAGGCCATCAACCGCCGGATCGTCGAGCGCGCGCTGTCGATGGGCGGCACTTGCACCGGCGAGCATGGCGTGGGGCTGCACAAGATCGGCTTTCTGGTGCAGGAGCACGGCGAGGACGCGCTGGACTTGATGCGCGCCATCAAGGACGCGCTGGACCCGAACCACATCCTGAACCCGGGCAAGATCTTCAGCGCGTCGCGCTGAGCCCGCGGCCATGGCATCGGTCTTCCAACGCGTTCCGCCGCTGCACCTGCTGATCGCCTTCGAATCGGCGGCGCGCCTGGGCAGCTTTGCCCGCGCGGCCGAGGAACTGTCGGTCACGCCCAGCGCGGTTTCGCATCGCATCAAGAACCTGGAGGAGCTCTGGGGCGAGGACCTGTTCGTGCGCTCGAACGCCGCGCTGCGGCTCACGGCGGCCGGCACGCGCTACCAGCGCAACGTGCAGGATGCGCTGAAATCGCTCAACGAACTGGCGCGCCCCGAGTACAACAAGCTGCGCACGCGCCTGCGCGTGGCCATTCCGCCCACCTTCGGGCGCCAGCACCTGGTGCCGCGCCTGCCCGAGTTCAGCGCGCTGTATCCGCATATCGACCTGGAACTGCACCTGGCGGTGCCGTTCCTGGATGTGAAGGCAGAGGATACCGACATCGAGATCCGCTACGGCACGGGCCGCTATCCGGACCTGAAGACCACCAAGCTGCTGGTGGAGCCGGTGTTCCCGGCGTGCGGCCGCGAATACTACGAGCGCGTGAACGGCTTTGCCATCACCAGGCCCGAGGACCTGCACAACCTGACGCTGCTGCGCAGCCCGCTGGAACCGTGGCGCCCGTGGTTCGAGACGGCGGGCCTGGACTGGCCCGAGCCGCAGACCGGCGCCCAGTTCAACGACATCGGCCTGATGCTGGAGGCCATCGTGTCGAACCAGGGCGTGGGCCTGGTGCGCCAGCGCATGGCGCGCCAGTGGCTGGCGGCCGGCCAGATGGTCAAGCTGCTCGATGTGGAATCGATCTCGCCGCACGGCTATTACATCGTCGAGCGCGAGCAGGCGCCGCTGCTGCCCGAGGCGCGCTACTTCATCGACTGGCTGCTCGGGCTGGACTGGTAGCGCCTGAGCCACTACGCTGGAAGCGTCCCCTGCCCGACGACGGTGTGCGCCGGTGCCGCCCCCCTGCCCGCGCCGGCATGAACCATTTTGATCGGGTCGGCATGCGGAATTCACGTGCCCGGGCGCCCGCCTGGCGAGGTGCCTGCGCTATAGTCTGCCGTCCCGGCCGCGTGCCTGCGAAGCAGCATGCGGCGCCCGGTCCGTCACAGGAGTTGCTGCCATGAACGCCCCGCAAGACGCCCGCACCGTTGCGGATGTATCCGCCCAAGCCGCCGATGGCCGCCGTGCCGCGCTGCTGGCCCGGCTGTCGGCCATCCTGCCCGACGCGGCCGTGCTGTGGCGGGCCGAAGACACCGTCCCCTACGAGTGCGATGGCCTGGCCGCCTACCGGCAGGTGCCCGATGCCGTGGTGCTGCCCGACACCGAGGACCAGGTCTGCGCCGTGCTGCGCCTGTGCCACGAACTCGGCGTGCCCGTAGTGCCGCGTGGTTCCGGCACCAGCCTGTCCGGCGGCGCCATGCCGGTCGCGGGCGGCCTGGTGCTGTCGCTGGCCAAGTTCAAGCGCATCCTGTCGGTCGATCCGTATTCGCGCACGGCGGTGGTCCAGCCCGGCGTGCGCAACCTGGCCATTTCCGAAGCGGCCGCGCCGCACAATCTCTATTACGCACCCGACCCGTCGTCGCAGATCGCCTGCTCCATCGGCGGCAACGTGGCCGAGAACTCCGGCGGCGTGCATTGCCTGAAGTACGGGCTGACCGTCCACAACGTGCTGCGCGTACGCGCGGTGACGATGGAGGGCGATGTGGTCGTGTTCGGCTCCGAGGCGCCCGATTCGCCGGGCCTGGACCTGCTGGCCACGATCATCGGCTCCGAAGGCATGCTGGCGGTGGTCACCGAGGTCACCGTCCGGCTCATCCCCAAGCCGCAGCTGGCGCAGGTCATCATGGCCAGCTTCGACGACGTGGAAAAAGGCGGCAATGCCGTGGCCGACGTGATTGCCGCGGGCATCATCCCGGCCGGCCTGGAGATGATGGATCGCCCCGCCACGGCCGCCGTGGAGGAATTCGTCAAGGCCGGCTACGACCTCGATGCCGCCGCCATCCTGCTGTGCGAGTCGGACGGCACGCCCGAGGAAGTGGCCGAGGAAATCGGCCGCATGAGCGAGGTGCTGCGCGCTTCGGGCGCCACGCGCATCACGGTGTCGCAGAACGAGGCCGAGCGCCTGCGCTTCTGGAGCGGCCGCAAGAATGCCTTCCCGGCCGCCGGCCGTATCTCGCCCGACTACTACTGCATGGACGGCACCATCCCGCGCAAGCACATCGGCACGCTGCTCAAGCGCATCGAACGGATGGAGCAGAAGTACGGCTTGCGGTGCATCAACGTGTTCCATGCCGGCGATGGCAACATGCACCCGCTGATCCTGTTCGATGGCGGCGACGTCGATGAATGGCACCGCGCCGAACTGTTTGGCGCCGACATCCTGGAGACCTGCGTCGAACTGGGCGGCACCGTGACCGGCGAGCATGGCGTGGGCGTCGAAAAGCTCAATTCGATGTGCGTGCAGTTCTCGCGCGAGGAATGCGAGGCGTTCTTCGGCGTGAAGGCGGCGTTCGATCCCGCGCGCCTGCTCAACCCGGACAAGGCCATCCCGACGCTGGCACGCTGTGCCGAATACGGCAAGATGCACGTCAGGCGCGGCCTGCTGCCCCACCCCGACATCCCGCGATTCTGATCGACGCGCCGGGCCCGGCGGGGGATGGCGGCACGCCGCCTGTTTATCCACCCGCCCCCGCTTACCCGTTTCGTCAGACATGCCACAACGCCACACCAACGCCATGATCCGCCAGCGCCTGGGCCAGCCCGAATCGGGCTGGCGCCAGCACTGGTACACGATCATCTTCGAAGCCGACACACGCCCGGGGCGACTGTTCGACGTCGTGCTGCTGATCGCCATCGTCGCCAGCGTCGGCGTGGTGATGCTGGACAGCGTGCCGTCCATCCACGCCCGGCTGGGCACGGCGTTCACGGCGCTGGAATGGATGTTCACGCTGCTGTTCACGGCCGAGTACGTCATGCGGCTGTGCGTGGTGAAGCGCCCGCTGCGCTACGCGCTGAGCTTCTACGGCATCATCGACTTCATCTCGATCATGCCCACCTGGGCGTCGTTCTTCGTGCCCGAGCTGGCGTTCCTGATCGACGTGCGGCTGCTGCGCCTGCTGCGGGTGTTCCGGATCCTCAAGCTCACGGTGTACTTCGAGGAGGCCGAGATCCTGGCCCGCGCACTGGCCAACAGCCGGCGCAAGATCTTCGTGTTCCTGGCCACCGTGTTCATCATCACGGTGATCCTGGGCACCGTGATGTACGTGGTCGAAGGCCCCGAGCACGGCTTCACCAGCATTCCGCTCAGCATGTACTGGGCCATCGTCACGCTGACCACCACGGGCTTCGGCGACATGGTGCCGAAGACGCCGATCGGGCAGTTCATCACGTCGCTGACGATCCTGCTGGGCTACGGGATCATCGCCTTCCCGACCGGCATCGTCGGCGCCGAGCTGGCCGCCAGCATCATCAAGCGGCCGCTGACCACGCGCTCGTGCGAGCAATGCCTGACCGAAGGGCACGAGCCGTCCGCCAGGTTCTGCCAGCACTGCGGCAGCGCGCTGCCGGCGTACCGCAGCGAGCCAGGCCTGGAGGGCCGGCTCGAAGGCGCCGTGGAGAACCGGCCGCCACCCAGGCCGCCGCGCCCATGATTGGCCCGATGCGCCCCTGACCCACCCACCCTATCACGACACGTCCTCATGCAAGCCACCCTCGACGCCACCCTCGCGACCTTCCGCGACGCGATTCGCCAGGCCGGCGACAGCCGCACTCCGCTGCGGCTGCGCGGCGGCGGCAGCAAGGATTTCTACGGCCAGGCGCTGATCGGCACCGTGCTCGACACGCGCGCGTATCGCGGCATCGTCGACTATGACCCGGCCGAGCTGGTGATCACCGCGCGCTGCGGCACGCCGCTGGCCGAGATCGAGGACGTGCTGGCCGAGCGCCGCCAGATGCTGGCCTTCGAGGCGCCCCATTTCGCCGCGCACGGCCAGGCCAGCACCGCCACGCTGGGCGGCGCCTTCGCGGCGGGGCTGTCGGGGCCGCGCCGACAGTCGGTGGGCGCCCTGCGCGATTTCGTGCTTGGCGCGCAGCTGATGGACGGCAAGGGCGAGATCCTGAACTTCGGCGGGCAGGTCATGAAGAACGTGGCCGGCTACGATGTATCGCGCCTGCTGGCCGGCTCGCTCGGCACGCTGGGCCTGGTCACCGAGGTATCGCTGAAGGTGCTGCCCGTGCCGTTCGACGACGCCACGCTGCGCTTTGCGTTGTCCCAGGCCGACGCCATCGACCAGCTCAACAAATGGGGCGGCAAGCCGTTGCCGATCGCGGCGTCGGCCTGGCATGACGGCGTGCTGTGTGTGCGCCTGAGCGGCGCCACCGCCGCCGTTTGCGCGGCGCGCGACAGCCTGGGCGGCGAGGTGGTGGATGCCAGCCACGCCCGACAGCTGTGGACCGCCCTGCGCGAGCAGACCTATCCGTTCTTCACCCCGGCACGCGACGCCGGCCGCGCGCTGTGGCGCATTGCCGTCCCGCCGGTGACAACACCGCTGGACCTGCCCGGCGAGCAACTGGTGGAATGGGGCGGCGGCCAGCGTTGGTGGCTGGCGCCCGACGACAGCGCCGCGTCGGCCGACCACGTCCGCGCAACCGCGCAGGCCGTGGGTGGCCATGCCACGCTGTTCCGCAACGGCGACAAGGCCGTGGGCGTGTTCACGCCGCTCGCGGCGCCGCTGGCGGCGATCCACCGGCGGCTGAAGGCCAGCTTCGATCCAGCGGGCATCTTCAATCCGCAGCGCATGTACAGCGGGCTTTGAGCCACGTCCGGACACGGTCCCCAACGATAACGATCCCCCACCATGCAAACCACACTGGCCGAATTCCTGCGCAACACGCCCGAAGGCGAAGAGGCGAAATCGATCGTCGGCAAATGCGTGCACTGCGGCTTCTGTACCGCCACCTGCCCCACCTACCAGCTGCTCGGTGACGAACTGGACGGCCCGCGCGGGCGCATCTACCTGATGAAGCAGGTGCTCGAAGGCAGCACGGTGACCGAAAGCACGCGCCTGCACCTGGACCGCTGCCTGACCTGCCGCAACTGCGAATCGACCTGCCCGTCGGGGGTCACGTACGGGCGCCTGGTCGACATCGGCCGGCAGATCGTCGATGACCGGCTGGCCGAACAGGGCGTCCAGCGCCCCGCCAAACAGCGCATCGCGCGCTGGATGCTGCGCGAGGGCCTGACCCGGCCCGGGCTGTTCGGCCCGGCGCTGAAGCTGGGCCAGATCGTGCGGCCGCTGCTGCCGCAGACGCTGCGCAACAAGGTTCCGGCGCACCCGACGCCGCCGGGCACCTGGCCGCGCAGCGAGCATCCGCGCAAGATGCTGTTGCTCGACGGCTGTGTGCAGCCCGCCATGTCGCCCAACATCAATGCCGCGACGGCGCGTGTGCTCGACAAGCTCGGTGTGCAACTGGTGTTGGCGCGCGAGGCCGGCTGTTGTGGCGCGATCCGCTTCCACACCGGCGACCATGCGGGCGGGCTCGACAACATGCGCGCCAACATCGACGCCTGGTGGCCCCATATCCAGGCCGGCGCCGAGGCCATCGTCATGACGGCATCGGGCTGCGGCGCGATGGTCAAGGACTACGGCCACCTGCTGCGCAATGATCCGAAGTACGCCGAACGGGCCGCACGCGTGTCGGCGCTGACGCGCGACCTGTCCGAGCTGCTGCCCGACTTCGCCGACGACCTGCACCGGCTGGCCGGCGCGGTGCCGCGCGATGGCCGCCGCGTGGCGTGGCATCCGCCCTGCACGCTGCAGCACGGCCAGCAGATCCGCGGCAAGGTGGAATCGCTGCTGACGCGCCTGGGCGTGGACGTGCGGCTCTGCGCAGACAGCCACCTGTGCTGCGGCTCGGCGGGCACGTACTCGGTACTGCAGCCCGAGCTGTCGTACAAGCTGCGCGACGACAAGCTGGGCAAGCTCCAGGCCACGTCGCCCGATGCCATCGCCACGGCCAATATCGGCTGCATCACGCACCTGCAAAGTGGCACGGACACGCCGGTGATCCATTGGGTGGAGCTGGTGGACCGCATGCTGGCGCCGACAGTGGCGGCGCAGGCGGCGTAGGGGATGGTTGCTCCCCTCTCCCGCAAGGCGGGAGAGGGGTCGGGGGAGAGGGACCAGCGCCTGCATGGCGAGGGCCGTGTTCCCGGCGCAACGGCCCGGCGCCTCATCTTGCACACATCTTGTCCGGGAGTAACATGGCGGCACATCGGATTCTCCCAAGCTGCCCCCATGCTCCAGACGTTTGCCATCCTGCTGGTCTTCCAGACCGTGGGCGAAGTCATCAGCTACGCCTTGCGCCTGCCCGTGCCCGGTCCCGTGCTCGGCATGTTGCTGCTGTTCGGCTGGCTCGTATTCGACAACCGGCTGCTGCCCGTGATCCAGGGCTCGGCCAATGACCTGCTCAAGCACCTGTCGCTGCTGTTCGTGCCGGCCGGCGTCGGCATCATGGTGCATGCCAACCGCATCGGCAGCGAATGGCTGCCGATCGTCATCGCGCTGGTGATCTCCACCTGGGTGGCCATCGCCGTGACCGCGCTGGTCACGCGGGCACTGATGCGCAAGCCGCCCGCCGATGCCGTGGATGCCGGAGCCCAGCCATGATGTCGCCGCGTCTCAATGAAATCTGGGTGTACCTGGCCGCCAGTCCGCTGATCGGGCTGACCGCCACGCTGATTGCCTATGTGTTCGCGTTCCGCATCTACGAACGGGCGCGGTTCTCGCCGCTGGCCAATCCGGTGATGATCTCGGTGGCCATCCTGGTCACGGTGCTGACCGTGACTGGCACGCCGTACAAGACCTACTTCGACGGCGCGCAGTTCGTGCACTTCCTGCTGGGGCCGGCCACCGTGGCGCTGGCTGTGCCGCTGTACACGCAGTTGCCGAAGCTGCGCAGCAATGTGCTGCCGCTGCTGGCCGGCTTGCTGGCCGGTTCGGTGGCCGCCGTGGTGTCGGCGGTGGGCATCGCCTACCTGCTTGGGGCCTCGCCCGAGGTGGTGCTGTCGCTGGCGCCGAAGTCGGTGACGATCCCGATCGCGATGGGCGTGTCCGAGAAGATCGGCGGCCTGCCGTCGCTGACCGCCGTGCTGGTGATGGCCACCGGCATCATCGGCGCAATCAGCGCCACCGGCCTGCTGAACCTGCTGCGCGTGCGCGACTACACCGTGCGCGGCTTTGCCACGGGCGTGGCAGCCCACGGCATCGGCACGGCCCGGGCGTTTCAGGTCAGCCAGGAGGCCGGCGCGTTTTCGGCGCTGGGCATGGGGCTGAATGGCGTACTGACGGCCATCCTGGTGCCGGTGATGGCGGCCTGGATGCCGCATTGAGACCTCACCCGGGCCCCTGACATGCTCCTGACAGCACGCTGTCAGGAGTGTCCGCGCATGATCCGGTCTCCCGACATGACGAAGAGGAGCGCCACCATGGCCAACCCGTCCAATGCACTGGTCAACTGGCTGGAAATCCCGGTGACCGACATGAAGCGCGCAATGCAGTTCTACGAAACGGTGTTCGAGCATCCGCTACGCCGCGAAACCGTGGGCGACGTCGACCTGGCCGTATTCACCCATGCCAGCTCGGCCGGTGCGCTGGTGCGCGGCGAGCAATACCGGTCCAGCGCGTTCTACGGCCCGGTGCCGTATTTCAACGCCCCCCAACTTGACGACGTGCTGGCGCGCGTCACCTATGCCGGAGGCCGCACCGTGCGCGGCCCGGTACAGTTGCCCGACAACATGGGCCGCTTCGCCCATATCACCGACAGTGAAGGCAACCGGATCGGCCTGCACGAACCGGCCATGGTTGCCGCACCCGCCGCCGTCGCGCACTGACGCCGCCATGAGCCGACGCGCCGACCGCCTTTTCCAGATCGTCCAGGTCCTGCGCGGGCGCCGCCTGACCACGGCCGCGCTGCTCGCGCAGCGGCTGGGCGTGTCCGAACGCACGGTCTACCGCGACATCCAGGCGCTGTCGCTGTCCGGCGTGCCTGTGGAGGGCGAAGCCGGCATCGGCTACCGCCTGCGGCCCGATTACGATGTGCCGCCGCTGATGTTCACGTCGATGGAAGTGGAGGCCATGGTGGCGGGCCTGCGCCTGCTCAAGGCCTGGGGCGGCGGCGCGCTGGCCGCCGCGGCCGAGCCATCGCTGGAAAAGCTGATGGCCGCCCTGCCGCCGCAACGGCGCCTGGCCGCGCAGCAGAGCCGCATCTTCGCGCCCGAATATGCCAACCACCCCGCCGTGCGCGAGGCGTTCGACATCGTCCACACGGCCATCGGCGCGCAGCGGCTGCTGCAGATCGACTATTCCGATGCGCAGCAGCGCGACACCGTGCGCGTGGTGCAGCCGCTGGGGTTGTTCTTCTGGGGCAATGTCTGGCTGGTGGCCGCCTGGTGCACGGCGCGCGAGGACTACCGGAGCTTCCGGCTGGACCGCTGCCGCAAGCTGACCATGCTGGCCGAGCATTTCCACGAAACGCCGGAGCGTTCGCTCAACGGCTTCCTGCGCGCGGTCCGGGCGGACTCGCACGGCTGAAGCCGGCCGCCGCCGGTCGCCGGCCGGTCTGTTTCAGGCGCCCGGATCGCTCAGCAGTGTCTCGATGTCGCCGCGAATCTCGTCAGGCTTGGTGGTCGGCGCATAGCGCTTGAAGATCGTGCCGTCGCGGCGCAGCAGGAACTTGGTGAAATTCCACTTGATGGCCTGCGTGCCCAGCAGCCCCGGCTTTTCCGACGTCAGCCACTTGTAGAGCGGATGCGCATCGGCGCCGTTGACATCGATCTTCGCGAACATCGGAAAGGTGACGTGGAAGCGCGATTCGCAGAACGCGCCGATCTGTTCGGCATCGCCCGGCTCCTGCTTGCCGAACTGGTTGCACGGAAAGCCCAGCACATCAAAGCCGCGCGTCTGGTAGCTGTCCTGCAGCGTCTGCAGACCCGCGTACTGGGGCGTGAAGCCGCACTCGCTGGCCGTATTGACGATCAGCAGCACCTTGCCCCGGAAGTCAGCCAGCGGCACCGGCTGGCCTGCCAGCGAACTGGCCTCGAACTGGTAGACGTTGCTCATCGTCGGTCTCCTGAAAGGTAATGGGCGCAAGGATACCGCGCCCCGGCCGCCTGCGTCAGATCACGTTCAGGTGTTCGGTGCCGGCGCCAAGATCCGCGTCGCGATGCCGCGTGCTATGGAGCTTGATCATCAGGCGCAGGTCGTTCAGCGAGTCGGCGTTCTTGAGCGCGTCCTCGTAGGTGATCTTTTCGGCCTCGTACAGTTCGAACAGCGCCTGGTCGAACGAGATCATGCCCTGCTCACGCGATTTCTTGATGACTTCCTTGAGCTCGTGGATCTCGCCCTTGAAGATCAGGTCGGCCACCAGTGGCGTGCCGATCATGATCTCCACGGCCGGCACGCGGCCCTTGCGGCCGGCGCGCGGCAGCAGACGCTGCGAGATCATCGCCTTCAGGTTCAGCGACAGGTCGATCAGCAGCTGCTGGCGCTTTTCCTCGGGGAAGAAGTTCACGATCCGGTCGATGGCCTGGTTGGCGTTGTTCGCGTGCAGCGTGGCCAGGCACAGGTGGCCCGTCTCGGCGTACTGCATCGCGTATTCCATCGTCTCGCGGTCGCGAATTTCGCCGATCAGGATCACGTCGGGCGCCTGGCGCAGCGTGTTCTTCAGCGCGATGTGCCACGACTCGGTATCGATGCCCACCTCGCGCTGCGTGACGATGCAGTTCTGGTGCGCATGCACGTATTCGATCGGGTCCTCGATCGTGATGATGTGGCCGTACGAGTGCGCGTTGCGGTGGTCCAGCATGGCCGCCAGCGAGGTCGACTTGCCCGAGCCCGTGGCGCCGGTCACGATCACCAGCCCGCGCTTGGACATCACGATGTCATGCAGCGACTGCGGCAGGTCCAGGTCTTCCACCGACGGGATGCGCGTGTTGATGGTTCGCACCACCATGCCGGCGCGGCCCTGCTGGATGAACGCCGACACCCGGAAGCGGCCCGCGTTGGGCGCCGTGATCGCGAAGTTGCATTCGCGCGTGTCGTCGAACTCCTTCACCTGGCGCTCGTTCATGATCGAGCGCACCAGGCCCAGCGCCTGCGTCGGGTTCAGCGGCTGCTGCGAGACCGGCGTGATCTTGCCGTCGACCTTGATGGCCGGCGGAAATTCGGAGGTGATGAACAGATCCGAGCCGCGGTTGTTCACCATCAGCTCGAGCAGGTCGTTGATGTACTTCGATGCGGATTCGCGGTCGAGCATGATCGCCCCTTAGCCCATGAATGCGTCCGGGTTCTTCGCAATCGCCCGCGCATCGTTGTAGTTGATCATGCCGCGCTTGATCAGGTCGCCCAGGCACTGGTCCAGCGTCTGCATGCCCATGCCGCTGGACGTCTGCATCATCGAGTACATCTGCGCAATCTTGTTCTCGCGGATCAGGTGGCGGATGGCGGGCGTGGCGATCATGATCTCGTGCGCCGCGGTGCGGCCATTGCCGTCGCGCGTCTTGAGCAGCGTCTGCGAGATCACGGCCTCCAGCGATTCGGACAGCATGGTCCGGACCATGTCCTTTTCCTCGGGCGGGAACACGTCCACCACCCGGTCGATGGTCTTGGCGGCCGAACTGGTGTGCAGGGTGGCAAAGACCAGGTGGCCGGTTTCCGCCGCCGTCAGCGCCAGGCGGATCGTTTCCAGATCCCGCAATTCGCCCACCAGGATCACGTCCGGGTCTTCCCGCAGCGCCGAACGCAGCGCATTGGCAAACGAATGCGTGTGCGGCCCCAGCTCGCGCTGGTTGATCAGGCTCTTTTTCGAGTTGTGGACGAATTCGATCGGGTCCTCCACCGTGAGGATGTGGCCCATGTCGTTGTCGTTGCGATGGTCGACCATCGCCGCCAGCGTGGTGGACTTGCCCGAACCGGTCGGCCCGGTCACCAGCACCAGTCCGCGCGGCTTCATGCACAGGTCGGCGAACACCGCCGGCGCATGCAGGTCGTCGAGCGTCAGCACCTTCGACGGAATGGTACGGAATACGGCGGCCGAGCCGCGCTGCGTGGTATAGGCGTTGACCCGGAAACGGGACAGGCCCGAGATCTCGAACGAGAAATCGACCTCCAGCCGTTCTTCATAGGATTTGCGCTGAACGTCGCTCATGATGTCGTACACCATGGCGTGGACGTCCTTGTGCGTCATCGCCGCGACGTTGATGCGGCGCATGTCCCCGTGAATACGCACCATCGGCGGCATGTCGGCCGAGAGGTGAAGATCGGATGCCTTGTTCTTGACCGCGAAGGCCAGAAGCTGTGCGATGTCCATCTATAATGACCCCACCCTGAAAGAGGCCCTGGCGCGAATATCGATTTGCCGGGCCTTCAAAGGTTTATTGTTGTACTTCTAGTTGTACTTCTTCGAATATATCCGCTGGATTATGTCTGTAATCGCCGCCAACTTGCAAGCCGTGAAAAATGACATCGCGGCGGCCGCACAACAAGCCGGCAGGGCGCCGGCCGATGTCACATTGCTGGCGGTTTCCAAGACGGTTTCGGCGCATCGGGTCCGCGAGGCCTTCGACGCCGGCCAGCGGGCTTTCGGCGAGAACTATGTCCAGGAAGGCGTGGAAAAGATCGCCGCGCTGGACGCGCTGCGCGGCCAGATCCAGTGGCATTTCATCGGCCCCCTGCAAAGCAACAAGACGCGGCCGGTGGCCGAGCAGTTCGACTGGGTCCATGCCATCGACCGGCTGAAGATCGCCGAGCGGCTGTCCGCCCAGCGTCCGGCAGGGCTGCCGCCGCTGCAGGTCTGCATCCAGGTCAATATCAGCAACGAGGACACCAAGAGCGGCGTGGCGGCGGCCGAGGTGCCGGCGCTGGCCCAGGCCATCGCGGCGCTGCCGAACCTGCGGCTGCGCGGCCTGATGGCCATTCCGGCGCCAGCGGCCGACCCGGCCGCCCAGCGTCAACCGTTTGCCGCCCTCCGTGCGTTGCTTGATCAACTGCGGCAATCCGGGCTACACGTGGACACGCTCTCGATGGGCATGTCCGCCGACATGGAGGCGGCCATTGCCGAGGGCGCCACGCTGGTGCGTATCGGCACCGCGATTTTCGGCGCGCGGCGCTGATGGCGCCCGGCATGGTCCGCGCCGTCTTTCGCATCCCATGACATGAAAAAACGCCGGCCGCCACGTATCGCGCCGGCACACCAGGAAACCTGATGCTCGATTCCCTCACCTTTGGCTTTCTCGGCGGCGGCAACATGGCCTCTGCCCTGATCGGCGGCCTGGTGGCCCGTGGCGTGCCGGCCGGGTCGATCCGCGTGGTCGATCCCTCGGAAGATGCCCGCCAGCGCCTGGCCCAGCGTGGCGTCAAGGCGCTGGCGGCGCCCGACGCAGCCTTTGGCGCCAGCAACGTGATCGTGCTGGCCGTCAAGCCGCAGCAGTTCCGTGACGCCGTCGCCGCGCTTGAGCCGCTGCTGACCGACAACCTCATCATCAGCGTCGCGGCCGGCATCCGGCTGCAGGACATGGCCCGCTGGCTGGGCCGCAGCCGTCTGGTACGCGCCATGCCGAACACGCCCGCGCTGGCCGGCTTGGGCATGACCGGCCTGGCCGCAGCCCCGGGGCTGTCCGGCGCCGACCGGGATATCGCCACGGCCGTGGCCGAAGCCGTGGGCCAGTGCGTCTGGGTGGACAACGACGACCAGATCGACGCCGTCACCGCGATCTCGGGCAGCGGGCCGGCCTACGTGTTCTATTTTGTGGAGGCGATGGAGCGCGCGGCCGTGGAAATGGGATTGTCCGCCGAACATGGCCGGAAACTGGCCGTGGAAACGTTCCGTGGCGCGGCGGCGCTGGCGGCCAAATCTCCCGAGCCGGTGGCCACGCTGCGCGAGCGCGTCACGTCCAAGGGCGGCACGACTTATGCCGCCTTGACGGCGATGGATGCCAGCGGCATGAAGGACGCTTTCGTCAAGGCCATGCACGCCGCCGCCGCGCGCGGACGCGAGATGGGTGCGGAGTTCGGCAAGGATTGACGGGATGGCGCCGTGCTTCCATGCCATGGAAGCGCGGCGCAAACAACCGGTCTATTTCAGCAGGTAAGCCGCGAAGGTGCCGGCAAACACGCAGGCGCCCAGCCAGTTGTTGTGCCGGAACGCGGCAAAGCACTTCATGCGGTCCCGCTCGCGGATCAGCGTGTAGTGGTAACCCGCCAGCACGGCGGCCGCCACCAGCCCGGCGTAGTAGGCCCAGCCCAGGCCCAGCAGTGCGCCGGCCCCGGCCATCAGCCCCAGAAAGGCCGCGTAGCAGATCATGATCGCGGCCACGTCGAAGCGACCGAACGTGATGGCCGACGTCTTCATGCCCAGCAGCAGGTCGTCGTCACGATCGACCATCGCATAGGCGGTGTCGTACGCCACCGCCCAGAACACGTTGCCTAGCAGCATCAGCCAGGCCACGACTGGCACCTCGCCCTGGATGGCGGCGAACGACATCGGAATGCCAAACCCGAAGGCAATACCCAGGTAGGCCTGCGGAATCGCAAAGAACCGCTTGAAGAACGGGTAGGTCCCGGCCAGCACCGCCGCCACCACGGCCAGCCATTTGGTCAGCCCGTTCAGCGGCAGGATCAGCGCGAATGCGATCAGCGCCAGCACGGCGGCCACGGCCAGCGCTTCCCAGCCGGCGATCAGCCCGGCGGTCAGCGGCCGCTCCCTGGTGCGCTTCACGTGCTTGTCGAAATCGCGGTCGGCCCAGTCGTTGATGGCGCAGCCCGCCGAGCGCATCAGGAACGTGCCGGCGAAGAAGATCCAGAAAATCTGCCAGGACGGCGGCCCGCCGGCAGCCATCCACATCGCCCAGAGCGTGGGCCACAGCAGCAGCAGCGTGCCGATTGGCTTGTCGATGCGTACAAGTCGGGCATACAGCGCAATTCGGCTTGGATGATGGGGGGCGGCGGAGGGATGAGACATGGCGGCGGACTTCTGACGAAACTTCCGGCAATACTACCGGCAATACCAAGCAAAAACGCGCCTTCGGCATGCCGAAGGCGCGTCGTACCGGTTCAACCGGTGTGCGGCATGGCCGGAATCAGGCCAGCAGCGAGCGCAGCATCCACGCGGTCTTTTCGTGCGTCTGCATGCGCTGGGTCAGCAGGTCGGCCGACGGCTCGTCGCCGGCGGCGTCGATCACGCCGAACAGCGAACGCGCGGTGCGCACCACGGCCTCCTGGCCTTCCACGAGCTTGCGGATCATCTCGGTGGCTTCGGGCACGCCCTCTTCCTCGGCGATCGACGACAGCTTCGCGTATTCCTTGTACGTACCCGGAGCCGGGTAGCCCAGCGCGCGAATCCGCTCGGCAATCGCGTCAACGGCCAGCGCCAGTTCGGTGTACTGCGTCTCGAACATGGTATGCAGCGTGTTGAACATCGGGCCCGTCACGTTCCAGTGGAAGTTGTGGGTCTTGAGATAGAGGGTGTAGGTGTCAGCCAGCAGCTTGCTCAGGCCTTCCGCGATCTTCTTGCGGTCCTTGTCCGAAATACCGATGTTCACGCTCATCTCATTCTTCTTTGCCATTTTTTTAAGCTCCATTCTGGTCTGGCCACGAGGATCGACCGCCCGCGCTACACGGACGAGCAGCGGCCATTATCGTATCAGGTTCAAGTCAGAAGGACGGACAGCCCCCGGGCCGCGTCAAGGAACATGACCATCGCGCCCAGCGCCACGACGGCCATGCCGATTTCCTTGCGCACCACCTTGCGGTGCAGCCGCCCGGCGCCGCCGTCGCGCACCGCGTCGGCTTTCAACTGCCGGAACTCGCTCACGAAAAGATTCAGCATTGCCATGACGATTCTCCAACTGTTTTTCGAGGGTCCGGCACGTCCGCCTGACGTGTCCCGGAACCGATGGAAGCAGTCTAATTCCGCGCTATCGATGTGGCTATTTGATAATTTCAACCTATCGAATAGGGGATGACTATATCCCTGTCCCGCGTAGGGGATTGCCTGGAACGTGGTGATTTCGTCACGAAAAACAGAAACGGCAGGGTCTCCCCTGCCGTTCGATGACATCGCCCAAGGCCGGCGACATCAGGCCGCCACGGCTTCCTCGGCCAGCGTGCTGCCGAGCTTGCGCACGCCGGGCAGGTCGCACGCGGTCACGGCGTTGGCCAGCGCCTCCATGGCGGGCAGGCGCGTGAAGCTCTTGCGCCAGGCCAGCACCACACGGCGGTCTGGCACCGGGTCGGCGAACGGCACGTACGACAGCATGTCGTTGCGCGGCTTGAGATCGGGCACCGACGTGCGCGGCAGCACCGTGATGCCCACGCCGCTGGCCACCATATGGCGGATGGTTTCGAGCGACGACCCTTCGAACGTCTTCTGGATGCCGTCGGCTGCCTGCGAGAAGCGCGACAGTTCCGGACACACGCCCAGCACGTGATCGCGGAAGCAGTGGCCGCTGCCCAGCAGCAGCATGGTTTGCTGCTTCAGTTCGTCGGGGTCCACCCTGGTCTGCTCGGCAAGCTTGTGCCCGCGCGGCACGGCCACCACGAATGGCTCGTCATAGAGCGGACGCACCGTCAGGCCTGAATCCGGGAACGGCTCGGCCATGATCGCGCAGTCGATTTCGCCCTGCTTGAGCAGCTCGATCAGCTTGTTCGTGTAGTTTTCCTGCAGCATCAGCGGCATCTGCGGCACGGTGTCGATCATCTGCTTGACGAGTGCCGGCAGCAGGTACGGCCCGATCGTGTAGATGACGCCCACGCGCAGCGGTCCGGCCAGCGGGTCCTTGCCCTGCTTGGCGATTTCACGAATCGCCATGGTCTGTTCCAGCACGCGCTGGGCCTGCGCCACGATCTGTTCGCCGATGGCCGTCACCGACACCTCGGACGTGCCGCGCTCGAAAATCTGCACGGTGAGCTCGTCTTCCAGCTTCTTGATGGCAACCGACAGCGTCGGCTGCGAAACGAAGCACGCCTCGGCCGCCCGGCCGAAATGGCGCTCGCGCGCTACGGCAACGATGTACTTGAGTTCGGTGAGCGTCATGATTAATCAAATCCGGTTAGGCGATAGATTTTAGCTTCGATTGCGTCGTCTGTCAGATCGCCGAAGCAATGTCAGTCATCCACCACTTTTTCGGACCCGCGGGACGACGCGCCCGGAGGGTGTCTACGCCTTCAGAAAGTGCTCGCGTCCGCCCAGCCAGCGCAGTAAATGTGCCTCAACCGCCTCTGGAAACCGGTCCAGCATCAGCTCGGCGGCTTGCTGGGCATAGTCAATCAGCCAGGCATCGGTTTCCAGGTCGGCAAAGCGCAACATGGCCTCGCCCGACTGCCGCGCGCCCAGGAATTCCCCCGGACCCCGGATCTGGAGGTCGCGCCGGGCGATTTCAAAGCCGTCGGTCGTCTCGCGCATGGTCGCCAGACGCTCGCGCGCCGTGGGGGACAGCGGCGCCTGGTACATCAGCAGGCAGACCGATTCCGCGCTGCCACGGCCCACACGCCCGCGCAGCTGGTGCAACTGGGCGAGCCCGAAACGCTCGGCATGCTCGATCACCATCAGCGATGCATTGGGGACGTCCACGCCCACTTCGATCACCGTGGTGGCCACCAGCACCTGCAGGCGGTTGGCGCTGAAATCGTCCATCACGGCCGCTTTCTCGGCGGGCGGCAGGCGGCCATGCACCAGCCCCACGCGCAGGTCGGGCAGCGCGGCCACCAGCGTCTCGAAGGTCTCCACGGCCGTCTGCAGCTGCAGCGCCTCGCTTTCTTCGATCAACGGACACACCCAGTAGACCTGGCGCCCTTCGGCGGCCGCATGATGCACGCGCTCGATCACCTCGTCGCGACGCGCATCGTTGACCAGCCGCGTCACGATCGGGGTGCGGCCCGGCGGCAATTCGTCGATCACCGACACGTCCAGGTCGGCGTAGTACGTCATCGCCAGCGTGCGCGGAATGGGCGTGGCCGACATCATCAGCTGATGCGGCACCTTTTCGTCGGCCGGCACCGGCGCGTCGCCTTCGGCCGCCTTGCCGCGCAGCGCCAGCCGCTGCGCCACGCCAAAGCGATGCTGCTCGTCCACCACGGCCAGGCCCAGGTTGGCGAACTTCACGCCGTCCTGGATCAGCGCGTGCGTGCCGATCACCAGCCGGGCCTCGCCCGATTCGGCCCGCGCCACGGCTTCGCGCTTGGCCTTCGTCTTCAGGCTGCCGGCCAGCCACGCCACGGGCACGCCCAGCGGCTCCAGCCAGGCCGACAGCTTGCGGTAGTGTTGCTCGGCCAGGATTTCGGTCGGCGCCATCAGCGCGGCCTGGTAGCCCGCGTCGATGGCCTGGCAGGCGGCCAGCGCGGCCACGATGGTCTTGCCGCTGCCCACGTCGCCCTGCAGCAACCGGTGCATCGGGTGCGGCAGCGCCATGTCGGCGGCGATTTCCTCGACCACGCGCTGCTGCGCACCGGTCAGCCTGAACGGCAGCGCCGCCAGGAAGCGCATCAGCAGGCCGTCGGCACGGCGCGGCATCGATGGGGCGTTCTTTTCCTTGCGCGCGGCCTGCGAGCGCCGCAGCGAAATCTGCTGCGCCAGCAGTTCGTCGAACTTGATGCGAACCCAGGCCGGATGAGAGCGATCGGCCAGCGCGGCCTCGCTTTCCTGCGGCGGCGGGTTGTGCAGCAGGCGCAGGCAGTCGATCAGCGGCGTCAGCTTCAGCGGCGCCAGCGGTCCGCGCAGGATGGCCTGGGGCAAGGTCTCCGGCATTGGCGTGCGCGACATCGCCCCGCCGATGGCCTTGCGCAGATAGGCCTGCGAAATGCCGGCCGTGGCCGGATAGACCGGCGTCAGGCGGTCGGGCAGCGGTTCGTCGGGTGTGATCGGCCGTACCGTGGGATGGACCATTTCGGCGCCGAAGAAGCCCCCGCGAATCTCGCCGCGCACGCGCAGGCGCACGCCTTCGGCCATCTGCTTGGTCTGGCTGCCGTAGAAATTGATGAAGCGCAGCGTCAGCTCGCCGGTTTCGTCGGCAATCTTGACCACCAGTTGGCGGCGCGGGCGGAACGTCACCTCGTTCGACACCACCTCGCCTTCCACCTGGGCGGCCAGCCCCATGCCCGCGCGGCGGATGGCGTCGCGGATCGGCTCCAGCGTGGTTTCGTCCTCGTAGCGCAGCGGCAGGTGCAGCACCAGATCGACCGGCCGCCGCAGGCCCAGCTTGGCCAGCCGGGCCACGGCCGACGACGGCTTGGCCTTGTCGCCGGCCTTGTCGCCAGCCTTGGCGTCGCCTTTGGCCTCCGTCCTGCCCGCGCCGCGCCGCGCCGGCTTGTCGCCGGCTGGGGCGGACGGGGTGGACTGGGCGGCCGTCGGGGCAGGATCGTCGATCGGGTCGGTGGCGGTGCCTGGCATCAGCGCGGGAATATAGGGGTCACAAGCGGGCATCGGGCGAAGCCGGGCGCCCAAGCCTTACAATGTCGGATTCGCCGATTGTACCCATGCCGTACCGATGCCTGCGGCGGCACTTCGTTCCGGAGTGCTGCCCGGCTCGCGTATTGCCTGGCGCTTTGCCCCGAATACCTCGCTGAACCGCAATGCTGACCCTGTCCGATTTCGATTTCCCGCTGCCGCCCGAACTGATCGCGCAGTCTGCCCTGCCCAACCGCAGCGCCAGCCGCCTGCTGGTGGTAGAGCGGACGGCGCCGGATGACACCGCCGACGCGGTGCGGCTGGTGGACCGCGCGTTCAGCGACATCCTCGAATACCTGGGCCCCGACGACCTGCTGGTCTTCAATGACACGCGCGTGATCAAGGCGCGCTTTTTCGGCCAGAAACCCAGCGGCGGCCGGATCGAGGTGCTGGTCGAGCGCGTGGTGGACAGCCACACCGTGCTCGCCCAGGTGCGTGCGTCGAAGACCCCGGCAGAGGGCAGCCCGCTGCATCTGGCCGATGGCGCCTTCACGGTCACCGTGGGCCCGCGCGTGGACCAGTTCTTCACGCTGCGTTTTCCGGAACCCGCGCTCGACCTGATCGAACGGTATGGCCGCCTGCCGCTGCCGCCGTACATCACGCACGATCCAGACGCCTATGATGAAACGCGCTATCAGACCGTGTACGCGCGCAATCCGGGCGCCGTGGCCGCACCGACGGCCGGCCTGCATTTCGACGATGCGCTGTTTGCGCGGCTCGACGCCGCCGGCATCCGCCGCGCCTTCCTGACGCTGCACGTGGGCGCGGGCACCTTCCAGCCGGTGCGCACCGAAGACTTGTCCGAGCACAAGATGCACTCGGAGTGGTACGCCGTGAGCCAGGAACTGGCCGATGCCGTGCGCGACACGCGCGCCCGTGGCGGCCGCGTGATCGCGGTGGGCACCACGTCGCTGCGCGCGCTGGAATCGGCCGCGGCCGAGGACGGCACGCTGCGTCCCGGCACCGGCGACACCGACATCTTCATCACCCCCGGCTATCGTTTCCGCGCGGTGGACGCGCTGATCACGAACTTCCACCTGCCCAAGTCGACGCTGCTGATGCTGGTGTCCGCGCTGGCCGGCGTGGAAGCCATCCGCGCCGCCTATCGCCATGCCGTGGCCCAACGCTACCGCTTCTTCAGCTACGGCGACGCCATGCTGCTGACCCGCCGCGACTGACACCGCGCGACCGACCGATTTCGAGAACCGAACATGCTGAACTTCGAACTGCTGACCACCGATGGCAACGCACGCCGTGGCCGCGTCACGCTGAACCATGGCGTAGTAGAAACGCCAATCTTCATGCCCGTGGGCACCTATGGGTCGGTCAAGGCAATGTCGCCGCTGGAACTGAACGAGATCGGCGCGCAGATCATCCTTGGCAACACGTTCCACCTGTGGCTGCGCCCGGGCCTGGACGTGGTGGACACCCATGAGGGCCTGCACAAATTCATCGGCTGGGACAAGCCCATCCTGACCGATTCGGGCGGTTTTCAGGTGTTTTCGCTCGGAGAACTGCGCAAGATCACCGAAGAAGGCGTCACCTTCGCGTCGCCGGTAAATGGCGACAAGCTGTTCCTGTCGCCCGAGATCTCGATGCAGATCCAGCGCACGCTGAACTCGGACATCGTCATGCAGTTCGACGAATGCACGCCCTACGAGATCGACGGCCGTCCGGCCACGCATGACGAGGCCGCCCGCTCGATGCGCATGAGCCTGCGCTGGGCCAAGCGTTCGCGCGACGAATTCGACCGCCTGGCCAACCCGAACGCGCTGTTCGGCATCGTCCAGGGCGGCATGTTCGAGGACCTGCGCGACGAATCGCTGGCGGGGCTGTCCGAACTGGACTTCCACGGCTACGCCATTGGCGGCCTGTCCGTGGGCGAACCCAAGGAGGACATGATGCGTGTGCTGGAACACGTGGGCCCGCGCCTGCCGGCCCACAAGCCGCACTACCTGATGGGCGTGGGCACGCCGGAAGACCTGGTGGCCGGCGTGGCGCATGGCGTGGACATGTTCGACTGCGTCATGCCCACCCGCAATGCCCGCAACGGCTGGCTTTTCACCCGGTTTGGCGATGTCAAGATCCGCAACGCGGCGCACCGCAACGACCCGCGTCCGCTCGACGAGCAATGCGGCTGCTACACCTGCCGGAACTTCTCGCGCGCCTACCTGCACCACCTGCACCGCGTGGGCGAGATCCTGGGCGCGCGCCTGAACACGATCCACAACCTCTATTACTACCTGGAACTGATGCGCGAGATGCGCACAGCCATCGAGGAACACCGCTTCGACGCGTTCCGCCGCCAGTTCGCCGAACACCGCGCCCGCGGCACCAAATAGAGAATGTTCTGAAA
Source organism: Cupriavidus sp. 94F1 (assembly GCF_057798875.1). Taxonomy (NCBI): domain Bacteria; kingdom Pseudomonadati; phylum Pseudomonadota; class Betaproteobacteria; order Burkholderiales; family Burkholderiaceae; genus Cupriavidus; species Cupriavidus sp. 94F1. Next base: position 28,626 of record NZ_JBYOJT010000009.1, read on the forward strand.
ACCAGACAGGCAGCCGAACTTTTGGCGGTCTGCTGGTCGAATGACTGGCCGCAACGCAAGCCTGCGGGGTGTTTTCTGCAACGTCCGCAAAGTACTTGTAAAGCACCCCGAACAAACCCGTAATCCGCCCTAGAATGCCAGGGCGGGACAACAACCGGGTGATAGAATGCCCGATTCCCTGATTGACCTTTGTGACGGAGAAGTAACGTGCTGATTTCGAACGCTTTTGCGCAGACCGCCGGTGCCGGCGGCGCGGCCGGTGGCCTGATGAGCTTCCTGCCGATCATCCTGATGTTCGCGGTGCTGTGGTTCATCATGATCCGCCCGCAGATGAAGCGCCAGAAGGAATCGAAGGCCATGCTGGAAGCCCTGGCGAAGAACGACGAAGTCGTGACCGCCGGCGGTATCCTCGGCCGTGTGACCAAGGTCAACGAGAACTACGTGACGCTGGAAGTGGCCGAAGGCACGGAAATCACCGTGCAGAAGAACGCCGTGACCACCGTGCTGCCGAAGGGCTCGCTGAAGTCGCTCTGATCCCGGACGGTCTTCCCAGCCTGATCCCGGCAGGTGTCGTGTGGCGCCAGACGCTCCGCCGACCCTGCCCTGCGCAGCCGCCTGCACCAGCCTCCACGGTCCTTCCCTGACGCGTGACCGGGCTGCCAGGCGGCTGTTTGCCAACCGGTCCAGCCGAACCGGCGCGCCTTGTGCGCGACTTGTCGGCATGCCAACTGCAATGACTGGCCGAAGATGAATCGCTATCCGCTTTGGAAATACATCGTGATCCTGGTGGCCCTCGCCATCGGCATCACCTACACCCTGCCGAACTTCTTCGGCGAGGCCCCCGCTGTCCAGGTATCGTCGGCCAAGGCCACGGTCAAGGTCGACCTGTCCATGCAGAAGCATGTGGAGGAAATCCTGGCGCAGAACCAGCTGCAGCCGGACGGCGTCTTTTTTGACGTCTCCGGGCAATCGGGCTCGGTCAAGGCGCGTTTCCGCACCACCGACGAGCAGCTCAAGGCCAAGGACGTGCTGTCCCGCGCGCTGAACCCTGACGCCAGCGACGCCACTTACGTGGTCGCGCTGAACCTGCTGTCGGGCTCGCCGCACTGGCTGACCGCGCTGCACGCGCTGCCGATGTACCTGGGCCTGGACCTGCGCGGCGGCGTGCACTTCCTGCTGCAGGTGGACATGAAGGGCGCCGTCGACAAGAAGCTCGACAGCCTGTCCGGCGATGCGCGCACGCTGCTGCGCGACAAGAACGTGCGCCACAGCGGCATCGAGCGCGATGGCGACCGCCTGACCGTGCGCTTCGGCAACGCCGACGACGCCACCCGCGCGCGCGGCATCCTGGCCGACAACCTGCGCGAACTGGCCTTCTCGATCGACGGCACCAACGTGGTGGGCGTGTTCACCGAGGCCGCCCGCAAGGCGGTGCAGGACGCCGCGGTCAAGCAGAACATCACCACGCTGCACAACCGCGTGAACGAACTCGGCGTGGCCGAGCCCGTGATCCAGCAGCAAGGCGCCGACCGTATCGTCGTGCAGCTGCCGGGCGTGCAGGACACGGCCAAGGCCAAGGACATCATCGGCCGTACCGCCACGCTGGAAGCCCGCCTGGCCGACCCGGCCGTGCGCAACCCGCGTCCGGGCGACCCGGTTCCGTTCGGCGACGAACTGTTTACGCAGGGCAACGGCGCCCCGGTCATGCTGCGCAAGCAGGTGATCTTTACCGGCGACCGCATCGAAAGCGCGTCGGCCGGCTTCGACCAGAACCAGCGCCCGTCGGTGAACATCAAGCTCGACGCCCAGGGCGGCCGCGTGCTGCGCGACGTATCGCGCGAGAACATCGGCAAGCCGATGGGCATCGTCCTGTTCGAAAAGGGCAAGGGTGAAGTGCTGACGGTGGCCACGATCCAGTCCGAACTCGGTTCCAGCTTCCAGATCACCGGCTCGTATTCGACCGAGGCCGCCAACGACCTGGCCCTGCTGCTGCGCGCCGGCTCGCTGGCCGCCCCGATGGAAATCATCGAGGAACGCACGATCGGCCCGTCGCTGGGTGCCGACAACATCCAGAAGGGCTTCGATTCGGTGGCCTACGGCTTTGCGGCCATCGCGGCGTTCATGATCCTGTACTACATGCTGTTCGGCGTGTTCTCGGTACTCGCGCTCGGCATCAACCTGCTGCTGCTGATCGCGGTACTGTCGATGCTGCAGGCCACGCTGACGCTGCCGGGTATCGCCGCTATCGCGCTGGTGCTGGGCATGGCCATTGACGCGAACGTGCTGATCAACGAGCGGATCCGCGAGGAATTGCGTGCCGGTGCGTCGCCGCAGATGGCCATTGCCATCGGCTTCGACCGCGCGTGGGCCACCATCCTGGATTCCAACGTGACCACGCTGATCGCCGGCCTGGCGCTGCTGGCCTTTGGCTCGGGCCCGGTGCGCGGCTTCGCCGTGGTGCACTGCCTGGGGATTCTGACCTCGATGTTCTCGGCGGTCTTCTTCAACCGCGGCCTGGTCAACCTCTGGTACGGCCGCAAGAAGAAGCTCCAGAGCCTGGCCATCGGTCAGGTCTGGAAGCCGGATGCCGACGCACCGGTCGCCAAGTAAGCCAGGACATATCAGGAACACATCATGGAATTCTTCCGCATCAAGCGCGACATTCCGTTCATGAAGCACGCGTTGATCTTCAACGTGGTGTCCTTCCTGACGTTTGCCGCCGCTGTTTTCTTCCTCTGGCACAAGGGCCTGCACCTGTCGATCGAGTTCACGGGCGGCACGGTGATGGAGGTCAACTACCAGCAGACCGCCGATTTGGAGAAAATCCGAGGCCAGGTCAGCAAGCTCGGCTACACCGACGTGCAGGTGCAGAACTTCGGCACCTCGCGCGACGTGATGATCCGCCTGCCGCTGCAGAAGGGTCCGGACGGCAAGCAGGTGACGTCGGCGCAGCAGAGCGAACAGGTGATGGGCGCCCTGACGGCGGCCGAGCCTGACGTGAAGCTGCAGCGCGTGGAGTTCGTCGGCCCGCAGGTGGGCAAGGAACTGGCCACCGACGGCCTGCTGGCGCTGCTTTGCGTGGTGGCCGGTATCGTGATCTACCTGTCGTTCCGCTTCGAGTGGAAGTTTGCGGTGGCCGGCATTATCGCCAACCTGCACGACGTGGTCATCATCCTGGGCTTCTTCGCGTTCTTCCAGTGGGAATTTTCGCTGTCGGTGCTGGCTGCCATCCTCGCGGTGCTCGGGTACTCCGTGAACGAGTCGGTGGTGATTTTCGACCGGATTCGCGAAGCCTTCCGGAAGTACCGCAAGATGAGCACGCACGAGGTGATCGACCACGCGATTACCAGCACGATGTCGCGGACCATCATCACCCACGGCTCGACCGAAATGATGGTGCTGTCGATGTTCTTCTTCGGCGGCCCCACGCTGCATTACTTCGCACTGGCCCTGACAGTGGGTATCCTGTTCGGTATCTATTCGTCGGTGTTCGTGGCGGCAGCCCTGGCCATGTGGCTGGGCGTGAAGCGCGAAGACCTGGTCAAGGGCGAGAAGAAGGGCGGCGATGCCCCCGACCGCAACGACCCGAACTACGGGGCGCAGGCCTGACGGTTCGAGCGCCTGAGCGGCAAAACAATAAGGCACCTTCGGGTGCCTTATTGTTTATCGTTTGCCTGCCCTACGCCGCCCGGCGGCAGCGGGCACAAACCCGTGCTATGCCTCGGTCAGCTGTTCGATCCACACCGCGAGGCGGTCCGAGGCGAACGTATCTGCCCGGGTGCCAGCGCGGGCGGCAATGGCGTCGCCTTCGCGCACCAGTTGCAGCGCGCCGCCGGCCTCTTCCAGCCACAGCAGCACGGCCAGCCAGCCGGCGTGTTCGGCCGACACCGCTTCGGCCACGGGACGGGACACGAATTCGTTCAGCGTGGCGGTTGACGTCCAGGTAATCACGTCGCCGTCGCGGCGGACCGAGGCGCCCAGCGTTTCAGCCAGCACCGCCGCGGCATCACCCGCCGCGCGGCCAGCGCCGCGCAGCTTCGACAGCGAGGTGGCCACGGCATGGCCGAACGAACCGCTGCGCTGGCTTTCCGCGCCCACCAGATCGGCATAGTCCAGGCGCTGCCAGTCCGGTTCGGCGTTCTGCGCGCCGGCCAGATAGGTGCCGGACAGATACGTCTCCACGGGCTGGAAGCGGCCCGGACCGATCAGGCTGGCGCACAGCGCGTGGATCATGCCCACGCGCGATGCCACGGTCTGCTTCTGCAGCACCATCAGCTTTTCGCGCACCAGCTGGTCGCGCTCCTTGCGCAGCCCGGACAGCTCCAGCGCCTGCTTCAGTTCCATGCGCAGCGCGGTAATGTCCCACGGCTTCTTGATATAGCGATGGATCTGGCCCTGGTTCACGGCCTCGACGGTCTGGTCGAGTTCGGAATAGGCCGTGGTCAGGATCCGGACGATATGCGGATACCGCTCGCGCGCATACCGCAGCAGTTCGTTGCCGTACTCGCCCGGCATGCGCTGGTCTGACACCAGCACGGCCAGGCTGTCGGCATGGGCGTCCAGCATGGCCTTGCCTTCTTCCACGGACTGGCCGGTCACCACCGGCGCCAGCTGGCCGATGGCCCGCTGGAAATACTTGACCGCAGTCGCTTCGTCGTCGACGAACAGAATCGCCGGGGGTGCCTGCGTGGTATTCGGTTCGGTCATCGATCACTCCTGTGCATACGATTCTTGGAATTTGGGAAATCGAGGGTTACGGTGGTGCCCGCGCCGGACGCCGACGCAATCCGGATGCCGCCGCCAAACGACTGCATCACCCGGTTGCAGAAGATCATGCCCATCCCGCTGCCGCCCGCCGATGCGTGCGTGGTCACCGGGTCCACCAGCAGGCGTCCCATGATTTCGGGTGGGATGCCCGGGCCGTTGTCGGCAATGCGGATCTCGGGGCGCTCGCCCGCCACCACCACGAAGCGCAGCGAGGGATCGCGAACATCGGCCAACGCGCGCAACGCATTGCTCATGACCGACGACAGTACCAACGCCACGCAGTTGGGCAGCGTCTGTACCGGAAAATCGCCCTCCATCTCCACCTGCACCCAGCTACGCTGGTTATCGGCAAAAGGATAGGCATCCAGCAACGACGCCACCAGCGCACCCGCGCTGACTTCCTGCCCAGCGCCCGGCTTCGGCGGCGCACCGCCCGCGCTGCTGCGCACCGACTGGAGAAACGACGACAGCACCGCGAGGCAATACTGGGCGTTGTCGTGCATGGCACTGGCCGCCCGGCCAATTTCCAGCTGGCGCTGCCCGCTGTACTCGGCATCGACCCGCGACCCGATACCGAGCGCAAAATTGGCGATGGCCGCCAGCGGTGTGTTCAGTTCGTGCGCCAGGAAGGCCAGCGTCTCGTCGATGGCCATCAGCCGCTGCTGGCGCACCGCCCGCTCGCGGAAGCGGTCGCCCGCCAGCCGCAGGATTTCTCGGACATCGGCCACGCCGATCGGCTTTTCCAGGATGCGGAACACCTCGCCGGAATTGACGGTCTGCAGCAGCATGTCCTTGTCGGCATAGGCCGTGACCAGGATGCGCACGATCTGCGGATACTCCTGGGCCACCTGGCGCAGCAGGTCGCCGCCGTCGCGCCCGGGCATGCGGAAGTCCGTCACCAGCACCGAGATTCGGGCATGGTGCGCGCGCAGGATGCCCACCGCCTCGTCGGCGCCGTTGGCCGACAGCACTTCGTATTCGCTGCCCACTGCGCGCGCGAAATACTTGCACGCCATCTCCTCGTCGTCGACGTAGAGGATGGTGGGGCGCGGCTGCGTGGTGTCGGTCATGACAGCATTACTCCGCACGCGGCAGGTCGAAACTGAAAGCGGCCCAGTGGCCGACTTCGCTTTCGGCGAACAGCACGCCTTCGTGGCGCTCGATCACCGCATAGCTGATCGACAGGCCGAGACCCAGCCCCTGTCCCACCTCGCGCGTGGTGAAAAACGGTTCGAACACGCGTGCCAGGTGTTCGGGGGCAATGCCCGGGCCGTTATCCTTGACGGTCACGTGCAGGCGCTTGTCCTGCCAGCGCACGGTCGTATGGATGGCCGGGTCCTTGGTGCCCGCCTTGCGCATGGCCAGCGCGGCATTCGAGAACAGATTGATCAGGACGCCAATGATGGCCGCTTCGTCGCCCATCACGAGCGTATCGTCGGGCATTTCTCGCGTCATCTTGACGCCGCGCAGCTCGTGCGCGGTCAGCCGCTGCGACGAATCGAGCGCCTTCTCGAACAGGAACGGGGTGCCCTCCACCTCGGCGCCCGGCTTGCGATAGGCGAATGTCTTCAGATCGGACACGATATGCTGGATGCGCTGCATGCCCTGCTTGGCATCGACCAGGCATTCCTGCAGCATCGGCTCCGACTTGGCCGCCGGCTCTTCCATGGCCACCTCGATGGCCATCAGGCAGAAGTTCACCGGATTGTTGACCTCGTGCAGCAGGCCTGCCGCCAACGTACCGATGGCCGCCATTTTTTCCTGCTGCAGCATCTGGCCCTTGATATCGACCAGCTTGCGGTTGATGACTTCCAGCTCGGTATTCTTGTCGGCCACCTCGGCCTTCAGGCGGAACAGCATGAATCGGGCACGTTCATTGAAGAATGTGTACACGCCGCTGGCCGCCGCGGCAAACAGCAGAAATAGCGAATTGACGATAAATGTGCCCATCGGTTCGACGCCGCCCGGATGCAGCAGGCAAGCGGCCGCGTAGAGCACGTACGACAGGATGCCGAACACCAGGTTTTGCCAAAGCCCGAATGGCAACGCAATGCCCGACGCGAAGATCGCCAGGTTCAGGCCCACGTAGTACGGCGATTCGACGCCTTCGGTCCGCGAGATCATCCAGGCAATCATGATCTGCGGCAGCAGCAGCCACGTCATGGTCAGCCATGGCGCGAAGCGTCGGCCGGCCTGGCTGTACAGCGCCACGATGACACCGGCGATCATCAGCGAGACCACCACGCGCGCAATCGCAAACGGCAGCTGGAAGTGCGGATACTGGCCGTAGTCCAGCCCTACGCCCAGCAGCACCAGCGCGATGGCCGTGTAGGCGCCGCCCCGGCTGAACGCCAGGCGAAAGTCGGCCAGCTCGGACTGGTATCCGGCGTAAAGTTGATTCGCGCTCATGACCTTGGCGGGTGGTGCCGCGTCTTCGGCGTCCGGGACCTCAGCGGACAGTGGCTTCGGCGAAGACATTGACGCCGGTTTCATCGACATAGAGTCGGTGGGCATGCGAGTTCTCCGGCAAGAGCGAGGACATCCCGGCCTCGTCGCGATAGATCAGATACCACTCGAGCAGGTGCTCCATCCCGAATTTCTCGGGATTGTCCGAGTGGACATTGGTGACCAGCACCTGACCGTCCGGCTTCGAGCGCGACGCGAAATACTGGAGCAGGCGCGCGCAGACCTTGTCGGACAGGTAGTCGAACAGCCCGGCGCAGTAGACGGCATCGAACTCGCGCACGCTCGGATCGTCCGCCGCAATGCGGCGCTTGAGCAGGTCGTGCACCGACTGGTGCACCATTTCGACCGATACCTTGTGGCCGGCCCCGGCGGCTGCACGCTCCACCGACGCGCGCGTGTAGCCGAGCGTTTCCTCGCTGAAATCGACCAGCTGGAACGACAGCAGCTCAGGATTCGGGTACTCGCGCACGAACCGCTGGATCTCGAACGCCGGTCCGCAACCCACGTTGAGCACGCGGAACTGGCGGCCTTCGGCGCGCGCCCTTTCAGCCTGGCGCGTCAGGTAATCCACCAGCAGGTCGATCCGGTTGCGGTGCGCCGTGGCCACCGCCGCCTTCAGGAAGGCCGTGTTGACGATCTGGAAGTAAGTGGTGGGACCCTGCTGCGGATCGCTCAGGATCTGGTTCACCATTTCGTAGTCGCCCGCATAGCCAAGCGGCTTCGTGAACGTGCGATATACGAACGGCGCGCGCAGCAGCAGCGGATGCAGCGCCGCCTGGGCATAGGTGCGATGGACCGGCGCCAGTTCCTGGTCCACGCGCTGGGCCTCGTCCTCGAGCCAGTCGAGGTAAGTCTTCACCTTCCCCATCAGGGGCGTGGCCAGTTCGTAGAACACGTCCTCGCGCAACCGCCCTTCCTTCTTGGGCAGCGACTCGGTCAGGTCCACCTGCTCGACCCAGCGCGATACTTCGGACAGATAGGCGCGCATCTCGTTGACCACGATCTGGTAGTCGCGGCGGATATTGAAGCGCGTATCCCAGTCCTGCACGAACATCTCGGCTTCGCGTGCGACCGATTTCGGTGCATCGTTCACGTCGGTCAGTTCGCGCCACTCGTCGATCAGCGTCAGCGATACCACCGCCGTCAGGCCGGTGTTCACCAGGCTCATGACGACGGCCTTGCCCAGGTACGCGTTCTTCGCGCCCATGCGCACGCTCAGCTCGCTCAATACTTCGCTGACCTGGACAATCGAGTAGGGATTGTAGATTTCCATCACCAGCGACTTGCGCTGGAGATTGATGATCGTGCCCCGCACCTGCTCGCCCTGCGAGTTGCGGAAACTAACTACCGGATCGATTTGCGTTTTGGAGTACACGGTATCGCGCCAGGGAATTCCGAGAAACGCTGCGGGACACGGCGCCCGCGGGCGTCGGCCGGGTACAGCTCAAGGCAAGGGTCTTGCGGCGAAACTACCAATCAGGGAATGCAGCCAATGCTCATATCGATGCGCGGGACCTGTTTGCGGGACGCGCGCGCCAGCCGGCGAAGACCAGGGCGAACGCCGCCCCTGAGGGTGGGACTGCGGCGAACCATTGTACTGTGGCAATTCTGAACCGTACAACAGTCCGCCTGTTGCACGAAGGGGGGTATGCAAACGGCAAAAAAAATGAGCCAGCAACGCTGCTGGCTCATGTTTCATCATGTATTGGAGAAATGACAATTTCCCCGCTGGCGCAACTTCCGCCAGAAGTGTGTCCCGCCGTGATCAGTCGGCCTTGACGGCTTCCACCTGGATGGCCAGGTTCACGTCCTGCTTGAAGCCGTACTTGGCGCCGTAGTCGATGCCGAAGTCGGCACGGTTGAACTGGGCCACGGCGTCCGCGCCGCATGCCTCACGCTTGAGCATCGGGTGCTGGATGCACTTGAATTCCTTGATCTCGAGCTTCACCGGCTTCGACACGCCGCGCAGCGTCAGCACGCCATCCACCTCGGTCGGCACGTCGCCCTTGAACTTCGAAAACTTGCCCTTGTACGTGGCTTCCGGGAAAGCCTGCACGTCGAACATTTCCGGGCCCTTGGCGTGCTCGTTCAGCTTGTTGTTGCCGAAATCGATCGACGCGGCGTCGATCTTGATATCGACGGTGCCGGCCTTGGCCGCGCGGTCCAGCGTCACCACGCCGCTGGACTTGTCGAACTTGCCGCGCCACTTCGACAGGCCGCCCAGGTGGTCGGCCTCGAAGCTCGGGTACGTGTGGGTCGGGTCGATGTTGTACGTCGTGGCGTTGGCCATGGCGGTGCCGGCGGCCAGGGCGGCGGAGGCTGCGGCCACGGCGGCGATCAGGGTACGGATTTTCATATTGAGTCTCCCGTCAAGAAGTTGGAGAGGAAGGTCGAAAAAACGGCCAAGGAGCTGTAAGTGGGACAAACCCGCCTCAGCCCTTCTTCGCCGGGGTCACAAGGTGGAACTTGATCTGGACATCATCGGCCACGACGGAAGTGTCCTTCCACTCGCCGTCACCGATGTTGAACGTGGTGCGCTTGATCGGCAGCACGCCATCGAACACCTGGCTGCCGTTTTCCTGCTTGTACGTGGCGGGCACGGTCACGTCGATGGTCTTGCCCTTGATGGTCAGCTTGCCGGCCACGTCGTACTTGCCGGCGGCGCCGGCCTTGATGCTGGTCGACTGGAACACGGCCTTCGGATACTTGCCGGCGTCGAACCAGTCCTTGCCCTTCACTTCCTTCGTGGTCTCGGCATCGCCGATCTCGAAGCTGGACACGTCGATCTCGACCTTGGCCGACGACGTGGCCAGCTTGGCCGGATCGAAGTCCACGGTGGCGTCGAACTTCCTGAACTTGCCTTCCATCGGCACGCCGATCTGCCTGGCGGTGGCCGTGACCGTGCTCTTGGCGGCATCGATCTGGGCCCAGGCCAGGTTTGCGGCCAGGCCAGCCGTTGCCAGGGCGGCCGCCACGAATATCGTGCCGGGACGGGACATACGTTTCATCTGAGACTCCAGTGGTGACTGGCCATCACGGCCGGTTGGTCAGGCAAAGCGGTTGCGGTACGTCGGCAAATCAGCGCAGGAACGGGATCATGCGACCCAGCGTGCCGTCGCGATCCACCACCTGGTGCTTGACGGCGGCGGCGGCATGGACCACCACGATCGCGGCCATGAAGTAGTTCAGCCAGACATGGGCGAATTTCAGGATCGGCTTGAGCGTGTCGCTGGCTTCGATCAGCGGCGGCAGCTTCCACAGGCCCAGGTACACCACCGGCACGCCGGCGGCGGAACTGTAGAGATAGCCGGTGATCGGGACGATCAGGATCAGCAGATAGAGCAGATGGTGCGCGGCGGCGGCGGCCCTGGCCTGCCAGGCCGGCGTACCGGGTGCCACGGGCGGGGCGGCATGCGTGGCGCGCCAGAGCACGCGCAGCACGGCCACCACGAAAATCGTCACGCCCAGCCACTTGTGCCACGAGAACAGCTTGAGCTTGGTCGGCGTCAGACCCGGAATGCCCGTCATGTACAGGCCCAGCCCGAACGCGGCAAAAATGCCGAAGGCGATCAGCCAGTGCAGGCCGATGGCAGTGGCAGTGTACGTCGCCTGGCCCCCCGGCCCGGATGCTTTGAAACCCATGTCAGTCAATCCCTTCGATCCTTATTACTTATTCTGCTATGTCGGCGCCAAGACAGTCTGTTGCAGTAGCGGTCCGGCCCTTCGCTGCCAATTCTCGCATTATTCGATGACCGGCTGTGCGTTGGAAGCGCCGAACTTCATGAAGTTGTTCAAATCATTTGATGTGTCGAGATGTCGCACCCGCCGCCCGGGAACCGATCGTAACGCGGCGGGGGGCCGCATGACACTGGCCGCTGGTATCCGCAAGGTAATGACTCTCGAAACTTGCGCGGCAAACAAAAAGGGCCGACCCCTTCGGGTCAGCCCTGTTCTGTTACCTTGCGGCGCCCCGGCATGTCGCGGTGCGCCGGGCGGCGATCAGATGCGGTTGGCCAGTTCCACGGCCTTGCCGATATAGCTGGCCGGCGTCATGTCCAGCAGCAGCTTCTTGGCGTCGTCGGGAATCGCCAGGCCCTGCACGAACGTCTGCAGCGCCTCGCGCGAGATGCCCTTGCCGCGCGTCAGTTCCTTCAGCTGCTCGTACGGGTTGGGCACGCCAAAGCGGCGCATCACGGTCTGCACCGGCTCGGCCAGCACTTCCCAGCAGTTGTCCAGGTCTTCGTTCAGGCGCTCGGGGTTGGTTTCGAGCTTGCCCAGGCCGCGCAGGCAGGCCTCGTACGCCAGCAGGCTGTAGCCAAAGGCCACGCCCATGTTGCGCAGCACGGTGGAATCAGTCAGGTCACGCTGCCAGCGCGAAACCGGCAGCTTTTCCGACAGGTGACGCAGCACGGCGTTGGCCAGGCCAACGTTGCCTTCCGAGTTTTCGAAATCGATCGGGTTGACCTTGTGCGGCATCGTCGAAGAGCCAATTTCACCGGCCTTGGTCTTCTGCTTGAAGTAACCCAGCGCGATGTAGCCCCACACGTCGCGGTTCAGGTCCAGCAGGATCGTGTTGGCGCGGGCCACGGCATCGAACAGCTCGGCCATGTAGTCGTGCGGCTCGATCTGTATCGTGTACGGGTTGAACGTCAGGCCCAGGCGCTGCTCGATCACCTGCTTCGAGAACGATTCCCAGTCGAACGACGGATAGGCCGACAGGTGCGCGTTGTAGTTGCCGACGGCACCGTTCATCTTGCCCAGCAGCTCCACGCGCTCCACGCGCTCGATGGCGCGGGCCAGGCGGGCAGCCACGTTGGCCAGTTCCTTGCCCAGCGTGGTGGGACTGGCCGGCTGGCCATGCGTGCGCGACAGCATCGGCTGCGTGGCGTTGAGCCTGGCCAGTTCCACCAGGCGGGCCTGCACGCGCTTGAGCGCCGGCACGATCACACCGTCACGGGCGCCCTTGAGCATCATGCCGTGCGACGTGTTGTTGATGTCTTCCGACGTGCAAGCGAAGTGGATGAACTCGCTGGCGGCTTCCAGTTCGGCGTTACCCTTGACCTGCTCCTTGAGCCAGTATTCGACGGCCTTCACGTCGTGGTTCGTGACCGCCTCGATGTCCTTGATGCGGGCGGCGTCGGCTTCGGTGAAGTTGTCCACCAGCGACTGCAGCTTGGCTTCCGAGGCGGCCGAGAACTTCGGCACGTCGGGCAGCCCGGCCTGGGCCAGCGCGATCAGCCAGTTGACCTCGACCTTTACGCGGTTGCGCATGAAGGCCGCCTCGGACAGCCATTCGCGCAGCGCATCGGCCTTTGCGGCATAGCGGCCATCGATGGGAGACAGGGCGGTGAGCGGCGAAAGGGAAGACGTGGACATGCTGGCAACCGGGAGAAAAGAGGAATGTGGAGGTTCGTGCGGGGGCGCAAGGAACCACGCGACAAGGGCCGGATGCGACGAATCCGCCGCATTGCCCTGCCGATGCAAGGGCCGGTTCGGCAGACGGCGCACACCGTCCCGCCAAACGCGCAACGCGGGATTTTACCATCGCCCCATGGCGCTGTGCGGGTCGCTGTGGGCGCCAGCCCTCCATGCGTGCGCAAGGCCGCATTGATGCCGCATTCCCGTGACTCCGCAGGTATACTCGCGCTCGCCCATCCGTTAGCCTGTTATGAAGTCCATCGGGCACGCCGCCGCGCCTGCCAGCGCACCCGTGCCACCGAGCGCCGATGCACTTCATAACAAGCTCAAGGGGAGAACATGAAGCTGTATGCGTCCCAGACCAGCCCGTATGCGCGCAAGGTGCGCGTGGTGCTGGCGGAGAAGAAGATCGACTACCAGATGATCGAGGAAAACGTCTGGTCGCCCGACACCATCATTGGCCAGTTCAACCCGCTCGGCAAGGTGCCGTGCCTGATCATGGAAGACGGGGGCGCGGTCTTCGATTCGCGCGTGATTGCGGAGTACGCCGACACGCTGTCGCCCGTCAGCCGCCTGATTCCGCAGGGCAGCCGCGAGCGCCTGGAAGTGCGCTGCTGGGAAGCCCTGGCCGATGGCCTGCTGGACGCCGCCCTGCTGGTGCGCCTGGAGGGCACCCAGCGCCAGCCCGCCGAACGCAGCGAAAGCTGGGTGGCACGCCAGCGCGGCAAGATCGACGCCGCCGTGGCCGCCATGTCGAAGGGCCTGGCCGACAAGCCGTGGTGCACCGGCATCCACTACACCCTGGCCGACGTGTCCGTGGGCTGCGCGCTGGCCTACCTGGACTTCCGCTTCCCGGACATCGCCTGGCGCGACCAGTACGCGAACCTGGTTGCCTTCCAGGACAAGATCGAAAAGCGCCAGTCGTTCATCGATACGGAGCCGCCGGCGGCCTGATTGCGAACACGCAGGCAAACGGCCGCTGATGCGGCCGTTTTTCGTTGGGGCGTCGTCTTTTCCTCCTACCGAATAATCCCCCCACCGAGACAAACCTCCCCGTCATACAACACGGCCGACTGTCCGGGCGTCACGGCCCACTGCGCCTCGGCAAACGACAGCCGCAGTTCATCGCCTTCGGCCTTGACGACCGTGCACGGGGCGTCGCTTTGCCGATAACGCGTCTTGGCGGCCATCGTCGAACCTGCTGCCGGCGGTTCGCCGGCGACCCACGACAGGTCTGCCGCGTCGAGTTCGGGCTTCAGCAGCCACGGGTGGTCGTGGCCTTGCACGACGTAGAGCGTGTTCGATGCCATGTCCTTGCGGGCCACGTACCAGGCGTCGCCGCTGCCGTCCTTGCTGCCGCCCAGGCCGATGCCCTTGCGCTGGCCCAGCGTGTAGAACGCCAGGCCGATGTGCTGGCCGACGACCTTGCCTTCGTCGGTCACCATCGGGCCGGGCCTGGTCGGCAGGTAGCGGTTCAGGAAGTCGCGGAACGGGCGTTCGCCGATAAAGCAGATGCCCGTCGAATCCTTTTTCTTCGCGTTCGGCAGGCCGATTTCGGCGGCGATTTCGCGCACCTTGGTCTTCGGTATTTCGCCGAGCGGGAACATCGTGCGTGACAGTTGCGCCTGGTTCAGCCGATGCAGGAAGTAGCTCTGGTCCTTGGTATGGTCGAACGCCTTGAGCAGCTCGAACCTGCCGCTGGCGGCCTGGCGCACGCGCGCATAGTGGCCGGTGGCGATCAGTTCGGCGCCCAGCGACATCGCATGGTCCAGGAAGGCCTTGAACTTGATTTCGGCGTTGCAGAGCACGTCGGGGTTCGGCGTGCGGCCGGCCGAGTATTCGCGCAGGAAATCGGCGAACACGCGGTCCTTGTATTCGGCGGCGAAGTTCACCGCTTCCACGTCCACGCCGATCACGTCGGCCACGGACGCCACGTCGAGCCAGTCCTGCCGCGTGGAGCAATACTCGCTGTCGTCATCGTCCTCCCAGTTCTTCATGAACAGGCCGATGACTTCGTAACCCTGCTGCTTGAGCAGCCATGCCGTGACCGACGAATCCACGCCGCCCGACATGCCCACCACCACTCTCTTGCCGCTCACGATGCCGCTCCCGGTGCTGCGGCCGCGGCCGCATCGGTGGCGCCCGCGATGGCGGTGGGATGGGTATGCAGCAGGTCCAGCGCGAAACGCTTGCCGGCCAGGTAATCGTCCACGCAGGCCATGACCAGCGGCGAGCGATGGCGGTCGGCGCAGGCGCGCAATTCCTCGGCGGTCATCCAGACCGTGCGGACAATGCCGGTATCGAGCTGGCGGCCGGCGTCGAGCGAGCCCAGGTCGCCGGTGAAGCCGAAGCGGATATAGGTGGTATCGCCCCCGTCGCGCGACGACCGGCCACGGCTCATGTAGCAGCCGAGCAGCGCGCGCGGCTCGAACGTGTGGGCGGTTTCTTCGAGCGTTTCGCGGATAACGGCGCGGATCAGGCTTTCGCCCGGCTCCAGGTGGCCCGCCGGCTGGTTCAGGCGCAGGCCATCGGCCGTTTCCTCTTCCACCAGCAGAAAGCGGCCGCCGCGCTCGATGACGGCGGCAACCGTGACGCTGGCAATCCATTCACGTGACATGATGCACATTTTTTAAGCAATCCGGCATTTTACCGGTTGCCGTTCGAACGTGCATGGCGCGCGGCGTTTCAGGCCGCCTCGGCCGTCAGCATGGGGGGCAGCAAGGCGATGGCCGCGTCGATGCGGGCCACAAGTGACTTTGACGCCGGCATCAGCGGGCGACGCACCTCGGCGGTGGTCATGCCGGCCAGCGCCAGCGCGGCTTTCACGGGCGCCGGATTGGGCTCGGCGAACATCAGCCCGATCAGCGGCGACAGCTGCCGGAACAACGCCCGTGCGGCCTCGTCGCGCCCGGTTCGCGCCAGATGCAGCAGCCGCACGAACAGGTCCGGCCGCACATGCGCCGCGGCCGGCACGACGCCCTGGCCGCCGCGCAGCAGGTGGTCGAGCATCGACGCATCGTCGCCGCAATACACCCCGATCAGGTCCTGCATGACCAGCGTACGCATGCCGGCCGGGTCGCATTCCTTGACGGCCACGATCTGCGGATGGGCGGCCAGGCGCCATGCCAGTTCGGGTGAAATCGTGGAACCCGTGCGCCTGGGTACGTTGTAGAGCATCAGCGGCTTGCCAGTCTGGGCGGCCACGCTGCGCATATGCCAGGCGATGCCTTCGTCGGACACGCGCAGGTAGTACGGCGGCGGCACCAGGTAGCCGGCCAGCGGCAGGCGGTCGAGCCTGCGCACCTGCTCGCATACGGCATGCGTGGCCACCCCGCCCACGCTGGCCATCACCGGCAGCGTGCCCGCGACGGCCTCGAGCACCGCCGCCGTCAGCATGAACCGCTCGGCATCGGTCAGCAGGCCGCCCTCGCCTGTCGTGCCCAGCACGATCAGGCCATCGACACCGGCCGCCGCGTAGTGCGACGCCAGGCGCTGGGCGGCGTCGAGATCCACCTGGTCGTTGCGCAACGGCGTGACCATCGGCAGCCACAGGCCATCGGCAATCGCGCCGCGCTGGGGATCAATGCGTGCCATGGTCGTCTCCGAGCATAGTCGCGGCGCCAAATTCCGCCGCGGGCAAGGCCGCCATGATCGCGTGCATGGCCGCGTCGCGGTCGCCGCGTTCCACCTCCACGTGCAGCGATGTCTCGCCGTTGCGATGATCCACTTCCACCACGTAGATGCGGGCCATGTTGCCGATCGCGCGATGCAGCGTCTGGCGCAGCGCGAAGACCTGTGACGACGAGACGGCCAGGCGCAGGCGAATCCAAGGGTCCTGGGCAATGGCACGGCGTCGCGGAACCGATGCAAACGCCACGGCGAGACTCGATGACTGTCGCATGAAGCGAAGATCCGCGCGGGGCGGATCGTCTGTTGAACATGGCTCCATGCTAGGGAGACCGGCCTCAATTTGATGCAGCGTTTGGCCGGCCCGCCATCAAGAACGCGTAAAGGTGCAGGCCGCCAGCACGTGTCCGGCGCTCAGAACGTCTTCGTGATCGACGCGAAGGCCGTCGCCTTGCCCAGGTAGCGCCCGCGCGTGTTCGTGTAGGCCGCCTTGCTGGCGTTCGTGTCGATATAGGCCACGGCCAGCGAGAACCCGCTGCCCAGGTCCTTCGTCAGCCCGAGCTTCCAGTCCGTGTAGGAGGCATCGCTGAAATGCTGCACGCCCTGGTAGCCGACATGCGCGTTCAGCGTCAGGCCCCACACGTTCAGCGGCACGTTGGCCGTCAGGTCGACGTAATAACTGTTCTTGCTGTCGGCAAACCCGAACAGGTTGGTCACCGCATGCGAGTACTTCAGGAATACGGGCCCCCAGCCGATGCCGGCATACAACTCGGTGGTGTACGGACGCGTGGCCGTGTAGCCGCCCGGATAGTAGTACTCGAGCACGCCCACGTCGTAGTTGAATGCCTGGTCGGCCAGCGTGAACGTGTTCCTGAAGCCGCCATAGAAATCCATCTCGACAGGCGCGGACACCGTCGCATCGGCATCGCCCAGCCAGCTGATACTCGAGTTCCAGTTGCCGACGTAGAAGCCGCTCTCGTGGGCATAGTCGAAGCCGCCCTGGATGGCCGGGCGCCGGTCGGTCTGGCTGATCCCGCGGTAGCGGTAATCGGACACCACCGACACGTTGGCCGTAAAGGTGTGCGGCGACGCCGCCTGCGCAGTGTCGGGGATCACCTGCTGTGCGACTGCGTTGGAAAACGGGGCGGCAAGCAGGACGGCGGCGGCCAGCGTGGCCGGCGCCGAGGTCATCAGACGGGTTGCAATCATCAATGAAAAACCGGTGGGCGTATTGGGAAAAACGGCTCGAAAGAGACGTGGACGCCACGATACGCAGCCTCGCATCAAATCGGCGTCAAGATTGCAGGTGACGCCGATGTCATTTCATCAATGGCCGGAATGCAAGGGAATCCGATGTGCATCAAACGAGTCGTTTCATGACTGGAAAAGATGAGTCTCGGTGAAAGCACATATACCCGACCGGCGAGTCACCACCGAACGTAAGTTTCGGGTAAGCTGCGCAAAAATTGAGGCATTCTTTTGCAATGCATCAACGGGCGAGGACGTTGGCCCGACCAGATTACGAACGACGCCAGACAGGAGAAATTGACGATGCATATCGGTATCCCGCTTGAGACGCGGGCAGGTGAGACGCGTGTCGCCGCCACCCCGGAGACCGTCAAGAAGTACGTAGCGCAGGGCCATCAGGTAACGGTGCAAGCCGGTGCCGGTGTGCGTGCCAGTATTCCCGATGCCGCGTTCGAGGCGGCCGGGGCCCGGGTGGGCTCCGGTGCCGATGCGCTGGGCGCCGAGCTTGTGCTCAAGGTGCGTGCACCCGACGATGCGGAGCGCGCGCAGATGAAGCCGGGGTCCGTACTGGTCGGCATGCTCAACCCGTTCGACGTCGAGAACAACGCCCGCATGGCCAGCGCCGCCGTCACGGCGTTCGCGCTCGAGGCCGCGCCGCGCACCACGCGCGCCCAGAGCATGGACGTGCTGTCGTCGCAGGCCAACATCGCCGGCTACAAGGCCGTGCTGGTGGCCGCGCACCACTACCAGCGATTCATGCCGATGCTGATGACCGCGGCGGGCACGGTCAAGGCCGCCCGCGTGCTGATCCTCGGTGCCGGCGTGGCGGGCCTGCAGGCCATTGCCACCGCCAAGCGCCTGGGCGCCGTGATCGAAGCCTCCGACGTGCGCCCCGCCGTGAAGGAGCAGATCGAATCGCTGGGTGCCAAGTTCCTGGACGTGCCGTTCGTCACTGACGAAGAGCGCGAGATCGCACAGGGCGTGGGCGGCTATGCGCGCCCGATGCCGGCCGACTGGATGCGCCGCCAGGCCGAACTGGTGCACCAGCGCGCCACGCAGGCCGACATCGTCATCACCACCGCACTGATCCCCGGCCGCCGCGCCCCGGTGCTGCTGGCCGAGGACACCGTCAAGCAGATGAAGCCGGGTTCGGTCGTGGTCGATCTGGCCGCCGCGCAGGGCGGCAACTGCCCGCTGACCGTGGCCGACGAAGTGGTGGAGCGCCACGGCGTGATCCTGATCGGCCATACCAACCTGGCCAGCATGGTGGCGGCCGACGCGTCCGCGCTGTACGCGCGCAACGTGCTGGACTTCCTGAAGTTGATCATCGACAAGGATGGCCGCTACACGCTGAACCTGGAAGACGACATCGTCGCCGCCTGCCTGATGTGCAAGGACGGCCAGGTCGTCAGGCAGCAGGCCGCCTGATATCCCGTCTGAAGATGCCGCGGCGCTGAAAAGAGCCCTGCGCCACGGCCCGCCGCGTCCCCGGCACGCTTGATCCTGCAGTTTCAGCCCGCCCGCGCGGACGCGACGCCCGGCAGTATTCAAAAGCAACGGAGGAGAAGTCGATGGAGATGGTGAACCACACGGTGATCAACCTGATCATCTTCGTGCTGGCAATTTACGTGGGGTACCACGTGGTGTGGACGGTCACGCCCGCGCTGCACACCCCGCTGATGGCCGTGACCAATGCGATCTCGGCCATCATCATCGTCGGTGCCATGCTGGCGGCCGGCCTGACCGAAGGCGGCGTGGGCCGCGTGATGGGCACGCTGGCCGTGGCACTGGCCGCGGTGAACGTGTTCGGTGGCTTCCTGGTGACCCAGCGCATGCTGGAGATGTTCAAGAAGAAGGAGCCACGCGCCAAGGCCGGGGCTGAAGCCGCCAAGGGAGGTGCGTGATGGAAGGCATCAGCATGAACCTTGTGACGCTGCTGTACCTGGTGGCGTCGGTCTGCTTCATCCAGGCCCTGAAGGGGTTGTCGCACCCGGCATCGGCCCGCAAGGGCAATGCGTTCGGCATGGTGGGCATGGCGATTGCCGTGGTGACCACGCTGGTGCTGATCGTCAAGCTCAAGAACGAGTTCCTGGCCGTGGGCGCTGCACAATCGTCGGTCGGCACCGGCCTGGCGCTGATCTTCGGCGCGCTGGTGGTGGGCGGCGGCATAGGCGCCTACGTGGCACGCAAGGTCGAAATGACCAAGATGCCGGAACTGGTGGCGGCGATGCACTCGCTGATCGGTCTGGCCGCGGTGTTCATCGCCGTGGCCGCCGTGGCGGAGCCGGCCGCGTTCGGCATCACGCCGGCCGGTACGCACCTGATCCCGCTGGGCAACCGTATCGAGCTGTTCATCGGCTGCTTCGTGGGGGCGATCACGTTCTCGGGCTCGGTCATCGCGTTCGGCAAGCTGTCGGGCCGCTACAAGTTCCGCCTGTTCCAGGGCGCACCGGTGGTGTTCCCGGGACAGCACTGGCTGAACCTGCTGCTGGCCATCGCCATGATCGGCTTCGGCGTGATCTTCTTCCTGTCGCAGTCGTGGCTGCCGTTCCTGATCATGCTGGCCATCGCGTTCGTGCTGGGTGTGCTGATCATCATCCCGATCGGCGGCGCGGACATGCCCGTTGTGGTGTCGATGCTGAACTCGTACTCGGGCTGGGCGGCGGCGGGCATCGGCTTCTCGCTGAACAACCCGATGCTGATCATCGCGGGCTCGCTGGTGGGCTCCTCGGGTGCCATCCTGTCGTACATCATGTGCCGCGCGATGAACCGTTCGTTCTTCAACGTGATCCTGGGCGGCTTTGGCGCCGAGGCTTCCGCTGCCGGCCCGGCCGGCGCGCAGGCCCAGCGCAACGTGAAGTCGGGCTCGGCCGACGACGCCGCGTTCGTGATGAGCAACGCCGAGACCGTGATCATCGTGCCCGGCTACGGCCTGGCGGTGGCGCGTGCGCAGCATGCACTGAAGGAATTGACCGAAAAGCTGACCGAGCACGGGGTGACGGTGAAGTACGCCATCCACCCCGTGGCGGGCCGCATGCCGGGCCACATGAACGTGCTGCTGGCCGAAGCCGAGGTGCCGTACGACCAGGTGTTCGAGATGGAGGACATCAACAGCGAGTTCGGGCAGGCCGACGTGGTGCTGGTGCTGGGCGCCAACGACGTGGTCAACCCGTCCGCCAAGACCGATCCGAAATCGCCGATTGCCGGCATGCCGATCCTGGAAGCCTACAAGGCGAAGACCATCATCGTGAACAAGCGGTCGATGGCGGCCGGCTACGCGGGCCTGGACAACGAGCTGTTCTACATGGACAAGACCATGATGGTGTTCGGCGACGCCAAGAAGGTGGTGGAGGACATGTTCAAGGCCGTGGAATAAGCTGCCGTTAATGTTCGGCAGTGGCCGTCAGGCACGCAGTGCTGCCAAGTGAATAAAGAAGCGCGCAGACCTGAAATCAATAAAATCGAAGTAGTGCGGCCAGCAACCAACGCTGGCCGTTTCCTTTTGCGTGGTCTGGTTGCGCATGCAGACGCAGGCGCTATACTGGCTTGCCCCGTTCTTTTTCCCCCTTGCGGCCGGCGGCCAGATTTGATCGCACCATGACATTCCCCGCGCACGACCGGAACCTGTCGGTTTTCCATCACCCAGTCCTGACGGTACTGGTGGACGACAGCAAGTCGTTTATCGACAGCCTGGCTTTCCAGATGGATGCATCGCGCGCGGTGGTCAGCTTCACCGATCCGCGCGACGCGCTGACGTGGATTCGCGAAGCGTATGCCACGCGGCATCCCGCATTCCTGCCGGTACGCGTCACGCACGACGACCTGACGTTCCTGTCCGAACGCCGCACGGTGCAGCTCGATGTCGACCGCATCCATCGCCAGATCCACGATGTGCATCGCTTCCTGCAGCCCGGCGTGGTGGTGGTGGATTACTCCATGCCACAGATGGACGGGCTCGAATTCTGCCAGGCGCTGGAAGACCTGCCGTGCAAGACCATCCTGCTGACCGGCACGGCCGATGAAAGCATCGCCGTGCAGGGCTTCAACCACGGGCTGATCGACCGCTACGTGAAGAAGCACGATCCAAACATGGTGGCGCGGCTGAACGACGAGATCGACGCGCTCCAGCAGCAGTACTTCGCGTCGATCTCGCGCACGCTGCGCGACCTGCTCACGCGCCATTCGTACTCGTTCCTGTCCGACCCGATCATGGCCGACCGCGTACGCCAGACGGCGGCGCGCTATGGCTTTATCGAGTACTACCTGTTCCCGAACCCCGTGGGCATGCTGCTACTGACCGCACAAGGCCATGCCACGCTGATGGTGATCGAAACCCGCGCCGGGCTGATGAGCCAGGTGGAGTCGGCCGAAGCGTACGAGGCGCCGGCGGCATTGATCGAAGGGCTGCGCGAGGGGCGCATCGTACCGTTCTTCTGGCCCGGCAACGGCATGTACACGCCGGCCTGCATGGACTGGGAGCAATACTGCCTGCCGGCGGAACGCTGCGAGGGTAACGAGGAATATTTCTACGCGCTGTTCGACCTGCCGCGCCACATGCTGCAGGAGCCGGTGGTCAGCCTGCAGAGCTTCCTTTCGGAGTTTTCGCGCAACGGCGCGGCGATGACCGGGCGGAACAAGCTCGCGTAGTACTTCTACGATTTACACCGTTCTCCACACCGTTGGAGTGGCGTGCCAAGCCAGCGCGCACCGGATCGCCTTCGCGCGTCAGCCTTCTTTCTTCGCCTGATCCCGATTGCCGCCGCGCACCATGTCGAAACGGAACAGCCGGCATTCGATATTGCCGTTGTAGAGCGGCGTGCGGCGCGATTCCTTCAGGCGCAGCCGCTTGGGCATCGACAGATCGCCCGTGAACACCCAGGCCTGCCAGCCCGCGAAGTTCTGCTTGAGCGTGGTGGCAAAGGCGCTGGCGAACTGGTTGGCGGCGGCCTCTTCCGCTTCGTCGGGCGGCGCGTCCTGCATCGCATCGCGGCGGCTGCCGCGCACCGCGATACGCTCGCCATACGGCGGATTCATCATCATCAGGCCCGGCTCGGCAAACGGCGGCTGCACGAAGCGCGCATCGACCTGCTTCAGCGAAATATCGCCGGGCAGGCCGGCGCGCTGCCAGTTGGCCTGCGCCATCGACAGCATGTCCGTCGAAATATCAGACCCGGCGACCTGCAGCGTCGCGGCGCGGCTGGCGGCCGACTCGCGGGCGCGTTGCGCATCGGCACGCAACGCCTGCCACGCCCTGGTATCCGCGCCCTTCAGCCATTCGAACGCGAACGTGCGGCCTACGCCCGGCGCGATGCCCAGCGCCACCTGGGCGGCTTCCACCAGGAACGTGCCGCTGCCGCACATCGGATCGAAGAACGGCCGGTCAGTCTGGCCGGGCACCCAGCCAGCCAGGCGCAGGATGCCGCCGGCCAGGTTTTCCTTGAGCGGCGCCTCACCCTTCTCCATGCGCCAGCCGCGCTTGAACAGCGGCTCGCCCGTGGTGTCCAGGTACAGCGTGCAATCGGTCTCGGTCAGGTGGGCGTAGATGCGGACGTCCGGACTGACCGTATCGACGCTGGGGCGTGCGCCCAGCCGTTCGCGCATGGCGTCGCAGACCCCGTCCTTGACGCGCAGCGCCGTGAAGTTGAGGCTGCGCAGCTGCGACTTGTGGGCGGTAATGTCCACGCGCAGCGTCTCGTCCGGCGAAAACCATTGCTCCCAGCGTTGCTGGCGCGTCAGCGCGTAGATGTCGTCCTCGTGGCGGTAGCCGCGCTGTGCCACGCGCAGCAGCACGCGGCTGGCAATGCGCGAATGCAGGTTGACCGCATAAGCCGCGGCCATCTCGCCCGAAAACGTCACGCCGCCCGGCATTTCGCGATGCACCTCGAACGGTGCCGCCGCCACCACGGCCGGGTACTGCGCAATCTCGCGCAGCTCCTCGGCCAGTGCCGGTTCAAGGCCACGCGGGCAAGGAGCAAAGAAGGCTTGAGTCATGGCGAGTCTTTCCAGAAAACAAAAACGTCCGCATCGCGGACGGGCAAGGCATGGGTCCGGTGTGCCGATCAGCCTGCCGCCAGGGCGCGGTCAAGGAAATCGAGCCGGTCCTGGCCCCAATACGGTTGGCCGTCGTAGACGAACCACGGCGCGCCGAACACATTGGCGGAAATCGCATCCTGCGTGTTCTGCGCATAGGCGGCCTGCACGGCCTGGCCTTCGCTGGCCTTGAGCAGGCTGGCGCCATCGAGGCCGTTCTCGTCGGCGATCTGCGACAGCGTGCCGCCATCGGCGATATTGCGCTGCTCGGCCCAGACGGCCCGCGTGATGGCGCCGGTCAGCGCCAGCGCACGGGCCGTGCCATGCGCGAGCTGGGCCGCGATGATCAGTTTGGCGGCGGCATCTCCCGACACCGGGAAGAACGTCGGATGCAGGTTCAGCGGGATACCCAGGAAGCGGCTCCAGCGTTCAAGCTCGACCAGCCGGTACGCCTGGCGCTGCGGCGGGCGCTGCGCCAGCGGCACGCCGCCCGAGACCGAAAACACCTTGCCCAGGTCGGCCGGCTTCAGCAGCACCTGCGCCTGGTGGCGGTTGGCGATTTCCACAAAGCGGGCATGGCCCAGGTAGACGAACGGCGACTGCGGCGCCAGAAAGTACTCGACCTGCTTGCTCATCACGACCTCATCGAAAACAGTAGGAATCCGACAGCTTAGAACGGCTTTACGACAACCAGAATCACGATGGCCAACAGCACCAGCACCGGCAGCTCGTTGAACCAGCGGTAGAACGTGTGCGAGCGTGTGTTGGCGCCGCGTTCGAACTTGCGCAGCAGCACGCCGCAGCCGTGGTGATAGCCGATCAGCACCAGCACCAGCGCCAGCTTGGCATGCATCCAGCCCTGCCCCGCGCCGCGCCCGATGCCGTAGCCGAGGAACAGCCACAGGCCGAACACCAGGGCCGGCACAGC
The DNA here is from genome assembly GCF_057798875.1 of Cupriavidus sp. 94F1. NCBI lineage: Bacteria > Pseudomonadati > Pseudomonadota > Betaproteobacteria > Burkholderiales > Burkholderiaceae > Cupriavidus > Cupriavidus sp. 94F1. Next base: position 53,110 of record NZ_JBYOJT010000009.1, read on the forward strand.
CAGCATGGTCATGAACCGGAACAGCTTGCGCGCCATCAGCAGCAGGCGGCGCACGCTGGCCGGATCGGTTTCCATGGCCAGGTTGACCAAGATGCGCGGCAGGTAGAACAGGCCCGCGAACCACGAGACGACGAACAGGATATGGAAGGCCTTGACCCAGAGCATCTGCGTTCCCGCCTCCCCTTACGTGCGCACTTCGCCGTGACCGAACACGACGTACTTGAGCGACGTCAGACCCTCCAGCCCCACCGGACCACGGGCGTGCAGCTTGTCGTTCGAGATGCCGATCTCGGCGCCCAGGCCGTACTCGAAGCCATCGGCAAAACGCGTCGAGGCATTGATCATCACGCTGGCCGAGTCCACTTCGCGGATAAAGCGCATGCCGGCGCTGTAGTTCTCCGTCACGATCGAATCGGTGTGGGCCGAGCCGTAGGTGTTGATATGCGCAATCGCGGCGTCCAGACCGTCCACGGTACGGATGGCCAGCACAGGCGCCAGGTATTCCAGCCGCCAGTCTTCCTCGGCGGCGTCAACCAGGCCGCTGAAGCCGGCGGCTTCCAGCGTGGCGCGCGTGTCGGCGCAGACGCGCAGTTCCACGCCCTTTTCCTGGTAGATGCGGCACAGCGGCGGCAACACGGTGGCCGCGATCTGGCGCGACACCAGCAGCGTTTCCATCGTGTTGCACGGCGCGTAACGCTGCGTCTTGGCGTTGTCGCAGATGCGCACGGCCTTTTCCACGTCGGCATCGTCGTCGATGTAGACATGGCAGATGCCGTCCAGGTGCTTGATCATCGGCACGCGGCCTTCCTCGATCAGGCGCGCGATCAGGCTCTTGCCGCCGCGTGGCACGATCACGTCGACGTATTCGTTCATCGTGATCAGACGGCCAACGGCGGCGCGGTCCGTAGTCTCGATGACCTGCACCGCCTCGCCCGGCAGCCCGGCGGCGGCCAGGCCCTCGGCCACCAGCGCGGCCAGCGCCGTGTTCGATTCGATCGCCTCGGAGCCGCCACGCAGGATCGTGGCGTTGCCGGACTTCAGGCACAGCGCCGCGGCGTCGATGGTCACGTTCGGGCGCGATTCGTAGATGATGCCGATCACGCCCAGCGGCACGCGCATCTGCCCCACTTGGATACCTGTCGGGCGGAACTTCATGTTGCTGATCTCGCCGATCGGGTCCGGCAGCGCGGCAATCTGCTCCAGGCCGGCGGCCATGGTGTCGATGGCCTTGTCGGACAGCGTCAGGCGGTCCACGAAGGCGGCGTCCTGGCCGTTGGCGCGGGCGCGTTCCACGTCGCGGGCATTGATGGCCTTGAGCTTGCCGGCATCGCGCCGGATGGCCGCGGCAATCGTCAGCAGCGCACGGTTCTTGTCGGCCGTGGAGGCCCGCGCCATGGCGCGCGATGCCGCGCGGGCCTGCTGGCCGACGCGGTTCATGTAAGCGTGGAGATCGAACTCGGTCATGATGGTGTCCGGGCCCAGCCCGGTCTGCTGTGGGTGCCGCGATGTCGAAGCGCCGGCGCGGCTGCCGGCAGTATTCTGGTTGGTTCGCTGCCTGGGTCCGGGACGTCAGGCTGGGCGCGCGATCAGCAGCGCCAGTTGCAGCAGGCCGTCCCATGGCTCGGCTGGCAGGCTGCCCGCCGCGCCACCGGCGCCTGGCAGGTCGGCCAGGCCCTTGACCTGGCGGTCCAGCCGTGCGGCCATGGCCAGCGCGGCTTCCAGCTGCGGCATCGACAACCGTTGCGCGGCCTGCGGCACCAGGCGCTCACGCGGGCCCCAGACGCGCAGTTCGCGCATCAGCACGCCCGCCGGCTTGCCGGCCGCCAGCCCTTGCCGGACCTTGGATAATACGCGAATTTCCTCGGTCAGCGCCCACAGCACCAGCACCGTGGCCTCGCCCTCGCCGCGCAGCCCTTCGAGCATGCGCGTGAGGCGCGGCACATCGCCGCCCAGCATCGCCTCGGACAGCTTGAACACGTCGTAGCGGGCCACGTTCAGCACCGCGTCGTGCACCTGGTCGAACGTCAGAACCCCCGCCGGGTACAGCAGCCCCAGTTTCTGGATTTCCTGATGCGCGGCCAGCAGATTGCCTTCCACCTTGTCGGCGATGAACTGCAGCGAGCGCCGGCCGGCCTCGCCCGGTTCCACGCGCTGCTGCTGCAGGGCCAGCCGCTCGCCCACCCACGCGGGCAGGCGCGTGCGGTCCACGGCATCCACCTTGATCGATACGCCCGCCGACTCCAGCGCCTGGAACCAGGCCGATTTCGACGTGGCAAAGTCGAGCCTCGGCAACGTGACCAGCATCACAACGTCCGGCGACGGCTGGGCTGCCACGGCGCGCAAGGCCTCGCCGCCATCCTTGCCGGGCTTGCCCGACGGCACGCGCAGTTCCACGATCTTGCGGTCGCCGAACAGCGACATCGACTGCTGGGCCTCGGTGACCTGGCCCCACTGGAAGCCGCGCTCGGCCACTAGCACTTCGCGCTCGGTAAAGCCCGAGTCCCGCGCGGCGCGGCGCAGGCGGTCCACCGCCTCCAGCACCAGCAGGTGCTCGTCGCCATGCACCACGTAGAGCGGCGCCAGGCCCCTGGCCTGGGCCTGCTTCAGGTGTGCATCGAGTCCGTCGAGCTTGAGCTGCATCGTGTTGCCCTGTGCCTGCGAAGCGATCCGCGCGCGGCCGCGATCAGATCGTCTTGACCGCTGCCAGGCGGCGCATCAGCTGCTGCACGATGTCCTTCTGCATATCGCGGTAGAGCTGCTGCTCTTCGTAGTCCTTGGCCAGCGTATTGGCTTCGTTGTACGTCAGGTCGCGCGTCAGGATCAGCGTCGACGCCGGAATCAGCTCCTTGCCCGCGGCATCGCGCAGCCGGAAGCTGAACCGCTGGGTCAGCCGGTATTCGCGCACCACGCCCTGGGCCGTGATAGACAGAATCGACTTGCCGCGCGTATCGGCCAGCACGTCCAGCAACGCGTCCGCTTCCTCGCGCTCCTCCACGACCTTCGTGTCGGAGCCGTTGCGGATATTGCGGCGCAGGTCGGCGCCCATCAGCGAATTGGGCGGCAAGCCGATGTAGAGCCGCTTGAAAGCGAAATCGGCGTTCCCGCGCATGTGAAAGCCGCAGCCGGCCAGCAAGCCGGCCGCCGCCATTGCAGCCCCGATGGCGAGAAATCCGCGGCGTCCCATGTCCGGTCGATCCATTGCTTGTGTCTTCCTGGCTGTGTGGCTCAGAGCACCACGTTGACGAGCCGGCCCGGCACCACCACGATCTTCTTGGGCGCGGCGCCGTTGGCAAACTTCGCCACGGTCTCGCTGCCGGCGGCCACGGCCTCGATGGCGGCGCGGTCGGCATCGGCCGGCACCGTCAGGCTGCCACGGACCTTGCCGTTGATCTGCAGCACCAGTTCGATTTCAGTGCGTACCAGCGCGCTTTCGTCCACCTGCGGCCAGGCCGCGTCGAGGATGTCGCCGGCTTCGGCTGCATAGCCGAGTTCGGTCCAGAGCCCGTGCGCGATATGCGGCACCACCGGATACAGCACGCGCAGCAGGATGCTGAAGCCTTCGCGGCGCGCGGCCGGCGACGCGGCCTTGGCATCTTCCAGCGCGTTCAGCATCTTCATCGTCGCCGACACGACGGTGTTGTACTGGATCCGCTCGTAGTCATAGTTGGCCTGCCTGAGCACCGTGTGCAGCTCGCGACGCACATCGGCGTCAGCCGCCGTGAACTGGGTGCCCGCGCCATCGCGAATCGCCTGGGCGTTGGCGTAGCCGTAGTTCCACACGCGGCGCAGGAAGCGCGACGCGCCGTCCACGCCCGAACCGCTCCATTCGAGCTGCTGCTCCGGCGGTGCGGCAAACATCACGAACAGGCGGGCCGTATCGGCGCCATGCTGGTCGATCAGCGCTTGCGGGTCGATACCGTTGTTCTTCGACTTCGACATCTTCTCGATGCCGCCGATCACCACCGGCAGGCCGTCGGCCTTGGCCGTGGCGCCCACGGGGCGGCCCCGCTCGTCGGTCTGCACGTCCACGTCGGCCGGGTTGTACCAGGTCTTCTTGCCCGACGCGTCTTCACGGTAGAACGTCTCGTTGAGCACCATGCCCTGCGTGAGCAGGTTCGTGAACGGCTCGTCGAACTTGACCAGGCCCATGTCGCGCATGACCTTGGTCCAGAACCGCGCGTACAGCAGGTGCAGGATCGCGTGCTCGATGCCGCCGATGTACTGGTCCATCGGCATCCAGTAGTCGTTGCGGCCGTCCACCATCGTGCTGGCATCGGGGCACGTATAGCGCATGTAGTACCAGCACGAGTCGATGAACGTATCCATCGTGTCGGTTTCGCGGCGCGCGGGCTTGCCGCACGACGGGCACGTGCACGCCAGGAAACGCGGGTCCTTGTTCAGCGGATTGCCGGTGCCGTCCGGCACCAGGTCTTCCGGCAGCACCACCGGCAGGTCCTTCTCGGGCACCGGCACCACGCCGCAGCTGTCGCAGTGGATCAGCGGAATCGGCGTGCCCCAGTAACGCTGGCGCGAGATGCCCCAGTCGCGCAGGCGCCACGTCACCTTTTTCTCGCCCAGGCCCTTGGCGGCCAGGTCGGCGGAAATGGCATCGACGGCCGCCTGGTAGGCCATGCCGTCGTACTTGCCGCTGTGGATGCAGGTGCCGTGTTCCTTGTCGCCGTACCATTCCTGCCAGGCGTCGGTCGAATACGGCTGGCCCTTGACGTCGATGACCTGCTTGATCGGCAGGTTGTACTTCTTCGCGAACGCGAAGTCGCGCTCGTCATGCGCCGGCACGCCCATCACGGCGCCATCGCCGTACGTCATCAGCACGTAATTGCCGACCCACACGTCCACCTGCTCGCCGGTCAGCGGGTGCGTGACCTTTAGCCCGGTGGGCATGCCCTTCTTCTCCATGGTCGCCATGTCGGCTTCCATGACCGAACCGTGCTTGCATTCGTCGATGAACGCGGCCAGTTGCGGATTGTTCGCGGCAGCGTGGGTGGCCAGCGGGTGCTCGGCGGCCACGGCGCAGAACGTGACACCCATGATGGTGTCCGCACGGGTGGTGAACACGAACAGCTTGCCGTCGCCCACCAGCTTGCCGTCGGCGCCCTGGATCTGGTGCGGGAAGGCAAAGCGCACGCCCTCGCTGCGGCCGATCCAGTTCTGCTGCATGATCTTGACGCGCTCCGGCCAGCCCAGGTCGTCCAGGTCGCCCAGCAGTTCCTGCGCGTAGTCGGTGATGCGCAGGTAGTACATCGGGATCTCGCGCTTTTCGACCACCGCGCCCGAACGCCAGCCGCGGCCGTCGATCACCTGCTCGTTGGCCAGCACGGTCTGGTCCACGGGGTCCCAGTTCACGGTGCCGGTCTTGCGGTAGGCGATGCCTTTTTCCAGCATCTTCAGGAACAGCCACTGGTTCCAGCGGTAGTAGTCGGGGCTGCAGGTGGCCACTTCACGCGACCAGTCGATCGCCAGGCCCATCGACTGCATCTGCTTCTTCATGTAAGCGATGTTGTCGTAGGTCCAGGCGGCCGGCGCCACCTTGTTGTTCAGCGCGGCGTTTTCCGCCGGCATGCCGAACGCATCCCAGCCCATCGGCATCAGCACGTTGCGGCCGTTCATGCGCAGGTAGCGCGCCATCACGTCGTTGATGGTGTAGTTGCGCACGTGCCCCATGTGCAGCTTGCCCGACGGATACGGCAGCATCGAGCAGGCGTAGAACTTCTGCTTTTCCTTGCCGTCGGGCCCGACCGCGTGCTCCGATACCTTGTAGGCATCGATCGCTTGCCAGTGCTGCTGGGCGGCTTGTTCAACGGCGGACGGAAGATATTTGTCTTGCATGGTCGGGACGACGGTCTGGGCAACGGTCACGCGCGGCGACTGGCGCGCCGGCGGCCGGGGGGATCGGAAAAACGAAAGAGACGATTATAACCGTGGCCGACGACGATTCCGGCCCTGCCACGGCGGCGCCCAAAGGCGCAAACGGCCCGCCATGGCGAGCCGCGAGACAGCGGTTTACTTCAGGCCCAGCACATCCTGCATGTCAAACATGCCGCTGGGCTTGTCGGCCAGGAAACGGGCGGCGCGCACCGCGCCATCGGCGTACGACTGGCGGCTGGAAGACTTGTGGCTGATCTCGATGCGCTCTCCGATACCGGCAAACATCACCGTATGGTCGCCCACGATATCGCCGCCACGGATCGTGGCAAAACCGATCGAATTCGGATCGCGCGGGCCCGTATGGCCTTCGCGGGCATACACGGCACAGTCGTCGAGGTTACGCCCAAGCGCATTGGCGATCACTTCGCCCATCGTCAGCGCGGTGCCGGACGGGGCATCGACCTTGTGGCGATGATGCGCCTCGATCACTTCGATGTCGTAACCGGTGGACAGCAGCCTGGCGGCCACGTCGAGCAGCTTGAACGTGGCGTTGACGCCCACGCTGAAGTTCGACGCGAACACCACGCCGATCGACTTGGCGGCGTCGGCCAGGGCCTGCTTGCCGGCGGGGTCGAAGCCGGTCGTGCCGACCACGATCTTCTTGCCCAGGCGCTTTGCGGCATCCAGGTGGACCAGCGTGCCCTCGGGGCGCGTGAAGTCGATCAGGCAATCGGCGGCGCCGAGCACGGCCTCGATATCGGCCGTGATCTTGACGCCCGTCACCTGGCCCAGGAACAAGCCGGCGTCCTGGCCCAGCGCGGGCGACGACGCATGCTCCAGCGCACCCGCCAGCGTGACGCCGTCGGTATTCAGAACGGTTTCGATCAGCATGCGGCCCATGCGGCCGGAGGCACCTGCGATGGCGATTTTCATGGCGTGGCGTTGCGGTGGCGGAAAGACTGGGAAGACTGCGACCCGGCCAGACGGGCCGGGCGCACGGATGCGATGGGTGGCAGCCGGCTGGAGCCGGCTTGCGATCAGCTGGCCGGTTTGTCCGGGGTGGCGCTCGTGGCCGGCCCCTGGGCGGCCGGTTCGGAGGCGGGAGGCGTCGATTCCACGGCAGGCGCCGGCGCGGCTTCCGGAGCCGAGGCGCCAGTAGCGGCCGGCGCGGAGGCCGGCTGCGAAGCACTGGCGCTGGACGTCGCAATGCCGATCTTCTGGTTGCGCTGCGCCGCCTTCATGCCGTCAATTTCGGCAATGAGTTCATATTCCGACGGCAAATCGCCACCCTGCCACTTCACCAGCTTGTCGTCATCAAAGAACACCGTGAACTGGCGCGACTGCACCACCGGCGTGCTGCCCCGGCGGAACGAGAAATAGTAGTCCCAGCGATTGCCGTGGAACACGTCCTGCAGCAGCGGCGTACCCAGCAGGAAGCGCACCTGGTCGCGCGTCATGCCTTCGCGCAGTTGCGAAGCCGCCTCGCGGGACACGAAGTTGCCCTGAACGATGTTGATGCGATATGGCGTGATGGCCTCTGCCACCTTGCGCGACGTGCTGTCGTAGGCCGAGCAGGCGCCGGCCAGCAGCGCGGCGGCCAGCAGGGAAGACACCAGCGCGGGGCGCATGGCGGACGAACGGAATGAACGCATGTATCTCGCTTCCAGACGGGAATGGTTCTGTGCCGGTCCCGACGCTCCGCAGACAAGCGGAGGCGGCCGGCACGGCCAGGCGCATCGCGGGTACGCCACCTTGCGGGCGGCGGCCGGGCGCCATGGCACCGGGGCGACTTTTGTCGCCAAAACCCTTATGATTCAACTATCCAGACATTGTACTCTAGGGAGTCACGCCCATGCCGAGTCCGGCGGACCTCAAAAATATCGGCCTCAAGGCGACTGTCCCCCGCCTGAAGATTCTTGAAATCTTCCAGACCAGCGAGCAGCGCCATTTGAGCGCGGAAGACGTTTACCGGATCCTGCTCAACGAGCACATGGATATCGGCCTCGCCACGGTCTATCGCGTCCTGACGCAGTTCGAACAGGCGGGCCTGCTGTCCCGCAACAACTTCGAATCGGGCAAGGCGATTTTTGAACTCAACGAAGGCAAGCACCACGATCACCTGGTGTGCCTGGATTGCGGTCGCGTCGAGGAATTCTTCGACGGCGATATCGAGCAGCGCCAGCAGAGTATTGCGCGCGAGCGCGGTTTTGCCTTGCAGGAACACGCGTTGTCGTTGTACGGCAACTGCACCAAGAACGACTGTCCCCACAGACCCAAACGATAAGCTCGGGGGGGCGCGGTCCAGTCCCCACCATGCAGGCATTAAAAAACCGGCACGAGAGCGCCGGTTTTTTATTGGGCTTGCCGAATCGGCCGGCCGCTTATTCCTGCGGCAGGTTATCCTGTTCGGCCTCGGTCACCACGCGCAGGGTACGTGCCGCGGCGACTTGAGGCAGACCCACGAATTCTCCAACGACCTGACGAAACAAGTGTCGGGCCCAGACCAGCATCGGATGCGTATTCCGGCTGCGGTGCCAGAACATGTTCAGGCCCAGCGTCGTGTTTAGTTCCGCCGGCAGCGGGAACGCCTTGAGACCATAGGTCTCGCAGGCCATGTCCTTGGTCAGCGCGTTGACCGTGAAGATCATGTCGGTCTGCGCCGCCAGTTCGGCCTGGGCACGCCACGAATGCACTGTCAGCGTGGCATTGCGCTTCAGACCGCGCTGCTGCAGCGCGTAGTCCAGCGGAATCAGCGCCGGCGCCGGCCGGCCTGTGCCGCCCGAATGCGCCATGAAGATATGGCTGCATTCCAGGTATTGCTCCAGCGTGCAATCGGTCTTGAGCAGTGGATGATTCTTGCGCGCGCACACCCACAGGTTCAGCGAGGTCACCATTTCCTCGACGATTTCCGGATGGCGCGTGGGGAATGGAGAAAATGCCAGGTCCAGCTCATTGGCGCGCATGGACGCCACGTCACTTTCCCAAGAGTGCGATTCCACCAGCCGGATATGCAGGTCCGGGGCCAGCTGCTTGATCCGCAGCACGAAACGATTGAAGACGGTATCGCCCAGCTCGGCCGCAAAGCCGATGCTCAGCGTGCCGGTGGCCACCGCGGGATCGAAATTGTCTGCATCGCCCTCGTTGATGGACGACCACAGGTCGAGCATGTCCCGGATTTTTGGACCCAGCTCCAGCGCACGGGGCGTTGGCGTCAGCCCGTGCGGCACGCGGATAAAGAGAGGGTCGTCGAAGATTTCGCGCAAGCGCCCAAGCGAATGCGATACGGCGGGCGCCGTCATATGCATTTTCTCCGCCACATAAGTGGCGTTCCGCTTGCTCAGCAGCTCGGTAAAAATCACCAGCAGCTTGGTATCCACGTTCACCATGATCAGGCCCGGTTGTTATGTCTCGCGCTTCTGGATGGCCCCACCACTTTCACTGGCTGCACATCAGATTTCAACAGATTCTTCCGAGTGTAAGAGAAAAAAACGGCAGGGAAAAGCAAATTCGGCATTTCTCGCACTACGCGATTCGGTAATCGGGGGATTTTTGACAACATTGGGACAGATAATGTCAAAAACCATGATCCCGGCGCGCGCGAGGCCCGCTATATTGACCTGAAAGGGCTCGATCCTGCCTTGCGCGCACTCACATTACCTCGGAATTTTCGGACGTGCATCATGACTTCCCCTCGTCTCGGCGTTGACCTTGCCAAAGCCTATCGGCTGCTCAATCACGGTCCCACGGTACTGGTCAGCGCGGCTCACGGCGGCCAGCGCAACATCATGGCCGCCGCCTGGGCGATGCCGCTCGATTTTGCGCCGCCCAAGGTGGCGGTCGTGCTGGACAAGGCCACCTGGACGCGCCGCCTGCTGGAAGCCAGCGGCGAGTTCGCGTTGCAGGTGCCCACGGTCAGCCAGGTCGATATTACCCAGGCGCTGGGCTCCAGTTCCGGACTGACCATGCTGGAACAGCAAGGCATCGACAAGTTCGCGGCCTACGGGCTGCAGACGTTTGCCGGCAGCGTGATCGGTGCACCCTTGCTGGAAGGCTGCGCGGCCTGGCTCGAATGCCGGCTGCTGCCCGAGCCCGCCATCCAGGCCGGCTACGACCTGTTCCTGGGCGAGGTGGTGGCCGCCCATGCCGACAGCCGCGTCTTCAGCGAAGGCCGCTGGCACTTTACCGGCCATGACGGCCTGCGCACCATCCACCATGTGGCGGGCGGCCATTTCCTGGTGGACGGCGATGCCGTGGATGCCAAACCGCTGACACCCTGATCCCGCTTGCGGCCGAGAATAAAAAAACGCGCCCGAAGGCGCGTTCTTCATGAGGCGAGCACCAATTACTTGGCGACGACGCGTGCCATTTCCAGGCACTTGTTCGAATAACCCCATTCGTTGTCGTACCAGCTCACGACCTTGATGAACGTGCCGTCCAGCGCGATGCCGGCTTCGGCGTCGAAAATCGAGGTACGGGCGTCGCCGCGGAAGTCCGTGGCCACAACCTTGTCTTCCGTGTAACCCAGCACGCCCTTCAGCGCGCCCTGGCTCTGGGCCTTCATCTCGGCGCAGATTTCTTCGTACTTGGCCGGATTTTCCAGTTCGACGGTCAGATCGACCACCGACACGTCCGACGTCGGCACGCGGAACGACATGCCCGTCAGCTTCTTGTTCAGCTGCGGAATCACCACGCCCACGGCCTTGGCGGCGCCGGTCGACGACGGGATGATGTTTTCCAGGATGCCGCGGCCACCGCGCCAGTCCTTGTTCGACGGGCCGTCAACGGTCTTCTGCGTCGCCGTGGCAGCGTGCACGGTCGTCATCAGGCCGCGCTTGATGCCCCACTTGTCGTTCAGCACCTTGGCCACCGGGGCCAGGCAGTTCGTGGTGCAGCTGGCGTTCGAGATGATCGCTTCGCCCTTGTACGTTTCGTGGTTCACGCCGTACACGAACATCGGGGTGTCGTCCTTCGACGGGGCCGACATGATCACCTTCTTTGCGCCGGCGTCGATGTGCTTCTGCGCGCCTTCCTTGGTCAGGAAGATGCCGGTCGACTCGATGACCACGTCCGCGCCAACCTCGCCCCACTTCAGTTCGGACGGGTCCTTGACGGCGGTCAGGCGGATCTTCTTGCCGTTGACGACCAGCGTGTTGCCTTCCACCGACACTTCGCCGTCGAAGCGGCCATGGACCGAGTCGTACTTCAGCATGTAGGCCAGATAGTCCGGCTCCAGCAGGTCGTTGATGGCAACGACTTCAATGTCCTTGAAGTTCGCGGCGGCGGCGCGGAATACCATGCGTCCGATACGGCCAAAGCCGTTGATGCCGATCTTGATGGTCATGTCTATCTCCTAGAGTGCAATCGATAAAGCCGGTGGCCGGCGCCGGTCGCCGGCGCATCGCACCGGCTGACCGCGCGGGCGGAAATTACTGGGCGAGCGTGGCGCGAACGGTGTCGGCCACATTGTCCACCGTAAAGCCGAAGTGCTTGAACAGCACGCCAGCCGGAGCCGATTCGCCGAACGTGTCAATGCCGACGACCGCCTGGACCTGGTACTTCCACCAGAAATCGGTCACGCCGGCTTCCACGGCGACGCGCGGCACGCCGGCCGGCAGCACGCTAGCCTTGTAGGCGGCGTCCTGCTTGTCGAACACCGTCGTGGCGGGCACCGACACCACGCGCACATGCACGCCCTCGGCGGCCAGCGCATCGGCGGCGCCCACGGCCAGGCCCACTTCCGAGCCCGTGGCCAGGATCACGGCGTCCGGACGCTTGGTGCGGGGGTTCTTCGCATCGCGCAGCACGTAGCCGCCGCGTGCGATATTGGCACGCGTGACATCGTCGCGCTTCTGGAACGGCAGGTTCTGGCGGCTGAAGATCAGGCAGCTCGGGCCGTTCGTGCGGCGGATCGATTCGGCCCAGGCCACGGCCGTTTCGGTCGTGTCGGCGGTACGCCAGACGTCCATGTTCGGGATCAGGCGCAGGCTGGCCACATGCTCGATCGACTGGTGCGTCGGGCCGTCTTCGCCCAGGCCGATCGAATCGTGCGTGAACACGAACAGCGTGCGGATCTTCATCAGCGCGGCCATGCGCAGCGCATTGCGGCTGTAGTCCGAGAACGTCAGGAACGTGGCGCCGTAGGGCACGTAGCCGCCATGCAGCGTGATGCCGTTCATGATGGCGCTCATGCCGAATTCGCGCACACCGTAGTTGATGTGGTTGCCCCATGCATCCACGCGCACGGCCTGGGTGCCCGACCAGTTGGTCAGGTTCGAGCCGGTCAGGTCGGCCGAGCCGCCCAGGAATTCGGGCAGCACCGGCGCAAACGCCTCGATGGTGTTCTGGCTGGCCTTGCGCGTGGCGATCGTCTCGGCCTTTTCCTCGCACTTGGCGATGAAGGCATCGACCGCGGCATCGAACGCGCCCGGCAGTTCGCCGCGCATGCGGCGCTTGAATTCGCCGGCTTCATACGGATGCACTTCGGCGTAGGCGTCGAACAGCGCGTCCCAGGCCTTTTCCAGCGCGCTGCCGGTGGCCTTGGCGTTCCAGGCGTTGTACACGTCTTCCGGCAGTTCGAACGGGGCGTGGGCCCAGCCCAGCGCCTCGCGCGTGGCCAGCACTTCGGCGCCGCCCAGCGGGGCGCCGTGCACGTCGTGGCCGCCTTCCTTGTTCGGCGCGCCCTTGCCGATGATCGTGCGGCAGCAGATCAGCGTCGGCTTGTCGCTGGCCTTGGCCTGGGCGATGGCGTTGTCCACCGCCACCACGTCGTGGCCGTCCACGCCGCGGATCACGTTCCAGCCGTAGGCCTCGAAACGCTTCGGCGTGTCGTCGGCAAACCAGTGCACCACGTCGCCGTCGATCGAGATGCCGTTGTCATCCCACAGCGCGATCAGCTTGTTCAGCTTCAGCGTGCCGGCCAGCGAGCAGGCTTCGTGGCTGATGCCTTCCATCAGGCAGCCGTCGCCCATGAACACGTACGTGTGATGGTTGACGATGTCGAAGCCCGGGCGGTTGAATTCCTCGGCCAGCAGGCGCTCGGCCAGTGCCATGCCCACCGCGTTGGTGATGCCCTGGCCCAGCGGGCCGGTGGTCGTTTCCACGCCCGGGGTAATGCCGTATTCCGGGTGGCCGGCGGTCTTGCTGTGCAGCTGGCGGAAGTTGCGCAACTCTTCCACCGGCAGGTCGTAGCCGGTCAGATGCAGCAAGGCATAAATCAGCATCGATCCGTGGCCGTTAGAGAGCACGAAGCGGTCGCGGTCGGCCCAGTGCGGATTGACCGGGTTATGCTTCAGGTGCCGCCCCCACAGCGCCACGGCGATGTCCGCCATACCCATCGGCGCGCCGGGGTGACCGGAGTTGGCCTGCTGGACGGCATCCATGGCAAGCACGCGGATGGCATCGGCCATCAGCTTGACGGGTTGATTGGCAAAAGGACTGGTTGCGGGATGGGCGAGGGCAGACATGCGAGAACCTGACGGCGGGAAAACCGCAATTTTAGCAGAAGCAGGCGGCATTTCCGGGCGCGTGGACGCACCGCGACGGGGGTCTCAGACGTGGACCGAATGGCTGGCGCCCGGTGTCGGCACCACGCTGTGCGATATCGCCGTGCTGGCCGCGGCGCGCACGGCCCACCAGCAAGTGGAAATTGGCGAGAACGCGCAATTTGGCCGCATTTTTCGCCTGGATGGGCGCGTGATGAGCACCGAAGCCGATGCCCATATCCAGCATGAACTGATGACCGTGCCGATAGCCGCAGTGCACGGTTCGCCACGTAGCGCGCTGGTGGTGGGCGGTGGCGATGGCGGATCCGCCTTCGAACTGCTGCGAATTCCCACCATGCGGGAAGTGGTAGTGGCCGAACTCGATGCAGAAGTCGTCCGTCTGGCGCGCGAATGGCTGCCCGGCATTCACCGTGGCGCCCTGGACGAACCGGGCGATCCGCGCCTGCACCTGGCCATTGGCGACGGGCTGGGCCTGATGGAAGCGTTTGCGCGGGCCGGCCGCCAGTTCGACCTGATCGTCTACGACCTGACCGAAGCCGACGACGGCAGCCCGGCAGCGGCCCTGTTCGCGCCGCACGGGCTGCAGACGGCGCGGCGCTGCCTGAGCGCCGGCGGCGCGATGTCGGTGCACCTGGGTCCGCCCTGGCACCGGCCGGAGGCCACGCGGCTGCTGCTGGCGCGCCTGCGCCAGGTATTCCGGAACGTGGCACCGCTGACCACCTTCGTGCCGGCGTACGGTGCGCTGTGGGGCATCGCGCTGGCCAGCGATACGCTGGACATCGCGGCCCACCCGCCCGAGCGCATTGCGGCGCGCCTGCAACAGTGGGGGCTCGATGGCGCGCTGCGCGCCTACCACGCCGGGCTGCACCCGGCGCTGTTCAACCACCCACGCCATTTGCAGGCGATCTTCGACAGCGCAGGCCGTCCCGCGTAACATGCACAAACGCCCCGCCGCTGCCTTGCGCGCGGAGCTTTCGTGCCATCCGGGAGACCCGCATGTCCAGACCGCCCAACACGCCCTGGCTGACGCCCTATCTCACGGTCGCCAGCGGACGCGCCGCCCTTGATTTCTACCAAAGGGCATTCGGCTTCAAAGCCGGGCATGTCGTCGATGAGAACGGCGTGCCCACCCACGCCGAAATGCACTACCAGGGCCAGATCGTCATCATGTTCGCGCCCGAGGGCGCCTGGGGCAGCACGGCCCGTACGCCGCGCTCCATGGGCGTGGAAGCGCCGCAGACGTTCTACCTGTATTGCGAGGATGTCGACGCGCTGTACGCGCAGGCCACTGGCGCCGGGGCGACCAGCGTCATGCCGCCCGCCGACCAGTTCTGGGGCGACAGATACTGCATGGTCGAAGATCCCGATGGATACCGATGGGGCTTTGCCACGCCGCTGGCCAAGGCTCCGGACGCCAAACCCACCCCCTGATGCCTCCCAGATTCTTTGTCGATGCGGCGCTGGCCGCCGATGCCGTATTGGATTTGCCCGAAGCCGTGGTGCGCCATGTGCAGGTGCTGCGCCTGGCCCCGGGCGACGCCGTCACGCTGTTCAACGGCCAGGGCGGCAGCCATGCCGCCACCCTCGCCGAGATCGGCAAGCGTCACGCCACGGCGCAGATCGGCGCGCATGACGCCGCCGATGCCGAAGCGCCGTTTGCGGTCACGCTGGCGCAAGGCCTGGCCGGTGGCGACAAGATGGACTGGCTGATCGAAAAGGCCGTGGAACTGGGTGTGGCCGCCATCCAGCCGCTGCAGGCCGCCCGCTCGGTCGTGCGCCTGTCTGGCGACCGCGCGCTCAAGCGCCAGGCACACTGGCAGGCGCTGGTGCAGGCCGCATGCGAACAATGTGGCCGCAATCGCTTGCCGCATCTGGCGCCGGTCGCTACTTTTGAAGCGTGGCTGGCGGCAGCGCCCGCCACGGGCGCCCGGCTGCTGCTGTCGCCGCGTGCCACGGGGTCGCTGCCCGAGCTTGCCCAGGCGCATCGCGACGCCTGGCGTGCCGAAGGGGTGACACTGCTGATCGGCCCCGAGGGGGGCCTTTCCCCGGACGAAGAAGACGCCGCGCGGCGTGCCGGTTTTATCGGCGTGTCACTCGGGCCGCGCATCCTGCGCACGGAAACCGCCGGGCTGGCTTGCCTGGCAACGCTGAACGCCATC
Source organism: Cupriavidus sp. 94F1 (assembly GCF_057798875.1). NCBI lineage: Bacteria > Pseudomonadati > Pseudomonadota > Betaproteobacteria > Burkholderiales > Burkholderiaceae > Cupriavidus > Cupriavidus sp. 94F1. The sequence goes on from NZ_JBYOJT010000009.1 coordinate 68,657, forward strand.
CTTGGCGGATTTTGAGATAAGGAGTCTGAGATGGGACTACTCGATAGCGTACTCGGGGGCGTGCTCGGCCAGCTTGGCGGCCAGCATCAGGAAGGCCAGTCCGGCGGCATGAATCCGAAGCTGATGATGGCCCTGGGCCTGCTGGCAATGCTGGCGATGCGGCACAAGAGCCAGGGTGCCGACGGCAGCGTGGCGCCGGCCGATGCCGGCGACAATCCGCTGGGTGGCCTCGGCGGGCTGGGCGGCATGCTCGGGGGCATGCTGGGCGGCGGCAGCGTACGGGCCCCGGGCGGGCTCGATCTGGGTTCGCTGCTCGGTGGGCTGCTAGGCGGACAGGGCGAAGCCGGCGCTTCGGCCCAGGCGATTGGCGCGGCCAGCGGCGGCATCGGCGCGCTACGCGACATCCTGGCGCAGGCGGGTCTGGGTCAGCAGGTGGACTCCTGGATCGGCACCGGCACCAATCAGGCCGTCAGCGCCAATGACCTGTCGGCGGCGCTGGGCCACACAGGCGCGCTGCAGTCGCTGGCTGAAACCACCGGCATGTCGTCGGACGATGTGGCCGCCAGTCTCAGCGAAGGCCTGCCCGAACTGATCGACCGCCTGACACCGACCGGCCAGGTGCCCCCCGCGGCCTGACGCGTCGCCCGGCCGGGGACGCGCTGACGCACAAACAAAAAGCCCGCTGACACCAGCGGGCTTTTTCGTGGGCGATTCGTACGGACCGTCAGGCGAACGAGTAGAACACCCGGAACTGCACCTTGCGCTCGCTCCAGAACTCGGCGGCGTCGCGGAACACGTCCAGCAGCACTTCGCGGGCTTCCTTGTCGAACTTCTGCGCGATCGGCAGGCCTTCGAGCACGATCACGAAACCCGGCTGCGGCCCCGCCTTGTGGATCATGTCGGTCAGGCAGTCGGACAAGGCATCGAAATTCTTGCCGAAATGCTTCGGAAACGTGAACTCGGTAGCGATACGCTCAAGAATCTCGGCCTTGCTCGCGCAGTCGGCACAGTTCGCGTACAGGAAATGCTGATTCAGCGCGGCGGCTGCCTGGGCCAGCTCGGGTACGCGGAATGCGCGGATCGACTGGACGATGTTAGGGCGCACCGTCTTGAACAGATTCATGGCTCCCTCGTTGGTGCCGTCGTCAGCCCATGTGGCCATGACAGGGGCACAGGCGGGCGGAAGTCGGGGCGTCAGATCCTGGCGCGGCATCATCAGCACGTTGTCGTAAAGGTTCTGGGCCTGATGGTGAGCCCGTTGCCAGCCATCTCCGGCGCCGCGCTCCTCGCGGGCGGCAAGGGCGTCGCCCAATCCGAAAATGTCAGTCATCATTTGGTTATCCGTTTGAAACTGTTGTAGTGGTCTTCCGTGTAGTAGCAGTCGTTGGCGGCGCGTTGATCACCACCGCAAACTATCCGCTTGGCTCCCCGATTCCGGCTTTTGCTGTTCTTGACGGTGTATTCGCGGTAATACCCGCGAGGCTGCTGCGGCAGGATGCGTTCGTAGTTGCCGAACCGCGAACCATCCTTGTCATACGGAAACGGGCCGCCGGCCTCTATCAGGTCCAGCGTTTGCCGCGCCTCGTTGGGCAACTGCTGTGCCGGGATGGTTCCCACCCCGGACACGTCGGGCGACTGCCTTGCCATCGCGCCTTGCGGCGACAGGGCCAGCGCCATCGATAGCGCCGCGCCAGCCAACACGTGGCCCAGGCTTCGCGCCAGACTCAGGGACTGCCAATGTGACTGCCGCTGCGACTGGCTTTGAGAAATCCGGGAACCCACGATAGTGAATGAATCGTTGGCGAAAGTTGATGGCGGGTCATTCCGGCATCGCCTCAGTCTCTTTTCGGACCCAAAGCCGCTACCGGCACGCCCAGGCGAGCGTCCGCATTCAAAGGCGTAAGGTTACGCGCAAGTCCATCATTAATCAATCCCTGCGCCCCGGCGGCCCGAATTTCCTCAATTGTTTCAACATGTTATTGATATGTGTGCGCATACTAACCGCGCAGGCGGCAATTTGACGCGGGCATGAAAAAGCCGGGCGAACCCGGCTCTTGCACCACATGGCTCCGGCGGCCGGACCTGGCCGCCGGTAAAACGGCCGATCAGACCTTGGCGGCGGCGTCCACCACCACCAGCGCCGTCATGTTGACGATACGGCGCACGGTGGCCGACGGCGTCAGGATGTGAACCGGCGCCTTCACGCCCAGCAGGATCGGACCGATGGCCACGTTGTTGCCGGCCGCCACCTTGAGCAGGTTGTATGAAATGTTGGCCGCGTCGATGTTCGGGCACACCAGCAGGTTGGCTTCGCCCTTGAGCGAGCCGTCCGGCACCAGCGAATCGCGCAGCTTTTGATCCAGCGCGCTGTCGCCGTGCATTTCGCCGTCGACTTCCAGTTCCGGGGCGCGCTCGCGCAGGATGGCCAGCGTTTCGCGCATCTTGCGGGCCGACGGGGCTTCCGACGTACCGAAGTTCGAGTGCGACAGCAGGCCAACCTTGGGCTCGATGCCAAAACGTTTCAGTTCCTCGGCGGCCATCAGCGTGATCTCGGCCAGCTCGGCGGCGGTCGGATCGATGTTGACGTGCGTGTCCACCAGGAAGATCTGGCGGCCCGGCAGCACCAGGCCGTTCATCGCGGCGTAGACGCAGTTGGTCCCGCCCAGCACCTGGTCGATGTAGCGCAGGTGGGCCGCAGTCGTGCTGACCGTGCCGCAGATCATGCCGTCGGCCTCGCCCCGCTTGACCAGCATCGCGCCGATCAGCGTGGTGCGGCGGCGCATTTCCAGCTTGGCGTACTGCTGCGTGATGCCTTCACGGGCCATCATGCGGTAGTAGGCGTCCGAATAGTCGCGGAAGCGGTCGTCGTGCTCGGGGTTGACCACGGTGAAGTCCACACCCATGCGCAGGCGCAGGCCGAAACGTTCGATGCGGTGCGACAGCACGGCCGGACGGCCAATCAGGATCGGGTTGGCCAGCTTTTCGTCGACGATCACCTGCACGGCACGCAGCACGCGCTCTTCTTCGCCCTCGGCAAAGACGATGCGCTTCTTTTCCATCTCCACCTTGCGCGCGGCCGCGTAGATCGGCTTCATCAGCGTGCCCGAGTGGTAGACGAACTGCTGCAGCTGCAGGCGGTAGGCGTCCATGTCCTCGATCGGACGCGCGGCCACGCCCGACTTGGCGGCGGCTTCGGCCACGGCCGGTGCGATCTTGACGATCAGGCGCGGATCGAACGGCTTCGGGATCAGGTATTCGGGGCCGAACGACAGGTCCTGGATACCGTAGGCCGAGGCCACGATATCGCTCTGCTCCTGGCGCGCCAGTTCCGCCACGGCATTGGCGGCGGCGATTTCCATTTCACGCGTGATCGTGGTGGCGCCGCAATCGAGCGCGCCACGGAAGATGAACGGGAAGCAGAGAACGTTGTTGACCTGGTTCGGGTAGTCGGTGCGGCCCGTGGCCATCACGGCGTCCGGACGGATTTCCTTGACCAGTTCCGGCATGATTTCCGGATTCGGGTTGGCCAGCGCCAGCACCAGCGGCTTGTCAGCCATCTTCTGCACCATCTCGGGCTTCAGCACGCCGGCGGCGGACAGGCCCAGGAAGATGTCTGCGTCGTCGATGACTTCGCCCAGGCGGCGCTTGTCGGTCTTCTGCGCGAAGCGTGCCTTTTCCGGGTCCATCAGCTCGGTACGGCCTTCGTAGACCACACCGGCCAGGTCCGTCACCCAGATGTTCTCGATGGGCAGGCCCAGGTCGACGAGCAGGTCCAGGCAGGCCAGCGCGGCGGCGCCAGCGCCCGAGGCCACCAGCTTGACCTTCGAGATGTCCTTGCCCACCACCTTCAGGCCGTTGATCACGGCGGCGCCCACCACGATGGCGGTACCGTGCTGATCGTCGTGGAAGACGGGAATCTTCATCCGTTCGCGCAGCTTGCGCTCCACGTAGAAGCACTCCGGCGCCTTGATGTCTTCCAGGTTGATCCCACCGAACGTCGGCTCCAGCGACGCGATGATGTCAACCAGCTTTTCGGGGTCCGTCTCGTCGATTTCGATGTCGAAGACGTCGATACCGGCGAACTTCTTGAACAGGCCAGCCTTGCCTTCCATCACCGGCTTGGACGCCGCGGCGCCGATATTGCCCAGGCCCAGCACGGCGGTGCCGTTGGTGATCACGGCCACGAGGTTGCCCCGGGCGGTGTAACGGAACGAATCGGCCGGGTTGGCGACGATTTCCTCGCACGCGGCGGCCACGCCCGGCGAATAGGCAAGGGCCAGGTCGCGCTGGTTCGACAGCGGCTTGGTCGGGGTGACGGAAATCTTGCCGGGGGTCGGAAACTCGTGATATTCGAGTGCGGCCTTGCGCAGCGCCTCACGCTGCTGCTGTTTCAGATCGTCTTGGGACGGGGACTGCTGAGGGCTTGTCATCTGCGCATCTTCCGATCGGTGGAGCCGCACTGAATAACGCTGGGAGATCAAGGGCCGGCTCCACGAACCCGTCGTCTCCGCTTGTACGCGCTTAAGATTTGCACGCTTAAGGATGGCGCATTTTATATTGTGAAAAACTATTTCACAATGGGCGTTTTGCGCGGGGCACCTTTGCGTTTCGGTACAATATGCCGCATGCCGATGGGCTTGACCAGCCGGTATGCTCCACACCTGATGCCAGATCCCACGCCCGCTTCCCTGTCCGAATTCGACCTGATTCGCCGATTCTTCACGCGCCCCGTCCGCAAGGCTGCGCTGGGGGTGGGCGATGACTGCGCGCTGATCGACGCCCGGCCAGGCCATCAGCTTGCCATCAGCACCGACATGCTGGTCAGCGGCCGCCACTTCTTTCCGGACGTGCCGCCGCGCTCGCTGGGACACAAGGCGCTGGCCGTGAACCTGTCCGACCTGGCCGCGATGGGCGCCGAACCGCGCGCGTTCACGCTGGCGCTGGCCTTGCCGGAGGCCGATCCCGCCTGGCTCGAAGCGTTTGCGGGCGGCATGCTCGCCTTGGCCGACGACCACGGTTGCGAGCTGATTGGCGGCGATACCACCAAGGGGCCCCTGACGCTGTCCATCACCGTGTTTGGCGACGTGCCGCCGCGCCAGGCCCTGCGCCGCGACGCCGCGCGCCCCGGCGACGACATCTGGATCTCCGGCACGCTGGGCGATGCCCGGCTGGCCCTGGGCGACTGCCGCGGCGAATGGCTGCTGCCCGAACCCGATTTCACGGTGATCCGCCCGCGCATGGATACGCCCACCCCGCGCGTGGCGCTCGGCATGGCCTTGCGTGGCGTGGCGCATGCTGCACTGGATATATCCGACGGCCTGATCGGCGATCTGGGCCATATCCTGGCGCGCTCGTCGGTCGGCGCCATCCTGGACGTCGATGCGCTGCCCCGCTCCGAGATTCTCGGGGCGCAGCCGCTGGCGCTGCAGCGCGAATGCGTGCTGGCCGGCGGCGACGACTACGAGCTCTGCTTCACCGCCCCGGCGGGCCATCGCGAGGCCATCGCCGCCATCGGCCGGCAACTCGGCCTGCCGCTCACACGTGCCGGTTCGATCACATCGGAAGCCGGCCTGCGCATCGTCGATAGTCAGGGCGACCCGTTCGCCTTTACGGGTGCGTCATTCGATCATTTCAGCGCCCCGTGACACTTCGCACGCAAGCCGTGTCATGATGCCAGGCATGCGCGCAACAGGGAGAACTGCACACTTGCGCGCCATATATCACTAGAAAAGTCGAGCCAGGTTCTTGATGTCCGCCTATCCCCCCGGGGCCGCGCCGCGCGATCCCGCCAATCCTGCCGAGCCCGTCACGCTGGACGCCGGCCAGACCGCCAAGGTCATGCGCCCGACCGCCCGCTTCATGCTCGGCCATCCCGCCCGCCTGATTGCGCTGGGCTTTGGCTCCGGCCTGTCGCCGGTGAGCCCGGGCACGGTCGGCACGCTGTATGGCTGGCTGTCGTACGTCGTGATCTCGATGTGGATCGCGCCGAACACGTGGCTGTGGATCATCGCCGGCGGTTTCCTGGTCGGCATCTGGGCCTGCCTGCGTACCGCGCGCGACATGGGCGTGTACGACCACGGCAGCATGGTCTGGGACGAGATCGTCGCCTTCTGGCTGGTGCTGGTGTTTGTCATGCCCACCGGCTTCTGGGGCCAGTTCGCGGCCTTCCTGTGGTTCCGCTTCTTCGATATCGTCAAGCCGGCGCCGATCCGGTACTACGACCGCACGCTCAAGGGGCCCGGGTTCACCGGCGCGTTCGGCGTGATGTTCGACGATATGTTCGCGGCGTTCTATACGCTGCTCGTCTTCGCCCTGTGGCGCTCGTTCTGAGCGCCCGCGCCATTTCATCGCGCCTTCATCACTGCATCAGGATCTCGGGGAACCGTCGCCATGTCCGTCAGCCGCCTGCTCGACCAGCTTGCCATCCAGGCCGGAGCCGTCCTTGCGGAACGTTCGCTCATGCTGGCCACCGCCGAATCCTGCACGGGCGGGCTGGTGGCGGCGGCCATCACCGATGTGTCGGGGTCGTCGGGCTGGTTCGAGCGGGGCTTCGTGACCTACTCCAACGAAGCCAAGACCACCATGATCGGCGTGCCCGCCAAACTGATCCGCGACCACGGCGCGGTCAGCGAGGAGGTGGCCCATGCCATGGCCGAGGGTGCCCTGCTGAACAGCCGCGCACAGGTGTCACTGTCGATCACGGGCGTGGCCGGGCCGAACGGCGGCTCGCCCGAAAAGCCGGTGGGCATGGTCTGCTTCGGCTGGAGCAACCGCATCACCACCCGCACAGAAACCCAGCGATTCAAGGGCGACCGCGCCCAGATCCGCCGCCAGGCGGCCGAGCACGCGATGCGCGGGCTGATCGAACTGATCCGGAACGAGGAATAGGTGAAGGGAAGGCGTGGTTTTCTCCCCTCTCCCATGCAATGGGAGAGGGGAGCAACCGACGAGCCCATCCATCATGCGTCAACGCGTCAGCCGTGGCGATACCGGTTGATTGTCTCGCGCGTCTGCAGCGCCACGTTGCGTGCGGCGGCGGCAAAATCCTTTTCGCGGCTGGCGTACAGGATGGCGCGCGACGAATTGATCATCATGCCGGTGCCATCGGCCGTGCGGCCTGCCTTCACGGTGGCCTCGATGTCGCCGCCCTGGGCGCCGATGCCCGGAATCAGCAGCGGCATGTCGCCCACGATCTGGCGCACCTTGGCGATTTCGTTCGGGAAAGTCGCGCCCACCACCAGGCCCATCTGGCCATTGGTGTTCCAGCGTTCGCGCGCGGCCTCGGCCACCACCTGGTACAGCGGCTTGCCGTCGACCTGCAGGAACTGCACGTCCGAACCGCCCGGGTTCGACGTGCGGCACAGCACGATCACGCCACGGCCAGGATGCGCCAGGTACGGCGACATCGAATCGAAGCCCATGTACGGGCTGACGGTCACCGCGTCGGCCTTGTAGCGATCGAACGCCTCGATGGCGTAATGCTCGGCCGTCGAGCCGATGTCGCCGCGCTTGGCGTCCAGAATCACCGGAATCCCGGGATGGGCGTCGTGGATGTACTCGATCAGCTGCTCGAGCTGGTCTTCGGCGCGCTGGGAGTGGAAATAGGCAATCTGCGGCTTGAAGGCGCAGACCAGGTCGGCCGTGGCGTCGACGATTTCGCGACAGAACGAAAAGATCGCCCCGCCGGTGCCGGTCATCGACAGCGGCAGCTTGGCCGGGTCCGGATCGAGCCCGACGCACAGCAGGGAATCGTTTCGCTGCCAGGCATTGGACAGCAATTCGGTAAAGGTCATGGGATGCTCGGTATTCGGGTGAAGCCGGCGGCCCGGCTGCGTTCGACAGTCTTCACAGCATAACGCGGGTCGGCGCCGGCCGGTTGGCGCGGCGGGGCGAACAAGGCATCCCGCGGCCCAACATATGGCGTGGGCGGCATTCTACCTGCTGGCGTGATATTGTCTGGAGCTTCCGCTTAAAAAGAGCGACCCCGTCACATCAGGTCGCCGCCCCCCTCCTGCGCCATGCACCTCGACCGCCGCGGCCTTGTCCTGCTCGTCATCCTGACCATCGCCTGGGGCCTGAACTGGCCGATCATGAAGGTCGGCGTCGCCCACTTCCCGGCCATGGGATTCCGGCTGCTGTGCATGGCCGGCGGGCTGGTGGCGCTGGGCCTGGCCCTGAAGCTGCGCGGCGATTCGCTGCGGGTGCCGCGCCAGGCGTGGGCCACGGTGGTCAAGCTGGCCATCCCGAACATGGTGATCTGGCATTTGTTCGCCATCTGCGCGGTCAAGATGCTGTCGTCGGGCCGGGCGGCCATCCTGGGCTACACCATGCCGATCTGGGCCGTGGTCTGGGGCCTGCTGGTCTTCCGCGAGCGGATTGCGCTATCGGCCTGGATCGGCATCGCCTGCGCGCTGACCGGCACCGTGCTGCTGCTGTCGGGCGAGATCGCCGCGCTGACCGGCAGCCCGGCCGGCACGCTGCTGATGCTGGTGGCGGCCGCCGGCTGGGGCTTCGGCACCCAGCTGATGAAGCGCACCCCGACCGATGTGCCGATCGGCGCGCTGACCTTCTGGATGCTGGCCGTCACGCTGCCGTTCCTGGCCGTCGGATCGCTGCTGTTCGAGACCGGCTGGCGCATGCCGGCCGGCATCGAATGGGCCGCCATCGCCTACAACGCCGTGGTGGTCTTCGCGTACTGCCACCTGGTCTGGTTCGCGCTGGCGCGCAGCCTGCCGCCCGTGGTGTCCAGCCTGTCGATCATGTTCATTCCCGTGGTGGGCGTGTTCTCGGGCATGTGGCTGCTGGGCGAGACGCCGCACTGGCAGGACTACACGGCCATCGTGCTGATGTTCGCGGCGCTGTCGTCGGTGATGCTGGCCCCGCTGCTGCGGCGGCGCCTGTGAGCAACACCGGCGCAGAGATTTCGCTTAACAAGCCCCCCCGCGTTGGATTACACTCGCGGCCATCAGAATCCCGGAGAAACTACGTGGGCAGTAGCATCGGGTGTTCGGGTTGTAGCGGCCAGGCCGCGTCATCGCCGGATGCCATGTCACTGCGGGCTGCGTAACGCCGATCCGCGCGGGGCCATTGCCCTGCTCGTCGCCGTACTTGCCCGCAGACACCTGCGGGTGAGTGTGTCTTTCCGTTTCTCCTGCGGCCGCCTGCCGGCCGCCGCGCGCTGCGGATCTTCCCCTCCCCCCGGCTTGCCAGCCAGATACAGGCAACAGGCAAACGTCATCGCCTTGCAACGGACCGGCATCCGCCGTCCGCGCGCAGCGCGATCACGCTTGCCGGCCGCCCCATGGTCGCTTTGCTGGCGATGCCTTGCCTGCGCCTGTTTCCGGACAAACGCGCAATCAGTAACAAGGAATCCAAGGGATGATCAATCTGTTCGTCCTGCAGAAAGGTCGGCTCGCCCAGGAGCAGGTCGACGAGCGCAATGAGCTGCTGCAGCACAAGCCCATCTGGATCGACGTGGTCAGCCCCGACGACGAGGAGCTGGCGTGGATCAAGGAAGCCTACGGCGTCGTCCTGCCGGAACTCGAAGACCTCGGTGACCTGGAGGCATCGGCGCGTTACTTCGAGGGCGAGGACGAGAACATCCATATCCGCACCGACTTCCTGCTGGCGGAAGACGAGGCGTCGCGCAACGTGCGCGTGGCGTTCGTGCTCACGCGCGACGTCCTGTTCTCGATCCACGACGAAGACCTGCCCGTGTTCCGCCTGGTACGGCTGCGTGCCCGGATGCGGCCCGGATCGGTGCGCAACGCCAAGGACGTGCTGATGGACCTCTACGCGACCGACGCCGAGTATTCGGCCGATTCGATCGAGGAGATCTACGAGCGGCTGGAAGAAGCCAGCCGCCGCGTGCTGGCCGAGAACGTGACCGATGCCGCCGCCGCCGACGTGCTGGAGACCATCGCCCGCGAGGAAGACTTGAACGGCCGCATCCGCCGCAACGTCATGGACACGCGCAGGGCGGTGTCGTTCCTGATGCGCAGCCAGCTATTGTCGGCCGAGCAGCAGGACGAGGCACGCCAGATCCTGCGCGACATCGATTCGATCGAAAACCACACCGCGTTCCTGTTCGACAAGATCAACTTTCTGATGGACGCCACGGTCGGTTTCATCAACATCAACCAGAACAAGATCATCAAGCTGTTCTCGGTGGTGTCGGTGGCGCTGATGCCGCCCACGCTGATCGCCAGCATCTACGGCATGAACTTCAAGCTGATGCCGGAACTGGACTGGGCCATCGGCTACCCGTGGGCCATCGCGCTGATGGCCGTGTCGGCGGCCATCCCGCTGGTGTATTTCAAGCGCAAGGGCTGGTTGAGCTGACGGCCGTGTTTTCCTCCCCTCTCCCGCATGCGGGAGAGGGGTTGGGGGGAGAGGGCTCGGCGGTTCTGCTTGCCGACCTGTCGCAATTTGAACGGCAAGGCCCTCTCCCCCGCCCCTCTCCCATGCCATGGGAGAGGGGAGCAAAACAGGTGTCAATCCGGTAGCGTCGCCGCGCCCATGCGGCGGGCGATGATCGATGCCTTGACGCGGAAATTCACACGCACGTTCGCGCAGTATTCCTTCTTGTCGAAGCACTTCGGCGCCGGCAGCGCCGCGGCCAGCCGTGCGGCCTGGCCCACGGTCAGCTTCGCGGCGGAGGTGTGGAAGTAGTGCTGCGCGGCCGCCTCGATGCCGAACACCCCCTCGCCCCACTCCACCGAGTTCAGGTAGATCTCGAAAATCCGCTGCTTGTCGAGCCAGAACTCGAGCATCCACGTGATGGCCAGTTCCTGGCCCTTGCGCACGTAGTATTGCTCCGAAGACAGGAACAGGTTCTTGGCCAGCTGCTGAGTAATCGTAGAACCGCCACGTTCGATATGGCCCCGCTTCTTGTTGCGCTCCCAGGCATCCAGCATCGCGTCGAGTTCGTAGCCCGGATGGTTGACGAAGTCGGCATCCTCGCTGGCAATCACTGCCCGCTTGATATTGCGCGACATCTGGTCATAGCCCACCCACTTGTGGTCGATCGCGCAGCTCCAGAAGTTGAAGCCGCACAGGCGCCAGCCTTCGGCGCGCATGAACGACGTGGATGACGGATTCAGGTATTGCCAGGCGGCAATCTGCAGGAAGAAGTACAACTGCAGCGCCAGCACGCCAACGATCAGGCATTCGCCCAGATAGCCCACCCAGCGCAGCGGATTGGCCGCGCCCGATGCCCTGGACGGTGCGCGTGCGGCGCCGCTTCGCTGGCGTGCCAAGTCGGCTCCGCGCGTGGATCAGCGGGTCGCTTCGGCCTGCAGCGCGGCGCGCAGCTCGGCCAGGACCGGGGCGGTGTTCGGACGCACGCCGCGCCAGTTGTAGAACGCCTCGGCCGCCTGCTCCACCAGCATGCCCAGGCCGTCCGACGTGCGGGCGCCGCATTTGGCCGCATAGGCCAGGAACACGGTCGGCCTGGCGCCGTACATCATGTCGTAGGCCAGCACGCCTTCGCCCAGCAGGTATTCCGGCACCGGCGGCAGTTCGCCCTGCAGGCTGCTGGCCGATGCGTTGATGACCACGTCGCAGGCTTCGTCCTCGGACAGCGCGCTCAGCGCGTCCAGACCGCCCGCCCACAGTTCCACGCCGTACTGGTCGGCCGCTTCCACGAACTGCTCGACCACGTCGCTGGCCTTTTGCGCCGTGCGGTTGGCCACCACGATCCGCGCAGGGCGGCATTCGATCAGCGGCAGCAGCGCGCCCATGGCCGCGCCCCCGGCGCCCAGCACCAGGATGCGCTTGTCTTCCAGCAGCACGTCGAGGTTGTCCTGGATGTCGCGCACCAGGCCCACGCCGTCGGTGTTGTCGCCGTGGATCAGCCCGTCCTCGATCCACATCGTGTTGACCGCGCCGGCGGCTTCCGCGCGCGGCGTCAGGCGATCCGCCAGGTCATAGGCCTCTAGCTTGAACGGCGTGGTCACGTTCAAGCCATGGCCGCCGTCGGCCAGGAACTTGCGCACGGTGTCGGCAAACGCGTCGAGCGGCGCCTCCAGGCGATCGTACTGGACGGCTTCGCCGGTCTGGCGCGAAAACGCGGCATGGATGGCCGGCGACCGGCTGTGCGATACGGGGTTGCCCACCACGACATAGCGGTCGGCGGATTGCTGTTCTGCGGTCATCAGCGTCCTTGCAGGCGGACATCGAGCCCGCTGCGCGTGAACTTGAAAGTGGAAATGACTTCGAGGATGTCCTGCTTCGCCTGCATCTCGGGCGTGAAGGCGCCGAACGGTGCAGCGGCACGGACAATGGCCACGGCCTGGCGGTCCAGCGCGGGGTCGCCCGAACTCTTGGCCACGTCGATCGCCTCGACGTTGTAGCCGTCGCGGTTGTAGCCCAGCTTGCCCTGGCGGTTCACGTTGAGCACCAGGATCAGCTGGCCATAGAGCGGCTTGCCGTTCTTCTGCGGGAAGTCGCTCGTGCCGCGCGCCTCGATCTTGCGGCGCAGGCGGTCGTAATACTGGGCATAGTCCACCCCCTGGGCACTGGTGGCCGTCAGCTGCATGCGCTTGGGCCGCTTGGCGTAGTGCTCCAGGTTGCGGCCGATCTCGGCTTCGAGCTTGGCCATCTCGTCGGTGGACGTGCGGTCGTCCTGCCCGCGCGTCGGGGTATCGGTGCGCTGCTCGCCCGGCTTCACCGGCTGGCTGCGCACGGACGGCGCGGCCACCCTGGCCTGCGTCATCAGGCGGCGCTGCTCTTCTTCAAGCTCCTGGAGCCGGCGCTGCGTGAGCCTGATGAGGTCGCCTTCCTTCGATTCGGTCTGCGCCGGCAGCGGCGTGGTGGCACGCTGGGCATCGTGGTCGCCGCCGCCGTCCAGGTTGGCCTGCGCCAGCACGGTCGGGTTGCGCGGCTTCTGGGCGGACTTCGCGTTCACCAGCACCACGTCGAGCTGCGGATCGGAACGCTTGATCTCGAACACCTCCGGCGCGGCGATCCGCACCATCAGCAGCACCGCGTGGATGGCCACGGACACGACAAGCGCCTTGACCAGCGTGTTGCTGGATTGCCACCGGTCGCGCAGGTGCACGTGGCGGGGAGCAGGGAGAACGGCGTTCACGATGGGTCAGGAACCTGGACGGTCGGAATGGGGGCTCGCTCGAAAGCCGGCCACCCCACGGCGGAGGGGGGCCGGAACCGACTCCGATTGTACGGGAGCCGCCCCGTTTACCGAAGGACTCAGGCGGGGGGGTTGGTGCCGGTGTCGCGTGGCGCCGACGCATCGTCGCCATCCTGGCCGGGCGCCGGAGTGGCGCCCTCCTCCGCTGCGGCTTCCGAGGCATCCTCGGCAGCCGCTTCGGCCGCAGCCTCTGCGGAAACCTCGGCCAGGTCGTCGTCGCCGTCGTCGCTGTCGCCTTCGAGCTCTTCCTCGGGCACCTCGCCCTCACCGGCGAAGATTTCCAGCACGCGGCACGACACATCGAGCGAAATCTCGTCGGTCGACGCGATTTCCAGCAGCACCTGGGTGCCGCGGTTGGCCTGCGCCAGTTCCGGCACGCGCGTCACCAGCGGAATCTCGGTGAAGCGCACCGCGCCGTCCTTGAGCACGGTGGCCATCAGCTTGTCGCGGCCCTCCTGGGCCAGCCAGCGCAGGCACCAGTAGCGTTCCATGGTCGACTGGTGGTCGGCATAGGCGGCATAGGTGCCTTCGAAATCGGCCACGGCCGCCAGCAGGTCGGCGTCCTTGGGCTTGAACGGCGCCACCAGCTTGGCTGTGACGCCATGCTGGGCCACCGCCAGGATCTGCCACTGGTTGACCAGGTCAACATAGCGCCGCAGCGGCGAGGTGCTCCACGCGTACTGCGCCACGCCCAGGCCCTCGTGCGGTGCCGGATAGGTCTGCATGCGCGTGCGGTGCATGCCCCAGGCCTTCTGCGTGCGATAGATGCCCGGCACGCCGTGATCGGCCAGCAGCTTGCCCCACGTGCTGTTGGCCAGGATCATCAGCTCGGCCACGATCTTGTCCAGCGGCGACCCGCGGCGGCGCTGCTCGATGCGCACCCGCTCGCCGCCGTTCGGCAGGGGGTCGATATAGAAATTGAAGTCCGCGCGGTTGTGCGTTTCCGGACGCAGGCCGCTGGCCAGACGCGCCTTCTGGCGCTCGTCATGCAGATGGTTGGCCAGCCGGAACAGCTCGGTCAGCGGCTCGCGGAACGGGTAGTCGCCAGTGCCTGCCGCCAGTGCCTGCTCGGTCACCAGGTCTTCCAGCAGGTTGTGACGCAGGTTGGCGGCAATCGGCACCAGTTCGGCACGCGTTTCGCTGCCGAGGATGGTCACGCCATCGATGCCGTCCATGTCCACCGTCACATAGAGCGACACGGCCGGACAGGTGCGGCCTTCCTGCAGCGTGTATTTGTCCACCACGCTGTCGGGCAGCATCGTGATCTTGTCGCCCGGGAAATACACCGTGGACAGCCGCTGGCGCGCGATGGCGTCGAGCGGCTCGCCGCGCTTGAAACCCAGCGCCGGCGCCGCGATGTGGATGCCCACCCGCAGTTTGCCGTCGGGCATGCGCGTCACCGACAGCGCATCGTCGATTTCCGTCGTCGTGACATCGTCGATCGAGAATGCCTGGACGTCGGCCACGGGCAGGTCGCCGGCCGGATCGGGCACGTCCACGTCGGGGAAGCCGGTGCCTTTCGGGAAGCAGTCGGCCAGGAACTTGGCCTCGTGCAGCGCGCGCGGGCTTTCCACGCCGCCCACCGCCACCATCAGCCGCATCGGCGTCATGCCCAGCGCGGTGCAGGCGGCATCCATGGCCTTGAATTCGAGGCTGTTCTTGTCCGGCTTGAACAGCAGCTGCAGCACCTTGCCGCGGAACGCGTCAGGCAGCTTGCGCGCCTTGAGCTGTTCCTCGTACTCGGCCTGCACCAGCAGTTGCTGCTTCTTGCGCTCCACCGCGGCCAGCGCGGCCTTGAGCTGGTCTTCCGGGGCGCGCATGTAGCGGCCGCGGCCCTTGCGGCGGAAATAGACCGGATTGCCATGCAGCGCCATGGCCAGCGCGGCCTGCTGCACGGCGCCGGCATCGGCACCGTAGTACTCGGCAGCCAGCTCGCCGAAGCCGAATTCCTCGGCCGGCGCGCATTCCCAGAGGAAGTCGAGATCGATCTCGGCGGTCAGTTCGCCGGTTTGCCGCACCATTTCGATCGCCGTTGGCTGGGCAAACTGCAGCAGCACGTCCTTGGCCTTGACCTTGGTGCGCTTGCCCGCAGGCAGCTCGACCTGGTAGGCCTCGCCCTGTTGGGCGAGCACGGTGCCGGCGCGAATCTCGCCGCCTTCTTCGAACAGCAACTGCATGGATCGGTACTTTCAGAAGTGCCGGGACAGGGGCGCGCGATGTGCGCTGCAACGCGCAAAACACGGCCTGTCCGGACGGGTATACGACCCGGGATGATACCGCACCCCGCCTTGCGGCAACGGCGGCACACCCTGGGTCAGAAACGACGGGCCGGGGCCCTGCGGGTCAGAGCGACATGCCGCCGCTGGCCTCGATCGTCGTGCCGTTCACGTAACTGGCGTCGTCGCTGGCCAGGAACGCGTAGATGGCGGCGATCTCCGCCGGCTCGGCCAGGCGGCGCATCCAGCAGTGTTCCTTCATGCCGTCCAGCACCTTTTCCGGCACGCTTTGCAGGATCTCGGTGTTCACGAAACCGGGGCACACCGCGTTCACGCGCACGCCCTTCGGGCCTAGTTCGCGCGCCCAGGTCTTGGTGAAGCCGATCACGCCGAACTTGCTGGCCGCGTAGTTGGTCTGGCCGAAATTGCCGTACAGGCCAACCACGCTCGACGCGTTCAGGATCACCCCCTTGCCCTGCTCGGTCATCACGGCGGCCACGGCCTGGGCGCAATGGAACACGCCCTTCAGGTTGACGTCGATCACGGCGTCGAACTGCGCTTCGGTCATTTTGGCCAGCCGCGCGTCCTTGGTGATGCCGGCGTTGTTGACCAGGATGTCGATGCGGCCATGGCGCGCCAGCGTGGCCGCCACCACGCCATCCACCTGGTCGCGGCTGGTCACGTCGATCTTGTGCGCATCGACGCTGACGCCCGTGGCGGCCAGCCGGTCGGCGGCCTCGCGCACGCGCGCTTCGTTCACATCGCAAAGCACCAGCTTCGCGCCCTCGGCGGCAAATCGCTCCGCCGTGGCAAACCCGATACCGGCAGCTGCGCCGGTGATGATGGCGACCCGTCCTTCCAGTTTCATGATGCTTGTCTCTCTTCCTTGCTGTGTGTGTCGATACGGCGGGGCAGTCTGGTGCCGCCCGCGCCAATGTTGGCAGGCGCCGCCCGCGCCAGCAGGTCTGGCAGAAAGACCTCTGTCACGAGCATGGCGCCGCCGCCGCGCCGGAATACCGAGCGCCTGGCAGGCAGCATCGGCACTGACGCAAACGCCGGCAATACCCGCTGCAGCGCCTGGCGCAGCGGGTGGTGGATCGATAGCCGCGCGAACTGGAACGGCTCGCGCCGCACGCGCGGGTCCACGAACAGCGCGCCGCCCAACGGGCGGTTCCCCAGCCCGCGCAGGAACGGCCAGTCGCGGCGCGCCCGGTATGGATCGACGATGGTATGGGCGAAGACCGCCGGCACTTCGTCGCAGATGAGCAGCACTTCGCGCGTGATGGCCGGTACCGGGCGCATCAGGCCCAGCGCCTGCCATTCGTCGGCAAACGGCAACTGGGGCGCCTGCGCCAGCCTTTGCACGCGGAAGCGCGACGATGCCGACATCAACCGGGCCGTCAGCGACCCCTCGCCCGCAATCCAGCGGCGCTGGTTCAGCGGAATCGCCGCGTCATGCGGCAGATGGGCGTGCCAGGCGGCGCGCAGGCCCTTGAGGCCGCTCGCGCCCGTCATACCTTGCGTTTTCCGCCCGGCGCATAGCCGCAGAAGGCCAGGACATCGTCGACGTAGTCGCCGAATTCGCTGATACCGTGATCGCTGCCCTCGATGATGCGGATGTGGGCGCCCGGGCAGGCCGCGACCATCTCGCGATAGTCCAGCACCTCGTCCCCGGTGGCGGCCAGCAGGTAGTAGCGTTCGGGCCGCGTGATGGTGTCCACGCGCAGCGCCAGCAGTTCCTGCAGATGTTCGGGCCGCACCACGACCGAGCCGCCGCCGTGGTACAGCGGCTGCTCGCCCAGGTATTTCTCCAGATCGGTCCATGGATGGATCGCCGGATTCAGCAGCACGGCGCGGCAGCCATGTTTTTCGGCCAGCCAGCGCGCGTAGAAGCCGCCGAGCGACGACCCGACGATGGCGATATCGGACTCGCCGCCCGCGCGGGCGCCACGGATGGCAGCCTCAGCCTGAGCGATCGCCTCGGACGGCGACACGTTGAGCATCGGGCAGGCGAAATACTTCTCCAGGCCCCAGGCGCGCATCCGGTCCTGCACCAGGCGCGACTTCATCGACTGCGGCGAGGACCGGAAACCGTGCAGGTACAGCAGCATGTGATGTCCTGCCGTGGTCAGGCGCGGGCCTTGATGGCGTCGAGCAGTTTCTGGTGGACGCCGCCGAAACCGCCGTTGCTCATCACCAGCACCTGGTCGCCGGGCCGCGCGGCGGCGGTTACCGCCGCGACCAGCGCGCCCAGGTCGTCGAAGGCTGCGGCCCGGTCGCCCAGCGGCGCCAGGGCCTCGCCCAGGTTCCAGCCCAGGGCGTCCTTGCCAGCCGGCGCGCCGTAGCCGAACACCAGGTCGGCGGCTTGCAGGCTGGCCGGCAGCTGGGCAGCCATCACGCCCAGCTTCATCGTATTGGAACGCGGTTCCAGCACGGCCAGGATGCGGGCGTTGCCCACGCGGCGGCGCAGGCCGTCCAGCGTGGTCTGGATGGCGGTGGGGTGATGCGCGAAATCGTCGTAGACCGTGACGTCGTTGGCCACGCCCCGCACTTCCATGCGGCGCTTGACGTTCGCAAAGCGGCCCAGCGACTCGATGGCCTGGGCCGGCGGCACGCCCACGTGGCGCGCGGCGGCAATCGCGGCAATCGCGTTCATGCGGTTGTGCGTGCCTTGCAGATCCCAGACGACCGTGCCTTGCAGTGCTTCGCGGAAGTACACGTCGAAGGCGTCCTTGCCGGCCGGCGCAGGCGTGCGGGCATCGCCCTCGCGCCAGTCGCCCATGCCGAACTGCTCCACCTCGCTCCAGCAGCCGCGCTCAAGCACGCGGGCCAGCGCCGGCTCGTTGCCGTTGACGACCAGGCGGCCCTGACCCGGCACCGTACGCACCAAATGGTGGAATTGCGTCTCGATCGCCGCAAGATCGGGGAAGATGTCGGCGTGATCGTATTCCAGGTTGTTCAGGATGGCCGTGCGCGGGCGGTAGTGGACGAACTTGCTGCGCTTGTCGAAGAAGGCGGTGTCGTATTCGTCGGCTTCGATGACAAAGAAGTCCGATTCCGTCAGCCGGGCCGAGATGCCGAAGTTCTGCGGCACGCCGCCCACCAGGAAACCGGGGTTGTAGCCGGCATCCTCGAGCAGCCAGGACAGCATCGACGTGGTGGTGGTCTTGCCATGCGTGCCGGCCACGGCCAGCGTCCACTTGCCGTTCAGCACGTGTTCGCCCAGCCATTGCGGGCCCGACACGTACGGCAGGTTGCGGTCCAGGATGGCTTCCATCAGCGGGTTGCCGCGCGACACCACGTTGCCGATCACGTACAGGTCGGGGTTCAGCGACAGTTGCTCCGGATCGAATCCTTCGATCAGGTCGATGCCCTGGGCTTCGAGCTGGGTGCTCATCGGCGGATAGACGTTGGCGTCGCAGCCGGTCACGCGGTGACCCGCCTGGCGCGCCAGGACCGCAAGGCCGCCCATGAACGTACCGCAGATGCCAAGGATATGAATATGCATGGGAGCTTCGGGAATGCGTGGGGCCGCGGCGGCCGGGCCGCACGGCACTGGAAAGAAGGCTCTGATTGTACCTGCATGCGACAGGTTCCCCGGGCTGCGCCACCGTGCCGCGGACTTCGTTGTCCGGCCATGCGGGTATCATCGACACCATGTCCAGACGTACCCCCTCCGACCCCGGCCGCCTGCGCGAGGAAATCGCCCAGGCCGCCGCGCGCATGATCGCCGAAGATGGCGCCGATTACGCCACCGCCAAGCGCAAGGCCGCGCGCCAGCTGCTTGGCGACTTGCGCGTGGCCGGCGAATGGCTGCCCGACAACGACATGATCGAGGAGGAGGTGCGGGCCTACCAGGCGCTGTTCCACAGCGAGGAGCAGCCGCGCATCCTGGCCCTGCTGCGGCAGCTGGCGCTGTTGGCCATGGGCGACCTGGCCCCGTTCCGGCCCTATCTGGTGGGCGCCGTGCTCAACGGCACGGCCACCGAGCATTCCGACGTCTATATACAGTGCTTCTGCGACAGCCCCAAGGACGTGGCGCTGCACCTGCTCAACGCCGGGGTCGATTTCGAGACCAGCGAGAGCCGGCACTTCGCCGGGCGGGCCGATGTGGAGACCCTGAGCTTCCTGTGGCGCGGCCAGTGGCCGACCCTGCGCGAAGCGCGCCAGCTGGCCGGCGAGGTGCGCGCCACGCTGGGCGCCCCGGTGGGCATCCATATCGCGCTGTATGATGCCGACGACGAACGCGGCGCGGCGCGGGCCGACGCCAGCGGCCGCGCGGTCCGCGCCGACGCCAACGCCGTGCGCACCCTGCTGGGCGAGGCACGCGACCATTGATCCCCGCTCGGGTCCATGCCGGCCCGATCGCCCTATCTATATAGAACTGCCATCAACGTCACCCACCATGACTGCATCGACGCCCGGTTCCACACCCGCCCCCCGCTCATCCCTGGTCATCTGGATCGTCGTGGCCATCGTGGCCGCGGCCGCCGGCGTCCTGGTGGCGAACTTTGCCCTGGCCCCCAAACAGGCGTCCGACCAGGCCGTGGAATCGCTGTTCCAGGCAAAAATGCACGATCCGTCAGGCACCGAGCTGGACCTGTCGAAGTTTCGGGGCAAGACGCTGGTGGTCAACTTCTGGGCGCCCTGGTGCGGGCCCTGCGTCGAAGAAATGCCCGAACTGACCGCGTTGCATGGAGAATATGCCCAGCGCAACGTCGAATTCATCGGCATCGGCATCGATTCCGCCAGCAACATCCAGGAATTTCTCAAGAAAGTGCCCGTGAACTATCCGCTGGCCGTGGCCGGCTTCACGGGCACCGAACTCGCCAAGAGCTTTGGCAATGCACAAGGAGGCCTGCCCTACACGGTGATCATTACCCCCGAAGGCGCTGTGAAGTACCGCAAGATGGGGCGTGTCCACGTCGACGAACTGCGTAAGGCGCTGCCCGGCGCCTAAGGCAGCCCGCACGGTGCGCATGCCAAATAGCACGGATCTGCATCTAACTACACCAAACATGCACCGAACTGGCTGCCAACCTTCGGGCAAACCCCCAACAAAACCGGTTTTGCGCCTGAAACGGCGCTTTGGGGGCCGGAAATGTCTTAAAGGCGACATCCCGGCTTGTATCCCGTGCTAGACAAATCCCTCTAAGCTACGGTAATCTCCGCGCAATTTCGTTGAACTGGTCGAGCCGCCGTGTCTACCACCCCTACCGTCAGCCGCTCCGCCCGCTACCGCAAAGTGCTGGTTCTGCATGGTCCGAACCTCAATTTGCTCGGTACGCGCGAGCCGCAGACCTACGGACATACCACGCTGGCCGACATCAACGATGCGCTGGCAAAACGCGCGGCGTCCGCAGGCATCGGGCTGGACACGTTCCAGTCCAATCACGAGGGCGCCCTGGTAGATCGCGTTCATGCCGCGCGCGGCGAAGGGGTAGATCTCGTCATCATCAATCCCGCGGCTTTCACGCATACCAGCGTGGCGCTGCGCGATGCGCTGGCCGGCGTGGCAATCCCATTTGTCGAGGTTCACCTGTCCAACGTGCACCGCCGCGAGCCGTTCCGCCATCACTCGTATTTTTCCGATCAGGCGATCGGGGTGATCTGCGGCCTGGGCTGGCAGGGATACCTGCTGGCGCTGGAATACGCGCTGGCGCAGGAACAGGACAGCTAGCACCCGCACCGCCTCTGCAAACGCGAGAAAACCGCGGCCTGGCACGCTTGCGTGGCAGGCCAAATCAATCATGACTGACCGCCGCCGTCCCCTTCCCTGACATGAAGGTGACCGGACAACCCGATTCTGGAGGATAAGAAGATGGACCTGCGCAAGCTGAAGACGCTGATCGACCTGGTGGCCGAATCCGGCATTTCGGAGCTCGAAGTGACCGAGGGCGACGGCAAGGTTCGCATCGTCAAGCAACCGCCGCAGGTGCTCGCGCCGGTTGCCATGCCCCAGTTCCAGGCCCTGCCGCCCGCCGCCGGCGCCGCCGCCCCCGTGGCGGGCGCTGCCGCCCCGGCTGCCGCCGCCGAAGCCGCCCCGCAACTGCCGGCCGGCCACGTGGTGACGTCGCCGATGGTTGGCACGTTCTACCGCGCACCGTCGCCGGGCGCCGCGCCGTTCGTGAACGTTGGCGATACCGTCAAGGAAGGCCAGACCGTCTGCATCATCGAAGCCATGAAGCTGCTCAACGAGATCGAGTGCGACAAGGCTGGCGTGATCAAGGAAATCCTCGTCGAAAACGGCCAGGCTGTGGAATACGGCCAGCCGCTGTTCGTGATCGGCTAAGCCGTCAGCCGGCTGACGCGGCACGCGGGCCCCGAAAGGCCCCTGCCGCATGCGTTGGCCCGGTGCGCCACCCTGGCGTGCGCGGGCCCGCCCCTGTTCTCGCAGAGAGAGACCATGTTTGAAAAAATTCTGATCGCGAACCGCGGCGAAATCGCCCTTCGCATCCAGCGCGCCTGCCGCGAGCTGGGCATCAAGACCGTGGTGGTGTACTCGGAAGCCGACAAGGAAGCCAAGTACGTCAAGCTGGCCGATGAAGCCGTCTGTATCGGCCCGGCCCCGTCGCCGCTGTCGTACCTGAACATGCCGGCCATCATTTCGGCCGCCGAAGTCACCGACGCCCAGGCCATCCACCCGGGCTACGGCTTCCTGTCGGAAAACGCCGACTTCGCCGAGCGCGTGGAGAAGTCCGGCTTCGTGTTCATCGGCCCGACGTCCGACAGCATCCGCCTGATGGGCGACAAGGTGTCGGCCAAGCAGGCCATGATCAAGTCCGGCGTGCCGTGCGTGCCGGGCTCGGAAGGCGCCCTGCCCGACGATCCCAAGGAAATCCTGGCCACCGCGCGCCGCGTGGGCTATCCGGTGATCATCAAGGCAGCCGGCGGTGGTGGTGGCCGTGGCATGCGCGTGGTGCATACCGAGGCCGCGCTGATCAACGCCGTCAACATGACGCGCGAGGAAGCGGGCCGTGCCTTCGGCAACCCCGAGGTCTACATGGAGAAGTTCCTCGAGAACCCGCGCCATGTGGAAATCCAGATCCTGGCCGACCAGCACAAGCAGGCCATCTGGCTGGGCGAACGCGACTGCTCGATGCAGCGCCGCCACCAGAAGGTGATCGAGGAAGCGCCGGCGCCGCACATTCCGCGCCGCCTGATCGAGCGCATCGGCGACCGCTGCGCCGAGGCCTGCAAGAAGATCGGCTACCGGGGCGCCGGCACGTTCGAATTCCTGTACGAGAACAACGAGTTCTACTTCATCGAGATGAACACGCGCGTGCAGGTCGAGCACCCGGTCACCGAGATGATCACGGGCATCGACATCGTGCAGGAACAGATCCGCATCGCCTACGGCGAGAAGCTGCGCTACCGCCAGAAGGACGTGGAACTGCGCGGCCACGCGATCGAATGCCGGATCAACGCCGAGGACCCGTTCAAGTTCACGCCGTCGCCGGGCCGCATCACCGCCTGGCACATGCCCGGCGGCCCCGGTGTCCGCGTGGACTCGCACGCGTATGATGGCTACTTCGTGCCGCCCAACTACGACTCGATGATCGGCAAGATCATCACGTACGGCGCCACGCGTGACCAGGCCATCGCCCGCATGCGCATCGCGCTGTCGGAAATGGTGGTGGACGGCATCCTGACCAACGTGCCCCTGCACCGCGAACTGATGCTCGACGCCAACTTCGTGGAAGGCGGCACCAGCATCCATTATCTTGAACACCGCCTGGCCCAGAAGGCCAACGCCCAGGGCGAAAAACCCTGAAGCGGGGCCTGACCGGCCGGCATTGCAGTCAAAAGGAAACCCGTGGCATTCCAGGAATGTGTGATCGAAATTGCGCAGGATCAAGCTGAAGCGTGGTCCGATGCATTGTTCGACCTCGGCGCGCTGTCGGTATCGGTGGAAGACGCCGACGCCGATACGCCTGACGAGCAACCGCTCTTTGGAGAGCCCGGGCTGGAGCCGACGCGGCTGGCGTGGAACCGCTCGCGCGTGGTGGCGCTCTTCGACGAAGAGACCGACCCCGCGCTGGTGGTGACCGCTGCCGCGAACGCACTCAAGGTCGACCCCGTGCCGCCGTTCGTGCTGCGCTCGGTGGAAGACCAGGACTGGGTGCGCCTGACCCAGTCGCAATTCGAACCGATCCGCGTGGGCGAGAAGATCTGGGTCGTGCCGTCGTGGCACGACGCGCCGGAGCCCGACGCGGTGATCCTGGAACTCGATCCGGGCCTGGCCTTCGGCACGGGCAGCCATCCGACCACGCGCCTGTGCATGCAGTGGCTGGAGCAGAACGTGCGGGCTGGCGAGACCGTGCTGGACTACGGCTGCGGCTCGGGCATCCTGGCCATCGTGGCAAAGAAGCTCGGCGCGGGCGAGACCATCGGCATCGACATTGATCCGAACGCCGTCGAGGCCTCGCGCTACAACGCCGAGCGCAACCAGGTGCAAGCCAGCTTCGCGCTGCCGGAATCGGTGTCCGAAGCCACCTACGACCTGGTGGTGGCCAATATTCTTTCCAATCCGCTCAAGCTGATGGCCGCGATGCTGTCGGCGCGCGTGCGCCCCGGCGGCCGGCTGGTGCTGTCCGGCGTGCTGGAACGGCAGGCCGATGAAGTGGCTGCGGCCTACGCGCCGTGGCTGGCCATGTCGGTCTGGCGCAGCGAGGAAGGCTGGGTGTGCCTGCACGGCACGCGCCCGTTGACGGCCAACCGTTCCTGATTCGTCATCATGGCCGCCGCCAAGCTCGTCACGCGCTGCCCGGCCTGCCGCACCGCGTTCCGGCTCGTTGCGGATCAGCTGCGGCTGCGCCAGGGCCTGGTCCGCTGCGGACAATGCGATACCGTCTTCGATGCACGCGAACACCTGATCGAGGTGCCCGCGCCGGCCCAATCGGCCCAATCGGCCACCTCGGCTGCGTCGAACCCATCGGCCGCCGCCGTGACGATGGCGGCCGCGCTGGCCCACGCCGAGCAGACCCAGGCAACGGCCCGCGCGCGCGAAGACGAGGCCCCATTCGACCCGGGCTTTGATCCGGGCTACGAAGTCCCCGCGCTCGATTCGCCGACGACGATGATGTCGGAGCCGTTGCCCGATGCAGTGGCGCAGGCGCCGAGCCCCGGGACGGTCGCCGGCGACGCGCGTCAGGAAGCGGAAGCGGATGCGGATGCGGACGCCGATGCCGATGCCGATGCCGATGCCGATGCCGACATCGAACCCGATCTCCCGGCCGACCACGAACCCGACCTGACGCCCGCCGGCGAGGCGGCAATGCCCGCGGCCGAGGGCGAGCCGGCGTCCGACGCATCGACTCCCGCATCGGCCGACACCGCGCCGCCAGCGGAACCCCCACTGACCGATCCGCCGGCGCCATGGCCGATGCTCGACCATTCGGCATTCGACGATGAGCCGGTGCAGACACCATCGCCGGCCGCGCAGGCGTCGCAGGCATCCCACTCTTCGCTGGACCCGGCTGCGGCTTTCGCGCCAAAAAACCCGTCGGGCATGCCGCCCTACGGCGCGTACAGCGCCAAGGCCAGCTGGCCGCCGCTGCGCCCGGCCAATGCACCGTCGAGCCAGCCCATGGATGAAGCCGGTGCCGAAACGCCCGAGACGTCCGCCACCGAAGCGGCTCCGGCCGCCGATGCGGTGCCGGAGGACGCAGGCGCCGGGGCCGTGGCCGATGCATCGGACGCATCGGACGCATGGGACACATCGGACGCAATGGCTGCATCGCAGGATTCGGATGTGCCCCATGTGCCGGCCGATGCATTGCCCACGCCCGAACCGTTCCCGCAGGCAGATCCGGTGCCTAGCGCCAGCGGCTTCCTGCGCGCCGAGGATCCGGCCGACCCCGAAGCCGAAGCGTGGGCCGCACAGGCCAAGGACGTCATCGAACACGACCTCGGCGTCACGTTGCGCGATGGCACGCCCAATGCCGTGGCACGCGAGACCGCCACACGCCACTGGCTGAACCGTCCCGGCGCATCGGCGGGATCGCCATCCGCATCGGCGGGCACGGCAGCAAGCGGGCCGGTCTTCGCGCCCGATTTCCTGCGCCATACGCGCGAACGCGAACAGTCCCGCGCGCCCGGCGTGAAGGTCTCGGTGCCCGGCAACCGGCGCATCTGGATGCGCGCGGGGGCCGTTGTGCTGGGCCTCGGCATCCTGCTGCAGGGCATCTACCTGGCCCGCAGCCAGATTGCCGGCAGCATGCCGGTGCTGCGTCCGGTACTTGAGGCGGCTTGTGCACCGTTTGGCTGCGATGTGCCGCCGTGGCGCGACCTCGAGGCGCTGCGCATCGACAGTTCGCAACTGCAGAAGCAGGACGAGGCCAGCGACGTCTATCTGCTGGCGGTCACCCTGCGCAACCAGGGGCGCGCCACCACGGCGCTGCCGGCGATCGAGCTGGTCATGACCGATCTGCAGGACCAGTTGCTGCTGCGCCGCGTGCTGCTGCCGGCCGAGTACCTGGAGCCCGTCCAGCGCGGCTTCGCGGCCACGGGTCTGCGCGCGGGCAGCGAGCTGCCGGTTCGGGTACGATTCCGGACACAGCAGGCGGCTGCCAATTACCGCGTGCTGATTTTCTACCCCTGAATTCCATCGCCCCCCTCGCCACGCCGGCCGGCAATGCACCGGGCCGGCGGGCTGTACTTTTCTGACAGGAGCAACCATGAGCAATGTGACCCTTGGCGGCAACGCCATCGAAGTTGGCGGCAAGTTTCCCCATGCTGGCGACAAGGCACCGGCTTTCACGCTGGTCGGCAAGGACCTGAAGGACGTGACGCTGGCTGACTTCGCAGGCAAGCGCAAGGTGCTGAATATCGTCCCGAGCCTGGACACGCCCGTCTGCCAGGCGTCGGCACGCAAGTTCAACGAGGCTGCCAGCAGCCTGGCCAACACCGTGGTGCTGACTATCTCGGCCGACCTGCCGTTCGCCATGGGCCGCTTCTGCACCGCCGAAGGCCTGAACAACGTGGTGACGCTGTCGACGATGCGCGGTGCTGACTTCAAGAACGCCTATGGCGTGGATATCAAGAGCGGCCCGCTGGCCGGCGTCTGCGCGCGTGCCGTGGTGGTGGTCGACGAGAACGACACCGTGAAGTACAGCGAGCTGGTGCCGGAAATCAAGCAGGAGCCGAATTACGACGCTGCTCTGGCTGCACTGAAATAATCTGTGCGGTAGAACACAGTCGTACCAGCGTTTCCGCCCGTCATGCACGGGCGGAATTATTTAACGTATCTGTTGCGGCCCTTCGCCGGGCCATTTGGAGAAGAGATGTCCAGCCTGATCTGCGGTTCCGTCGCCTACGACACCATCATGACGTTCGACGGCCGGTTCCGTGAACACATTCTTCCGGACCAGATCCACATGCTGAACGTCTCGTTCCTGGTGCCGGGCATGCGGCGCGAGTTCGGCGGCTGCGCCGGCAACATCGGCTACACGCTCAAGATGCTGGGCGGCGATCCGATCGTGATGGCCACCGTGGGCCAGGACGCCGGCCCGTACCTGCAGTACCTGCGCGACCTGGGCATCGCCACCGACCATATCCGCACGCTGCCCGACACGTTCACGGCGCAGGCGATGATCACGACCGACCTGGACAACAACCAGATCACCGCATTCCATCCGGGCGCCATGGGCCAGTCGCAGCTCAACAGCGTGCAGGACGCGCTGGGCGCCGGCAAGCGCCCGGCACTGGGCATCGTGGCCCCGGACAGCCGCGAAGGCATGCTGCACCACGCACAGCAGTTCGCCGATGCCGGCATTCCGTTCATCTTCGACCTGGGCCAGGCCATGCCGCTGTTCAACGGCGAGGACCTGCGGGCGTTCATTGAACTCGCCAGTTACGTGACGGTCAATGACTACGAAGCACAGGTCATGCTGTCCCGTACCGCCTGGACCAGCGCCGAAGTGGCCGCCAAGGTGCGCGCGTTCATCGTGACGCACGGTGAACGTGGCGCCAGCATCTTCGCCGATGGCCAGCAGTACGCCATCCCGGCCGTGCAGGCCGAGCGCGTGGTGGACCCCACCGGCTGTGGCGACGCCTTCCGCGGCGGCCTGCTCTACGGCATCGAGCAGGGCATGGACTGGGAAACCACCGGTCGCCTCGCCTCGCTGATGGGTGCGCTCAAGATTGCCCAGCAAGGCCCTCAGAACCACTGGATTTCGCGTGAGGAAATCGGCAGCCGCTTCGCGGCGGCGTTCGGTTACCAATACGCCTAAGATGAAAAGGTGAACCGCGCACACCGGACGACGACGAAGGGCGCGGCATTCAGACGGGAGTTGCGATGAATCAGATCCTTCGAATCGGCGGTGTCGCGGTGCTGGCTACCGTGGCGCTGGTCAGCGGCTGTGCCAACTACTCCAATTCCGGCAGCGTCTACGCACCGGGGCAGGCACAACGCGAGCAGACCGTGCGCTATGGCGTGGTCCAGGGTGTGCGCGAAGTCATGATCCAGGGCGGCTCGACGGGCGCCGGCACGCTTGCCGGGGGCGCCATCGGCGGCGTCGCGGCGGGCAGCACCATCGGCAGCGGCGGAGGCTCCGTGGCAGCTGGCCTGCTGGGTGCCGTGCTCGGCGGCATTGCGGGCAGCGCGGCAGAGAACCGCATCACGCAGCGCCGCGGCCTGGAGATCACGGTTCAGCTCGAAGACGGCGACATGCGCGCCATCACCCAGGAAGCCGACGAGGTGTTCCGCCCCGGCGACCGGGTGCGCCTGCTGTCATCGGGAGGCGTGACACGCGTCTCGCACTGAAAACCTTACAAGCCGTCAGAAAGAAACGCCGCGTGCCCTCGGGCCGCGGCGTTTTTCATTTGACGCGGCCATCGGCGCGCGCGCCCAATAAAAAACCCGCCGGGCACGGATGCCATCGGCGGGTTGGCAAGACTCGCTGTCTTGCAGACCGGATACGGCGTATCCGGTCAGTGTGGCACGCGATGCGTGCCCAGGCGTTTCCCGGTTGTGATCGCTCGCACGAGGGCGAGGCAATTACGGACGGTTGCCCGTCGGGAACGGCCAGGCCGCTGCCGGGTTCAGCGCGGTCTTGGCGGGTGCGGCAGCAGCCGGTGCAACGGCGGGCGCAGCAGCGGGCTTGGCAGCCTTGCGGGCAGCCGGCTTCTTGGCGGCAGCCTTCTTGGCAGCAGGCTTCGCAGCCGGCTTGGCGGCGGCCTTCTTGGCAGCCGGCTTTGCAGCAGCCTTCTTCGCGGCCGGCTTGGCAGCAGCCTTCTTGGCAGCCGGCTTCTTGGCAGCAGCAGCCTTCTTGGCCGGTGCGGCCTTCTTGGCGGCAACCTTCTTCACTGCGGCCTTCTTTGCCGGTGCTGCCTTCTTGGCGGCGACCTTCTTGGTTGCAACCTTCTTGGCGGCAACCTTCTTCACTGCAGCCTTCTTGGCCGGTGCTGCCTTCTTGGCGGCGACCTTCTTGGTTGCGACCTTCTTGGCGGCAACCTTCTTCACAGCGGCCTTCTTGGCAGCCGGAGCAGCCTTCTTGGCGGCTACCTTCTTCGTAGCAACCTTCTTCACGGCAGCCTTCTTGGCGGCCGGCGCTGCCTTCTTGGCGGCGACCTTCTTCACAGCGGCCTTCTTGGCGGCCGGCTTGGCAGCCTTCTTGGCGGCCGGCTTTTTCTTTGCAGCAGTTGCCATGGATAACTCCTTCACTAGCGTGAAATATCGAATGACCTAAATGGACGACCCGACCGATCCGAGGCGCATGGAGGCATGCCCCAATCGAGCGAGCGATTCATCGGCGCACGACAGCTTGAACCGCACGCTAATGAATTCGGTGGCAGGGATCCCGGCGCGACCCGTGTCGCGCACCGCGGTGTTTTCACGGCAGCGCAAAATCCGCGCGCTGGCTGCAAAGCCAGCTTCCAGGCGGATTTCCGGGGCATGCCGTGCCCTGGAATATTCGATCGGCCCGCGCCGCACATCGTGTCGGCGCGCAGCCTGAATAGAGGAGATATCGGTCAGCAGGTCTGCAGCACGGGCTTCGCCTCGCGCACTGCAGACGGTAATTCCACGGGGGTAGCTCGCCCATCCCGTCACTGGGCCACAGGAGACTGCACGCGTTGTAAGAAGCCTGATCGGCCCGGTCTGCGTCAAAGTTCTGGTGCTCCTCGGCTACCCGCATTCACTGCGACAAAGCATCGCGTCATCGTTGCTTCTTGCTTGCCTTCTTGCGACGCCCGCTTCGTCAAACACATCGATGCAATGAAGTGAGACTCTTGTCAAGGCGAATCATAATTCGTTTGCTCGATGATGTTAAGAAAAAAGTGCAAAAAAACTTGCGCGCAAGAACGAATCGATCTAATTCACGCGCGCACGCCGATCACAACACCATCGATACGCTCTCTCATCGAGACGCGCGTACACCAAATGAAGTTCCATCACGCGTGTGTTTCGATGGTGGAAGAACACCTGGCGACGCGACTGCGCAGCGTGTGTTCGCACCCTCCGCGCGCGTCGTCCAACCGCCTGCGCGGCACGCCGATGCGCGACATCACGGCGACGCTTCGCATGGATCGGTGCCGACTGGAAACCCGCGTGAATATTGGCTTTCCGACACACACGCAGTGGCGCGGCAGCGTGCCGCCCGGTGGCATCGCACAGAGCGATCCTGGGACGCCGGCGGTCACGCGCCAGTGCCTTGGCAAGACGCGCGCGCGCCCTTCGACAAGCCGATCGAGCGGCGGTCGCGTCGATGTGTCGGTGAGCCTCGCGTGCGTCGATCAGACAGTTGCGCGAGCACGACGAAGGAGTGATGCGCCTACGCAACGGTTTCCCTCTTCGACACGTATCGACGCGTATCGACACGTATCGACACCCGCGTTTTGACATCAGTCGTGCGATGGATGATGTGTCGACGCGCGTACGAACTGGTGGTCGCGGTGCCCCGCGCTTGTCCGGCATCGCATCGCGCGTCGTGTCGTCGGTCGGCCGGTCGGGCGATCGTGCGGACCGAGCGATCGCCGTGCACCGCCGGCGTTTCGGCAACCGGTGCGCCTGCCGTCGACTCACCGTGCGCGGCGGCGTCGCATCGGTCGGCGCGCATCGATTGTCCATCGTTCGACGCGTCGGTGGCCGCCGGCAAACTGCTGCGCTGTCAACCATCCGCCAGGCACGATCATTGATCTGCTGACGATGCGCGCATTCGGGTTCCTACCGATGCCGTCACCGCCGCCGCGCAGCCGGTCGGCCGACGTCGCCAGAGACACCGCGGCGACCGCGCGTCCGGGCGTCGGTGGCGCGCGCGGGTGTGGCGCCCCTGCGCCACGGGCCGGCTAGAGGAATGTCTCGGGTACGCTTCCCGCGCGGTGCTTGTTGCAGGACAAAATCAAGGCCAGCCGCCGCCGGGCGGGCGATTGCAGGGGGTGCCGCGGTACGCTCTGGTGCGTACGCAAATGGATGCGGGAGATTGCAGCGAACGACGCGCGCCAGTAGATTGGCGTCGCGCGATGCCGATGCCGGCCAGCGCGGCACGCGGTTCATTGCGGACCGTCGCAATCGTGCTGACCGGAAGCCGGCATCCTGCACGTCGTGTACGACTTGCGTGTCAGACCTGCCGGCTGGCTGCAACCTTACCGACCGGACATAACCCGCGCCGCGCACTGGCGAATCCGCCATCGCGACACTGAACTGGAGATCTTCATGCGCATGACCGACCCCCGCGCCCTGCTTCGCCATACCGCCCGCGCCGCCGTGTTCGCCGCCGCACTCACCGCCAGCGCCCTGGCGATGGCGCAAGCCACCCCGGCGGGCACATGGCAAACCATCGACGACGCCACCGGCAAGCCGCGCGGCGTGATCGAGATTACCGAGAAGGATGGCGTGTACAGCGGCAAGCTCGTGAAGAGCCTGGTGCCGTCCGAAGGCCCGCCCAAGGTGTGCGACAAATGCACCGACGCGCGCAAGGACCAGCCCATCATCGGCATGACGCTGCTGACCGGATTGCGCAAGACCGGCGACAACGAATGGACCGGCGGCGAGATCCTGGACCCCGAGACCGGCAAGCTGTACAAGTGCAAGATGTCGATGGCCGACGACGGCAAGAAGCTCAACGTGCGCGGCTTCATCGGCATCAGCCTGATCGGCCGGACGCAGACCTGGGTGCGCCAGCAGTGACGTGCTGATGCCATCGCCCGCGCGCCGCACTTGCTGTGGCGCACGAACGGCGCACGGGCGACACGGAAAAAGCGCAGCAAGAACGACGCCACCCACGCCATTCAGCAAACTCACAGCTTAGTTCGGTAAGATCGATCCCCCGATCCTCTTTACAACAACTACCGGAGACTAAGCATGCCATTGTCCCCTCGCGGCCGCACGCTGGCCCTGGCGCTCGCCGCCACCTCGCTGATCGCCACCACCGCCCACGCCGCTGATGCCTGGCCCAACCACGTGATCAAGTTTGTCGTGCCGTTCACGGCCGGCGGGGCCAATGACCTCGTGGCACGCGCCGGGGCCGACGCCGTCAGCAAGCGGATTGGCCAGCCCGTGGTGATCGAAAACCGTCCCGGTGCCGGCGGCATCGTGGGCGCCGACTACGTGGCCAAGAGCAAGCCCGATGGCTACACGTTCCTGGTGGGTGCCGTGGGCACCGTCACCAACAGCCTGATCCGCACGAAGATGCCCTACCAGCCCGACGACCTCGTGCCCGTAGGCCTGATCGCGGTCAGCCCGTCGGTGATCGTGGCATCGCCGTCGCTGCCGGCGAACAACGTGAAGGAACTGATCGAATATTCGAAGAAGCAGGGCGGCGTGCCGTTTGCCACCGCCGGCAGCGGCAGCACACCGCATTTCGTTGAAGAAATGCTTAAGGAAAATGGTGCGCAGCTGACCGTGGTGCCGTACAAGAGCGGCTCGGAAAGCATCACCGCCGTGATCGGCAACCAGGTGGCCGCCACGTCCGAGGCATCGATCGTGGTGCTGCCGCAGATCAAGGCCGGCAAGCTCAAGGCGCTGGGTGCCACGTGGGACAAGCACATGCCCGCCGCACCGAACATCCCCACCACCGCAGAGCAGGGCCTGCCTGAAGTGCGCATCGGCCATTGGGCCGGCATCTTCGCGCCGAAGGGCACCGATCCCGCGATCATCAAGAAGCTCAATGCCGAGCTGAGCGCCGGCATGCAGAACCCCGAGATTCGCGAGCGCCTGATCCAGAACGGGATCGAGCCGGCCGGCGGTTCGGTGGAGAGCTTCGTATCCTTCATCAAGACGGAGCGCGAACGTCTTGGCCGTATCGCCAAGAACGCCAACATGACGGCCGACTGACCGGCAGGGAATGGGCCGGCCGATGGTGGACTCATCGTCGGCCAACGCCCCATCCGAAACTTTTTTCGGGTGCGATCACCGGCCCCGGTGATCCTATGTCTGCAAGCGGCCCGCGACATGCGGGCCGTTTGCATGCTGCAGGACCTTGTCAGATTTGACAGATCGTGGCGACAATGTGCGCAACGCTGCCCAATACCACCGTTAGGCCAGCTTCCGATGTTTGATCTTGCAGACATCCGAATACGCGTCAGCGTGTCTGTGATCGCCACGCAACGCGATTGCAACGAGAATGGTTCCTATTTATATTGCCGATCGCCCGAACATTTAGCCCCGGTGGTGAAGCCGGTAAAGGGCCCGGCAGTACGGGGCGCACTGGAACTGACAATGCTCCGTCGCACCCCTGTGGCTACCGCGCTGGTGGCCCTCTTTGCCGCACCCGCCGTCTTCGCGCAGCAAGCCGCTCAGCCGGCGCAGCAGGCGCCCGCCGCAGCCCCTGCCCCATCGACCGCCCTATCTACCGCCCCATCGGCGCCGCAAAAGGGCGAATCCGTGCCGCAAACGCTGCGTGAGGTCACGGTCCAGGGCTCCGCCGCCCGCGACGACTTCAACCCCATCGGCAGTCAGCTGTCGAAGCTGCCGGCCGACCTGCGCGATGTGCCGCAATCGGTGACGATCGTCAACCGGGCGCTGATGGAATCGCAGGGCGCCAGCTCGCTGGCCGATGCGCTGCGCAACGTGCCCGGCATCACCATCGGCGGCGCCGAGGGCGGGCAGATCGGCAACAACATCAACCTGAACGGCTTTTCGGCGCGCACCGACATCTACCTGGACGGCTTCCGCGATCGCGGCCAGTACTACCGCGACACCTTCGCGCTGGACCAGGTCGAAGTGCTGATGGGCCCGTCGTCGATGCTGTTCGGGCGCGGCTCCACGGGTGGCGTGATCAACCAGGTCACCAAGAAGCCCAAGCTGCAGGCCGCCACCGAGGTCACCGGATCGGTCACCACCAACGGCCTGGTGCGGGCCACGGCCGATGTGAACACGCCCACCGGCGACACCTCGGCCTTCCGCATCTCGGCCATGGCCCAGGACGGCAAGCCGAGCACGCGCGACGAGATGACCGTGCAGGATTTCGGCATCGCGCCGTCGTGGCGTTTTGGCATCGGCACCTCGACGGAGATCACCCTGTCGGCGTTGCTCCAGCACAACGAGGACATGCCCGACTACGGCCTGCCCGCCATCAACGGTCATCCGGTCAACGTCGATCGCAATACGCACTACGGCTTCAACAACGACCGTACGCGCCAGAACATCGTGTCGCTGAATGGCGCCATCGACCACAAGTTCTCGCCCAACCTGCGCCTGCGCAACGTCACGGCGTTCAACTATGTGGAAACCGATGCGCGCGAGACCGCGCCGAACGCGGTGGGATCGATCAACGGGGCGGGCGCCTTTACCGCGCTGACCACCACCAACCTGCCGCTGTCGCAACTGTACGTGCGCCAGCAGAGCCATGACCGCAACATCCGCGACTACTCGATCTTCAACCAGACCGAGCTGACCGCGAAGTTCGACACGGGCCCGGTCAAGCACACGCTGCTGACCGGCCTGGAGCTGGGCCACGACGGCTACAACAACCAGAACTACTACCGCAACGGCAGTTGCGGCAGTACGCCACTGAACCCGGCCACGGGCACGTCCGGCTTCGTGGCGTGCACGCCGGTCATCGATCCGCCGTACCAGGATTCGCCGGCCAGCGTGGCCACCCGCACCGGCAACCTGCAGGGCGGCTCTGCCAACACGGTGGCCGTCTACGCCAACGACTCGATCGAGTTCTCGAAGCAATGGAAGGCGGTGGCCGGCCTGCGCTACGACAAGTACATCGCCAGCATCAGCAACTCGGTCAATTCCGGCAACACGGCCGGCAGCACGGTGCTGCCCAACGCGAGCCAGGACGTCCACTTCACCAGCGTGCGCCTGGGCGGCATCTGGCAGCCGACCGAGACGCAGTCGTACTACATTTCCTACGGCACGTCGTTCAACCCGTCGCTGGAACAGCTGGTCGGCACGGTGGGGCAGCAGTCGCTGGACCCCGAAAAGAACAAGGCCTACGAGGCGGGCGGCAAGTGGGATCTGATGAGCGGCAACCTGTCGTTGACGTCGGCCATCTTCCGCATCACCAAGGACAACGCGCGCAGCCAGATCGACGCCACCACGTACGCGCTGACCGGCAAGATCCAGGTGGATGGCTTCCGCGCCGGCGTGACCGGCCGCATCACGCCGAAGTGGCAGGTGTTCGCGGGCTATACGTACCTGGATGCCGAGATCAAGAGCGGTATCGCGGCCGGCACGCAGGGCATGGTGCCGACCAACACGCCCAAGCACACGGCCACGGCATGGACCAGCTATGCCATCCTGCCAAGCTGGGAAGTGGGCGGCGGGGCGTTCTACATGTCACAGCGTTATGCCAACAATACCAATACGGTGCAGGTTGGCGGCTTTGTGCGCTGGGACGGCATGATCGCCTACCACCAGCCCAAGTACGACGTGCGCCTGAATCTGTTCAACATCTTCGACAAGAAGTATTACGATGCGCTGATCCAGTCGGACGGCGGACGGTCGGTGCCGGGCACGGGCCGTACCGCAATGCTGTCGTTCACCTATCGCATGTAAGCGCCGCCGGGGCCGCACGCCGCGCCTGGCTGTTTCGCCATGGCCTGCCCCCGGCCCCAACCGGATGTCTCCGATGCTGGTTCGTATTCCGAAGGTTCTCAACGCCGAACAGGTGGCCGTGGTGCTGGCGCAGCTGGAACATGCCGGCGATGCCTGGGTGGACGGCCGCGTGTCGGCCGGCTATTCCGGCGCGCCGGTCAAGTTCAACCAGCAGATCGACGAAAGGTCCGAAGTGGCCGCCCAGTGCCAGCACCTGATCCTGGCCGCGCTGGAACGCCATCCGCTATTTATTAGTGCGGTGCTGCCGAACATCGTCTATCCGCCAATGTTCAACCGCTACAGCGAGGGCATGACGTTCGGCGCCCATGTCGATGGCGGCGTGCGCATCCATCCGCACACCGGGCGCAAGCTGCGCACCGATGTGTCCGCCACGCTGTTCCTGTCGGACCCCGACAGCTACGACGGGGGCGAGTTGCAGGTGGAAGACACGTACGGCGTGCACGCGGTCAAGCTGGCCGCCGGCGACATGGTGGTCTACCCGGCCACGAGCCTGCACCAGGTGACACCGATCACGCGCGGCACGCGGGTGGCCAGCTTTTTCTGGATCCAGAGCCTGATCCGCGACGACGGCCAGCGCGCGCTGCTGTTCGACATGGACAACGCGATCCAGACGCTCAACCAGACCAACGCCGACGCGCGCGCGCGGCGCAGCCTGGTTGGCTGCTATCACAACCTGCTGCGGCAGTGGAGCGAGACCTGAGCGCGGCCGCCCTGGCCCGCCCCGATCTGACCTGGCCCATCGGCGCCATCTAGCCCCATCTAGCCGTTCAGCCAAATTGCTCCGCCAGCGCCTGCCGCGCCTGGCCGATGAATTCGCTCTCGCCCCGGCGCGCCCCTAATAGATAGAACTCCGCCGAAGGCAGTGCCGGCAGCTTCCAGCCGGACACGTCCGCTGCATCCAGCGGCGTCACGCCGGGTCCGATGGCCGATGCGTTGAGGCACGACACGCCCAGCCCGGCCGCCAGCGCCAGATGCAGGCCCGCCACGCCCGAGGCCGAGTGTGCGATCTCGAATTCACGCCGGCGCCGCATCAGCAACTGCACGACGAACTGGTGCATCGAGCAGGTATCGGGCAGCAACACCAGCGGCAGCGTAGCCTGGGGTTCTTCAGAAATTTCCGGTGCGGCCACCCAGGCTAGCGCCTCGCGCCGCAGCACCGTGCCGCCGCGTGTGGCGCCCGAAGTCTTTTCCGCGCCGCGCGCGCCGATCAGCCGCATGCTCAGGCCGATGTCGAACGCATCCATCTCGGCCGCCGCCTCGATGGCGGCGCTCTTCATGACCGTGACGTGCAGCTTCAGGTAGGGATAGCGGTCGCGCAGGCGCCGCAGCATGCCAGCGATTTCTCCGGGGCGGAAATAGTCGGTCACCGCCAGCCGCAGTTCGCCATCGAGCGTCTGGCCGCGCAATTCGGCCAGTGCCTGTTCGTTCAGCGACAGGATGCGCCGGGCATAGTCCAGCAGCCGCGCCCCGGCCGGCGTCACCGCCGCGCCCTTCTTGCCGCGCGTCAGCAGCGGCACGCCGGCACGCTCCTCCAGCTTGCGCAACTGCTCGCTGACCGACGATTGCGACAGGAACAGGCGGGGCGCCGCGGCCGACAGGCTGCCGCTCTCGGCCACGGCCACAAAGGTTCGGAGCTGGTCCGTTTCGAATCCGCGCATGATTTGAAGTTTCGGCTATTCCGATAGATGGCATCGTATATTCCCGCTTTTCCGATTTCAAGGCAACGCCTACGATGACATCACCGCAGCACGCCAATACGCCAACCCGCAAGCGCGCCGCAACGTGAAACCCAAACCCGAAAGGAGCCAGTCATGCCCCACGTATCCCTGCAGATTTCCGGCCATCCCGATACCGAACTGACGCGCCGCGCCGTGGCCATGGTGGGTGAACTGACCCAGCGCGTGCTGGGCAAGGAAGCCCCCGTGATTGCCACCACCGTGACGTTCATCCCGCGCGAGCAGTGGTTCATTGGCGGCAAGCCGCTGTCCGACCATGACAAGGGGCGCAACGCCTTCCAGCTCGACATCAGCGTGACCGACGAGACCAACACCAAGGCCGAGAAAGCCGATTACCTGCGCCAGTCGCATGCCGCGCTGTCCGAGCTGATCGGCGATGTCAACGAGGTGTCCTATATCCATGTGATCGACGCGCGCGCGGCCGCCTATGGCTATGGCGGCAAGACCCAGGAATTCCGGCACCAGCACCGCTGATGGCCGGCGCGGCCCGCGCTGCACCGATTGCTGCAGTCAGGTAAAAAGTGCCGTGCGGGCGGTGCGCTTGTGCCGGGTGGCGATGTTCACTAGTGTGGAGGGCAAGTTTCCCGATACCGGAGGCATCGCATGAAACAAGTCACGCTACCCGGCGGCGAGCGCGTGCCCGCGCTGGGTATGGGCACCTGGAATATCGGCGACCACCGTGCCACGCGCGCCGAGGAAATCGCCACGCTGCAGATGGGCCTGGACATGGGCCTGCGGCTGGTCGATACCGCCGAGATGTATGGCGAAGGCCTGTCCGAATCGCTGATCGGCGAGGCCCTGGCGGGCCGCCGCGGCGACGCCTTCCTGGTCAGCAAGGTCTATCCGCACAACGCCAGCCGCAAGGGCGCGGTGGCGGCGTGCGAGCGCAGCCTGCGCCGGCTGGGCACCGACCATCTGGACCTGTATTTGTTGCACTGGCGCGGCGACGTACCGTTCGAGGACACGATCGAGGCATTCCAGGCGCTGCAGGCGGCCGGCAAGATCCGTTATTTCGGCGTCAGCAACCTGGACCTGTCCGATATGGAGGAGTTCTGGGACACCCCGGGGGGCGATGCGGTAGCGGTGAACCAGCTGCTCTACAACCTGAGCCGGCGCGGCATCGAGTTCGACCTGCTGCCATGGTTGCGCGAACGCAACGTCCCGGTGATGGCCTACTCGCCAATCGAGCAGGCGCGGCTGCTGCGCAACGCGGGCCTGAAGGGCTTTGCGGCGAAGCATGGCATGACGCCCGCGCAGGCGGCGCTGGCCTGGCTGCTGGCGTCAGACGACATCATTGCGATTCCCAAGACCGGCCAGCGCGACCGCCTGCGCGAGAACATGGGCGCGCTCGATATCACGCTCACGCCCGGCCAGCTGGCCGAACTGGACACGCTGTTCGCGCCGCCGCGTCACGCGCAGCCATTGGCGATGCTGTGACGCGGAGCCGTTTCAGGCCAATAGGACGAGGTGGAACCCGCGCTCAGTGCTGGCCTGCCTTGTAGCGTTCCACTTCCACGTAGCGGGTCAGGTAGGTGCGGGCCTTCTCGCGGGTGTCCGTGGTCACGCGCTCGGCGGCCTGGCGAGCGCTGGTCTGGCCGTGCGCGCTGCTCATCTGCGCCGACAGGTACGACTGGAAGGCGTCGTGCATGACCTTCAGCTGGCCCTTGCACGCGTCGATCGCGCCGGCAGCCACCTCCTTCGAGGTGCCCTTGCCCTTGGCGCCGTCGCTGGCGCGGTCCTGCACGCAATCCATATATTTGGCGCGCTCGGCCTGCCAGCCGGCGTTCATCTGGGCCGATTCCTGCTTGGCTTCGGCCGTTTCGACCGCCGGCTGGGACGCACAGGCGGCCAGCAGCAGTGCCGCCAGCGGCATGGCCAGCGCGCCGGCACGCCGCCATCCACGCGGGCGCTGCACTGCAGCATGGGGGTTCGACAGACGGGAAACGGGCTGGACGTTGGACTTCTGGAATGACATGGGTATGGGGGCGGTTGGCGGATAGATTGTCGACAGACCGGTATGGTATCCGCCCGGTTCCGGAACAAGTTCCGCCGATTTGCAAGAAAGTATGACCAAGTCATGTCAGAGGCCTGTCCCCTCCGTGTCAGACAAAATCGCATTTGCGGATGTGCCTTGCCAGCCTATGCTTTAGAGGCGGTTGCAACACATGAACCCTCCTGGAGGAAATAATGAAACGTCGAACCTTCCTGTCCGCCGGCAGTGCCGGGGTTGTCGGCCTCACCGGTCTGTCCGTGGGCGCCTTGTCGCTTGCAGGATGCAGCTTCACCGGCCCCAAAGACTCGGGCGACGCGGCGTCCAAACGCCGTGAGATCGACACGGGCGCCACTGACACGCTGAACCGCCTCTATTCCACGACCAACGGCGCGCGGGATCTGGGCGCCAAGGCCAAGGGCATCCTGATCTTCCCGAAACTGCTGTCGGCGGGCTTTATCGTCGGCGGCGAGTACGGCGACGGCGTGCTTCGTTCCGGCGGTGCGGACCGCGGCTACTACCGGGCCATTTCGGGCTCGGTCGGCTGGCAGATCGGCGCACAGTCCAAGGCCTTCATCCTGATGTTCATGACCCAGGAAGCCTACGACAAGTTCGTGCGCAGCAGCGGCTGGCAGGTTGGCGCCGACGCCACGGTGGCGCTGGCCACGATCGGTGCCAATGGCCAGATCGACACCAACACCGCCCAGCAGCCGATCATCGGCTTTGCCATGACCAACGCGGGCCTGATGGCCGGCCTGAGTCTGGAAGGCACCAAGATCTCGAAGCTCAACATCTGACAGGCGGGTCCGGCGCCCGCCCGGCGCCCATCCGTTGCGTACCACACGGCGCCCACGTTGCGGAACTCTTGCATTCCGTAACATGGGCGCCGCTTTTCTTCGTTTCACCCCCGCGCCAAGCCGTTAGAATTCGTCCCTTGCCAATTTTCCAACCCGCACGCGAGGCCGAATTCTCATGTGGTTCAAGAATCTCCAGATTCATCGTTTCTCCGCCCCGTGGACGCTGAGTGCAGACGATGTTGAGGCCTGCCTGGCCAAACACGCGTTCTATCCGGGCACCAGCCTGGAAATGCAGACCCAGGGCTGGGCGTCGCCGCGCGACAACGACCAGCTTGTGCATTGCGTCAACAAGCAGATGCTGCTGGTGCTGCGCACCGAAAAGAAGCTGCTGCCCGCCACCGTGGTCAATCAGGTGACCAAGGCGCGCGCCGCCGAGATCGAGGAGCAGCAAGGCTTCAAGCCGGGCCGCAAGCAGCTGAAGGAACTGAAGGAGCAGGTCACCGAGGAACTGCTGCCGCGCGCCTTCAGCATCCGCCGCGACACGCGCGTATGGATCGACCCCGTCAACGGCTGGCTGGCCATCGACGCCGCCGGCACGGCCAAGGCCGACGAAGTGCGCGGCATGCTGTTCAAGGCCATCGACCCGCTGCCCGTGGTGGGCCTGCAGGTCAACCTGTCGCCGGTTGCGGCCATGACCGAGTGGCTGGCCACCGACACCGCCCCGGCCGGTTTCACGGTCGATCAGGAAATCGAACTGCAATCGAGCAGCGAGACCAAGGCCACCGTGCGCTACGTGCGTCATCCGCTCGACCCCGAGGACCTGCGGCGCCATATCGAAGCCGGCAAGCGATGCACGCGGCTGGCCATGACCTGGAACGACCGCGTGTCGTTCGTGCTGACCGACGCGCTGGCGGTCAAGCGCGTGAATCCGCTCGACGTGATCAAGGAACAGGCCGACGCCACGCTCCACGACGAGAACGAACGCTTTGACGCCGATTTCGCGCTGATGGCCGGCGAACTCGCGGGCATGCTGGCCGACCTGACCGACGCGCTCGGCGGCGAGCGCAAGGCCGAAGGCGCGATGCCGGCTGACCTGCGCAAGGCCGCCTGAGCCCCGTTCCACCGTTCCCCTGACCGTCCCCACGCCCCGCCCGGTCGGTGCATTCACCGGGCCGGGGTGGGAGCAGCCCGCTCAGTCCAGCGTCAACACCACGCGCTGGCCGGGCTCGCCTGCCTGGCGCCAGGCGGACGCCACTTCGCCCATCGGCACCTGCCCGGGCGGGTCGATCGACAGGTAGCCGGCGTGCATGCAGCCCAGGACATCCTCCACCAGGAAGCGCAGGTCTTCGGCCGGCGGATGGCTGGCGGCGCCGCACCCCATCAGCACCGCGCGTGAATCGCGCAGCGCCATCGGCGCCAGCATGACGCTGGCCGCCCGGCGATCGACCACGGACACCACACGCGTGGCGTGGTCGGCCGGCAGGGCCGACACGCCATCCGCCTGGACCAGCGCCGACAGCAGCAGCTCCAGCGTCTCGCCCCAGACAAAATCGAGCACGACGTCGATGCCATCGGCGGCATGGGTGGCAAACGCATGCTGCAGCAGGCTGGGCGCCTGGCCGAGGTCGATCTGCGCATCGGCGCCCGGCATGGTCTGCAGGTCGATCCGGTGTGCCGCCACGATGACACGCCCGGCGCCCTGCAGCCGCGCCGCCTGCATGGCCAGGCGCCCCGCCAGCCCGGCTGCCCCAGGATCAGCACTGTCTCCCCCGGTGCCAGGTCCGCACGCGCCGCCAGCGGCAGCCACGCCGCCAGCGCCGGCCCGACCAATGCGGCGGCGTCGGCGGAGGCCACCGGGTCGGGGATCGGCACCACCCATTGCGCCGGCACGAACTCCGCCATCGCACCAAACGGACTGCGGCCCGCGCGGAAATAGACGCGCCGCCCGTCGGCCAGGTAGCCAACGCCGTCTCGCCCGCAGACATAGGGCAATTCCAGCGGCATGCAGGCATGGTGCCCGCGCGCGATGGCCAGGTCCGCCGGCCGGATCACCGCCGCGCAGACGCGCACCATGACTTCGCCGGCGCGCGGCTCGGGATCGCGGAATTCGGTAAAGCGCGGGACTTCGCCCAGCTGTTGCACTACTACGGCTCGCATCGTGTCGTTCTCCTTGGTTGAGATCCACGAACGATCGTATGCGGCCATTTGCCCAGCGTCTTTGAGGCGATTCTGAAAGCGAAGCACGCGTAGAATCGGGTCAAAAGAGCAAAAAGACGCCACGGACCAAGACGTCATCGCCATCCAAACCCGTTGAGGAGACCCCCTTGAAGTCGTTGCGCCCCTTTGCCAGCCCCGCTTTTGCGGCCCGTACGCTGGCTGCCCTGCTGCTGGCCGCTGCCGGCACGGCCCACGCCGCCTGGCCAGACCGCCCCATCAAGCTTATCGTGCCGTTCCCGCCCGGGCAGGCCACCGACATCTTCGCCCGCGCGCTGGCCGAAAAACTCGGCAAGCAGCTGGGCCAGCCGGTGATCGTGGAAAACCGCGCCGGCGCCGGCGGCAACATCGGCATGGAAGTGGCCGCCAAGGCCCCGGCCGACGGCTACACGATCGTGATGGCCGGCAGCGCCATGGCCATCAACCAGACGCTGTACAAGAAGCTCAATTACGATCCGCGCCAGGACTTTGCGCCGGTGACGGGCGTGTTCTCGGTGCCGCTGGTGTTCCTGGCCACGCCGCAATCGGGGTTCACGTCGCTGCGCGACCTGATTGCCAAGGCCAAGGCCGCGCCGGGCAAGTACAGCTACGCCAGCGCGGGCATCGGCGGCACGCAGCACCTGTCCGCCGAGATGCTCAAGGCGCAGACCGGCACCTTTATCGTCCATATCCCGTACAAGGGCAGCGGCCCGGCCCAGGCCGACTTCCTGGGCAACCAGATTCCGCTGATGGTGGACTCGGTCACCGCCGCCATGCCGCTGATCCAGACCAACAAGGCGCTGCCGCTTGCGGTGACCACGGCCAGGCGGGTGCCCCAGTTGCCATCGGTGCCCACCGTGCGCGAACAGGGCGTGCCGGGGTTCGAGGCGCTGGGCTGGGCCGTGATGATGGCGCCCGCCGGCACCCCGCCGGCCATCGTCACCCAGCTCAACGCGGAGACGGTGAAGGCGCTGCAATCGCCCGACCTGCACAAGTTCATCACCGACCGGGGATCCGAGCCAATGCCGATGACCCCGGCCGAAACCG
Organism: Cupriavidus sp. 94F1; assembly: GCF_057798875.1. Classification (NCBI taxonomy): domain Bacteria; kingdom Pseudomonadati; phylum Pseudomonadota; class Betaproteobacteria; order Burkholderiales; family Burkholderiaceae; genus Cupriavidus; species Cupriavidus sp. 94F1. The sequence continues at coordinate 111,794 of NZ_JBYOJT010000009.1, forward strand.
GCAAGTTCGTCGACAGCGAGATCAGGAAGTGGTCGGCCGTGGTGAAACGGTCGGGGGCGACGGCGGACTGAGGCGGTTTCAGGGGCCGTGCTCCGTTCGCCGCCAGCCGCTCAGGCGGCGAAACGGGACACGGTTTCTTCGATCACGACATGCCGGATCGTCCTGAGCAGGCGAAAACTCGTCGTACTGCAAGTTTTTCCATGCGCCGATCTACCGCAGGCCAAAAACTGTACGAACGCATGGTTTTTCCGGGCCGTTATCGCGCGGCGCTCGACCAAAGAAAAACGGCCACCGGGTTCTCACCCGATGGCCGTTCCTCACCCGTCCTGGCTGCGTGGACTGTTCAATGCATGTAATTACCGCTGTGCAGCCGACCCTTCAACCGGTCAGTCCCACGACAACGCGCCGCCGGTCTGGTACTCGATCACGCGCGTTTCGAAGAAGTTGCGTTCCTTCTTCAGGTCGATCATCTCGCTCATCCACGGGAACGGGTTTTCCTCGTTCGGGAACAGCTGGTCCAGGCCGATCTGCTGGCAACGGCGGTTGCAGATGTAGCGCAGGTAGCCCTTGAACATCGGCGCGTTCAGACCCAGCACGCCGCGCGGCATGGTGTCCTCGGCGTAGCGGTATTCCAGATCCACGGCCTTCTTGAACAGTTCGGTGATCTCGGCCTTGAACTCGGGCGTCCACAGGTGCGGGTTCTCGAGCTTGATCTGGTTGATCAGGTCGATGCCGAAGTTGCAGTGCAGCGATTCGTCGCGCAGGATGTACTGGTACTGCTCGGCGGCACCGGTCATCTTGTTCTGGCGGCCCATGGCCAGGATCTGCGTGAAGCCCACGTAGAAGAACAGGCCTTCCATGATGCAGGCGAAGACGATCAGGCTCTTCAGCAGCTTCTGGTCGTTCTCCGGCGTGCCGGTCTTGAACGACGGATCGGTCAGCGTGTCGATGAACGGGATCAGGAACTCGTCCTTGTCGCGGATCGACTGCACTTCATGGTACGCGTTGAAGATCTCGGCCTCGTTCAGGCCCAGCGATTCCACGATGTACTGGTACGCGTGCGTGTGGATCGCCTCTTCGAAGGCCTGGCGCAGCAGGTACTGGCGGCATTCCGGCGCCGTGATCTGGCGGTAGGTGCCCAGCACGATGTTGTTGGCGGCCAGCGAGTCGGCCGTCACGAAGAAGCCCAGGTTGCGCTTGATGATGCGGCGCTCGTCCTCGGTCAGACCGTTCGGGTCCTTCCACAGGGCGATGTCGCGCGACATGTTGATTTCCTGCGGCATCCAGTGGTTGGCGCAACCGGCCAGGTACTTTTCCCACGCCCACTTGTACTTGAACGGCACCAGCTGGTTCACGTCCGTGGCGCCGTTGATCACGCGCTTGTCGGCGGCGTTCACGCGGCGCGTGCTCTGGGCGGCGGCGGCGTTCGGGTTGTTGCCGAGGATGCCCGTCGGCGCGGTGGCGGCCGGCGGCAGCACGCCTTGCTGGTCGGGCGTGGCGGACGGCGCGGCGGGTTGCAGGGCAGGCTGCGGCGCAGCTTGCGGCGTGGCTTGAACGTCGTCGTCCCAGCTCAGCATGTTGTGTTCTCCGATGATTCGATTAGGGGCGGCTGGTGGCCAGCATCACGCATCCGGGTCAGGATGCGCCGGCCCTCTCCCCCGGCCCCTCTCCCGCATGCGGGAGAGGGGTGAAAACCGAGGGGGTTGGTATGACGTTACTGGCAGGCTTCGCACTCTTCGAAGCCGGGGTCGCCCGGACGCATCGTGCAGACCGCGCCTTCGGCTTCCGGCATGGCCGGGGCCGCGGCGGCGGCCGCGTCGATGGCCGACTGGCCGTCCGCGCCCGACGACACCGCGTTCAGCGAACCGCGCGTCACGGTGGACTTCTCCACGTGCGTGGCGGCCATCGTGCGCAGGTAGTACGTGGTCTTCAGGCCACGCAGCCAGGCCAGCTTGTACGTGTCGTCCAGCTTCTTGCCCGATGCGCCGGCCATGTAGATGTTCAGCGACTGGGCCTGGTCGATCCACTTCTGGCGGCGGCTTGCGGCCTCCACCAGCCAGGTCGGCTCCACTTCGAAGGCCGTGGCGTAGATGTCGCGCAGGTCTTGCGGGATGCGGTCGATGCGGGCCAGCGAACCGTCGAAGTACTTCAGGTCGGCAACCATCACTTCGTCCCACAGGCCGCGGTCCTTCAGGTCGCGCACCAGGTAGTCGTTCACCACCGTGAATTCGCCCGACAGGTTCGACTTCACGTACAGGTTCTGGAACGTCGGCTCGATGCAGGCGGACACGCCGATGATGTTCGAAATGGTCGCGGTCGGGGCGATCGCGATGCAGTTCGAATTGCGCATGCCGTGCTGCTTGATGCGGGCGCGCAGGCTGTCCCAGTCCATCGTCGACGACAGGTCCACGTCCAGGTAGCCGCCGCGCTCTTCGGCCAGCAGCTTCAGCGAGTCCTGCGGCAGGATGCCACGGTCCCACAGCGAACCTTCATAGGTGCTGTAGCGGCCGCGCTCTTCGGCCAGCTCGGTCGAAGCCTGGTAGGCGTAGTAGCAGACCGCTTCCATCGACGTATCGGCGAACTTCACCGCGGCGTCGCTGGCGTACGGCGTGCGCAGCACGTGCAGGCAGTCCTGGAAGCCCATGATGCCCATGCCCACCGGACGGTGGCGCAGGTTCGAATTGCGCGCCTTCTCCACCGCGTAGTAGTTGATGTCGATCACGTTGTCGAGCATGCGCATCGCGGTGCGGATCGTCTTCTGCAGCTTGGCGTGGTCCAGCACGTGCGTGCCGTCGGCCTGCTGCTTCAGGTGGGCCACCAGGTTCACCGAACCCAGGTTGCACACGGCGATTTCGCTTTCGTTCGTGTTCAGCGTGATTTCCGTGCACAGGTTCGAGCTATGCACCACACCCACGTGCTGCTGCGGGCTGCGGATGTTGCACGGGTCCTTGAACGTGATCCACGGATGGCCGGTCTCGAACAGCATGCCCAGCATCTTCCGCCACAGCTGCATGGCCGGCACTTTCTTGAACAGCTTCAGTTCGCCGTTGGCAGCCTTGGCTTCGTAGCCCAGGTAAGCCTGCTCGAAGGCCTTGCCGACCTTGTCGTGCAGGTCCGGGCAGGTGGCCGGCGAGAACAGCGTCCATTCGCCGTTTTCCATCACGCGCTTCATGAACAGGTCCGGAATCCAGTTGGCCGTGTTCATGTCGTGCGTGCGGCGGCGGTCGTCGCCGGTGTTCTTGCGCAGTTCCAGGAATTCCTCGATGTCCAGGTGCCACGTTTCCAGGTAGGCGCAGACCGCGCCCTTGCGCTTGCCGCCCTGGTTCACGGCCACGGCCGTGTCGTTGACCACCTTCAGGAACGGCACCACGCCCTGCGACTTGCCGTTGGTGCCCTTGATGTGCGAGCCCAGCGCGCGCACGTTGGTCCAGTCGTTGCCCAGGCCGCCGGCGAACTTCGACAGCAGCGCGTTTTCCTTCAGGGCTTCGTAGATGCCTTCCAGGTCGTCCGACACCGTGGTCAGGTAGCACGACGACAGCTGCGAGCGGCGCGTGCCCGAGTTGAACAGCGTGGGCGTGGACGACATGAAGTCGAACGACGACAGCAGCTGGTAGAACTCGATGGCGCGGGCTTCGCGATCCTTTTCTTCCAGCGCCAGGCCCATGGCCACGCGCATGAAGAATGCCTGCGGCATTTCGATGCGCACTTCATCCACGTGCAGGAAGTAGCGGTCGTACAGCGTCTGCAGGCCCAGGTAGTTGAACTGGAAGTCGCGCGAGGCGTCCAGCGCGGCACCCAGCCGGGCCAGGTCGTACGTGGCCAGCTTTTCGTCGAGCAGTTCAGCTTCGATGCCGCGGGCGATGAACTTCGGGAAGTACTCGGCGTACTTCGTCGACATTTCGGCCTGGGTCACTTCGGCGCCCAGGATTTCCTTGCGGATCGTGTGCAGCAGGATGCGGGCGGTCACCTGGCTGTAGGCCGGGTCCTTCTCGATCAGCGTACGCGCGGCCAGGATGGCCGAGTCGTAGACCTGCGTCATCGGCACGCCGTCGTACAGGTTCTTGAGCGTTTCCTTCAGGATCGGCTCGGCGCTGACGGCATTGCCCAGGCCGCTGCAGGCGTTGTCGATCAGCGCGTGCAGCGCCGCCAGGTCCAGCGGACGCGTGACGCCGTTGTCCGTCACGTTGAACGACGCACCCGATTCCTGCACGCGGGCCACGGCCTGCGCGTTGGCCTGGGCGCGCTCCTGCGTGCGCTTTTCGCGGTACAGCACATAGGCACGGGCCACCTCATGCTCGCCCGAGCGCATCAGCGCCAGTTCCACGTGGTCCTGCACGTCCTCGATATGGAAGGTGCCGCCATTCGGACGGCTGCGCACCAGCGCGCGCACCACGGACTGCGTCAGTTGTTCCACCAGCTCGCGCACGCGGGCCGATGCCGCGCCCTGGCCACCGTTGACGGCCAGGAAGGCCTTGGTCACGGCCACGGCAATCTTGTTCGGCTCGAACGCCACCACTGCGCCGTTGCGGCGGATCAGCTTGTAATCCTGGTACGACACACCTGCAGCGGCAGGGCTCTGCTGCGAGCTACCGGCTGCTGCGCCACCGATGCCGGTTGCGCCAGTCACGCCGGTGGTTTGTTGTTCGTTTTGGGCCGTTTGCATGAGGTAACTCCGGTATTAACCCTGAAATGAATACTTCTGTTCTTGTACTGAGACGACAAAGTCCCTAGCAAAATGCGCTATATAAGTCACTTGATTCAGGCGATGCCAGATGCGAACCAAACTGCTTGTGCGGACACTTTGCTAGGGACTTTCGGTACTGCTCCGGCCCGCCAATCCCTGTGCAGTGAATCTCGCATCTTGCTGCGACGATTGCTGCACCTGCGGCCGGTTCCCCGGTAGCACCACTAGATGTTGTGGTGCCGTTCGAAACTGGGCCTAAGTATAGTGAAAAGAGGCCACATGACCAGTCTTGACAAGTGCGGTCTGGGGTCTTGGCCGCCCGGTGCGGCGGCGCCACATTCCCGCAAAGCGCGCTGCCTCAAGGCTTGGCGGCGTCACGTTCGGTGGCGCACAAAATCCTGAAAATTTTTTAATGGGAATGGATCACCGATAGGTGACCCAGGATGGGGCGCGCCCGCGACCGCCGGGGGCGCGATTGTAGCCGCCCTTGCGCCGAAATGAAGCGGCGTACACGCAACTGCACAGGGAATTTTCATCGCGATGACACCCTACGGTGCGTGAGGTTTTGCCGGCGCCACATTCCCCGTTTTGATGCCACGGGGCGTTTGCGGCGTTTGTGCAACACAGTGAATATCCCTACACAGATTCGCCCGGCCGTGCCGATACGGCCGACCCCATCGATCTATCGATCCCCCGATTGCGGGCGATAGGGCAGCAGCGCGGCAGGCAGGCCCGCCAGCCTGACGAAGCGGTCCCAGTCGAAATGCGGCCCCGGATCGGTCTTGCGCCCAGGGGCAATGTCGCTGTGCCCCGCCACGCCCTGGATCGCGTACGCGGCACGCAGCCCGGCCACCAGCGCGGCGGCGGTGTCGTACTGGACCAGCGTGAACGGCTGGTCGTCGGCGCCCTCGATCTCGATGCCGATCGAGAAGTCGTTGCAGCGTGGCCGTCCGCAGTATTCGGATTGCCCCGCATGCCACGCGCGCTGCGTGCAGGCCACGAACTGCACCAGTTCGCCGTCACGGGCGATCAGGAAGTGGGCCGACACACGCACATCGCGGATGGTCTCGAAGAACGGATGGCGCGACGCATCGAGCCGGTTCTGGAAGAACGCCTCGATGTCACCGGTGCCGAACTGGCCGGGCGGCAGGCTGATGTTGTGGATGACCACCACGTCCAGCGGCACGCCGTCGGGCCGGGCGTCGAAATTCGGCGACGGCACGCGGCGGGCGGCGGGCACCCAGCCTTGCGCGTCGGGCCTGAAGTCGCGGGCGCCGGCAGCCGCGTCAGACATCGCGTCCCTCGCCCTCGGCCAGCGGTTCGCCATCGTCAGCGGGGTCGCGGCCATCCCGGCCATCGCGCTCGTCGCGAATGCCCAGTTGCTGGATGCGGTAGCGCAACTGGCGGAAGTTCAGGCCCAGCAGCGGCGCGGCAGCCGTGCGGTTGAAGCCGGTCTGGCGCAGCGCTCGCAAGATCAGCGCGCGCTCCACGGCTTCGAGCCGCGCGGGCAGGTCGATCGGGAATTCGATGTCGGCCAGCGCCGCGCCCAGCGGGTCGGTCGCCGCACCGTCGCCGCCCTGCCCGGCTTCGCCAGCATCCACGCCGGGTTCGGGCGCCCGTTCGGAAAGACCGCCCATCGATGGCGCTGCGCCGGTGGCCGGCCAGGTCGTCGAACTGCCCCAGGCGTGATAGCCGGCCGGCGCCGGCGCGGGCGCGACGGCAGGCATCGGCGGCATGCCCGCCTGCAACAGGCTGGCGCGCTCCATGCCAGCGTCGAGCGGCCCCAGATCGGCCACGGCGATCTCGTCGGTCTCCGCAAACGCGTAGGCGCGCTCCAGCAGGTTTTCCAGTTCCCGCACGTTGCCCGGGAACGGATACGCCGCCAGGCGCTCCAGCGCGGCGCGCGACAGCCGCTTGGGATGGGCGTCGCCATAACGCGTGGCCAGGTGCTCCAGGATGGCATGCGCCAGCACGGGCACGTCCTCGCTGCGCTCGCGCAGCGTCGGCATGCGCAGTTCCAGCACGTTGAGCCGGTAGTACAAGTCCTGCCGGAACAGGCCGGCCGCCACCATCGCGGCCAGATCCTTGTGGCTCGCGCACATCACGCGCACGTCCACGCTGTCTTCCTTGCTGGCGCCGATCTTGCGCACGCGGCGTTCCTGCAGCGCGCGCAGCAGCTTGACCTGCATGGCCAGCGGCAGGTCGGCCACCTCGTCCAGCATCAGCGTGCCGCCATGGGCGGCCTGGAAGAAGCCCCCGCGCTCGGCGTCGGCGCCCGTGAAGGCGCCCTTCACGTAGCCGAAGAACTCCGACTCCATCAGCGTTTCGGGGATCGCGCCACAGTTCACGGCCACGAACGGGTGCGCCGACCGGGCGCTGATGGCGTGGATGGCGCGCGCGGCGCGCTCCTTGCCGCTGCCGGACTCTCCGCTGATCACCACGGGCGCCATGCTGCGCGCCAGCCGCGACAGCGAGCGCCGCACCTCGCTGACGGCCGCCGACACGCCGGGCAGCAGCTGCGCCGCGCGGTCGGCCAGTTCCGACGACTCCGCCGGGCTGCCGCCATCGGCCGGCGCGCGGTGTTGCCGCCCCAGCGCGTTCAGGATCAGCGTGCGCAGTTGTTCCAGCGAAACCGGCTTGGCGATGTAGTCGAATGCGCCCGCCTTCAGCGCATCCACGGCGTTGTCGGCGCTGCCATAGGCCGTGATCACCGCCACCGGCGTCCGCTCGGGCGACGCCGACAGCTGGCGCACGATGTCGATGCCCAGCCCGTCGCCCAGGCGCATGTCGGTCAGCACCAGGCTGTAGCGGCGCTCGGCCAGGCGCAGGCGCGCCTCGGCCAGCGAACCGGCCATCACCACGTCATGGCCCATGCGGCGCAGCGAAATGTCCAGCAGCTCGCGCAGGTCGGCCTCGTCGTCGATGACGAGAATCGGGGCGGGGGCGGGCGGTCTGGGTGGCATGACGAAGGGATGTCCGGTTGTTGTTGTGGCGATGCGAACTAGCCGGCGATGGCCGCATCGACCACGTCGGGGGTCTCGATGCGCATCGTCAGCACGAATGCCTTGGCCGGCAGTGTATCGCGAGCCCCGCCCGCCAGCATGCCGGTGCGATCCAGCAACGCGTCGAGCACGATCGCCCCGTATCGCACCTGGGCGTCGTTCGCCCCGCAGAGTTCGCGCGCCATGAACAGGCCCAGCCCGGTACCCTGCGGATTGCTGGTGAAGAACGGCTCGAACAGACTGCGCTGCTGCTCGCGCGTGACCTCGGCCCCATCGTTCCAGACGATCAGTTCGGCGTGGTGTTGGTCCAGCGCGTGGGCCAGCAGCCGGATCGATCCCGGCAGCCGGCTGCAGTAGCGCCAGGCGTTGTCGAGCAGGTTGCCCAGCACCTGTTGCAGCTGCGAGGCATCGAAGATCACCGGCCCCTGCAGGTCCACGGCCACGCGCACCGCATTGGGATTGACCTCGGCGCGGGCGCCGGCGCGCGAGCGCATCTCCAGCCGCCAGCGATCGACGATCTCGGGCAGCGCCTGCCCCAGATCCACCGCGCTATGGCCGGCCTTGGGGCGGCGCGACAACTGCAGCACGTCGGACACCACCTGGTCCAGCCGGCGCACGTTGTCGCTGATGATGCGCAGCAGCCGGGCATCGATGGCGGAACCCTCGCCGCCGCCCGAATCGGCCAGCAGCTCGTTGGCCTGGCTGATGGCAGCCAGCGGATTGCGGATCTGGTGCGCCACGCTGGCCACCAGCCGGCCCATGGCCGCCAGTTTTTCCTGCTGCACCTGCTCGGCGATCCGCTCCCAGCTTTCGATATGGACCAGCACCGTGTCGCGCATCTCGCTGCGCAGCAGCGTCTCGTCTTCCGGGCTCCAGGCCATGGCCTCGTTCTGGGCAATCGCCAGACGCAGCCGTGCCGCGCCTTCGGCCGACATGTCGTGCAGGCCCGTGGTATCGCCCCCCAGCGACGACACACCGTTCAGCGTGGCCCGCAGCCCGGCCAGGCCCGGCAGCACGAAGCGCAGGCGCAGCCGGGTGTGCAGCATCGGCGTCCGGCTGGCCGTCGGGCGCGACGGCAGCGGCAGAAGCTGCAGGATGCGCGGCACGTCGTCCTTGCGCTGGATCCAGTCGCGCAGCATCTCCATCAACGGCTGCAGGCGCGGGATGCGGCGCAGGTCGAACAGCACGTTGTCGCGCTCGCCCGCGCGCACCTGGCCCTGCCTGACCCGCTCGTGCGGCTGCACGCCCAGCAGCACGAACGCCGCCGGGTTGGCGGCCACCACCGCGCCGTGGGCGCGCACCAGCATCACGCCGTCCTGCATGTCGTTCACCATCAGCCGGTTCACCAGCTGCTGCATGCGCAGTTCCTGCTCGCGCGCCAGCGCCAGCTGTTCCTGCGCGAGCTGGCGGTTCGCCAGCATGTACATCAGCAGCGCGGCGATCATGAACACCAGCCCGAACAGGCCCGAGCCCAGCAGGTTGGCGTCGGCCTGGCGCACCAGCAACGTCTGGACGAACGGATTGGCCATCACCAGCATGGCCGACACCGCGGCGGTCAGCAGCGCGAACATCAGGCTGGTCAGCGCCCCGGCCTCCAGCGCGGGCAGCAGGAAAATCATCGCCAGCCCCTCGCCGTGATTGCCGCTGCGGCCCAGCACCAAATAGATGGCAGCCAGCAGCGCCAGGTCGACGATGACCTGCGCGCGCACCCGCACATGGAAATGGCGCCGCCATAACGTGCCCAGCAGCGTGGCCAGTCCGATGCACAGGTATGGCACCACCACGGGAATCGCGGCGGCCGTGCGCGCACTGGCCGCCAGGTCCGCCACGGCCACGCCGGCACCGCCACGCTCCAGCGGCAGCCAGGCGTAGCCCAGCAGCAGCACGGCCACGGTGGCGCGGGTCCAGCAGAAGTAGCGCAGCAGGCGCCAGTGGAAGTCGGGCGGCTCGGGCTGGCGCCAGAGATCGGACAGCGTATGCCAGCCGCTCAACCGGGACCAGACCGACGCCCGCCGCTTCATGCCCCGCCCTCGCCGGCCGAATCGGGCAGGTGGCTGCGCCGGCAGTAGTGCTGCCCCTGCCAGGCAATGGCGTCAGTGCGCGGCAGGTGCACGCCGCATTGCGCACATTGCACCATCGGCTGAGCGGCCTCCGGGCTCGCCGGTTCGCGGCCGGCGGCGGCGTCGCGCCGTCCCCCATCGGATGCCTGGTGTGCGCTGGCACGCTGGCGCAGCCACCAGAGGACGCCCAGCACGACAGCCAGCAGGATGAAGATTCTTGCCATGGATCGGAAATACGGGAACGGGTTGGCCTGGAGAAAGGACGATGGGTCCGGTCAGGTGATCCGGTGCAGCACCACTTCGATCACGAAGCGGCTGCCCACATAGGCCAGCAGCAGGATGCCGAACGACGCGATGACCCAGCGCAGCGCCGTGCGGCCACGCCAGCCCCGGAAGTGCCGGCCGATCAGGATGCCGCCGAACATCAGCCAGGAGATGATCGCGAAGACGGTCTTGTGATCCACCCGGAATGCGCGGGCGAACAGCTGCTCCGAGAACAGGAAGCCCGACGCGATGGTCAGCGTCAGCAGCACGAAGCCGGCCGAGATCAGGCGGAACAGCAGCTTTTCGAGCGTCAGCAGCGGCGGCAGCAGGTCCAGCCAGCGGCCCAGCCACTGCCCGGACGCCGCCTCGCCCGCCGCCGGGCGGGTAAAGCCATGCAGGCGGCGCTCTGCCAGCAGCATCAGGAAGGCATGAAAGGCAGCCAGCGTGAACAGCCCGTAGGCCACGTTGGCGATCACGAAATGCAGCTTGAACAGCGGCCGCGCCGCGTAGCCCAGGATCTGCGCCCCCGGAAACGCGAGCGGCATCAGGCTGGCCAGCATCGCCACCGGGAACACGATCAGCCCCAGCCCGGCCAGCGAGAAGAAGAAACTCTCGATCCAGTAGATACCCACGCCCAGCCAGAGCATGGCCGACAGCGCGAAGGCGAAGCCGAACATCATGTGGTCGGCCGGGAAAATGGTTTCGTGCAGCAGCACGCCGTGGCTGACCAGCGCGGCCAGCACCAGCCCATGCCACCAGGCCGGCTGGCCGTCGATGCGCCCGCCGTGGGGCGTGGGCGATGGCATCAGCACCGCCGTGGCGCCGCCGCCTGGACGCCCGGATGGCCCGACCGTCGCCCCGCCGGCTGCCGCCAGTTGCGGGTTGCGCGTCGCCCAGCCGTGAAAGGCCAGGCCGCAGTAGAGAATTGCCGTCAAGGCATACAGTACAATGGCCATTTGCGCAGTTTACCTTAGTGCCATCACGGGTGGTTCTGGCGATGGGATTCCCGCCACACCCTCTTGCCCCGAGCCGGCTGCGCCCCGCATCTAAGCCGATTTCCTCCCCTTTTCTGCCATGCTGGATAACCTCACACAACGCCTGGCGCGGGTCGTCAAGACCATGCGCGGCGAGGCCCGACTGACCGAGGCCAACACCGCCGAGATGCTGCGCGAAGTGCGCCTTGCCATGCTCGAAGCCGACGTGGCGCTGCCGGTCGTGCGTGACTTCATCGCCCGCGTCAAGGAAAAGGCGCTTGGCGAGGACGTGGTCACCAGCCTGACGCCAGGACAGGCCCTGGTCGGCGTGGTGCAGCGCGAGCTGACCGCGATCATCGGCGGTGACGACGCCATTGCCGACCCGAAGATTACCGAGCTGAACCTGAACGTCCAGCCGCCCGCCGTGATCCTGATGGCGGGCCTGCAGGGTGCGGGCAAGACCACGACATCCGGCAAGCTGGCCAAGTGGCTCAAGGAAAACAAGAAAAAGAAAGTGCTGACGGTGTCGTGCGACGTGTATCGCCCCGCCGCCATCGCGCAGCTCAAGACCGTGTCCGAACAGGTGGGCGCGGACTTCTTCCCGTCGCAGCCCGACCAGAAGCCGGTGGACATCGCCCGTGCGGCGCTGGACTGGGCCCGCAAGCACTACCACGACGTGCTGATCGTCGATACGGCCGGCCGGCTTGGTATCGACGAGGCGATGATGCAGGAAATCGCCGCCCTGCACGCCGAACTGAAGCCCGCCGAGACACTGTTCGTGGTCGACGCCATGCTCGGCCAGGACGCCGTGAACACGGCCAAGGCGTTCAACGACGCCCTGCCGCTGACCGGCGTGGTGCTGACCAAGCTGGACGGCGACGCCCGGGGTGGTGCCGCGTTGTCCGTCCGTCACATCACCGGCCGGCCGATCAAGTTCGTCGGCGTGGCCGAAAAGCTCGACGGCCTGGAGCCCTTCTATCCTGACCGCATGGCCCAGCGCATTCTGGGCATGGGCGACATCCTCGCGCTGGTGGAGGAAGCCCAGCGCGGCGTGGACATGGAAGCGGCCGAGAAGCTGGCCAAGAAGATCAAGAAGACGGGCGGTTTCGACCTCGAAGACTTCAAGGCACAGATCGGCCAGATGAAGAAGATGGGCGGCCTGGGCAGCCTGGTCGACAAGCTGCCGGCCCAGTTTGCGCAGCAGGCGCAGGGCGCCAACATGGACCAGGCCGAAAAGCAGGTGCGCCGCATGGAGGGCATCATCAACAGCATGACCGCCGCCGAACGCGCCAAGCCGGAACTGATCAAGGCCAGCCGCAAGCGCCGCATCGCGGCGGGCGCCGGCGTGCCGGTGCAGGAAGTGAACCGCCTGCTGAACCAGTTCGACCAGATGCAGGGCATGATGAAGAAGCTCAAGGGCGGCGGCATGATGAAGATGATGCGCCAGATGGGTGCCATGAAGGGCGGCATGAAGGGCCTCTTCAACCGCTGACCCGCCCCCTACCCTGATTCCCGCAAAAGACAAGTAACAGGACACCGATCATGATGACCGCCGATCAGGCCCGCGAACTCTGGGCCAGCTCCGAGGAAATCGTCAGCGCCCAGGAGGTGCAGGACTCGCTGGACCGCATGGCCAGCGAGATTACCGACAAGATGGGCAACGACTTCCCGCTGGTGCTGTCCGTGATGGGCGGCGCCGTGGTGTTCACGGGCATGCTGCTGCCCAAGCTGCAGTTCCCGCTGGAATTCGACTACATCCACCTGTCGCGCTACAACAACAAGACGGTGGGCGGCGAGATGCAATGGCGCGTGGCGCCGCGCGAATCGGTCAAGGATCGCGTGGTGCTGGTGCTCGACGACATCCTCGACGAAGGCGAGACCATGGCGGCCATCCGCCAGCGCATCATGGACATGGGCGCCAGGGAATTCCACGCCGCCGTGCTGTGCGAAAAGACGCTGACCAAGCTCAAGCCGATGCACCCAGACTTCTGCGGCTTCCAGGTGCCCGACCGCTATGTGTTCGGCTGCGGCATGGACGTCAAGGGCTACTGGCGCAACCTTGGGGCCATCCGCGCCCTGGTCTGAACCGCACGGGTCGCCGTCCTGGCGCTACGCCCCGCGCGGGTGGGCGCCCAGGATGGGCCAGAGCGATGCCAGTAAAAGTATCGCCATCGTCACATTGAATACGCGCAGCACGCGCGGATTTGCCAGCCAGCGGCGCAATGCCGCGCCGAACACCGCCCACGTCGTGATGCTGGGCAGGTTCACCACTCCGCACAGCACCGCCATCAGGGCCGCGTTGGTCCACAGGTTCGGATGCAGCACATAGGCGCTGCAGGCGCCCACCGCCATCACCCAGGCTTTCGGATTCACCCACTGGAACGCCGCCGCGCGCAGGAAGGTCATCGGCTGCGCCACCTCGCGGTCCTGCAGCCCGCCCGCCGTGGCCAGCTTCCACGCCAGCCAGACCAGGTAGGCGGTAGCGGCGACGCGCAGCACGCTCCACGTCCACGGAATCGCCGTGAACACCGAGCCCAGGCCCAGCCCCACGATGACCATCATGACCACCATGCCGATGCAGATGCCGAGCAGGTGCGGCACCGTACGGCGCAGGCCGAAGTTCACACCCGAGGCCAACAGCATCGTGTTGTTCGGGCCCGGGGTGATCGACGAAACCAGCACGAAGGCGCTGTAGGCCATCAACGCGCCGGTACTGGCGGCAAATTCGGGGGGCAGGGTCAGAGCCATGACGGCGCTCCAGAAAATCGAAAACAGGCGCTCAGTCTAAGGACACTGCTAAGTACAGTACCGATACAGTTGGGGCGAAAGCTGCCGGTACGGCATTGGTCACGCCTGTGGGCTACCGTCCGGCGGCATGGATCGCGACCGCCACGGCCATGCCCCACAGCACGACGCCGGTCGCCCGCTCCACGGTGCGCACCGACCGGACAAAGCGCCGCATCACGGCCGGGTGGCGCACAGCGGCCGCCACGGCGATGTCCCACAGCAGGACCGCCCCGAGCATCCACACCCCATAGGCCGCCTGGGTGGCCAGCGGCGTAGACTGCCCCGCCAGCACCGCAAACAGGCTGGCGTAGAACAGTCCGTTCTTCGGATTGAGGACTGCCGACAGAAACCCTGTGCCGACCTGCGCCAGATAGGCGGGCCCGGTCATTCCGCCCGACGCCCCCAGGGCATCGGCGGCATCGCCAGGGCCGGACGGCAGCCGCACGGCGCCGCGCGCGCGCAGGAATTTCCATCCCATCCACCCCAGATAGGCGCAACCGGCCCACTGCAGCGCGCCGAACAGGCCATGCATGCCAGCCGTGGCGGCCAGACCGGCGAGCGCCAGCACAATATAGACGCCGTTGCCCAGCGCGATGCCCAGGCACACGCCGGTGGCGCTGCGCACGCCATCGACCATCGACGCACGCAACACCAGAAAGAAATCGGGCCCTGGACTCAGCAGCGCCAACCCGTGCGCGCCGGCCACCATCGCAAACTGCTGCCACGATGCCTGATCGAATGCCATCCTCGCCTCCCAGCCGGTATGCACCTGCAAAGGCGGCAGTCTGGCTGGATCGGCGCGGCAAGGATTGAAGAAAATTGCGCGGGCGCGCGGAAAGACGGCAGGCCGCCTGAAAGGCCGCTCGCCGGCTAACCGGCCCGCTGATACGCGCGCGGCGTCAGTGCCACCCGCTGGCGGAACGCGCGATGGAAGTGGCTCTGGTCGGCAAACCCGAGCTGCTGGGCCACGTCGGCCGGCGCATCGCCGCGACGCAGCAGCCGGCGCGCGTGCTGAATGCGGATGTCGATCTGGAACGCATGTGGCGTCATGCCGAACCGGGCCCGGAAATGGCGGATCAACTGGTAGCGGCTCATGCCCGCCACCACGGCCAGTTCGGCCAGCGGCAGTGCGTCGCCATGGCGGTCGTGCAGCAGCGCGGTGACGCGATCGAGCCGGCCATCGGCTGGCGGGCCATCGTCGGGCACGCCGTGCCGCTGGCGAGGCTGCCCGAGCCAGCCTTGCATATCTCCCACGAACGCCACCAGGGCCGCCTCCTTTTCCACCAGGTCGACCTCCGAAAACAGCGTGGCGTTCAGCGCGCAGACCAGTGCGTAGGACTCGGCGTCTGCGCTGACGTGCACCCGGCGTACCCGGGCCCTGCCCGCTTCGTCGAGCACCGCATCGGCCCATGCCGCATCGACGTGGATCATCTGGTAGCTCCAGCGCCCGTCGGGCACCGGGTTGCAGGCATGCACGCAGCCGGCGGGCACCCACACCACTGCGCCCGGGGCCAGCCGGGTGTCGTGGCGCGCACCGCGCAGGTCATGACTGAAGACACTGGCGCCGCCATCGACGGCACCTACCGACAGCGTGGGATGCGTGTGTGGCAGATAAGCGGCCCGGCTATCGCAGGCGCGCCGGCTTTCGACGACCGGCAGCGCCGGGTCGAACCAGACGCGGCTCAGCCCCGGCTGCGATACGGTTGCTCGCGCAGCCATTTGGTGGCGATCCACTTTTCGCCCGATTCCACGGGCAGGCCGGCATGCAACGTACGGTCGTCGAGCGTGCCGTCGGGCTGCTTGTAATGGAACAACACCGCGTTGCCCTTGACCGGCGCCACTTCGAGCCCAAGACGCGGAAACGCCGTGGCGCCACCGGCCGGCGGGCTGTTCAGGTAGATCACCAGCGTGGCCACGCGCTGGCCGCCCACGCGCAACTGGCGCGCTTCGCCGGGGCGCTGCGGGTTGAAGAAATCGAAATGCGGCTGATACTCGCCGCCGGGCTTGTAGTTGAGGATTTGCAGGCCTTCGCCGTGCTCGACCGGCAAGCCGGTGATGGCGGCAATGCGCGCCTCGATCCGCTGGATCAGCGCATGCTCGCCCACCTGGAACATCGCCCCCATGCTGGTGCGGGCGTCGATCAGGTTTTCGTCGCCGGTGTCGGGATTGACCACGGGCGAACGCTGCAGGCGGTCGCGCGCCAGCGTGATCAACGCATCACATTCGGTACCGTCGAGCAGATTCTGCAACAGCAGGATGCGCGGCGCCTCCAGCGCAAACAGGATAGGCACCTCGCGCCCTTCGTGGCGAAACGCGTTGCGGCCGGCGGCCGGCATGGCTGCTTCCGCCGCCTCTGCCGCCTTGGTTGCCGCCGTGGCCGCAGCCCCCGCAGGCTGCACCGCCGCGCGCGTCACCCCCGGCGCGGGCGCCGGCACCTGCCGGGCGGGCGGGCGATGGCCCAGCGCGCCATTGACGGTATCGCGGGCAAACGTGGCGTCGTAGCCCGACCGCAGCATCGACAGCACCAGCGATTCGGCATCGAAGCCCTGCTCGATATGGCGTGCCAGCCATAGTTCGAGCTCGGGAGACGTGGCGCAATACCCTGCGCGGGACTCACGTGTCATGACGGATTGGACAGCCGCTGGGGCGAGAACGGGTTGCGCGCGGGCGATTCGGGCGGCAGCGTGCGGCGTGCCGGCGCCGTGGCCGCCGGGGCCGCGCCGTCCGGGTCGCCAGCAATCGTGACCGTGGCCTCGGAATACTGCCAGCGTTTCCAGGCCCCCAGCACCGCATTCGGATACTCGGGACGGCCACGGCTGCCGTTGTACCGGCCCAGCGCCAGGAACAGGTCGCCGTTCTCGCGATCCAGATAGTGGCGCAGGATGGTGCACCCGTAACGCAGGTTGCTCTGCAGGTGGAACAGCTTGCGGGTGTCACCGTCGCCGATCGAGCGTACCCAGAACGGCATCACCTGCATCAGCCCACGCGCATCGGCCGAACTGATGGCGTACTTGCGGAAGCCGCTTTCCACCTGCACCAGGCCCAGCACCAGCGACGGCTCCAGCCCGGCGCGCTTGGCCTCGTAATAGACGGTCTCGATCAGTTCGACCCGCGTCTGCGGGTCGGGCAGCTTCGATTCCAGCCGGCGCGACATCTCGCCCAGCCATTTCAGATAGCCGAGCTTCTCGCCGCCCGACGCGAACGTCGGCCGCACCGGCCGGTTATCGGCAATCGCCGCCGCCAGCGCGCCCCGCACGGAATCGGCCAGCGCCTCTTCCTTTTGTGCCCCGGCCCGGGCTGCCGTGGATAATGCGGCACATAACACGCCGGCGGCCAGGGCGGCAGCCCAGCGGCGGGACATCGGCAGGCCAGCGGCGCGCATGACGTCGACCGTCGCTTAGCTGGCGAGCAGGTGGCGCACGTGCGCCACCACGTCGGTCACGGCTACGGGAGTAGCCTGTGCATCGCGGCGGCCCTGGTATTCGACCTTGCCTTCCTTGAGGCCACGGTCGCCCACCACCACGCGATGCGGCACGCCGATCAGTTCCCAATCGGCAAACATCACGCCCGGGCGCTCGCCGCGGTCGTCCAGGATCACGTCCACGCCGGCTGCCAGCAGTTCGGCATGGATGCGGTCGGCCTCGGCCTTCACGGCTTCGTTGCGGTCATAGCCGACCGGGCACACCACCACCGCGAACGGGGCAATCGACGCCGGCCAGATGATGCCGCGCTCGTCATAGTTCTGCTCGATGGCCGCGCCCAGGATCCGGGTGACGCCAATGCCATAGCAACCCATCTGCATCGGCTGGTTCTTGCCGGTTTCGTCCAGGAACACGGCATTCATCGACTCCGAATAGCGGGTACCCAGCATGAAAACGTGGCCCACCTCGATGCCGCGGCAGATTTCCAGCGTGCCCTTGCCGTCCGGCGACGCGTCGCCGGCCACCACGTTGCGCAGGTCCGCCACCACCGGCTCGGGCAGGTCGCGGCCCCAGTTCACGCCGGTGTAGTGGTAGTCGCGCTCGTTGGCGCCGCAGCAGAAATCGGCCATGTTGGCCACGGTGCGGTCAGCCACCACCTTGACGGGCTTCTTCGTGCCGATCGGGCCCAGGTAGCCCGGGGGCGAGCCAAACGCATCGACAATCTCGGTCTCGGTGGCAAATCGGAATTCGGCCAGGCCCGGCACCTTCGACGCCTTGACCTCGTTCAGTTCGTGGTCGCCACGGATCAGCAGCAGCCAGATCTGCGCGCCGGCATCGCCATCGGTGGCCAGCACGATGGACTTGACCGTGCGGTCCAGCGGCATGCCCAGGAATTCGGCCACGTGCTCGCACTTGGCCTTGCCCGGCGTGGACGTTTTGGCCAGGGCCTCGGCCGGCGCGGCGCGCTGGGCCGTGAGCGGCAGCGCCTCGGCGGCTTCCATGTTGGCGGCGTAATCCGACGTGGGGCAATAGACGATGGCGTCTTCGCCGGTGTCGGCGATCACGTGGAATTCGTGCGAGCCGGAGCCGCCGATGGCGCCGTTATCGGCCGCCACGGCGCGGAATTCCAGGCCGAAACGCGTGAAAATGCGCTGGTAGGCGTCGTACATCTTCTGGTACGAGACCTTCAGGCCCTCGACGTCACGGTCGAACGAATAGGCGTCCTTCATCGTGAATTCGCGGCCGCGCATGATGCCGAAGCGCGGACGGCGCTCGTCGCGGAACTTGGTCTGAATCTGATAGAAGTTCACCGGCAGCTGCTTGTAGCTGCGGATTTCGCCCCGGGCGATGTCGGTGACCACCTCTTCCGACGTCGGCTGCATGGCGAAGTCGCGCTCGTGGCGGTCTTTCAGGCGCAGCAGCTCGGGGCCCATCTTGTCCCAGCGGCCGGTTTCCTGCCACAGCTCGGCCGGCTGGACCACCGGCATCAGCAGTTCCACGGCGCCGGCGCGGTTCATTTCCTCGCGAACAATGTTCTCCACCTTGCGGATCACCCGCAGGCCCACCGGCATGTAGCTGTAGATCCCGGCGCCCAGCTTCTTGATCATGCCGGCCCGCATCATCAGTTTGTGCGACACGATTTCCGCGTCGGCGGGGGCTTCCTTGAGGGTGGAAATGAAGAAATGCGAGGCTTTCATCCGTTGGTTTCTCGTAAGGCTGGTCGTGGCGGGCCGTATCGGCCGCGCCGCCGGACGGCAGCATAGGACTTTCGGTTCACGGGGGGACGCGCCTGAAACTGCCCATCTGCTCGGGAAAACCAGCATTCCCGGGGTCGGGCCGACGCGCGCGCATCCCTTATAATCGACGTAATTCTAAAGGATTCGAGGTGCAGTCATGCTCGATCGTGAAGGCTTTCGCCCGAACGTCGGCATCATCCTCATCAACGCACGTAACGAGGTTTTCTGGGGCAAGCGAATCGGCGAACACTCCTGGCAGTTTCCGCAAGGTGGCATCAAGTACGGCGAGACGCCGGAACAGGCCATGTTCCGCGAGCTGCAAGAAGAAGTCGGGCTGCTTCCGGAGCACGTCAGGATCGTCGGTCGCACGCGCGACTGGCTGCGTTATGAGGTGCCGGACAAGTTCATTCGCCGCGAGATCCGCGGCCACTACAAGGGCCAGAAGCAGATCTGGTTTCTGCTGCGCATGGTGTGTCGCGATTGCGACATCCACCTGCGCGCGAGCGACCATCCGGAATTCGATGCCTGGCGCTGGAGCGAGTACTGGGTACCGCTCGACGCCGTGATCGAATTCAAGCGCGATGTCTACCAGTTGGCGCTGACCGAGCTGTCGCGGTTCCTGAACCGTGGACGCGTGCCGCTGAGCCCCTATGGGCATCACCATATGGGACACGGCCGGCACGGCGAGGGCGCGCGTGCGCCCCGGCAGCCCGAGACCGCGCCAGCGGCCTTGCAGGCGGCCACCGCAGGCAACGGCCAGCCCGCCCATGCCGTCGATGAGACGGCTGCCATGGACGCGGCGGCCATCGTGCCCGAAACCTCTCTTTCGCCGGACCAGCCGGCGACCAACAAACGGAGTCATGGATGACTAGTTTCAGCGGCCGGAGTCTTCGCTCCGGCCTGTTGCTGGCGGCAGCCTGCCTGGCGCTTGCCGGCTGCAAGACCACCAGCAAGGGCATGCCCGAGGAAGAACAGCCGGCGTCCGACAGCGGCTTCATCAACCCGTTCGAGGACCGGCCGTTCAAGGAAGTCCAGACGGCGCTGCCGGCCCTGCCCCAGGATGCGGACCTGATCCCGTTCAAGGTCAACGATTCGTCGGACTTCCGCTTCATGGTCGATCCGAAGTCGATCTCGGTCGGCCCGGACCGCGTGGTGCGCTATACGGTGGTCATCACCAGCGCCGGCGGCGGCCGCAATGTCAGCTATGAAGGCATGCGCTGCGATGCATTCGAGCGCCGCATCTACGCCACGCTGCCCAAGGGCGCCACGGCCTGGGTGCCGAACCTGGGCGAGGACCGCGACCTGTGGATCCGCATGCAGACCCGCTCCCGCAACGCCTATGCGGCCACGCTGGCCACTGACTACTTCTGCGAAGGCCGCACGGTGGCCGGCAAGCCGGAGCAAATGATCCGCGACCTGAAGGCCTACGCGCCCAGCCGCTGACCGGCCCTTCAGCACAAAAAAAGGCGAGTACCCGACGGGACTCGCCTTTTTTTCATGGGCTCCGGCCCGATCCGGCCCTATCCGGCCTTCGGCGGACGCGCGTCAGACCAGCACGAGGTTGTCGCGATGGATCAGCTCGGGCTCGTTCAGATGACCCAGTACCGACTCGATTTCCGACGATGGCTTGCGGGCGATCAGCCTGGCCTCGGCGCTTGAATAGTTGGTGATGCCGCGCGCCACCTCGCGGCCGCTGCTGTCGACACAGGCCACCACTTCGCCGCGCGCGAACTCGCCCTGCACCTCGGTCACGCCGATCGGCAGCAGCGACTTGCCGCCGCCCGTCAGCTTTTCGACGGCGCCGGCATCGATGACCACGCGGCCGCGCAGCTGCAGGTGATCGGCCATCCATTGCTTGCGCGCCGTCAGCCGGCCCGTGGGCGCCAGCAGCTGCGTGCCGATGGCTTCGCCTGCCGCCAGGCGGCCCAGCACGTCCTGCTCGCGGCCCGACGCAATCGTGGTGTGCGCGCCCGACTTGGCGGCCCGCTTGGCCGCCAGGATCTTGGTCAGCATGCCGCCGCGCCCGATGGACGTGCCCGCGCCGCCCGCCATGGCTTCCAGTTCCGGCGTGCCGGCCAGCGCCTCGTGGACGAACTCGGCATCCGGGTCCTTGCGCGGGTCGGCCGTGTACAAGCCACGCTGGTCGGTCAGGATCACCAGCGCATCGCCTTCGATCAGGTTCGTGACCAGGGCGCCCAGCGTGTCGTTGTCGCCGAACTTGATTTCGTCGGTGACCACGGTGTCGTTCTCGTTGATGATCGGCACCACGCCCAGGCTCAGAAGCGTCAGTAGCGTGGAGCGCGCATTGAGATAGCGTTCGCGGTCGGCCAGGTCGGCGTGGGTCAGCAATACCTGCGCCGTGCGGATGCCATAACGGCCGAACTGGCTCTCGTAGACCTGGGCCAGTCCCATCTGGCCCACCGCGGCGGCGGCCTGCAGTTCATGGATTTCCTTCGGCCGGCGGCTCCAGCCCAGCCGCTGCATGCCTTCGGCAATGGCCCCGGAACTGACCAGCACCACTTCCTTGCCCGTCCCGCGCAGCTTGGCGATCTGGGCGGCCCAGCGCGCAATGGCGTCGTGATCCAGCCCCTTGCCGTCGTTGGTGACCAGGCTCGACCCCACTTTGACGACGATACGCTTTGCCTGGGCGATGACCGATTGCATGACGAGTTCCCTGTCTCCGAGCCGTGGTAGTTGTGTTGAGGTGTGACAGCTTACGCCGGCTGGTCGCCCCGGTCGACGTTGTGCAGGCGGTCGTCCAGCCGGATGTCGGGCTCGGCCAGCGCGGCGGCCTCTTCGGCCTTGAGCGCGGCCAGATGGTCCTTGATCGCGTAGACCAGCTCGCGGCAGCCTTCGCCGGTCAGCGCCGAGATATGGAACACCGGGCCCTTCCACTTGTAACGCTTGATGAAGTCCTTCACCCGTGTGGCGCGCTCTTCCTCGGGCACCACGTCGAGCTTGTTCAGCACCAGCCAGCGCGGCTTGTTGTACAGGGTCTCGTCGTACTTCTTCAGTTCGTTGACGATGGCCCTGGCCTCGGCAACGGGATCGACATTCTCGTCGAACGGCGCGATATCGACGATATGCAGCAGCAGCCCGGTGCGCTGCAGGTGGCGCAGGAACTGGTGGCCCAGGCCGGCACCCTCGGCGGCGCCTTCGATCAGGCCGGGGATATCGGCCACCACGAACGACTGCTCATGGTCCACGCGGACCACGCCCAGGTTCGGATGCAGCGTCGTGAACGGGTAGTCCGCCACCTTCGGGCGGGCGTTCGACACATGCGAGATGAAGGTGGACTTGCCCGCATTGGGCATGCCCAGCAGGCCCACGTCGGCCAGCACCTTCAGTTCCAGCTTGAGCATGCGGCGCTCGCCCGGCTTGCCGTCGACCTGCTGGCGCGGCGCGCGGTTGGTACTCGACTTGAAGTGCAGGTTGCCCCAGCCGCCCATGCCGCCTTCGGCCAGGCAGACGCGCTGGCCGTGCTCGGTCAGGTCGGCGATGACCTCGCCGGTATCCATGTCGGTGATCAGCGTTCCCACCGGCATGCGCAGCGTGACGTCTTCGCCGGCGGCGCCATAGCAGTCGGAGCCGCGGCCGTTCTCGCCGTTGCGGGCCACGTGCTTCTTGGCATAGCGGAAGTCGATCAGCGTATTGATATTGCGGTCGGCCTGCGCGAACACGCTGCCGCCACGGCCGCCGTCGCCGCCATCGGGGCCACCGAAGGGCACAAATTTCTCGCGCCGGAACGAAGCACTTCCGTTGCCGCCATTGCCGGCGATCGCTTCGATACGGGCTTCGTCAATGAACTTCATGTTGGTTTTCCGATGAGGATCCGGCTTGCACCCGCGAAACGCCAGCAAACGGAGCGAAGCGGTTCGGGCCAGGGCGCGTGGCCGCAGATAATACAAATGTTACGGCAAGGCCGCGCAACGACGCCAGAAACGTTTTGCCGGCGCGTCGAAAATAAAAAAGCCCCGCATGCTTGCGGGGCCTTTCGTGCTGCAAAGGCTGTTATCAGGCCGCCGGAACGACGCTGACTTGCTGCTTCTTGGCAGCGCCCTTGACTGCGAACTGCACGTGGCCGTCGACCAGTGCAAACAGCGTGTGGTCCTTGCCGACACCCACGTTGTCGCCAGCGTGCACGCGCGTGCCACGTTGACGAACGATGATGCCGCCGGCGTTGATCGCCTGACCACCGTACACCTTCACGCCCAGACGCTTCGATTCCGAATCACGTCCGTTCCGCGTAGAGCCGCCGCCTTTTTTCTGTGCCATGTCTTAACTCCTGTTGACCTATTGCGAGGAAACCTGTTTCCGAGCCGTGGCTCAGGCAACGATGGCTTCGATGCGCAGTTCGGTGTAATTCTGACGATGGCCCTGACGCTTCTGGTAGTGCTTGCGACGGCGCATCTTGAAGATCTTCACCTTGTCGTGACGACCTTGGGCGATAACGGTAGCCTTGACGGAAGCCCCGCTCACCAGCGGCGTACCAAACTTGATTTGGTCGCCAGCGCCCACTGCGAGCACCTGGTCCAGCGTGATTTCTGCGCCAATGTCAGCCGGTATCTGTTCTACTTTCAGTTTTTCGCCAGCAGCAACCTTGTATTGCTTGCCGCCGGTTTTTACGACCGCGTACATTGTCGAACCTCTCGATGTTGATTGAAACGATGAATGCTGCCCCGGGAGGCCCGGAGCCGGCGCCGTTTCGTGCGCCGCAGACGGTGCGCGCATGAAACGCGACCGAAGGAACCGCAAATTATAATCCGGTTTACGGAAAAGCGCAAAGAAAACAACGGGATAGCCGGCCGGACGCCGGTTGAGGCGGGCGGCGCACTTCCGGCGTTGCGCGCAGGATCAGGTCAGGTCGGCCAGCAGAAACCCGGCCAGGGCAGCGAACGCCACCCACCAGGCGGTGCGGCGGACATGCCGGCGGGATGCATGGGGCTTGTCCATGGCGGCATTATAGGGGCGCCAGCGCCGCCGCAGACACCCTTGCGCCGCCGCGCCTGACATTCCCTTCCATCCCGCGCCAGCGACAGCCATAGTCACATCGGCATCGCATATAATCCTCCGGTTTTGCGAAACGGTGATCCCATCTTGTCCCAGTCTTCCGCCACTGCCTTGCTTGCCCCGGTCGCTGCCGACATGCGCGCCGTTGACGCCGTGATCCGCCGACGCCTGTCGTCGGAAGTCCCGCTCGTCGAACAGATTGGCGAATACATCATCAGCGCGGGCGGCAAGCGCCTGCGCCCGGTCATCCTGCTGCTGTCGGCGCGCGCGTTCGGCTACGAGGGCCATCGCCATCACGAACTGGCCGCGGTGGTGGAGTTCATCCATACCGCCACGCTGCTGCATGACGACGTGGTGGACGAATCCGAACTGCGCCGGGGCCGCCAGACCGCCAACGCCGTGTTCGGCAATGCCGCCAGCGTGCTGGTCGGCGATTTCCTCTACTCGCGCGCGTTCCAGATGATGGTCGACGCCGGCAGCATGCGCATCATGGAGATTCTCTCCAACGCCACCAATGTGATCGCCGAGGGCGAGGTGCTGCAGCTGCTGAACATGCACGACCCCGATGTCACCGTGGAACGCTACCTGCAGGTGATCCGGTACAAGACGGCCAAGCTGTTCGAGGCTTCGGCGCAACTGGGCGCGGTACTGGCCGGCGCGGACGCCGCCATGGAAGAAGCGGCCGCCGAGTACGGCCGGCGTATCGGCACGGCATTCCAGCTGATCGACGACATGCTCGACTACACGGCCAGCGCCGAGCAGATGGGCAAGAACGCCGGCGACGACCTGCGTGAAGGCAAGCCCACGCTGCCGCTGCTGCACCTGCTGGAGCATGGCACGGCCGAGCAGCGCGAACTGGCCCGCGACGCCATCGTGCAAGGCGGCACCGAACACTTCGACGCCGTCTTCTCGGCCATCCACGCCAGCGGCGCGCTTGAAGTCACGTTCGCGGCCGCGCGCCACGAGGCCGAAGCCGCCGAGCGGGCCGCCATGCAGTTTCCGGACTCGCCGCTCAAGAACACGCTGATCGAGCTGTGCGCGTTCTCGCTGCAGCGGCAGAGCTGAC
This sequence comes from Cupriavidus sp. 94F1, assembly GCF_057798875.1. NCBI lineage: Bacteria > Pseudomonadati > Pseudomonadota > Betaproteobacteria > Burkholderiales > Burkholderiaceae > Cupriavidus > Cupriavidus sp. 94F1. The sequence continues at coordinate 136,799 of NZ_JBYOJT010000009.1, forward strand.
GGCGGACGATACTTTTTCTTGAGATGGTGCTTGCCAACTCCGGGAAACGCCGCTAGAATTTTGTTCTTTGCTGCTGACGACACACTGTCAGCGGGCAACAGAAATCGGGGTGTAGCTTAGCCTGGTAGAGCGCTACGTTCGGGACGTAGAGGCCGGAGGTTCGAATCCTCTCACCCCGACCAGATTTCGATGCAAGGTGATGCAGGGCATTGCCGGACATCACAGGTATCAGCAGAAAGCCGCACAGCGATGTGCGGCTTTTTTGTTTTTGTCCCCCGCCCCTCCCCTGCTTTTCCCCCTCCTTTCCGCCGGACCGCGCCACCCCTCTTTCCGCCCCCCGCGCAAGTAGGGTTGCAGCCGTGTCGCGCAAACGCCAACGCGCCCGCGCGCCAGCTTTACAAAAAGTGACCCCGGCGGCAAACTGCCCCGATCCTGGGACCCGCGCCCGCCGTCCCGACGCTGTCAACCGCGCCGTCCGCCGTTTTCCGCCCAGCCTTCGGCAGCCTGCGCACCTTGCATCGACTTTCGACCATGACACTAGGTCTTGCGCTTGCCCAGAGCCGGCGGATCGCTCCGGCGCTGCTCGCCCAGCTGGAGCAATCGGCACGGGAAAAGAAAACGCAGCTGATCGACGAGATCATCGGCAGCGGCACGATGTCCGCCCACGACGTGGCGATCTTCGCCGCCGACAAATACCGGCTGCCGCTGCTGGACCTGTCGCAATACAGCCTGGACCGCGTGCCGTCGGTGCTGGCCGGCAACCGCGAATTCCACGCCCACCGCCTGCTGCCGCTGGGCCGGCGCGAGAACCGGCTGATCGTGGCGACGTCCGACCCGGCCAACCAGGCCGGCGTGGAGGCCATCCGTCAGAAGATGAACCTGACGGTCGAAACGGTCGTGGTCGAGCACGACAAGCTCATGAAGCATGTGCAGGCAGCCGGTGAAACGCTCGGCACGCTCAAGAACATCTCGCCGGTGACGCCGACCGCGCAGAAGATGATCGAGTACGACCCGTCGGCCGCGGCTGCCGCGCGCAAGGGGCCGGGCAACGACATCGACGACGCCCCGGTGGTGCGCTTCCTGCAGAAACTGCTGAACGAAGCGTTCAATCGCGGCGCATCGGACCTGCATTTCGAGCCGTTCGAGTTCTTCTACCGCATCCGCTTCCGCGTGGACGGCGTGCTGCAGGAAGTTGCGCGCCCGCCGCTGGACATCCGCGACAAGATCGCCACCCGCATCAAGGTGCTGTCGCGGCTGGACATTTCCGAAAAGCGCGTGCCGCAGGACGGTCGGATGAAGCTGCTGATCTCCGTGCCCAAGGACAAGGACAGCAAGGAAACCATCGAGAAGGCGATCGACTTCCGGGTATCGACCCTGCCGACGCTGTTCGGCGAGAAGATCGTGATGCGGATTCTCGATTCGTCCACCGACAAGCTCGACATCGACCAGCTTGGCTACGAGCCGGCGCAGAAGGAACTGCTGCTCGACGTCATCAAGCGCCCGTACGGGATGGTGCTGGTCACCGGCCCGACCGGCAGCGGCAAGACCGTGTCGCTCTACACGTTCCTGAACATGCTGAACCAGGGCGACATCAATATTTCCACGGCGGAGGACCCGGCGGAAATCCAGCTGCCCGGCGTCAACCAGGTTAACGTCAACGACAAGGCCGGCCTGACCTTCGCGGCCGCGCTCAAGTCGTTCCTGCGGCAGGACCCGGACATCATCATGGTCGGCGAAATCCGCGACCTGGAAACCGCCGATATCTCGATCAAGGCTGCGCAGACCGGCCACCTGGTGCTGTCGACGCTGCACACCAACGACGCGCCCACCACGCTGACGCGCCTGATGAACATGGGGGTGGCCCCGTTCAACATCGCGTCGTCGGTGCTGATGATCACCGCGCAGCGCCTGGCGCGCCGCCTGTGCTCGTGCAAGCGCGCGGGCGACCTGGCGCCGCAGGTGCTGCTCGATGCCGGCTTCACGCAAGCCGATATCGACGGCAGCTGGAAGCCGTACCACCCGGTGGGCTGCGAACGCTGCAACGGCAGCGGCTACAAGGGGCGCTGCGGCATCTACCAGGTCATGCCCATCACCGAGGCCATCCAGCAGATCATCCTGTCGCACGGCACGGCGTTGCAGATCGCCGAACAGGCCCGTAAAGAGGGCGTGCTATCGTTGCGCGAGGCCGGGCTGCAGAAGGTGAAACAGGGCATCACGTCGCTGGAAGAAGTGCTGGCGACCACGAACAGCTAGTCACGGACAAGGCGGTACTGACCAGGCGCGCGGCCGGGGACAGTACGAAAGGCAGAGCCGGCCGCGCTTACGGGCATCCGCATCGGGTTGCGGAGGTCCAAAAACAATAGCAATAGCAATACTTCGGGGGTCAAATCATGGCGACGCGTGCACCAGCGGCGGGCGCCCGGACGGCAGCGCCGTCACGGGCCAGGACAGGGCGGAAGGCGCCCACGCAATACATCTTCGAGTGGGAGGCCAAGGACCGCAAGGGCAAGTCCTTCAAGGGCGAGCAACGGGCCGAGAGCCAGGCGGAGGTCACCACCACCCTGCGCAAGCAGGGCCTGACCGTCGTCAAGATGAAGAAGCGCAAGGCGGCGCGCGGCAAGAAGATCACCGAGAAGGACATCGCATACTTCACGCGCCAGCTGTCGACCATGCTCAAGGCGGGCATTCCGCTGCTGCAATCGATCGACATCATCGCGCGCGGCCACGCCAACCCGAACTTCACCCAGCTGCTGAACGACATCCGCTTCGATATCGAGTCCGGCAGCAGCATGGCACAGGCCTTCCGGCGCCAGCCGAAGTACTTCGACACGCTGTACTGCAACCTGATCGATGCCGGGGAACAGGGCGGTATTCTCGACGCGCTGCTCGAGCGCCTGTCGCTGTACATGGAAAAGAGCATCGCGCTGAAGAGCCAGATCAAGTCGGCGATGATCTACCCGATCGCCGTGCTGTCGGTGGCCTTTGCCGTGACCGTGGTGCTGATGCTGTTCGTGATCCCGGCCTTCAAGGGCGTGTTCTCGAGCTTCGGCGCGGCGCTGCCGGCGCCCACGCAGGTCGTGATCGGCATGTCCGATTTCTTCGTCGAATACTGGTATCTGATTGTCGGCGCGCCGATCCTGTCGATCGTCGCCTACTTCCGCGCCCGCAAGACATCGGAAAAAGTCCAGCGATGGCATGACAAGATGCTGCTGAAGATGCCGATCTTCGGCAGCCTGTTCCGCAAGGCCGTGGTCGCGCGCTGGACCCGCACGCTGGCCACGATGTTCGCGGCCGGCACGCCGCTGGTGGAGTCGATGGAATCGGTGGGCGGTGCGGCCGGGAACTGGCTGTATTACGATGCCACGCGTGAAATCGAGCAGGCCGTGCGCATCGGTACCAGCCTGACCAACGCCATGCAGGCCACGCACCTGTTCGACAACATGGTGCTGCAGATGACGCAGATCGGCGAGGAATCGGGTGCGCTGGACAACATGCTGCTGAAGGTGGCGGAATTCTACGAGCGTGAGGTGGACGACGCCGTGGCTGCCATTTCGAGCCTGATCGAGCCGCTGATCATCGTGATCCTGGGTGTGCTGATCGGTGGCATGGTGGTTGCCATGTACCTGCCGATCTTCAAGCTTGGCCAGGTGGTTTAACAACAGGTATCTCGCATGCAAGCAGTTTTTGGACCGGCCGGGGCCGTCACGCTGGATGCCCTGGCGCGGGTGCCGGCGCCTTTCCTGATCGTCGTGGCCGGTCTGCTGGGCCTGCTCGTGGGCAGTTTTCTCAATGTCGTGATCCATCGCCTGCCAAGGATGATGGATCACGAAGAGGCCAACTACATTGCCGAACTGCGCGGCGAGCCCCTGCCGCATCCCGGGCGTTACAACCTCATGGTGCCGCGCTCGGCCTGCCCGCACTGTGGGCACCAGATCGCGGCGTGGGAAAACGTGCCAATCGTCAGTTACCTGTTCCTGCGGGGCAGGTGCTCGTCGTGCAAGGCGCCGATCAGCATCCGCTACCCGCTGGTGGAAGCGGTAAGCGGGGTCCTGTCCGCACTGGCAATGTGGCATTTCGGCCCGACCGCCCAGGCCCTGGCCGCCATCGTCATGATCTGGGCCCTGGTGGCACTGTTCCTGATCGATGCCGATACCCAGCTGCTGCCTGACCAGATCACGCTGCCGCTGCTCTGGCTGGGGCTGCTGCTGAACCTGCAAGGATGGTTTGCGCCGCTGGCCGATGCCGTGATCGGGGCCGCCGCCGGGTATCTGGTGCTGTGGACGGTCAACCTGCTGTTCACGCTGGTACGCGGCCAGGCCGGCATGGGCCATGGCGACTTCAAGCTCATGGGCGCGCTGGGCGCATGGTTTGGCTGGCAGGCACTGCCTGCGCTGATTCTGATGTCGTCGATTGTCGGCGCGATCATCGGCGGGCTGATGCTGGTGGTCCAGCGCAAGGGCCGCGACACGGCGTTTCCGTACGGCCCGTACATTGCCGGGGCCGGCCTGATCGTGCTGTTCCTGGGCCCGGACGTGCTGCCGCTGGGGCTGATCGCGGGCCACTAGCGACGCCAGACCGGCCCGCATCGCAATCAGGGGAGTGCGAAACTGGTATCGTGGGCACCATTCGCCAATGACTCCCCTGCCTGCCCCCATGCTGGAAATCGGCCTTACGGGCGGTATCGGCTCCGGCAAGACCCGCGTCGCGGACATGTTTGCCGAGCGCGGTGCCGCGTTGATCGATACCGATCTGCTTGCCCACGAGATCACCGCGCCCGGCGGCGCGGCCATCGCACCGCTGGTGGAAGCCTTCGGGCCGCGCTGCCTGCGGTCCGACGGCGCCATGGACCGCGACGCCATGCGCGCGCTGGTGTTTTCCGACCCCACGGCCAAGGCCCGGCTCGAAGGCATCACCCACCCTGTGATCCGCCAGCTGACCGAAGCGCGCGCGGCCGCCATCCGGTCTGCCGGCCAGCATCCGTATCTGATCTACGTGGTGCCGCTGCTCGTGGAATCGGGCACGTGGCGGGCGCGCGTCGGGCGCGTGCTGGTGGTCGACTGCCAGGAGGAAACGCAGGTGGCGCGGGTCATGGGCCGCAACGGGTTCACGCGTGACCAGGTGCTGGCCATCATGCACAAGCAGGCCACCCGGGCGGCACGCCTGGCCGTGGCCGACGACGTGATCGATAACGATGGCCCGCCCGACGCACTCGCGCCGCAAGTGGCGCGGCTCGATGCGCTGTATCGCAGTCTGTCGGCGCGGCCGGCCGGCGCATAAGACGACCCAAGGATCACCCGGTTGGGTTTCGCGCGGCACCTGGGCGTTCGGTCTGCGCCGCCCGGGGAACTTTCGATTTGTGGTTGGGCTCCGACTCGCATAGAATGCGCTGAAACATGCCGGGGAAAAAGCACCGAGTGACGGCTCCCGGCCTCTGCGCCACGGCTGGACCACCAGCGTGCGCGGAGAAACCGGCGGCAGCACCGCCGGGCGCCCTCGCCTACGAACCGCCATTCGGCGCGCAGCACGGATACCGACTTGATCCTGTACGAATATCCTTTCAACGAACGCATCAGGACGCTCCTGCGCCTGGAAGACCTGTTCGATCGGCTGGATTATTTCCTCGGGCAGGAACATCCGCTGCAGCACCACGTTGCCATCACCACGATCTTCGAGATCATCGACGTGGCCGGCCGTGCCGATCTCAAGACCGACCTGATCAAGGAACTGGAGCGTCAGCGCCAGGCCCTGGCGCCGCTGCGTGCCAATCCGCAGATCGACCAGGATGCACTGGTCAGCGTCATTACCGAAGTCGAACAAGGCATTGCAGCACTGAGCCAGACCGTTGGCAAGGCCGGCCAGCTGCTGACCGACAACGAGTGGCTCACCAGCATCCGCAGCCGGGCGATCATCCCGGGCGGCACCTGCGAATTCGACCTGCCGGCCTACTACGCCTGGCAACACCGTCCCGCCGAAGACCGCCAGGCCGATATCCTCAAGTGGGCCCGGCCGCTGACCTCGCTGCGCATGGGCGCGACCATCGTGCTGCGCCTGCTGCGTGAGTCCGGCCAGAGCGGCAAGGTCATCGCCACGGGCGGCAGCTATCAGCAGATGCTGTCCGGCCGCAGCTACCAGCTGATGCAGGTGTACCTGGACGAATCGCTGCTGGCCTTCATCCCCGAGATGAGCGCCAACAAGTACATGCTCTGGGTCCGCTTTACCCAGCAGGACGGCGACATGCGGCCGCGCTCGGTGGACGCGGATATCCCCTTCCTGCTCAAACTCTGTAATTTCTGAAGTTCGCGATGCCAGCCGTCGTCAAGTGTCCCACCTGCGGCAAGGATGTCGCCTGGGTGCCGGAAAACAAGTTCCGCCCGTTCTGCTCCGATCGCTGCAAGCAGATCGACCTTGGCGCCTGGGCGGCCGAGAAGTACGTCATCGGCGGCAAGCCGGACGAATCACCATCGCCAGACCTGCCGGCGGACGAGGAAGACTGACGACGCGTCGCAGGGCTGGCTCCCCTCGCCTGCATGGCGGCAGAGGGGATCGCAGATAGCGCGCTTCCGCACTCTCTCGCCGTCGCCAACGGAAATGCCCGGCTTGTAGCCGGGCATGCCTTGCCTGCGTTCAGCTGGTGCGGGATTCCTCCGCCAGCCATTCGACGACCGGGATGGTCGCCGGTAGCAGCGGCCCCACGTCCACGGGTACCGCCTGCCAGGAAAAAGCCTGGCCCTCCCTGCCAACCGGCTCGCCGCGCCAGTCGGTGATCTTGCAGAAATACAGCCGCACATAGGCGTGCGGGTAATCATGTTCGAGCGTGTGCCAGCGTTCGCTGCGCAGGATGTCGAGCCCCAGTTCCTCGTGCAGTTCGCGCGCCAGCGCGTCTTCCACCGTTTCGCCCGGTTCCAGCTTGCCGCCCGGAAATTCCCAGTAGCCCTCGTACGGCTTGCCCGCCGGGCGCTGTGCCAGCAGGAAGCGGCCATCGGGCTGGATCATCACGCCCACGGCCACCTCCGTGACCTTGCGCGTCTGGCCGTCGGCCGTCGTCACGGTTTCCACCTGCGCCGTCATGCCCGGTTATTCCTTGTCCGCCACGAACGGCTGGCCATGCTTGCCGCCCCAGTCGCGCGCAAATTGCCAGGCCACCCGGCCCGAACGCGAGCCGCGCTCCAGTGCCCAGATCAGCGCGTCGCCGCGCGCCGCCTCGATATCGGCCGGCGTGCAGCCGAAGTGCGACAGCCAGTGCCCGACAATCGCCAGGTACTCGTCCTGCTTCGGCGGGTAGAACGACAGCCACAGGCCGAAACGCTCGGACAGCGAGATCTTCTCTTCCACCACCTCGCCCGGATGGATCTCGCCATCGGACGTGTGCTGGTACGTCTCGTTGTCCTTCATGTACTCGGGCAGCAGATGGCGGCGGTTCGACGTGGCATAGATCAGCACATTGTCCGACTGCGCGGCCACCGAACCGTCGAGCGCCGACTTCAGCGACTTGTAGCCCGACTCGCCGTCTTCGAACGACAGGTCGTCGCAGAAAATCACGAAGCGTTCCGGCCGCGAAGCCAGCCTTTCGACGATGTCGCCCAGGTCGCCCAGGTCGTCCTTGTCTACTTCCACCAGCCGCAGCCCATCCTTCACGAATTCGTTCAGGATGGCCTTGATCAGCGACGACTTGCCTGTGCCGCGCGCGCCGGTCAGCAGCACGTTGTTGGCCGGCAGTCCCTTCACGAACTGGCGCGAGTTGGCCACGATCGCGTCCTTCTGGCGATCGATGTTCTTCAGGTCGTTCAGGTGGATCGGCGGCAGCTGGCGGATAGCCTGCAGATAGCCGATGTTGCCGAACAGGCTCTGCCGCTTGCGCCAGCGGAATGCCACCGCCTCCTTCCAGTCCGCCTCGGTCAGTTCGGGCGGCAGCCATTGTTCAAGGCGGGCGAGGAAGTTGTCGAGGCGGGCAGCAAGGTCGGACATGGGGCGCTTCTTCTCAGACGAATGACGGAATACGAAAGGCGACGGGCGAAAGTCGAGAATTTGAAGGTTCTACGACTTACGAACGGTAATCGGCGTTGATCGACACGTAGTCGTGCGACAGGTCGCACGTCCACACCGTGGCGTCGGCATTGCCACGGCCCAGCGCGATACGCACCGTGATCTCGGCCTGCTTCATCACGCGCTGGCCGTCTTCCTCGCGATAGTCGGGGTTGCGGCCGCCATCGCGTGCCACCCAGACGTCGTCGAGCCACAGGTTGACGCGGTTCACATCGAGATCGTTCACGCCGGCATAGCCGACGGCGGCCAGGATACGGCCCAGATTGGGGTCCGACGCATAGAAAGCGGTCTTGACCAGCGGCGAATGGGCCACGGCATAGGCGATCTGGCGGCATTCGGCCACATCCTTGCCGCCTTCCACGCGAATCGTCATCAGCTTGGTGGCGCCTTCGCCATCGCGCACGATCATCTGGGCCAGTTCCTGGGCCAGCGACGTCACCGCGTCGCGCAGCGCGTCAAACGCCGGGCCTTCGGCGGCGGTCACGCTGGCGCCCGACTTGCCCGAGGCAATCAGCACGAACGAGTCATTGGTCGACGTATCGCCATCGATCGTGATGCTGTTGAACGAGTGATCGGCCGCATGCGACACCAGCTTCTGCAGCACCGGCTGGGCCACCGCGGCGTCCATCGCAATAAAGCCAAGCATCGTCGCCATGTTGGGACGAATCATGCCGGCACCCTTGCTGATGCCCGACAGGGTCACGGTCTTGCCGTCGATCTGCACCGTGCGCGACGCGGCCTTGGGCTGCGTGTCGGTGGTCATGATCGATTCGGCAGCGGCCAGCCAGTTGTCGGCGCGCGCGTTGGCGATGGCCGTGGGCAGTGCGGCGGTCAGGCGATCCACGGGCAGCTGCTCCAGAATCACGCCGGTCGAGAACGGCAGCACCTGGTTGGCGGCGATGCCCAGCTGCCTGGCCAGCGCGTCGCAGGTGGCGCGCGCGGCGGCCAGGCCCGGTTCGCCGGTGCCGGCGTTGGCATTGCCCGTGTTGACCACCAGCGCGCGGATGCCGGCGCCCGCTGCCAGATGCTCGCGGCAGACCTGCACCGGCGCGGCGCAGAAGCGGTTCTGGGTAAAGACGCCCGCCACCGTGCTGCCTTCGGCCACCTTGACCACCAGCACGTCCTTGCGATTGGCCTTGCGGATACCGCCCTCGGCCCAGCCGAGTTCGACGCCAGCGACGGATTTCAGGTTGTCTGCCTGCGGCAGGGGCAAGTTCACGGGCATGTTCGTTTCCTTTGCTGCAAATTGTGTGATGCACCTGATGAACATGCCCGCTTGAGCGGTCGGCTCAAGCGGGCATGTCCAGGGATTCGGTCGATGACGCGCCGCTCGGGGCGCGTCACCGGCAGTGGCGGGCCGGCTTCAGCTCAGCTTGCCGTGGCACTGCTTGAACTTCTTGCCCGATCCGCACGGGCAGGGGTCGTTGCGGCCAACCTTGGGCATGCCGGCCAGCGCCACGTCGCCGCCCATCGCGGCCATCGCGGCGGCTGCCGTGCTGCTGCGCGGCGACGCCTCTTCCACCGGCTCGCCGCCGTCGGCGAATTCGTCGTGCTTGTACTGCACGTTGGCCAGGTGCGACAGGCCTTCCTCGATTTCCTCGGATGCCTGCTCCAGCTGCTCCGGCGACTGGATCTGCACGTTGAACACCACGCGCGTGACTTCGTTCTTGATGACGTCCAGCAGGCGGGCGAACAGTTCGAACGACTCGCGCTTGTATTCCTGCTTCGGGTCCTTCTGCGCGTAGCCGCGCAGGTGAATACCCTGGCGCAGGTGATCCAGCGCGGCCAGGTGCTCGCGCCAGTGCGTGTCGATGCTCTGCAGCATGACCGACCGCTCGAAGCCCGCGAACGAATCGCGGCCAACCTGTTCCACCTTGGCGTCGTAGGTCTCGCGCGCGGTCTTCAGGATCAGGTTCAGCAGCTCCTCGTCCTCGATGCTCTGGGCGCCCTCGATGGTCTTGGCCAGCGGCACGTCCAGGCTCCAGTCGTCACGCAGACGCTGCTCCAGCCCGGCGATATCCCACTGCTCTTCCATGCTTTCAGCCGGCACGTAGTCGCGGAACATTTCCACGATCACGCTTTCGCGCAGGTTGGCCACCATGTCGCCGACGTCCTTGGCTTCCAGCACGTCGTTACGGAGCTTGTAGATTTCCTTGCGCTGGTCGTTGGCCACGTCGTCATACTGCAGCAGCTGCTTGCGGATGTCGAAGTTGCGGCCTTCCACCTTGCGCTGTGCCGATTCGATCGAACGCGTGACGATGCCGGCCTCGATCGGCTCGCCCTCGGGCATCTTCAGGCGTTCCATGATCGCGCGCACGCGGTCGCCGGCGAAGATGCGCAGCAGCTGGTCGTCCAGCGACAGGTAGAAGCGCGACGAACCCGGGTCGCCCTGGCGGCCGGCACGGCCCCGCAGCTGGTTGTCGATCCGGCGCGACTCGTGACGCTCGGTGCCCACGATATGCAGGCCGCCCGATGCCTTGACCTGCTCGTGCAGCGACTGCCATTCCCCTTCGAGTTGCGCGATCCTGGCGGCCTTCTCGGCATCCGACAGGTTCGGGTCGGCCTGGATGAAGCCCGATTGCTTCTCGACGTTGCCGCCGAGCACGATGTCGGTACCGCGACCGGCCATGTTCGTGGCGATCGTGATCATCTTCGGCCGGCCGGCCTGCGCCACGATCTCGGCTTCGCGCTCGTGCTGCTTGGCGTTCAGCACCTGGTGCGGCAGCTTTTCCTTGTTCAGGAGGTCCGACAGGTACTCGGACGTCTCGATCGACGTCGTGCCCACCAGCACCGGCTGGCCACGCTCGTAGCAGTCGCGGATATCGCGCACCACGGCGTCGTAGCGTTCCTTCGACGTCTTGTAGATCTGGTCCTGCAGGTCCTTGCGCTGGGCCTGGCGGTTGGTCGGGATTACAACCACTTCCAGGCCGTAGATTTCCTGGAATTCGTACGCTTCGGTATCGGCCGTGCCAGTCATGCCGGCCAGCTTCTCGTACATGCGGAAGTAGTTCTGGAACGTGATGGTGGCCAGCGTCTGGTTTTCCTGCTGGATCGTCACGCCTTCCTTGGCTTCCACGGCCTGGTGCAGGCCGTCGGACCAGCGGCGGCCCGTCATCAGCCGGCCCGTGAATTCGTCGACGATCACCACTTCGTCGTTCTGCACCACGTAGTGCTGGTCGCGATGGAACAGGCTTTGCGCACGCAGGGCGGCGTACAGGTGGTGCATCAGCGTGATGTTCTGCGGCGCGTAGAGCGATTCGCCCTCGCCGATCAGCCCTTGCGCGGCCAGGATCTGCTCGGCCTTCTCGTGGCCGGCCTCGGTCAGGTAGACCTGGTGGCCCTTCTCGTCCACGTAGTAGTCACCGGGCTTCTCGACGCCCGTGCCATCGGCCTTTTCCTCGCCGATCTGGCGCTCGAGCAGCTTCGGAATGCCGTTCATGCGCTGGTAGAGGTCGGTCTGGTTCTCGGCCTGGCCCGAGATGATCAGCGGCGTACGCGCCTCATCGATCAGGATCGAGTCCACTTCGTCGACGATCGCATAGTGCAGCGGGCGCTGCACGCGCTGCGACGGGTCGTAGACCATGTTGTCGCGCAGGTAGTCGAAGCCGAACTCGTTGTTCGTGCCGTACGTGATGTCGGCGTTGTAGGCCACCTGCTTCTGGTCGTGCGGCATCTGCGACAGGTTCACACCCACCGACAGCCCCAGGAAGTTGTACAGGCGCCCCATCCACTCGGCGTCACGCTGGGCCAGGTAGTCGTTCACCGTCACCACGTGCACACCCTTGCCGGTCAGCGCGTTCAGGTACACGGGCAGCGTGGCGGTCAGCGTCTTGCCTTCGCCGGTTCGCATTTCGGCGATCTTGTTGTCGTTCAGCACCATGCCGCCAATCATCTGCACGTCGAAGTGGCGCATCTTCATGACGCGCTTGCTGGCTTCGCGGCACACGGCAAAGGCTTCGGGCAGCAGGGATTCGAGCGATTCGCCGCCGGCATGGCGCTGGCGGAACGTCTCGGTCATGCCACGCAGTTCGTCGTCCGAAAGCACCTCGAACTTCGGCTCGAGCGCGTTGATCTGCGTGACCGTGCGGCGATATTGTTTGATCAGCCGCTCATTGCGGCTGCCGAAGACTTTCTTGAGAAGGCCCGTGATCATCGAGTGCTTTCACCTGCGCGGCAGACCGGTACGAGACCCGCCAAATCCGCGCGAGGAATGGGTAGATTGGCGCAAAACGCCGAGTTTATCATGTGCCGATGTCCTGACCGGACCTGTCACCAGCACAGTTTCTGTACAGGTGCAACAGCCCGGCCCCATTGACCGGCGGCCCGTGCAGCAGGTTGGGACAGACGCGGCGGCTTCAATGTTCCGGCCATCGGGCCCGATGGCGGCCGGTGGTCGTCATCGGATGGCGCGCCGGTCGGCCGGCGCAGGGGCAGCCGCCAGGGGGAACTGCGCCGGCACCGGCACCGCGGCGGTCAGGAAGCCGCCCGGGTTGCGTGGCACGCCGTTCACATGGACCTCGAAATGCAGGTGCGCCCCTGTGGAGCGGCCCGTGCTGCCCACGCAGGCGATCGGCTGGCCCGCCCGGACCAGGTCGCCGGCCTTGACCAGCACTTTCGACGCGTGGGCGTAGCGGGTCTTGAGGCCGTTGCCATGGTCGATATCGATCATGTTGCCGTACTCGTGGTGCCATTCGGCGGCCACCACCACCCCGCCTGCGGCGGCCACGACCGGCGTGCCGGCGGGCGCGACGAAATCCACGCCATCGTGCTGCGAGCGGCGGCCGCTAAAGGGATCGATGCGCGCGCCGAAGCTCGATCCATCGTAGCCCGACGCCACCGGCAGCACGCTGGGCTGGCGGCGCTCACGCAACTGGCGATCCATCAGCGCGGTCTCGATCATGTCGAAATAGTCGACGCGATGGTCGGCCTGGCGGCCCAGCCGCGCCAGTTCGTCACTCAGCTCGGGCATCGTCAGGTCGCTGGACTGTGCGGGGTGGGCCGGGCCGCCGCGCGCCGGCCGATGGCGGAAATCGAAATCCTGGGGGGAGATGCCGGCCAGGCCGGACACGCGCTCGCCGAGCGCGTCCAGGCGCACCATCTGGGCCTGCAGTTCGCCCAGCCGGGTGGCCATCACGGCCAGGTTCTCGCGCAAGTACGCATTGTCCCGCGCCTGGCGGGTGATTTCCGGCGCCGACGCATTGCGGGCAACCAGCCAGGTCAAACCCGACGAGGCCGCCGCCACCAGCGCGCACAGCGCCAGGCCGAAGAGCACGAGGCGCGCCCGCGTCAACTGGAAGCGAAACACCCGCGGCTCGCGCGGATGCAGCACGATGATCTGCATGACCGTTCCCCAATTTCAAGGACGGCGCCATCGAGGCACCGGCGCGCTGGCAGGCATCGCATCCCGGCTCTCGGACGGGCAAGGATTGCGCGCTAGAATGCTTGCATGCGCTTGTTCACCCACCACGCTCACCAGACCCCGAACGCCAAGCCTCTCAATGATTGGCTGGCCAAGTCCGGCCCGGTTTCCGCGCTGATGCAGACCGCGCGGCAACTGGCGTCACTGGAAGCGGAAGTCTTTGCGTTGCTGCCACCGGCCCTGCGCAGCGGCATTGCGGTGGGCGGCATCAAGACCGACAACCGGGGCCCGCAGGCGGAGCAGACGCTGCTGTTGCTGGCCGCCCATGGCGCGGCCGCCGCACGGGTCAGGCAAGTGGTGCCCACATTGCTTTCCCGGTTGCAACAACGAGGCTCGCAGGTTACTGCAATCCGGGTACGGGTACAACCCGAGGTGGGACGCGGCGACTGGGACACCGAGCCCGTCGAGCGCAAGCCGCGCACGCAGAATCTGTCGCAAGCCGGCATGCAGAGCATGGACGCACTGGCGCGCACCCTGGAGGATTCGCCGCTGAAGGACGCCGTGCAGGCATTGCTGGCGCGTCACCGCTGAAGACCGAAAGCCCCAAAACGCTTCAGTCGAGCCCATCACGATAATCCCGCATCATTGCGCCAATCGGGCAGATGCGACGGTCATCGCAAATCCTGATATTTCCCCGCGATTTTGATGTACCGGTGCGCGAACCGCGCATCGGGCCCGCTGTCGTCAAAACCATGACGCCGGGCAATTTGATCAAGCTTTCCGGCTCATAGAATGGGCTCGGGCGTACATCACGACCCTTTGCATTGTCCAAAGGAGAAACATCATGTACCAGCGCATTCTGAAAGCCATTTCCGAAAGCGAAGACAGATTTATCCGAATTCGGCGTCAGATCCACCAACACCCGGAAATCGGATTCGAGGAAACCCGGACCAGCGATCTTGTAGCAGAAATGCTAAAAGGCTGGGGCTACGAGGTCCATCGCGGCTTGGCCCGGACCGGCGTGGTCGGCACGCTGAAGGTGGGCAATGGCAGCAGGCGCCTGGGCATCCGCGCCGATATGGACGCCTTGCCGATGGCCGAAAACAGCCAAAAGGAATGGAGCAGCACCGTTCCCGGCAAATTCCACGGCTGCGGCCACGACGGACATACCGCGATTCTGTTATGTGCGGCGGAATATCTGGCAAAGACCCGGAATTTCGACGGCACGCTGCATCTGATTTTCCAGCCGGCCGAGGAATTGCTTTACGGCGGCAAAGTCATGGTGCATGACGGATTGTTCGAGCAATTTCCCTGCGATGCGATTTTCGCCATGCACAACATGCCGGGATTCAAGGAATGCGAATTCTATTTCAGGAAGGGCGCATTCATGGCATCGTCCGACACCTTGCATATCGAGATTACCGGGGTCGGCGGGCATGGTGCGATTCCGGAGAAAACGGTCGATGCCACGCTGGTTGCCTGCCATATCGGCACCGCGCTGCAAACCATTGTCTCGCGTAATGTGTCGCCGTTCGAGGCGGCGGTTATCACCATCGGCAGCATCCAGTCCGGAGAAGCGCCAAACATCATCAACGCCAAGGCCCTCATGAAACTGAGCGTCCGGTCGTTGAATCCGTCCATCCGCACCCTGCTGCTCAAACGGATCGGCGAAGTCGCCCAGCTGCAGGCGCAGAGTTTTGGCGCGACTGCAGAAGTCTTTCACGTGAACGGCAGCCCGGTGCTGGTCAATGACGACCAGGCCACCGAGTTCGCCGCCGAGGTCGCGGAGGACGTGTTTGGCAGGAACAAGGTCCATACCGACGCGCCTCAGCTACCCGGCAGCGAGGATTTTGCGTTCATGCTCGAAGCCAATCCAAATGGCAGCTACATGCTGATCGGCGGGGGCGACGAGCCGGGCTATTGCATGGTGCATAACCCCGGTTATGACTTCAACGACAAATGCCTGGTGCCTGCCGCCGCATACTGGTGCGCGCTGACCGAGCGATACCTGAAGTAGGCCCCATTCAGGCTGGATTCGAGGTTATCCCATGAAAACACAGGATCTGGCGCTGGTCGCGCTGCTCTGCCTGATACTTCTGCCGTTCGCGGTGTTCCCGGCATGGCTCGATGCCTACAAGAGCTTCAACGGGCAGCACGGCATGGTCATGGCGTTTATCAAGTTTGGCGTGCTGGCGACGTTGGGCGAGGTCATCGGGCAGCGCATACGCACCGGGCATTATTTCAGGAAGGGGTTCGGCATCCTGCCGAGAATGATCGTCTGGGGCATTCTCGGCCTGTTCATCAGCATGGCGTTCAAGGTCTTTGCCGTCGGCTCGCCCTATTTTGCGGAATACCTGGGCATCGACGGCATCGTCGCGGCCATGGCGGGCGGTTTCACGATGCTCAAACTGGTGGGCGCCCTGATTATCAGCACCTTGCTGAACCTGACCTTCTCGCCGGTCATGATGACCGCCCACAAGGTCACGGACATGCATATCGTCCGCCATCACGGCTCGTTGCGGTCGCTATACCGGCCGATTGCCGTCGCGGAACACCTGAAGGCGCTCGACTGGCAGACGCAGTGGGGCTTCGTGTTCAAGAAGACCATTCCGTTCTTCTGGATTCCCGCCCATGGACTGACCTTCCTGCTGCCCCCCGATTTCCAGATCCTGTTTGCGGCATTGCTTGGTGTCGCCCTGGGTATCGTGCTGGCCCTTGCAGGCCCCAAGCCTGCGAAACCCATGCCGGCCTGATCGGCGATCCCAACAAAAAACCCCCGCTCTCACGAACGGGGGTTTTTCAATCTGGCGGAACCGCTATGGTCGATCAGGCAAACGCCGGTTGCGCCTGCGGCAGGAAAGCCGTGGGTGCTTCCTCGACCTTGTCGAAGGTCACGATCTCGTAGGCTTCCTGGTCGGCCAGCAGTGCGCGCAGCAGCTGGTTGTTCAGACCGTGGCCCGACTTGTGGGCAACGTACGAGCCAATCAGCGGATGGCCCACCACGTACAGATCGCCAATGGCATCGAGGATCTTGTGACGCACGAACTCGTCGCCGTAGCGCAGTTCCTCGTTGTTCAGCATGCGGTGCTCGTCGAGCACGATGGCGTTGTCCAGGCTGCCGCCACGGGCCAGGCCCATCTCGCGCAACGCTTCCACCTCGTGGGCAAAGCCGAACGTGCGGGCACGGGCGATTTCGCGGACATAGCTCGTATCGGCAAAGTCGATCGAGAAAGTCTGGCCGGTCTTGTCGACCGCCGGATGGCGGAAGTCGATCGTGAACGCGAGCTTGAAACCGAAGAACGGCTCCAGGCGGGCCAGCTTGTCGCCCTCGCGCACTTCCACCGCCTTCTTGACGCGGATGAAACGCTTGGCGGCCGGCTGCTCCTCGATGCCCGCGGACTGCAGCAGGAATACGAACGAAGCCGCGCTGCCGTCCATGATCGGGATTTCCTCGGCGTCGACGTCGACGTAGAGGTTGTCGATGCCCAGGCCGGCGCAGGCCGACATCAGGTGCTCGACCGTCGAAACGCGGGCGCCGTCCTTCTGCAGGACCGACGCCAGACGGGTGTCGCCGATGGCGCTGGCGGCCACCGGAATTTCCACCGCTTCGGGCAGATCGACGCGCGTGAAGACGATGCCGGTATCGGCGGGGGCCGGCCTCAGCGACAGCGTCACCTTGCGACCCGAGTGCAAACCGATGCCGACCGTCTTCACCACGGATTTGATAGTGCGCTGTTTGAGCATGACGGCCTCAACTATTATTAAAAGCTATTGGGCGTGATTTCCAATAACGCGATACTACCATTACTGGATGTATTGCGCTGCACCACTTTGTGTCCGGGTGTTATGCAATGTTAATGAAGCGCCCAATACATCACCTTTACTGACACGCTTCGTGTCAGGCGCGCAACGCTTCCAGAACCGCTTCGGCGCTGCTGACCTTGAATTCGCCCGGTTCTTCCACGGCCAGGTGCGTCACCACGCCATCGTCGATGACCATGGCATAACGCTTGGCGCGCACGCCCAGGCCGCGCTGGCTCAGGTCCTGGTCCAGGCCGAGCGCCTTTGCCCACTGTGCGGCACCGTCGGCCATCATGCGGACCTTTCCATCGGTCTTCTGCTCGCGGCCCCAGGCGCCCATCACGAAGGCGTCGTTGACCGCATGGCACCAGACCTCGTCCACGCCAGCCGCGCGCAGCTGGTCGTTGAGCTTGACGAAGCCCGGCACATGTTTGGCCGAGCAGGTGGGCGTGAATGCGCCGGGCAGGCCGAACACCACGATCTTCTTGCCCTTGACCAGTTCGGCCACCGGAAAGGCATTGGGGCCCAGCGCGCAGCCGCCGGTCTCGGTTTCAAAGAACTCGTACAACGTGGCGTCGGGGACGCGCTGGCCAACGGCGATCATTTTGGACAATCCTCCAGCGTGGGGTCTGGCGTGTATCGGAAAAACCTGCCTGCATCATAGGGGCGGATGCCGTCGCCACCAAGCGGCGCGGCATGCGGGTGCAGCAGGAATTACCTTGGGATTCGAAACGCCGCGCGGCGCGTTAGGTCAGCGCGCCGCGCGGACGGAGACATCCCGCCGCCGGGGGCGGGAAACCAGTCCGGGGAGGCGGCCGATGGCCTGCCTGCCCGGCAACGGGATGCGACGGACAACATGTGGCGTGGCGCGGCGCAGCCGCACGCACTGACGGGTGACGTCAGTCCAGGCAAACGCCGGGCGGATAGGGAGCGCCCAGGCGATGCGTGACGGACCGCTGACAGCCTGCCAGGCGCGCGGCGGATGCCGCTGCCCTGCCGGTTCCCAACTTAGTCCGCCTGCTTGCGCAGGAAGGCCGGGATGTCGTACGTATCCACACCCTTTTCTTGCAACGCCGCCACGTGAGCCGATGCCGACTCACGCGAGCTGCGCCACACCGCCGGGGTATCCAGGTTGCTGTAGTCCGGCGATGCATGGGCCGGCGCGGCCGTCAGTCCTGCCATCATCTGCACCGGGATGTTGTCCGTGCCGGTCTTCAGCAGCGTCATCGGCTGCTGCTTCTTGGCCGAACGGCCCAGGCCCGTGGCCACCACGGTCACGCGCAGGGCGTCCCCCATCGAGTCGTCGTACACCGTACCGAAGATCACGGTCGCGTCTTCCGCGGCATAGCTGCGGATCGTGTTCATGACTTCCTTGGTTTCCGACAGCTTCAGCGAACGGCTGGCCGTGATGTTGACCAGCACGCCACGCGCGCCGGACAGGTCCACGCCTTCCAGCAGCGGGCTGGCCACGGCCTGCTCGGCCGCCAGGCGGGCGCGATCCACGCCCGACACGGTTGCCGTGCCCATCATGGCCTTGCCCTGCTCGCCCATCACCGTCTTCACGTCTTCGAAGTCGACGTTCACCAGACCATCGACATTGATGATCTCGGCGATGCCGGCCACGGCGTTGTGCAGCACGTCATCGGCGCACTGGAAGCACTTGTCCATCTCGGCGTCGTCGCCCATCACTTCGAACAGCTTCTCGTTGAGCACAACGATCAGCGAGTCCACCGACGATTCCAGCTCGCCCGAGCCATGTTCGGCCACCTTGGCGCGGCGCGCGCCTTCGAAGTCGAACGGCTTGCTCACCACGCCCACGGTCAGGATGCCCATTTCCTTGGCCACCTGCGCCACGATCGGCGCAGCACCGGTACCGGTACCGCCGCCCATGCCGGCAGTGATGAAGACCATGTGGGCGCCGCGCAGCGAATCGGCGATCTGTTCGCGCGCCTGCTCCGCGCAGTTGCGGCCCACTTCAGGCTTGGCGCCGGCACCCAGCCCGGAATTGCCAAGCTGCAGCACGCGCGATGCGCTCGAACGCTTCAGCGCCTGGGCATCGGTGTTCATGCAGATGAATTCCACGCCCTGCACCCCACGGCTGATCATGTGCTGCACGGCGTTGCCGCCTGCACCGCCCACGCCCACCACCTTGATGATGGTGCCGTCCTGAATCTCCGTTTCGATCATGTCAAAGTCCATCACTGCCTCCGAGAAAAATCAGTCCCCAAACGCTGCAGCCTCCCCGCCGCAACCCTTGGTTTCTGAACAAGAAACCATCAAAAAACGACTAGCCAATACCGCAGCAAAACTGCTTGACCTGCTCAACGTGCCACGATCCGTTCGGCTGACTGCAACAGGATCGTCACACTTAAAAAAGTCCTGACAAGCTTGCGGCTCAGAAGTTGCCGACAAACCATTCCTTCATGCGCGTCCACACCTGCTTCACCTGGCCGCTCTGCACGGCCACCTTGCGCCCGCGCATGCGCTGCACGCAGCCTTCCTGCAGCAGCCCCATAACGGTCGAATAGCGCGGACTCTTCACGACTTCGTGCAGATTGCCGCGGTACTCGGGCACGCCCACGCGCACCGGCTTCAGGAAAATGTCCTCGCCTAGCTCGACCATGCCCGGCATCATCGCCGTACCGCCGGTAATCACCACGCCCGACGACAGCAGTTCCTCGTAGCCCGACTCGCGCACCACCTGGTGCACCAGCGAATACAGCTCCTCGATACGCGGCTCGATCACGGCGGCCAGCGCCTGGCGGCTCAGCGTGCGCGTGCCGCGGTCGCCCACGCCGGGGACCTCGATCATGTCTTCCGGGTCGGCGATCGCCTGCTTGGCAATGCCGTACTGCATCTTGATGTCCTCGGCATCGGGCGTCGGCGTGCGCAGCGCCATCGCGATGTCGTTGGTGATCTGGTCGCCGGCGATGGGGATCACGGCCGTATGGCGGATCGCGCCCTCGCTGAAGATGGCGATGTCGGTGGTGCCGCCGCCGATGTCGACCAGCACCACGCCCAGTTCCTTCTCGTCCTCGGTCAGCACCGCCAGGCTCGACGCCAGCGGCTGCAGGATCAGGTCATGCACTTCCAGGCCGCAACGGCGCACGCACTTGACGATGTTCTGCGCCGCGCTGACCGCGCCGGTGACGATATGCACCTTCACTTCCAGGCGGATGCCGCTCATGCCGATGGGCTCGCGCACGTCTTCCTGGCCGTCGATGATGAATTCCTGCGTCAGGATGTGCAGGATCTGCTGGTCGGTCGGGATGTTCACCGCCTTGGCGGTCTCGATCACGCGGGCCACGTCCGTCTGCGTGACCTCCTTGTCCTTGATCGCCACCATGCCGCTGGAGTTGAAGCTGCGGATATGGCTGCCGGCAATGCCCGTGAACACCTCGGCAATCTTGCAATCGGCCATCAGTTCGGCCTCTTCCAGCGCCCGCTGGATCGACTGCACGGTGGCCTCGATGTTGACCACGACCCCCTTCTTCAAACCCTTGGACTCTGACTGGCCCATCCCGATGACCTCATAGCTGCCGTCGGGGCGCAGTTCCGCCACCACGGCCGCCACCTTCGAGGTGCCGATGTCGAGACCGACCAGAAGGTCCTTGTATTCCTTGCTCATCGAGTTTTCTCCGCGTTCTTACTCTTGAGTCGCGTCGGATTGTTGTTGGTGTTGCCGGCCGAAGCCGCCTGGGAACCTGCCGCACCCGCTGCCGCCTTGGCCGCTGCCTTGGCCGCCGCCTGCGCCTGGGCTTCGGTCAGGAAGCGCACGCTGGCCGTGCGGATGGCAAAACCGTTGGGATACCGCAGGTCGGCGTACTCGATCTGCTTGCCCCACTGCTGGGTCAACTGCGGCCACGACGCCACGAAACGCTTGACCCGCGCCTCCATGGCGGCGCGATCCTCGTCGTTCTGCTCGCGCCCGAACTCGATCACCGTGCCGTTGGACAGCTTCGCCCGCCAGGCATAGCGGCCGGAAAGGGCCACGGCCAGCGGTTCGGCCTTGATCGGCTTGAACCACTCGCGCATGGTCTCCAGCTTCTCGACCACGTCTTCCTCGCTGTCCGGCGGGCCGTCCAGCGCCAGCAACTGGGCGTCTTCCTCGGCTTCGGCCGTGTTGGCCACGAATACCTCGCCGTAGGTATTGATCAGCCGGCCGCTGTCCGACCCGCCCCACGTGCCCAGCGCCTCGTGCTCTTCCACCTGTACCGCCAGGCCGTTCGGCCATTCGCGCCGCACGCTGGCATGGCGCACCCAGGGCACCGACTCGAACGCCTGGCGCGCCGCGTTCAGGTCGAGCGTGAAGAAATTGCCCGACAGCTTGTTCAGCGCGTTGGCCCGCACGCTCGGCGCGTTCACGTGGCGCAGCTGGCTGCCGTCCAGCGACGTCAGTTCCACGTGGGTAATGGCGAACACGGGCCGCTGCGCCAGCCACAACAGGCCGGCGCCAAGCGCCATGAGCGCCACCAGCGCATAGAGCGCTGAGGCGATCAGGTTGAGCAGGCGCGCGTTGTGCCACATGGTCGTTTGGTGGGGCGGTCAGCCGTTGGTGATGCGGTTATTCGGGTTTCCAGTGCTCGTTCGGATGCAGGTCGAGCGTCGCGGCGGCCAGCACCTGCATCACGAAATCCTCGTAGCTGATGCCCGCCGCGCGCGCCGCCATCGGCACGAGCGAATGGCCGGTCATGCCGGGCGACGTATTCATTTCGAGCAGATGCGGGCGGCCGTCGCGGGTCAGCATGACGTCCGCACGGGCCCAGCCACGGCAACCCAGCACGCGAAACGCTTCGACGGCCAGCGCCCGCACTTCGTTCTCCAGTGCCTCGGGCAAAGTTGACGGGCACAGGTATTGGGTAACGTCAGTAAAGTACTTATTTTGATAGTCGTAGTTGGACTCGGGCGCGACAATCTTGATAACGGGCAGTGCTTCGGCCGTTGCGCCCTCGCCCACCACCGGGCAGGTCAGCTCGTCGCCATCGATGAACGTCTCGGCGATGACGTCGGCATCGAGCCCCGCCGCCTTCTCGAACGCCTCGCGCATCTGACCGGCGTCGGTGACCTTGGTCAGACCGATCGACGACCCCTCGCGGGCCGGCTTGACGATCAGCGGCAGGCCCAGATCCCGCACCACGGCGTCGAAATCGGTATCGGCGTACAGCATCGCAAAGCGCGGCGTGGCCAGGCCGTGCGTCATCCACAGGCGCTTGGTGGCCTGCTTGTCCATGGCCAGCGCCGACGCCAGCACGCCGCTGCCCGTATAGGGCACGCCCAGCTGTTCCAGCAGGCCCTGCATCGTGCCGTCCTCGCCGTAACGGCCATGCAGCGCGATGAAGACGCGGTCGAACTTCGCCGCGGCCAGTTCGGCCACGGACTGCAGCGCCGGGTCGAACGCGTGGGCGTCCACGCCGCGCGACTGCAGTGCCGCCAGCACGCCGTTGCCGGACATCAGCGAGATTTCGCGCTCGGCCGAGCGCCCGCCCAGCAGCACGCCAACCTTGCCCAGCGATTTCGGATCGATATTGGGATGCGCCACGAAGCTCATTGCTGACCTCCCGCCTGGTGCGACACCAGTTGTCCCGGCACCGCACCGATCGTGCCGGCACCCATGGTCACGACCACATCGCCAGGTCGCACGGCATCCATGATCGATTGGGGCATGTCTTCGATCTGTTCCACAAAAACGGGTTCTACCTTGTTGGCCACCCGCAGCGCGCGGGTCAGCGCGCGGCCGTCGGCGGCCACGATGGGCGCCTCGCCGGCCGCATACACCTCGGCCAGCAGCAGCGCGTCGACGGTGCCCAGCACCTTCACGAAATCCTCGAAGCAGTCGCGCGTCCGCGTGAACCGGTGCGGCTGGAAGGCCAGCACCAGCCGGCGGTCCGGGAATGCACCGCGCGCGGCGGCCAGCGTGGCGGCCATTTCCACCGGGTGATGGCCGTAGTCATCCACCAGCGTGAACGTGCCGGCGCCATCGGGCGTCGCCACCTCGCCGTAGCGCTGGAAGCGGCGGCCCACGCCGTGGAATTCGCGCAGCGCCTTGACGATGGCGGCGTCGGGCACCTCCAGTTCGGTGGCGATGGCGATGGCGGCCAGGGCGTTCTGCACGTTGTGCAGGCCCGGCAGGTTCAGCACCACGTCCAGCGGCGGTTCGGCGTGGCCGTTGAGCTGGCGCAGCACCGTGAAATGCATCTGGCCATCCACCGCGCGGGCGTTGATCGCGCGGATCTGGGCATCCTCGGCAAAGCCGTAGCGCACCACGGGCTTGGACACGAACGGCATGATCTCGCGCACGTTCGGGTCATCCACGCACAGCACGGCAATGCCGTAGAACGGCAGGCGCTGGGTAAATTCCACGAACGCCTGCTTTAGACGGGCAAAGTCATGCCCGTACGTGTCCATGTGGTCGGCGTCGATATTGGTGATGACTTCCATCACCGGGAACAGGTTCAGGAACGACGCATCGGACTCGTCGGCCTCGGCCACGATGAAGTCGCCCGTGCCCAGGCGCGCGTTGGCGCCGGCCGAATTCAGCCGGCCGCCGATCACGAAGGTCGGGTCGAGCCCGCCCTCGGCCAGCACCGACGCCACCAGGCTGGTGGTCGTGGTCTTGCCGTGCGTGCCGGCGATGGCCACGCCCTGCTTCAGGCGCATCAGTTCGGCCAGCATCACGGCGCGCGGCACCACCGGAATGCGCTTGGCGCGTGCGGCCAGCACTTCCGGGTTGTCGTGGGTCACCGCGGTCGACACGACCACGGCGTTGGCGCCTTCCACATTGGCCGCATCATGGCCGTGGCACACGCGGGCGCCGAGCGAGGCCAGGCGCCGCGTGGCAGCGTTGCTGCCCATGTCGGAGCCCGAGACCTTGTAGCCCAGGTTCAGCAGGACCTCGGCGATGCCGCTCATGCCGGCCCCGCCAATGCCTACGAAGTGGATGTTCTTGACGATATGCTTCATTGCTTCCGTTTCATTTTTCGCCCGCCACCTGCCGGCAGATCTCGGCCACGCGCCGGGTTGCCTCAGGTTTGGCCAGGCTGCGCGCCGCGCGCGCCATGTCCTTCAACTGGCCGCGGTCCAGGCCGGCGATCGTTTGCGCCAGGCCCTCCGCGGTCAATGCGTTCTGTTGCACCAGCAACGCCGCACCCTGCTTCGACAGGAAGCTGGCGTTGGTGGTCTGGTGGTCGTCCACCGCGTGCGGGAACGGCACGAACAGCGCGGCCACCCCGGCGGCCGCCACTTCCGAGACCGTCATCGCGCCAGCGCGGCAGATGACCAGGTCGGCGTCGGCGTAGGCCGCCGCCATGTCGTCGATAAATGGCACGGTCTCGCCGGCCACGCCCGCCGCCACGTAGTTGGCGCGCAGCTTGTCGATCTGTTTCGCGCCGGCCTGATGCTTCACCGTCGGCCGGGTGGCCTCGGGCAGCAAGGCCAGCGCCTTCGGCACCACGTCGTTCAGTGCCGCCGCGCCGAGGCTGCCGCCCACCACCAGGATGCGCAGCGGTCCGGTGCGATGGTCGTAGCGAGACGCCGGCTCCGGGATCTCCGCCAGTTCGGCGCGGACCGGGTTGCCGGTCCATTCGCTGTCCGGCAGCGCGTCCGGGAACGCGCACAGCACGCGGTCGGCCACCTTGGCCAGCACCTTGTTGGCCAGCCCGGCGATGGAATTCTGCTCATGCAGCACCAGCGGCCGGCCCAGCAGCGACGCCATCATCCCGGCCGGGAACGTAATGTAGCCGCCCATGCCCAGCACCACGTCGGGCTTCACCCTGCGCAGCGCGCCGATGCTTTGCCAGAACGCGCGCAGCAGGTTCAGCGGCAGCAGCAGCTTGGTCACCAGGCCCTTGCCGCGGAGGCCACCGAACTGGATGTACTCCATCGGGATGTCATGCTTCGGCACCAGCGTGGCTTCCATGCCCGAGCGATTACCCAGCCAGACCACGCGCCAGCCCTCGTCGCGCAGCGCGCGCGCGACCGCCAGCCCCGGGAACACGTGTCCCCCGGTGCCGCCAGCCATGACGAGAAGGGTGCGGTCGGTCATACCTTCCCTCCGCGCATCAACACTCGATTTTCGTAGTCGATCCGCAGGACGATCGCCAGCGCCACGCAGTTCATCAGGATGCCCGAGCCGCCGTAGCTCACCAGCGGCAGCGTCAGTCCCTTGGTGGGCAGCAGGCCCAGGTTCACGCCCATGTTGATGAAGGTCTGCCAGCCGACCCACACGCCGATGCCCTTGGCCACCAGCCCGGCAAACGTGCGGTCGAGCTGCAGCGCGGTGCGGCCGATGTTGAAGCAGCGGCGCACCAGCCAGTAGAACAGCACGATCATCACCAGCACGCCGATAAAGCCGAATTCCTCGCCGATCACCGCCAGGATGAAGTCGGTATGCGCCTCGGGCAGGTAGTGCAGCTTCTCGATGCTGCCGCCCAGGCCCACGCCCGTCCATTCGCCACGGCCGAAGGCGATCAGCGAGTGCGTCAGCTGATACGCCTTGCCCAGCGCGTTGCTCTCTTCCCACGGGTTCAGGTACGCAAAGATCCGCTCGCGGCGCCAGGGCGATGCCGTGATCAGCAGCGCGAACGCGCCCACGGCAACGCCCACCAGGCCCGCGAACAGCTTGCCGTTGATGCCGCCCAGGAACAGGATGCCCATGGCCACGGCCGCGATCACCAGGAACGCGCCCATGTCGGGTTCCAGCAGCAGCAGCATGCCCACCACCACCACCGCCACGCCCATCGGCAGGAAACCCTTGCTGACGGTCTGCATCCATTCCTGCTTGCGCACCGTGTAGTTGGCCGCGTACAGCACCACGGCCAGCTTCATCAGTTCCGACGGCTGGAAGTTCATCACGCCCAGCGGAATCCAGCGCCGCGCGCCATTCACGCCCTTGCCCACGAACGGCACCAGCACCAGCACCAGCAGCACCAGCGCGATGATGAACAGCTTGGGCGCGTACTTGTCCCACACCTTGACCGGCACCTGGAACGCCGCCAGGCCCACCGACAGGCCGATGAACAGCGCGAACGCATGGCGCACCAAAAAGTGCGCCTCGCGGTAGTTGGCGTAGCGCGGCGAGTCGGGCAGCGCGATCGATGCCGAATAGACCATCACCAGGCCGAACGTCAGCAGCACGATGGCCACCCACAGCAGGGGCTGGTCGTACTCCATCATCCGCGAACGGGTTGGCTTGACGCCCGACACCGCGTCGCGCAGGCCACCCCAGGCGTTGCCGATGGTGGCGCCGATGAATCCGCTGCGCTTGACCTGCGAGTCGCTCATGGCATGATCCCCCGGGACAGGGCCAGTTCTTCCACCGCGCCGCGAAACACCTGCGCGCGATGCACGTAATTGCGGAACATGTCGAGGCTGGCACAGGCCGGCGACAGCAATACGACATCGCCCGCTTCGGCCAGGCCCGCCGATTTCTCGACCGCTTTTTCCAGCGTGGCGGCGTCAATGATCTGCGTGCCCGTGGCGGCCAGTGCCTCGCGGATGGCGCCGGCGTCCTTGCCGATCAGCACCACGGCGCGTGCATATTGCGTCACCGGCGCGGCCAGCGGAGAAAAGTCCTGGCCCTTGCCTTCGCCGCCGGCGATCAGCACCACGCGCTTGTCCAGCCCGTTCAGCGCGGCCACGGTGGCCCCCACATTGGTGCCCTTGCTGTCGTCGAAGTACTCGACCTCATCGATGGTCGCCACCCACTCCACGCGGTGCGGCTCGCCGCGATACTCGCGCAGGCCATGCAGCAGCGCGTTCAGCGGCAGGTCGATCGCCCGGCACAGCGCCAGCGCCGCCATGGCGTTGGTGGCGTTGTGCAGGCCACGGATATGCAGCGCATCGGCCGGCATCAGGCGCTTGTGGCGCACCGGCACGGCTTCCGTGACCGCCTCGTCCCTCCTGCGGCGGCGCGGCTTCTGCTCCGGTTCGGCTTCCGTATCGGGCTCGGCCACGATCAGCCACGGCATGCCGCCGTCGCGCAGTACGCCGTAGCTGCCGGCGGTCTCGGGCAGGTCGGTGCCGAAGGTGACCGGCGTCGCGCCCGGACGGGCCATGTCCAGCGTCAGCTTGTCCTGGCGGTTCAGCACCTGTACGCAGCCTTTGCCATCCGGGCCGAAGATGCGGGCCTTGGCGGCGGCATAGGCTTGCATGCTGCCGTGCCAGTCCAGGTGATCCTGCGTGACGTTGAGCACCGTCGCGGCGTGGGGCGCCAGCGAGAACGTGTATTCCAGCTGGAAGCTCGACAGCTCCAGCACCCAGACATCGGGCAGCGTGGCGCTGGCGATGCAGGCCGACAGCTTGTCCAGCGCCGACGGGCTGATATTGCCGGCCACGCCCACGGTCTTGCCCGCGCGCTCGATCAGCCGGCCGGTCAGCGCCGTGGTGGTGGTCTTGCCGTTGGTGCCGGTGATGGCCAGCACGCGCGGCGCGTAGCCCGACGTGGCTTCCAGATAGCCCAGCGCCTGGGCGAACAGTTCGATCTCGCCCCAGACCGGGATGCCGCGCGCCTGGGCCGCATCGAGCAGCGCCTTCGTGCCGGCTTCCAGCGGCGACAGGCCGGGGCTGATCGCCACCAGGCCGATATCGTCGAGCAGGCTTTCGGCGAACGGGCCGCCCACGAACTGCGCCGTGGTCAGCTCGGCCTGCAGGAAGGCAAGGTTGGCGGGCGCCTCGCGTGTGTCGGCCACGCGCACGCGGCAGCCGTTCAGGCCGCACCAGCGTGCCATGGCCAGCCCCGATTCACCGAGGCCAAGTACCAGCACATGAGGTTTCTGCAACACGCCAAACACTTCGATTTCCTGCCTATATATAGAGAGCTTCAGTTTTCGGGAACGCTCAGCGCAGCTTCAGCGTCGACAGGCCAATCAGCACCAGCAGCATCGTGATGATCCAGAACCGCACGGTGACCTGTGTTTCCTTCCAGCCACTCAGTTCGAAGTGGTGGTGCAGCGGCGCCATGCGGAACAGGCGCCGGCCTTCGCCATAGCGTTTCTTCGTGAACTTGAACCACGTGACCTGCAGCATCACCGACAGCGTTTCCACCACGAAGATGCCGCCCATCACGAACAGCACGATTTCCTGGCGCACGATCACGGCGATGGTGCCCAGCGCGCCGCCCAGCGCCAGCGCGCCGACATCGCCCATGAACACCCGCGCCGGGTGCGCGTTGAACCAGAGGAAGGCCAGGCCCGCGCCGGCCATCGCCGAGCAGAAGATGAGCAGTTCGCCGGCGCCCGGGATATGCGGGAACAGCAGGTACTTGCTGTAGACCGCGTTGCCCATCACGTAGGCGAACACGCCCAGGCCGCCGCCGACCAGCACCACGGGCATGATCACCAGGCCGTCCAGCCCGTCGGTCAGGTTCACCGCGTTGCTGGAGCCGACGATCACCAGGTACGTCAGCACGATGAAGCCGGTCACGCCTAGCGGGTAGCTGATTTCCTTGAAGAACGGGACGATCAGGTTCGTCTTGTACGGCACATCGGCGAACATGCCGCCTTCGATCCAGCTCAGGAACAGGCTCCAGACCCGCACGTTGCTGGCCTCGGTCACCGAGAACGCCAGGTACACGGCAGCCACCAGGCCAATCAGCGTCTGCCAGAAGAACTTCTCGCGGCTCGACATGCCGCGCGGGTCGCGATACACCACCTTGCGGTAGTCGTCGACCCAGCCCACGGCGCCGTAGCCCAGCGTCACCAGCAGCACCACCCAGATGAAGCGGTTGCCCCAGTCGCACCAGAGCAGCGTCGACACGCAGATCGAGATCAGCACCAGCACGCCGCCCATGGTGGGCGTGCCGGACTTGACCAGGTGCGTCTGCGGGCCGATGGTACGCACGGCCTGGCCGATCTTCAGTTCGGTCAGGCGACGGATGACCCACGG
This sequence comes from Cupriavidus sp. 94F1, assembly GCF_057798875.1. NCBI lineage: Bacteria > Pseudomonadati > Pseudomonadota > Betaproteobacteria > Burkholderiales > Burkholderiaceae > Cupriavidus > Cupriavidus sp. 94F1. Next base: position 165,882 of record NZ_JBYOJT010000009.1, read on the forward strand.
CCCGAAACCGAGGCCGATCACCAGCGCGGTGAGGTTGGCCATCACCGCGCGGAAGGTCAGGTAGTTAACGACCCGCAGGAAGCTGTAATCGTTTTGCAGCCACTGGGCCAGTGCCAATAACATCGTTCGTCTTTCTTAGTGAGCGGAAGGGGATGCGACCAGCGCATCGACCATCCGTTCCATGCGCATGAAGCGCGATCCCTTCACGAGCACGGCGGCTGCACCAGCCACCACGCCCTCCTTGTCTTCCTTCAGCGCCTGCGCCAGGGCTTCCGCATGGGCAAAATGGCGCGCGCCCGGGCCGTATGCCTGCACGGCATGCGTGGCCAGATCGCCCAGCGCCCACAGCGTCTCGATGCCGCGGTCCCGTGCGTAGGCGCCAATCTCGGCATGGAACGCCGGGCCCTGGTCGCCGACTTCGCCCATGTCGCCCAGCACCAGCACGCGCGGGGCGGCAAACCCGGCCAGCACGTCGATGGCGGCGCGCACGGAATCGGGATTCGCGTTGTAGGTATCGTCGATGACCACCGTGCCGGCCGGCGTGTGCTTGACCTGCAGGCGGCCCTTTACGGCCGAGAAGCCCGCGATGCCGCGCTGGATCGCATCCACCGCCACCCCGGCCGCCAGCGCGCATGCCGTGGCGGCCAGCGCGTTGCGCACGTTATGCGCGCCCAGCAGCTGCAGCCGCAGATCGAAGCTCTGGTTTGGCGCCGTCACGTGCAGCACCTGCGCGCCGTCGTCCAGCTTCACGGTCGCGCGCACATCGGCCGAAGCGTCGGTGCCGAACGCCAGCACGCGGCGGGCGCCCGCCGCCTGGCGCCAGATCGCGGCATGCGCGCCGCCGCTTTCGGCATCCACCGGAAACACCGCCACGCCATCGGCCGGCAGCGCGGCGATGGCGCTGGCGTGCTCGTGGGCCACCGCTTCCACGCTGACCATGAATTCCTGGTGCTCGCGCTGCGCGTTGGTGATCACGGCCACGGTCGGCTGGGCGATGGCGGCCAGGTAGACCGTCTCGCCCGGATGGTTCATGCCCAGTTCCAGCACCGCCAGCTTGTGGTGCGCGCGCAGGCGCAGCACCGTCAGCGGCAGGCCGATATCGTTGTTCAGGTTGCCGCCCGTGGCCAGCCGGTCGTCCTCGCCCACGGCCGCGGCAAAGATCGCCGCGATCATTTCCTTGACCGTGGTCTTGCCGTTGCTGCCGGTGACGGCCACCGTCGGCGGCGTGAACTGGCCGCGCCAGCCGGCACCGAGTTCGCCCAGGCCGATGCGCGTGTCCGGCACGATCAGCGCCGGCACGTCGAGGTCGATGTCGCGGCTCACCAGCACGGCGGCGGCGCCGCGCGCCACCACATCGGCCAGGAAGTCATGGGCGTCGAAGCGGTCGCCCTTGAGCGCCACGAACAGATCGCCCGGCTGTACGGTACGGCTGTCGGTGTGCACGCGCGAAAACGTGCGGGTGGCATCGCCGGAAATACGCGCGCCGGCCATCCAGCCGGCGGCTTGCTGCAAATTCGTCATCTGGTGTCCGTTCATGCCGACACCCCCCGCGTGCCCAGGGTCAGGCGCACATGTTCGCGGTCCGAGAACGGCCGCTTGCGGCCCTGGATCTCCTGCGTGGCTTCATGGCCCTTGCCGGCCACGAGCACCACATCGGCCGGGGCGGCGTGCTTGATTGCGTAAAGAATGGCCGCGGCGCGGTCTTCGATCAGCCGTGCGCGGCTGCGGTCCTGCATGCCGTCGGCGATCTGTTCGAGGATATCGAGCGGATCTTCGCTGCGCGGGTTGTCGCTGGTCAGCACCACGTCGTCGGCCAGGCGTTCGGCCACGCCGCCCATCAGCGGGCGCTTGGTGGCGTCGCGGTCGCCGCCGCAGCCGAATACGCACCAGAGCCGGCCCTGGCGGGCGTCGGCCACCGGGCGCAGCGCGGTCAGCGTCTGCACCAGCGCGTCGGGCGTGTGGGCGTAGTCCACCACGGCCAGCGGCGCCTCATGGCCGCCGAACAGTTCCATGCGGCCATCGACCGGCGTCAGCTGGCGAAGGGCGGCAATCGCGGCATCCCAGGCCACGCCCTGCGCCAGCGCGGCACCCAGCACCGCCAGCAGATTGCTGACGTTGAAGGCGCCGATCATCGGCGTGGTCACGTCGGCGCTGCCGAAGCTGCCATCGACATGGAACGCCGTGCCCGAGGCCGTGGCGCGCACATCGGTGGCGCGCAGCCATTGGCCGCGTGCCGCCGAGGCACCGGCCTTGCCGTCGATGCCATATTCGATCACCTGCGGCGCGCTGACGGCGGCGGCATTGCCGGCCAGCAGGCGGCCGCCCATGGCGTCGTCGCGATTGATCACGGCCGCGCGCAGGCCATCCCACTGGAACAGCAGCGCCTTGGCGGCCTCGTACTCGGCCATCGTGCCGTGGTAGTCGAGGTGATCCTGCGTCAGGTTGGTCAGCACCGCCACGCCAAACCCGGTGCCAGCCACGCGGCCCTGCTCCAGGCCGTGCGACGACACTTCCATGGCGATGGCGCGCGCGCCCGCATCGTTCAGCTCGGCCAGGCTGGCCTGCAGCTGCACGGCATCGGGCGTGGTGAAACCGGTGATGCGCAGTGCATCGGGGAAGCCTGTGCCCAGCGTGCCGATCGTCGCGCACGGCGTGCCGGTGCCCTGCAGCAGGCGCGCCAGCCACTGCGCGCACGATGTCTTGCCGTTGGTCCCCGTGATGCCGGTCACGGCCAGGTTGCGGGCGCCGATGCCGTACCAGCCGGCCGCGATCGGGCCGGCCAGCCAGTGCAGCTGCGACACGGCCAGGTGCGGCACGGCGTCGCCGTGCGGCCAGTCGAAGCCGTCGGCCTCGTAGATCACGGCCGAGGCGCCCGCGGCGATGGCCTTGTCGATATGCGGACGGCCGTCGGTCGCCAGGCGTTCGTTACCCAGCACGTAGGCAAAGAACACGTCGCCCGGCTGCAGGCGGCGCGTGTCGCCGGTCAGCCGGGCACCGGCCGGCGCGTGCGAATGCAGCCAGGCCAGCGTGTTGCTGGCCTGAGTGGACACCTCGAGCGGGAGGAGCGGCTTGGCCGTCATGGCGTGGCGCTCCACGGTGGTTCGCTTTCCTGGACCTTGTCGGTGACCATCAGCTGGCGGATCGGCGAATCGGGCTGGACGTTCAGCGAGCGCAGCGCGCCGCCGGTGATGGCCGAGAAGACCGGGCCCGCCACGGCACCGCCGTAGTGGCTGCCGGCGGTCGGCTCGTCGACGCTGACCGCCACGATCACGCGCGGGTTCGACATCGGCGCCAGGCCGATGAACGACGCGCGGTACTTGCTGCGGTCATAGCCACGGCCAACGTGCTTGTATGCGGTACCGGTCTTGCCGCCCACGCGGTAGCCCATCACCTGGGCCTCCGGTGCGGTGCCGCCCGGAGCGGTCACGGTTTCCAGCATGCCGCGCACTTCACGCGCGATCTGGGGCGTCAGGATGCGTTCGCCGCTGACCGGGCCGTTGGTCTTGAACATCGACACCGGAATCAGCTCGCCGTCGTGGGCGAAGATCGTATAGGCATGCGCCACCTGGAACAGCGACACCGACAGGCCGTAGCCGTAGGACATGGTGGCCTGCTCGATCGGGCGCCAGCTCTTCCAGGGCCGCACGCGGCCAGCCACCGCGCCCGGGAAGCCGATCTTCGGCGCCTGGCCCAGGCCCACGCTGGTGAACATGTCCCACATCTCCTGCGGCTTCATCATCATCGCGATCTTGGTCGTGCCGATGTTGCTCGACTTCTGGATCACGCCGCCCACCGTGAGCGTGCCGTAGTTGTGGGTATCCGAGATCGTGGCGCCTTCGAAGTTGAACTTGCCGGTGGTGACCACCGTCGTGGCCGGCGTCACGCGACCCAGCTGCAGCGCCAGGCCGATGGTGATCGGCTTCATCATCGAGCCGGGCTCGAAGGTGTCGGTCAGCACGCGGTTGCGCAGCTGTTCGCCCGACAGGCGGCTGCGGTCGTTCGGGTTGTAGGTGGGCCAGTTGGCCAGCGCCAGCACCTCGCCGGTCTGGGCGTCCAGCACCACGGCGCTGGCGGCCTTGGCCTTGTTGCGCTCCACCACGGCCTTGACCTCGTTGTAGGCCAGGTACTGGATCTTGGCGTCGATCGACAACTGCATGTCCTGGCCGTCGCGCGGCGTCTTCAGGATGCCGACGTCTTCCACCACGCGGCCCAGGCGGTCCTTGATCACCTGGCGCGCACCGGGGCTGCCGGCCAGCACGCTTTCGCGCGCCAGTTCCACGCCTTCCTGGCCCTTGTCCTCGACGTTGGTAAAGCCGACGATGTGCGCCATCGCCTCGCCTTCCGGGTAGAAACGCTTGTACTCGCGGGTCTGGTGCACGCCTTCGATCTTGAGCGCCGCGATCTTGTCGGCGGCGTCGGGCAGCACCTGGCGCTTCAGGTAGACAAAGCTCTTGTCTTCATTGAACTTGGCGCGCAGGTCCTTCTCGGACATGTCCAGCAGCCTGGCCAGCTGGCGCATGCGCTGGGGATCGAGATCGGGCACGTCTTCGGGCACGGCCCAGATCGCCTTGACCGGCAGGCTGGTGGCCAGCACCAGGCCGTTGCGGTCCAGGATCTTGCCGCGCGTGGCGGGCAGTTCCAGCGTGCGCTGGAAACGCTTCTTGCCCTCCATCTCGTAGAACTGGTTGCCAGGGCCCTGGATCCACATCGCCCGCGCGGCCAGTGCCACGAACGCGGCGAACATCAGGAACACCACGAACTTCGAGCGCCACATCGGCAGGCGCAGGCCCAGCACCGGACTGGCCGAGAACTGGCCGGTGCGCGGGCGCGCGGCCTCGCCACGCGGCTTGTTGCCGGCGCGGGCGCGGTTCAGGCTCGGGCGGGCCAGGCTCATTTGGCGGGTCCCCCGGCGGGTTGCTGGGCATCGGGCGGGGTGTCAGGCAGCACCACGCCCTGCAGGTATTGGGTACGGCCGGCCATGGCCGGCGCCATCTTCAACTGCGCACGTGCCGAATCGGCAATGCGCGCGCTCTTGCTGAGCGAACTCTGCTGGTACTGCAGGCGCGACCAGTCGATGTCGAGCTGCTTTTCCTCGGTCTGCGCGCGCTCCAGCGCCACGAACAGCGTGCGGGCCTGGTGCTGGGCGCTCACCAGCGACAGCGCGCACAGCATCAGCGCGGCAAGCAGGAAGAAGGTCAGGCGGTTCATGCCGGCTGGCCTCCGAGCTTTTCGGCCACGCGCATCACGGCCGAGCGCGCGCGCGGGTTATCGGCCACTTCCTGGGCGCCGGGCTTGAAGCGGCCCAGCAGCTTCATGGTCGGCTGGGGCAGGTCCGCGGCACGCAGCGGCGCGCGGCGCAGTGCCGGGTCCGCGTCGCGGTCCGGATGGGCGTGCGCCTGCATGAACCGCTTGACGATGCGGTCCTCGAGCGAGTGAAAGCTGATCACCACGAGGCGGCCTCCGACCTGCAGCAGCTCGTACGCAGCCTTCAGGCCTCTTTCGAGGTCCGCAAGCTCTTGATTGACGTGAATCCGTAGAGCTTGAAAGGTGCGGGTCGCAGGGTCCTGACCCTTCTCGCGTGTCTTGACGGTTTTCGCCACGAGCGCGGCAAGCTCTGAAGTAGTGGCGACAGGTCCGCCATCGCCGGGTTCGCTCCGGCGAGCAACAATCGCCTTTGCAATCTGTACAGCAAACCGTTCTTCCCCATAGTCTCGTATCACCCTGGCAATGTCCTGCTCGTCCGCCTGTGCAAGCCATTCGGCTGCAGTGACGCCGCGCGTGGTGTCCATGCGCATGTCCAGCGGGCCCTCGAAACGAAAGGAAAATCCCCTCGCCGCCTCGTCGATCTGGGGCGAGCTGATGCCCAGGTCGAGCAGCACGCCAGCCACGGGCGGGCGCCCGGCCAGCCGGTCGCCCATCTCCGCAAAGCTCGCGTGCTCAATGGAGAAGCGGGCATCCTCGATGGTGCCCGCTTCTGCGATTGCTGCCGGATCCTTGTCGAATGCGACGAGGCTGCCGGCCGGCCCCAGCCGCGCCAGCACGGCACGGCTGTGACCGCCTCTTCCGAAGGTGCCGTCCACGTAGGCGCCGTCGGGCCGCCAGACGAGCGCGTCGACGGCCTCGTCCAGCAACACGGTGCGATGGCGCAGGGCGGTGGTCCCCGGCGTTTCGGTAGGGGTCATGACCTCTTCAGAAAGAGAAATTCTTCAATGCGTCCGGCATGCCTTGCGCCATCGCCGCCTGTTCCTTGGCGGCGTAGGTGGCGGCATCCCAGACTTCGAAATGGCTGCCCATGCCGAGCAGCATCACTTCCTTGTCGAGCATGGCGGCAGTGCGCAGTTCCGGTGCAATCAGCACGCGGCCCGCGCCGTCCATTTCCACGTCGGCGGCGTTACCAAGGAAGATCCGCTTCCACCAGTGGGCATCCATGGGCAGCGCCGCGATGCGGCCGCGGAAAACCTCCCACTCGGGCCTGGGAAAGAGCAGCAGGCAGCCATCCGGGTGCTTGGTCAGCGTCACCCGGCCCTCGGCCTGCGTTTGCAGCGCCTCGCGGTGCCTGGCCGGAATGGACATCCGGCCCTTGGCATCGAGCGACAGCGCCGATGCTCCCTGAAACAAGCTCTTTCCCCCGGTAACCGCCGGCTATTTCAGCCTTTGGCAGGTCGATTCGTCCTTGTCCGCAACCGCCCGGTCCGATGCGAATCATCGCAGAGACAAGGCGGTATTTCACACAAAAATACACTTCCTCACACTATTTCCCACTTTAGAGGAAGCGTTTTGGCCGGTCAAGGCTCGCTATGGGGCAAAAAACAGGGTTTTTTTAATTAGAACAAAGACTTAGCGCGCCAACTTCACGCACCGCAACAGTGAATCCTTAATGAAATGAAGCACTTGGGGAAGAAAGCAGAGAAACCACCTGAGAACTATCTGAGGGAGGACTGCTGACGGCGAGAATCGCATCCGGTTGCGCGCCGTCGGGAAGGATACAACGTTTTGCCGCCAGCCCCGCCCGACCAAGGGCTCACGGCAGTTTTCCACAGCCGTGCGAGGCAGCGTTCAGATGCCGGCTGAAAATGAAAATGGCAACGATGCGTACACGCCCGTCGCCATTTGCCATACGCCCCGGTTGTCGCGGCTAGATGCGATAGGCCGTGGTGGTCATGATCTTCGAGGCCGCGCGCATCAGGGCACGCACCGGGCCGGGCAGCGGCACGCCGCCGGCGTCGCGGGCGGCATCGCCATGGCGGATCTCGTCGTCGCGCATCTGTTCCAGGATGGCTCGCGAGCGGCCGTCAGCGGCCGGCAGGCGGTCCAGATGCCCGGTCAGGTGATGCTCGACCTGGCGTTCGGTCTCGGCCACGAAGCCCAGGCTGACGCGGTCGCCCGCCCGGCCCGCGACGACGCCGATGGCAAACGCGCCGGCATACCAGAGCGGATTGAGCAGGCTCGGCCGCGAACCGAGTTCGCGCAGACGCTCGGCGCACCATGCCAGGTGATCTTCCTCTTCGCGCGCGGCGGCATCCATCTGCGCGCGCACCGGCGCGCTGCGGGCCGTGAGCTTCTGCGCCTGGTACAGGGCCTGCGCACAGACTTCGCCCACATGGTTGATGCGCATGAGCCCGGCCACGTGGCGGCGCTCCTCTGCACTCATCTGTTCCGTATCGGGCGTCAGGCGGTCTGCGGGATTGTCGCGGCCCGCGCGGGTCGCACCGGCAATCGCGCGCAGCGCGACATCGAATTCGTGGATCAACGTGTCCATGGGTGTCAATGGAAGGTCTGCGGCCGCCATACGCGCGTGCCCCACTGATGGGTAGAGCTTTTCCTCGATGGCGCACCGGGATTTCCCGCATTGTACCCGCGGGATTTTGTGCAGGTTTGCGCATCGACATGTCCCCGCGCGGTTTCGCTAAGCCTGGGTCCCGGATAACCCTGAGTTGTGAAAACCAGACAAGACGTTTACCACAGGGTCAAAAAAATAGTGATTTTGCTAGAGTGATCGGCAGCTTCCATGGAAGTCAAGCACGGAAGGATGAAGAGGGCTGACAGGAGGTCCTTCCGCATAGCTTCAACTAATAATTCTTAAGTGGAGATCACCCAGCATGAAAAAATCGCTACTCGCGCTTGCCGCGATGAGCGCTTTTGCCACGGCTGCAAATGCGCAAACCAGCGTGACCCTGTACGGCGTTGTCGACCTGCCTATCGAATACAACAACAACCTGGCACCCGGCTTCAACACCAATCCCGCAACGTGGGGGCCGAATGGCCGCCCGCCTTCGCTGCCCGGTGGCGGCAGCCGTGTCGGCCTGCAGACCGGCGGCGGCCTGTCCGGCTCGCGCTGGGGTCTGCGTGGCACTGAAGACCTGGGCGGCGGCCTGAAGGCACTGTTCGTGCTGGAAAGCGGCTTCGGCCTCGACGACGGCAGGTCGCAGCAAGGCGGCCGCCTGTTCGGTCGTCAGGCATTCCTGGGTCTGCAGAGCGACAGCTACGGCCGTCTGACCATGGGTCGTCAGTACACGACCATGTTCGACATGTTCGCGAACTTCTCGCCGACCGGCTACGCGACGATTTACGAACCGGTGGTGGCCCAGCTGGGCACCAACTTCCGTTCGGACAACACCGTCAAGTACACGGCCGTGTTCGGCCCGGTCACCGCCGAGGCGCACTGGAGCTTTGGCACGGGCGTGGCCGCGATCGGTCCGGTACCGCTGGCCGCCGCGGGCGCGGGCGAAACCCCGGGCAACTTCAACAACAACGCGGGCGGCGGCGCCGGCGTGCTGTACATGAGCGGCCCGCTGGGCCTGACGCTGGCGTACGACGAATGGCGTCCGACGATCACGATCGGCCAGCCGGGCCGTTCGCGCAAGGTGGGTGCCGCCGGCAGCTACACGGTCGGACCGGCCAAGCTGATGGCGGGCTACCGCTACGGCCGCACGACCGACAACACGGGCGCCGAACTGCTGCGCGACAATTACTACTGGTTCGGTGTGAACTACCAGGTATCGGCCCCGCTGGGCCTGACGCTGGCGTATTTCTACGACGACGTGAAGACGATGCGCGCATCGTCGGCGTTCGTGGCGGACAACCCGAAGAACCCGTGGCAGATCAGCTTCGTGGCCGACTACAACTTCTCGAAGCGCACCGACGTCTACCTGACGGCCGGCTACGTGAAGAACTCGGGCCTGAACTTCGACACCTCGGCCGTCAGCTTTGCCAACGGCTACCCGCTGCAGCAGGGCAAGACCAGCCAGGTTGGCGTGGCCCTGGGTATCCGCCACAAGTTCTGATCCGCTTCACGGCGGTTCGGCATTGTTCCTTTCTTCAAGGCGCCTTCGGGCGCCTTTTTTGCGTCTGGCGGACGCCTTTTCCCTTCCCCCGGCACAAATGTCTCAACGGGTTTCACCTCATCCGCGAAGTGGCGCGGACCCGACTAGAATGGCCTGCAGACCGGAACACCCGGCCGCCTCACCTGGAGACATTGCCATGCATCCACCTCGCCGGCGCACCCTCGCCCTGCTCCTGTCGGTTGCCCTGGGCCCGCTGGCCGCGGCCCCGGCGCTCGCCAACGACGCCTACCCGACCCGGCCGATCCGGCTGGTCGTGCCCTTCCCGGCCGGCGGCACCACGGACATCATGGCGCGCGCGGTGTCGGCAGAGCTGTCGAAGCTGCCGGGCTGGAACGTGGTGGTCGACAACAAACCCGGCGCGGGCGGCAATATCGGCTCGGACATCGTGGCCAAGTCGGCCCCCGACGGCTACACGCTGCTGATGGGTACGGTCGGCACGCACGGCATCAATCAGTCGCTCTACGGCAAGCTGCCGTTCGACCCGATCAAGGACTTCGCGCCGATCACGCTGGTGGCCGCGGTGCCCAACGTGCTGGTGGTCAATCCCGCCTTCGCCCAGCAGAACAAGATCCAAAGCGTCAACGACCTGATCGCCTACGCGCGCGCCAATCCGGGCAAGCTCAACATGGCGTCGAGCGGCAATGGCACGTCGATCCACCTGGCCGGCGAGCTGTTCAAGACGCAGACCAAGACCTTCATGGTCCATTTTCCGTACCGCGGCAGCGGCCCGGCCCTGACCGACCTGTCCGGCGGCACCATGCAGGTGATGTTCGACAACCTGCCGTCGTCGATGCAGCTGATCAAGTCGGGCAAGCTCAAGGCGCTGGCCGTGACCAGCGCCAAGCCGTCGCCGGCGCTGCCCGGCGTGCCCACCGTGGCGCAGGCGGCCAACCTGCCGGGCTTCGAGGCCAGCTCGTGGTTTGGCCTGCTGGCGCCGGCCGGGACGCCGCCGGAGATCATCCATCGCATCCAGCAGGAAGTGGCCAGGAGTCTGAACACGCCGGCCGTGCGTGAACGGCTGATGGCCCAGGGCGCCGATCCGGTGGGCAACACGCCCGAGCAGTTCGCCGCGCTGATCCGCTCCGAGACCACCAAGTGGGCCAAGGTCGTCAAGGATTCGGGCGCCAAGGTGGATTGACGTCTCCAGCCACCGGCATGGCGGCGATACGGGGAACGCCGGGCAGCGCATATACTTGAGGCATCAAATGTTCATGCTGCCCGAATCCCGATGCCTAATCCTTCCGTGGCCAGCAGCGCCGCCGATGACACCCCGGTCGATCTGGAAACCAGCGCCGGCGAATCGGACCACGAGGCGCTGCGGCTCTGGCTGCGCCTGCTGACCTGTACCACGCTGATCGAGGGCGACATCCGCTCGCGCCTGCGCCAGGACTTTGCGGTCACGCTGCCGCGCTTCGACCTGATGTCGCAACTCGACCGCCATCCCGAAGGGCTCAAGATGGGCGAGCTATCGCGCCGCATGATGGTGACTGGCGGCAATGTCACGGGCATCACCGACCAACTGCAGCAGGAAGGCCTGGTCACACGCGAGGCGCTGCCCACGGACCGCCGGGCCTATCTGATCCGCTTGACGCCGGCCGGGCGCGAGGCGTTCTCGCGCATGGCACGCGCGCACGAGACCTGGGTGGAACAATTGTTCTCGGGCCTTGCCGAAACCGATCGGCGCGCCCTCTTCCGACTGCTGGGCCGCCTCAAGTCCAGCCTGACGAGCACGCCATGACCCGAACCGCCATTTTCGTATTTCGATGGATGCCCACGCTGTGCGCGGCCGCGCTGGCCGCGCTGGCCGCGGGCTGCAGCAGCGCACCGTCCGGCCCGCAGGTCACGCCGGTCAATGCCACGATCAAGCTCGGCCGTGTGACCGAAAAGACCTTCCTGTCGCGCGTGGAGGTGCCGCAAGGCGGCGGCTACGGCGGCTACGGGATGGGGGTTGGCGGTGTGGCCGCTGGTGGCGGAGGCGGAGGCGGTGGTGTGGGGGTGGGTTTCTCGGTCGACCTGACGCGGCTGCTGAATCCGCCGCCGCCGCCCATGCAGATGGATCTGTACCAGTACAAGGTCCGGACCACCGATGGCATGGTGGCCCAGGTGAACGGGCCGGCCGCGCCGGGGCTTGAACCCGGCACATGCGTGCGGTTGATCTATCCCGATGGATCGACCCAGCCCCAGATGGCGCCGTCGAACGAATGCTGACGACGGCCGCCCTGCCCGTTCAGGCGGCCTTGCGGCTGTCGCGCAGTTCGCGCCGCAGGATCTTGCCGACGTTGGTCTTCGGCAGCTCCGTGCGGAATTCGACGTACTTCGGCCGCTTGTAGCCGGTCAGGCGGTCCTTGCAGAAAGCGATCACGTCGGCTTCCGACAGCGCCGGGTCCTTCTTGACCACGAACAGCTTCACCACCTCGCCCGAGTGCTGGTCGGGCACGCCAACCGCCGCCACTTCGAGCACGCCCGGGCATTCGGCAACCACGCCTTCCACCTCGTTCGGATACACGTTGAAGCCCGACACCAGGATCATGTCCTTCTTGCGATCGACGATCTTCGTGTAGCCGCGCTCGTCCATCACGCCGATGTCGCCGGTCTTGAAGAAGCCATCCGGGGTCATGACCTTGGCGGTCTCGTCGGGGCGGTTCCAGTAGCCGGCCATCACCTGCGGGCCGCGCAGGCAGATTTCGCCCGGCTGGCCCAGCGGCAGTTCGTTGCCGTCGTCGTCGCGGATCGACACTTCCGTGGAAGGCAGCGGCAGGCCGATGGTGCCCGAGAACGCGTCGGAATCGGTCGGATTGCAGGTGGCCGACGGCGAGGTTTCCGACAGACCGTAGCCCTCGATGATCGGGCAGCCCGTCTTGGCCAGCCAGTTCTTGGCCACCGCTTCCTGCACGGCCATGCCGCCGCCGTTGGCCACGCGCAGGCCCGAGCAGTCGACCTTGGCAAAGTCGGGATGGTTCAGCAGCGCGTTGTACAGCGTGTTCACGGCCGGGAACATATGGAACTTGTACTTCTGCAGTTCCTTGATAAAGCCCGGGATGTCGCGCGGATTCGGAATCAGGATGCTCAGGCCGCCGCTGCGCATGCCCAGCAGGCAGCAGACCGTCAGCGCGAAGATGTGGTACAGCGGCAGCGCGGTGATCGTCACCACCTGGTCGATATGGGCACCCTTGGCCAGCGCCGGCTGCATCCACGCCTCGGACTGCAGCACGTTGGCCACGATATTCCGGTGCAGCAGCGTGGCGCCCTTCGACACCCCCGTGGTGCCGCCCGTGTACTGCAGGAACGCGATGTCGTCCGGGCCCGTGCTGACGGGCTTCAGTTCCATCTTGCGCCCTTCGGCCAGCACGTCGTTGAAGCGCACGCAGTGGGGCAGTTCCCAGGCCGGCACCATCTTCTTGACGTTGCGCACCACGAAATTGACGATGGTGCCCTTCAGGCCGCCCAGCATGTCGCCCATGCTGGCCACCACCACGTGCTTGACCGGCGTGGCCGGCAGCACGGCCTGCAGCGTGGCGGCGAAATTCTCAAGGATCACGATCGCTTCTGCGCCGCTGTCCTTGAGCTGGTGCTCCAGTTCGCGCGGCGTGTACAGCGGATTCACGTTGACCACCACGTAGCCGGCACGCAGCACGGCGGCCAGCACCACCGGATACTGCAGCACGTTCGGCATCATGATGGCCACGCGGGCGCCCGGGCGCAGGCCGCGCGACTGCAGCCAGGCCGCGAACTGGCGCGACAACTGGTCCAGTTCGCCATAGGTGATGGCGCGGTCCATGCAGATGAACGCGCGGCGGTCGGCGTAGGTACGGAACGAATGCTCGAGCAACTGGGCCAGCGAACGGAACTGGCTGGCGTCGATCTCTGCCGGTACGCCTGCCGGATAGTGTTTCAGCCACAGCTTTTCCATACCGTCTCCTGAATTTCTGAATGGTCGTTCGATTTTTGGGGAATGCTAAACGCGTGCCCCATGTGAAGACAACCCGTTAGACGAAGTCCTCCACGAATTGGACCGTCGAAATGGTGAATTATCCGCCACCCATCGGTGAGATCGAGGGAATACCCTGATGAAAACGGCGGAGAAAGCCGCAATCCCTGCCGCCGATCAAGCCGGCGGCAGCACCAGCTTCATCATGTTCTGCGCCAGCTCATGCGCCAGCGCCTCGGGGTCCATGCGTCCCGGTTCATGCCAGGTGTACATGAAGCCGATCACCCCCCCCATGGAATGGGCCGTCACCCGCGCATCGCCGAATGCGAACACGCCTGCGGCGCGCCCTTCCTCCAGCAGCACGTACAGGTCGCGGTAGAACTCGCGCGCCATGCTGTTGAGCCACGCGACCGTATCGCTCTTCAGGTACTGGTTGTCCCGGAAACTCAGCGCCGCCGCCACATGGCACCTGACGCAGCGGCGCGCCATTTCCAGCAGGCAGGCATGCAGGCGTTCGCGCACAGGCAGCGCCGGGTTGGCCGTTTCCCGAATCACCGGCAGGCAGGTCTGCGCCGATTCGCGGCACAGGATGTCGAAGATTTCGTACTTGTCGGCGAAATAGTAGTAGACCGCCGGCTTGGTCACGCCCAGGGCCCGGCACAGGTCGTTCATCGTCATGCCCGGATAGCCTTTCGTGTAGAAAAGCTGCGCGGCCGTATCCAGAATCTGACGGCGGCGCATTTCCTGGCGCTCGGCCACGTGCGAGCGGGCGGGGCCGTCGTCGCTCAGTGTGGCGGCGGCGGTGGCGCGCGGCAGATTGCCGGGTTTCTTGGGGGCATGAGACATGGCCGCCATTTTCGCATGCGGGGCGTGCGTCACCATCGGGAAACTCCCGCGTCAGGGTTTTGGCGTATCGGCCACGGCCCCCGTGGTGCCACGGGCCGTCAGCGGCGTGACCTCGGTGGCCGGCGGCGCCAGCCTGCGCAACGCCGCGTCGCGTTCGGCCGGCGGCAGATCGCCGATCTTGCGCGCGGCGGCATAGAAGCGTTCCCAGTCGCCGCCGCACTGCGCCAGCAGCGCCGTGAAGGCCGGCACCCATTGCTGGTACGTGGCCACGGCGGCCAGGTGGGCGTTGGTCAGCGGCTGGTCGAACCAGCGGTCGTAGCCGGTATAGCCGGCCCATTCGACCTTCAGCGCGGCGTACTCCTGTCGCAGTTCGTCGAAGATGCGCGCCTTGCCTTGGCGCTTGGCTTCGTCGGTCAGCGGTGACTTGTACAGCGCCACCAGCTTGTCGCGCGTGCCGAGCAGCATCGCCCGGAACTGGCGGCGCCGGCCGTCATAGATCTTGTAGCTGGCGCGCGCGTCGGCCGAACCCTCCTGCGCCAGCCAGTGCTCCACGCCGGCCACTTCCACGGCGGTGGCAAACGACTCGTTGAACGCGGTGTCGTTGCGCACGTACACCACCTGGTGCGCCAGTTCGTGGAAGATCAGCCGGGCCAGTTCCCCCTCGGGCTGGTAGACGAAGGTATTGAGTAGCGGATCGTCGAAATAACCGAGCGTGGAATAGGCCGGGATGCCCGCCACGTACGTTTCGAAGCCGTCGCGGCGCAGCCCCTTGGCATAGTGATCGGCATCGTCCTGGCTGTAGTAGCCGCGATAGGTAATGCAGCCGACGATCGGGAAGCACCACTTGCGCAGGTCCAGCGACAGTTCGGGCGTGGCGAACACGCTCCACACCACATAGGGCCGGTGCAAATTGGCGTAACGGCGATAACTGCCGTTGTCGGGAAGTTTCAGTTCGCGCGATGCGTAGTCGCGGATGCGGCGCGCCAGTTCCAGCCGCTGCGCCAGCTTCCGGTCGTTGGCGCCGTTGGCCGTGGCGATGGCGTCGTCCAGCGACTGCGCCGAAGCCATCACGCCCAGGTGTCCACCGATCGACTGATAGTAATAGCCGACCGTATCGCAGCCGGCCGCCAGCGTCGCACCAGCGAGTATCGCGAGGATACCCGCCAGGCGCCGGCGGGCCGGCCACCGTTTCATGATGCCAGGGCCTCGGTCCGCACCGCCTCCACTTCCACGAGGCAGTCATAGAACACCGGCGCGCGGCCCAGGTCGGTCAGCTGCTGGCTGGTCAGTTCGTTGGCGTTCTTGCCATCGGGGGCCAGCTTCTTCCACCAGATCGACAGGCCCACCACCAGCCCCTGCCTGGCGCGATCGGTCACGCGGGCACGCGCCTGCATGCTGCCGCGGTCGTTGTAGACGCGCACCATATCGCCGTGGGCGATGTTGCGCGCGGCGGCGTCCACCGGATGGATGTCCAGATGGGGCTCGCCTTCGGTGCTGCGCAGGCTGTCCACATTGACGAACGTGCTGTTCAGGAAATTGCGCGCCGGCGGGGAGATCATCGACAGCGGATACCGTGCCGCCAGTTCCGGCGCCGACGACGGCGTCTCGTACGGCGCCACATGGGCCGGCAGCGGGTCGAGCCCGTCGCGCGCCATGGCTGCCGAATAGAACTCGCACTTTCCCGAAGCCGTCGGGAAGCCGCCGTTGGCGAACGGCGCCGCGTCGATATTGAGCCGCTGCCAGCCGCGCGCCTTCAGCGTGTCCCAACTGATGCCCTCGGCGCGCTTGTCGTCGCGCAGGATGGCCTGGCTGGCGATTTCCTCGTCGGTATCGGCAAAGCACGGCTCGGCAAACCCCATGCGCGCGGCCAGCCGACGGAAGATCTCGGTGTTCGGCAGCGCCTGGCCCAGCGGGGCCACGGCCTGGTTGTTGGCCATGAAGTAGACGTGGCCGTAGGTCTTGTGGACGTCCACGTGTTCCAGCTGCGTGGTGGCCGGCAGCACGATATCGGCATAGTCGGCCGTATCGGTGCGGAAGTGTTCCAGCACCACCGTGAACAGGTCCTCGCGCGCAAACCCCTGCGCCACCTTGGCCGACTCGGGCGCCACCGCCACCGGATTGCTGTTGTAGACGACCACCGCTTCGATCTTCGGGCCGTTGCCGCGCGTGCCGTCGTCCAGCAGCGCATCGCCGATCGTGCTCATGTTCACGGTGCGCGGCAGTTCGGGCCACTTGGGCAGCAGGTCGGGGCGCTGCAGCGACGCCGTATCGACCGGGAAGAAACCCGACGTGGACAGCTGCAGGCCGCCCGCCGGCTGGCGCCAGGCGCCTACCAGCGACGGCAGGCAGGCCACGGCGCGTACCGCCTGGCCGCCGCCGCGCACGCGCTGCATGCCGTAGTTGAGGCGGATGGCCACGGGCTGGCGTTCCTTGACCGCCAGCTGGCCGTACAGGCCGGCCAGCCATTCGATATCCTCCACGGGCACGCCGCAGATGTCGGCTGCCCGGGCCGGCGGATAGTCCATCGCCCGCTCCCGCAGCGCGTCGAAACCGACCGTGTGCTGCGCGATGTAGTCGTGGTCCAGCAGGCCGTCCCGGATCAGGATGTGGATCATCGCCAGCGCCAGTGCGCCGTCGGTGCCCGGCATCGGCGCGATATGGCGATGGCACTTCTCGGCCGTCAGCGATCGGTACGGGTCGATCGCCACCAGCGTGGCGCCGCGGCGCTTGGCTTCCTGCGCGCGGGTCCAGAAATGCAGGTTCGACGCAATCGGGTTGCCGCCCCAGATGATCACCAGCTTCGCATCGACCACGTGCTCCATGTCCATGCCGACGCTGGCGCCATAGGTGTAGCGCAGCGCCGTGGCGCCGGCACTGGCACAGATCGTGCGATCCAGCAGCGACGCCCCAAGCTTGTGAAAGAACCGCGCGGCCATGCTTTCGCCCTGCACCAGGCCCATCGTGCCCGCGTAGCTGTACGGGACGATGGCCTCGGGGTTGCGTGCGGCGATGGCGCCCAGCCGCGTGGCGATCTCGTCGAGCGCGGTTTCCCAGGAGATCGGCTCGAACTTGCCCTCGCCCTTCCTGCCCACCCGGCGCAGCGGCGTCAGCAGGCGGTCGGCGTGGTACGTGCGTTCGGTGTAGCGCGACACCTTGGTGCAGAGCACCCCGCCCGTGGTGGGATGGTCTGGATCGCCGGCCACCTTGGTGGCGCGGCCGTCCTCGACGGTGACGAGCAGCGCACAGGTGTCGGGACAATCATGGGGGCAGGCGGCGCGGACGATGCGGGTGGCCATGGTGGGCTCGGGCAGGCAGATACGGCGGGTGGGGGCGCCCGGTCCGGGCATTCGGCGGGCCGACGGCGTGGCGTTTGTCAACGGCGTGACTGTGGCGCAGTGGCGTCGGCCAAACATTGCTGACCGGGAGAAATTGTTTGGCTCCGATTGTATTCGATTATGATGTGCCGGCGCAGTCCGGCCAAGGCCGGCAACTGTCCGGCCCAGCAGGGCCGGGAGCCGTACCGGCACAAGATCCGGACGGCATCCGCGGGGTCCGAAAGCAGCAAAGACGCAACGAAGAACGTTTTACGGATTTTTGACGGGGATTCACATGGGTTTCACTTCTGGGGTCAAGCGCCGGCAGTTCGCCGGCCTGATGATGGCGGCCGCGCTCGCGGCCAGCGGCGTACCAGGCGCCGCGTTTGCCGCCAACACCGCGCCCGCCGAGGCTGGCGTGTCCGCCGATACGATCCTGCTGGGACAATCGGCCGCGCTGACCGGCCCCACGGCCGTGCTGGGCAAGCAGATGAACGCCGGCGCGCGCCTTTACTTCGACTACATCAACAGCCATGGCGGCGTGTTCGGCCGCAAGATCGAACTCAAGGCGCTGGACGATGCCTACGAGCCCGACGAGGCCGTCAAGAACACGAAGAAGCTGATCGAGGAAGACCGCGTCTTTGCGCTGTTCGGCTATGTGGGCACGCCCACCAGCCAGGCCGCGCTGCCGCTGGTCAGCCAGGCGCGCATTCCGTTCTTCGCCCCGTTCAGCGGCGCACAGACGCTGCGCGACGGGTCCAACCGCTACGTCTTCCACGTGCGCGCGGGCTACGAGGAAGAAACCGCCGCCATCGTGCGCCAGATCCGCACCACCGGCCTGAAGCGCATTGCCGTGGTCTACAACGACGACGGCTACGGCAAGGCCGGCCTGGCGGGCATCGAGCACGCCATCAAGGCGCTGCCGGCCGACAGCGGCGTGAAGCTGGTGGCGCAGTCCAGCGTGGTCCGCAACACGGTGGAAATCGGCGATGCGATGCAGGAGGCCATGAAGGCCAAGCCCGATGCCGTGGTGCTGATCAGCGCCTATCGCACGGCCGGCGCCTTCGTGAAGGAGGCCCTGCGCCGCAGCTACAGCGGACAGTTCTATAACGTGTCGTTCGTGGGCACCCAGGCGCTGGCCAGGGAAGTGGGCCCGCAGGGCAGCGGCGTGATCATCTCGCAGGTGATGCCGCATCCGGGCAATGCCACGCTGCCGGTGGTGCGCGAATACCTGCGCCTGCTGCAGGCGGCCGGCAAGCAAAACGACTTCGACTACGCCAGTATCGAAGGCTTCATCGCCGCCAAGGCATTCGTGGAAGGGCTGCGCCGCGCCGGCAAGGACCTGACGCGCGAACGCTTCGTGATGGCGCTGGAGAGCATGCGCAACGTGGACCTGGGCGGATTCATCGTCCAGTTCGGCCCGGACAACCACGTGGGCTCGAAATTCGTCGAAATGACGATCATCAATTCGCGGGGGGTGGTGATTCGCTGAGGGGTGTGGTGCGGCGGTTTTCTCCCCTCTCCCGCGCTGCGGGAGAGGGGTTGGGGGAGAGGGCCGCGCCGCTCAAGATGCGATAGCGGCAAATTGACCGCCATGCCCTCTCCCCCAACCCCTCTCCCATTGCATGGGAGAGGGGAGCGAGCTCCGGTCAAGGGTTTCGATTGGAAAACTACCCCCCTCACTCATCCCATGTCATTCAGGTGACATGCCGACCACCGTAGCGGCGCGATCTCCTTGAGCGCGGGCTGTTCCGCCTTGCAGCGCGGCATCGCGTGCGGGCAGCGCGGGTGGAAGTGACAGCCCATCGGCGGATTGAGCGGCGACGGGATTTCGCCCCGGATCGCCACATACGTCTTCTTGCCCACCTCCAGCTTCGGCGCCTCGGCCAGCAGTGCCTGGGTGTACGGATGGTTCGGCGACGCGAACACTTCCTCGGTCGGCGCCGATTCCACCACACGCCCCAGGTACATGATCACCACGCGGTCGCTGATGTGCTTGACCACCCCCAGGTCGTGGCTGATGAACAGGTAGGTCAGGTTCAGGTCTTCGCGCAGGCGGATGAACAGGTTCAGCACCTGGGCCTGGATCGACACGTCCAGCGCCGCCACGGACTCATCGCAGACCAGGAATTCCGGCTTCACGGCCAGGGCCCGGGCAATGCCGATACGTGCCCGCTGGCCCCCCGAGAACTGGTGCGGAAAACGGCGCAGCACCGTGGGGTCCATGCCCACGCGCACGAGCATGTCTTCCACATAAGCCTTCTGCGCGCCCTTCTCGACCATGCCATGCACGACCGGCGCCTCGCCGACGATGTCGAGCACGCGCAGGCGCGGGTTCAGCGACGCGTACGGGTCCTGGAAGATCATCTGGATGGCCAGCTGCTTCTCGCGCCGCTTGTCGGGCGGCAGGCGGTCCAGGTCGGTGCCGCGCCAGAGCCGCTCGCCTTCGGTCAGCGAATGCAGGCCCACGGCCATGCGGCCCAGCGTGGACTTGCCGCAGCCCGACTCGCCGACCAGCCCCACGACCTCGCCGGTGCGGATGGCCAGGTCCACCCTGTCAACGGCATGCACCACTTCCATCTTCTGCTTTGCGCCAAACACATTGGCGACCCGGGCGGCAACGTCCAGCGACTTGACGAATCGCTTGGACACCCCGCGCAGTTCCAGCAGCGGCGCCGGCGGCGTGGCGGCGTCGGGCGACGCGTCCACGGCGGCGGCCTTCGGGGTTTCGATCACGGGCGTACTCATGCGGCCTCCTGCTGGGCATGCACCGGGTGGAAGCAGCGCAACTGCCGGCCATCTGGCGAAACGGCCAGCGGCGGATCACTCTTGCACACGTCGGTGGCGTACGGGCAGCGGTTGCGGAACGAGCAGCCGCCCGGCAGGTTCAGCAGCGACGGCGTCATGCCAGGGATCTGCCGCAGCGGCGCACCGCGCGGATTGCGCGACGGCGCCGAGCTGATCAGTCCGTGCGTATAGGGATGATGGGGCTGCTCCAGCACCTGACGCACATCGCCCGATTCGACGATCTTGCCCGCGTACATCACGCAGACCTTGTCGGCCAGGCCGGCCACCACCGACAGGTCATGGGTAATCCAGATCAGCGCCGTGCCCGATTCGCGGCACAGCGTCTGCATTTCATAGAGGATCTGGCCCTGGATGGTCACGTCCAGCGCCGTGGTCGGCTCGTCGGCGATGATCAGGTCGGGCTTGTTCAGCAGCGCGATGGCAATGGCCACGCGCTGGCGCATCCCGCCCGAGAACTGGTGCGGATAGGCCTGCAGGCGTTCGTCCGGCGACGGGATGCCCACGCGCGCCAGCGCATTGCGGGCGCGCTCGCGGGCGGCGGCCTTGCTGACGTCGTCGTGCGCGCGCACGGCCTCGATCATCTGCGTGTCGATGCGCAGGACCGGGTTCAGCGTCATCATCGGGTCCTGGAAGATCATGGCGATGCGGTTGCCGCGCACGTCGCGCTGCTGGGCCGGGGTGAGCGCGCGCAGGTCGCGCGTCACGCCGTCGCGGCTGGTCAGGGCGATGCGGCCGTCCACGACCCGGCCGGGCGGATCGATCAAGCCCATGATCGAATAGCCGGTCATCGACTTGCCGGAGCCCGACTCACCGACCAGGCCCATGATTTCGCCACGGCCCACCGAGAACGACACATCGTCCACGGCCCTGGCCACGCCGGCGCGGGTGAAGAACTGCGTTTTTAGATTTTCTACGACCAGGGTTGGCTGGGTCATATCGGCGCTCCTGGTGTGTTACTGCGTCTGCAGGCGGGGGTTCAGCACGTCGCGCAACTGGTCGGCCACCAGGTTCATCGACACGATGGTGACGACCAGCGCGATGCCGGGGAAGAAGCTGATCCAGTACTTGCCGGACAGCATGTATTGCTGTCCGTTGGCGATCAGCATGCCCAGCGACGGCTCCGTGACCGGCACGCCCAGCCCCAGGAACGACAGCGTGGCTTCCAGCGTGATGGCCGATGCCACCTGCAACGCGGCGATCACGATCAGCGGCGGCAGGCAGTTCGGCAGCAGGTGCCGGAACATGATGCGCTGCGGCGGCAGCCCCAGGCAGGTGGCCGCCTCGATGTATTCCTTGCGGCGCTCCACCAGCGCCGCGCTGCGCGTGGTGCGGGCATAGTAGGCCCACTGCACCGCCACCAGCGCGATCACGATATTGCCGATGCCGGGTCGTAGAAACGCCAGAAGGATCAGTGCCAGCAGGATCGGCGGGAACGACAGCTGCAGGTCCGCCACCCGCATGATGAATGCCTCGGTGCGCCCGCCGAGAAAGCCGGCCAGCAGCCCCAGCGTGGCGCCCAGCAGCAGGGCAATCACCGTGCTGACCACGCCCACGCCCACGCTGATGCGCAGGCCGTACATCACGGCCGACAGCATGTCGCGGCCCTGCTCGTCGGAGCCCATGATGAACGTCATGCCGCTGCCGGCCTGCTCGCCCGGCGCCAGGCGCGCGTCGAGCACGTCCAGGGTGGCCAGGTCATAAGGATTCTGCGGGGCCAGCAGCGGCGCGATGATCGCGATCAGGATGATCAGCAGCAGCGTCACCAGCCCCAGCACCGCCAGCTTGCTTTCGAAGAACTGCCGCGCGAAGCGGCGCCACGGGGTCTGTTCCCTGGCCGCCGGCGTCGGCTGGGCCGGGGCTTGCTGAGGGACGGTCGATGTGCTCATGGCTCAGCCCTTGTTGTCGGCAATGCGCACGCGCGGATCGAGCATGCTGTAGACGATATCCACCACCAGGTTGATCAGGATGAACAGCGTCACGATCACCATCAGGTAGGCGACGATCACCGGGCGGTCCAGCAACTGGATCGAATCAATGATCAGCTTGCCCATGCCGGGCCACGCGAAGATCGACTCGGTCACGATCGCGAACGCGATGATCGAGCCGAACTGCAGCGCGATCACGGTGACGATCGGGATCAGAATATTCTTAAGAACGTGGACACCGACGATGCGCGTGTTCGACAAGCCCTTGGCGCGGGCGAACTTCACGTAGTCCTGCAGCATCGCCTCCTGCGTGCCGGCACGCGTGAGCCGGATCACCATGGCGATATTCAGCAGCGACAGCGTCACGGCGGGCAGGATCAGGTGCCGGATGCCGTCCCCTGTCAGGAAGCTCAGCGGCACGCCCAGCACGCTGACCGTTTCACCCCGCCCGTTCGACGGCAGCCAGCCCAGCTGCACGGCGAACACCATGATCAGCATCAGCCCGACCCAGAACGTGGGCAGCGAGAAGCCCAGGATCGACACCGTCATGATGGTCTTGCCGGCCACGCCGTTCGGCCGCAGCCCCGCCCACAGGCCCAGCGGGATGCCCAGCACGATGGCCAGCAGGATGGCGCACACCGCCAGCTCCATCGTGGCCGGCATGCGTTCGAAGATCAGCTTCAGCGCCGGGGTGCCATGCGCGAACGAGGTGCCCAGATTTCCGTGCAGCGCGTTCTGCAGGAAGATCCAGTATTGCTCCCAGAGTGGCTTGTCGAGGCCAAGCGCGGCGATGGTGCGTTTGATGTCTTCCTGGTCGGCCTGCGGGCTGATCAGGATGTCGATCGGGTTGCCGATCGCAAAAACGCCAAGAAACACGAGCAACGACATGACCAGCAGCACAACCACGCTCTGCATCAGTCGCCGGATGATGAAGACCAGCATTTTCCAGACGCCTATCCTTTCGCCGGCGCGCGGTGGCGCACTGCCGGCGGGTTCGCGGCCCACGGGGAAGATCGTGGGAACATCGCCCCGGCTTCTCGTGGAAGACCGGGGCCGCGATCATACCGGAGCCGCCAGCCGCTGGCGGCGCCGTCCTGCCCTGCTGGCTTACTGGGCAGGCTTGAACAGGTGCGCGTAGGTACGTTCGTCGGTACGCGGCACATACGTGATGCCCTTCTGCGTGGCCCACGTGGTCACCTGATGGTGGATCGGGATGATGCCACCATCAAGAATGGCGATGGCCGTGGCTTCCTGCAGCAGCTTGGACCGCTCGTTGTCATCCACGGTGGCCAGCGCCTTTTCCAGCACCGCATCCATCTTCGGATTGCAGTACTCGCCCCAGTTCGTGGTGCCGAAGCCCTTCTTCGAGTCTTCACACGCGAGCAGCGCGCGCAGCGGCGAGCTGACCTCGCCGGTCTGGGCGCCCCAGCCCACCAGGCCGAACGACCATTCGCGCTTGATCGCCTTCGACGAGTACGTGGCCATCGGCATGCCTTCCACCTTGGTATTGATGCCGATGCGGGTCAGGTTCTGCGCGATGGTCTGCGCAATCTTCTCGTCGTTGACGTAACGGTTGTTCGGCGTATGCAGCGTCAGCCCGAAGCCGTTCGGATAACCGGCGTCGGCCAGCATCTTCCTGGCCGCTTCCGGATCGTATTTCACCGTCTTCAGCGCCGGGTTGTGGCCGAACAGCGTGGGCGGCACCAGGTTGTTGGTCGGCTCGGACAGGCCTTCCATCAGGCGGTCCTTGATGCCCTGGCGGTTGATGGCCGTGCTGATGGCGATGCGCACGCGCGCGTCCTTCAGCGGGTTCTTGTCCATCGGCTGGCCGTCCTTGGTCGTCACGAACGGCGACTTGTCGCGCTTGACGTCGAAGTACAGGTAGATCACGCGGTGCGAGATCTTCGAGAAGAACGACAGCTTGGGATCGCTTCGCACCTTCGGCAGGTCGGGCGTGGGCACGTTCTCGATGGCCTGCACGTCGCCCGACAGCAGCGCGGCCAGGCGCGTGGCCGGGTTGGGGATGAAGCGCAGCGTCACCTTGTCCCAGGCCGGCTTGGCTCCCCAGTAGTCGGGGTTCTTCACCAGTTCCACCCGGTCGTCGCGCGCATAGCTGACGAACTTGAACGGCCCGGTGCCGACCATGCCCTTGCCCTGTGCAAAGTCGTCGGAAGACAGGCCCTGCGTGGCCTTCTTCTGGACCATGAACACCGATGTCAGGTCGTTGAGCATCAGCGGGTACGGCTGGTTGGTGGTCACCTGGATCGTGTACTTGTCGATGATCTTCTTGTTGATGATCGCCTTGGTGTACACATCGAACTTGCCCGGGCTGTTGACGATGGTAGCCGGGCGGTCCAGCGACCACGCGATGTCTTCGGTGGTCAGTTCGGTGCCGTCATGCCACTTCACGCCCTTGCGGATCTTGAATTCCCACGTGAGGTTGTTGACCAGCTTCCACGATTCGGCCAGGCCCGGCACCACCTTGCTGTCGGGGTCGAGCTTGATCAGCGTCTCGAACACGTGCTCGGACACATTGATGTTCGAGAACAGGTTGTAGAAATGCGGATCCATTGAGGTCGGCGGCGAGCTCATGGCGATCTTGAGATCGACCGCCTGGGCCGGAGCGGCCAGGCCGAGCGCACCGGTCAGCAGGACAGTACCGACCGCCTTGCCGACAGCCTTCTTGACGTGACGAAGGAACATCGCACGATTCTCCCAGTGGGAAGTCTTGAAATGACGATAAGGATCGGTCGCGCGCGTCCCGAATGTCTCACGCAGGAGCGCCGCATTTTGGTGCGGCATTCCGCTGGGCAACGTGGCGCGCAACCGGCCGGGCAGTTCAAGCATGAACTGTTCCAGCAGTACACGGCGTCCGCCATGCGGGGAAACCCACCCGCCCTGCAGCATCGCCCGTTGCTGCGCTGCGCCAGCATGGAGGCGGGCGCCGCAGGGCCGGACCGCTGCCGGAGCCAATGTATGCCCGCCGGGGCCGGCCGCGCACCGATACGTGACCGGGCCGGCGGCAGGTGCCGGGAACGCCTTGTTTTGGCGCTTCTACGATAGGCGTCGTATGATCTGGGGTATCCAATTGCCCCATTTGCCCGGACCGGCATCATGAAGCTCATCCCCGAAATCCTGCAGGCGCAAGCCGAAATCCGCACCATTCGACGTGACATCCACGCGCATCCCGAACTGTGTTTCGAGGAACAGCGCACCGCCGACGTGGTGGCCAAGAACCTGGAATCCTGGGGCATCGAGGTCCACCGCGGCCTGGGCACCACCGGCCTGGTCGGCGTCATCCGCCATGGCAATAGCGCCAAAACCATCGGCCTGCGTGCCGACATGGATGCGCTGCCGCTGCAGGAAGCCAACACCTTCGGCCATCGCTCGCAACACGAAGGCAAGATGCACGCGTGCGGCCATGATGGCCATACGGCGATGCTGCTGGGCGCCGCGCGCTACCTGGCCGAGCATCGCAATTTCGACGGCACCGTGCACCTGATCTTCCAGCCGGCCGAAGAAGGCGGTGGCGGCGCGCGCGAGATGATCAAGGACGGCCTGTTCGAGCGTTTTCCGTGCGATGCCGTGTTCGGCATGCACAACTGGCCGGGCATGCCGGTCGGCTCGTTCGGCACCACGGCCGGCCCGCTGATGGCATCGAGCAACGAATTCAAGATCACCGTGCGCGGCAAGGGCGCGCATGCAGCCATGCCGCACAATGGCGCAGACCCGGTGTTCACGGGCGCCCAGATCGTAACGGCGCTGCAGGGCATCATCACACGCAACAAGCGGCCGATCGACACCGCCGTGATCTCGGTGACGCAGTTCCACGGCGGCGACGCCACCAACATCGTGCCCAATGAAGTCTGGCTGGGCGGCACGGTGCGCACCTTCACCGTGGAAGTGCTCGATCTGATCGAACGGCGCATGGAAGAAGTGTCGCGCGCGGTGGCGCAGGCGTTCGATTGCACGATCGATTTCGAATTCCGCCGCAACTATCCACCCACCATCAACAGCGCGGCCGAAGCCGAGTTCGCGGTGGGCATCGCCAGCGAACTGGTGGGTGCCGACAACGTCGACGGCAACGTGGAACCGACCATGGGCGCCGAGGACTTTTCGTTCATGCTGCAGGAGAAGCCCGGCTGCTACCTGTTCATCGGCAACGGCGAGGGCTCGCACCGCGAGGCTGGCCACGGCATGGGCCCGTGCATGCTGCACAACCCCAGCTACGACTTCAACGACGAACTGCTGCCGGTGGGCTCCACGTTCTTCGTCAAGCTGGTGGAGAAATGGCTCGCGCCGGCCTGATCCGGCACCGATCGACGTTTCAGGCGACGTACGATGCCCCATACGCTGCTGGACGACGCCGTGGCGTCGCGATTTGCCCGGGTGGCGCTCGACAATATCGTGCGTCCGTATCCGCACAAGCTGGACCACCTGATGGTGGATGCGGGCGACCTGGCGGCGCCGGCGGTCAGCCACCCGGTCTTCTACGGCAGCTACGACTGGCATTCGTCGGTGCACATGCACTGGCTGCTGGTGCGGCTGCTGGTCTTGCGTCCGAACCTGCCCGATGCCGGCCGCATCCGCGAAACACTCGATGCCCAGTTCCGCCCGGAGGCCTTCGCCACGGAGCTGGCCTATTTCGAACGGCCCGCCTCCCGGACCTTCGAACGGCCTTATGGCTGGGCATGGGTGCTGCGGCTCCAGGCCGAGCTGGGCGCGCTGGGACTCAAAGACCCGCAGGCGGCCAGGTGGGCCGCCGCTTGCGCGCCGCTGGCCAACCATCTGGCCCAACGTCTGATGGACTACATCGACGTAGCCGATTTCCCGGTTCGCACCGGCACCCATTTCAATAGTGCGTTTGCGCTGGTGATGGCGCTGTTCTATGTGCGGCAGGACCAGCATCCGGCCCTGCGCAAATCGATCGTGCGTCGGGCGCATCGCTGGTTCGCGCATGACCTGCGCTATCCGGCCCGCTACGAGCCAGGCGGCGACGAATTCCTGTCAGGCGGCCTGATGGAGGCCGTGCTGATGCGGCAGGTCATGGATGACTGCGGCTTTGCGGAATGGTGGGACCTGTTTTCGCCGGGACAGGCCGAACTCGGAACCTGGCTGACCCCTGTGGCTGTCGCGGATCGGACCGATCCGAAGATGTCTCATCTGGACGGTCTGAATCTGTCGCGCGCCTGGTGCTGGCGGCTGCTGGGCCCGGCCTTGCCATCGCCCCTGCAGCCGCTGGCCGTGCGGGCCTGGTCCGATCATCTGGAAGTGTCCCTGCCGCAGGCCGTGGATGGCCACTACGTGGCGACGCACTGGCTTGCCTCGTTCGCGCTGCTGGCGCTGGAAGACCTGAGCGTCGGGTAGCGGCCCCCCAGGCGGGGCCCGGCGGGGTTCTGCCGGGTTCGCGGGCTTAGTCGAGCGCGATATCGCCGTACCAGGCTTCGGCGCGGCTCTTGGTGTTGTCGGTATCGGTCATCAGGCCGACCGCGAGGATCTTGCCGGGATCGGCGCCGAACGCCTTGCGGTAGTCGGCACGCAGGTCGCGTTCATGGCAGCGCCATTCGTTGGTATGGCGCGTGCCCGAATCCACGATGATCATGCGAACGCGGTCCGTGTGGGGATTGTTCAGGACGCTGCCCACCGGACGCTTGCCGCCCCAGATGTACATCAACGTGGCATACGGCATTTCCCGACCCGTGGTAATGCGCGCCATTTCGTACATCAACTGGTCTTTCAGCGACAACGTGCTGCGATCCCCATCGAAAGCGACGAAAATCCGCAATGGGGCATCCTCGCGATGGCTGACCGCGTTATCCGCGACACGAATCACATCCCGCGTCTTCCACATCCAGCGCAGCGTGCCAGGATCGCGCTGTTCAAGCGGCACGTACAGGCCCGACGCGGACCCGTCGGCCTCGGCATGCAGCACGGTGCGCTGGTCGACTTCGGCCAGCGAATAACGAGTAGGCGTCTTGTTGCGATTGACCTTCCAGGGCTGCCAGCCTGTTGGGCTCGCCGTGGGGCCCGCAGGGGTGGCGAAGGCCGAGAATAGCGGCGGTTCTGCCAGCAACGGCAACGATGTGGCGTCGGATTCGGCCTCGCTGTCGCCGCCTGCGTCCGAATCGGCTGCGCCATTCGCCGCCTGATTCGACGTCCGATTCGCCTGCTCGAGCAGGTCGGCCGGCTGGCCTCGAACGGCGGCGTTCAACAAGCCTTTTTCCGCGAACGTCGCGCAATTTCCGTCCGAGACGGTGGCCAACCTTGATGGATCGGTCGGTGCGACCGTCGATGATGCACAACCGGCGAGCGCGAGCGCGCTCACCACACAAGCCAGTGCTGGCCGAAACTTCATGGCCACGATAACCCCCTGGACCCTGATAACCCGATACTTACCCGTTCGTCGAAATCCCAACCGCCTGGCTATTCGGCGCCGAGGCTTGGTATTGCAGACTGCTTCGTGCTGAATTTTTCAGCACTTGAAGGCAGACGATATCAGATGCATCGCGGACCCGGAATGCTCGGGTACCCTGAATACAACAGCCAACATAACGGGCTGTGCTTTTCGAATTTGTTCTATGGACAGTGGGCGCAACCAGGGCATGTGCGCCGGGGGCCAAGGGGGAATTTGCCTGCTCTGCGTTTCGCATCCGCCAAAGCAAAACCCCCAAGCTTTTGGGGCTTGGGGGTTCTGGGTATAAGAGCCTGGCGATGACCTACTTTCACACGGGTAGTCCGCACTATCATCGGCGCAAAGTCGTTTCACGGTCCTGTTCGGGATGGGAAGGGGTGGTTCCAACTCGCTATGGTCACCAGGCATGAGGGGTTGCCGCGCTGACATGCATCAGCGCAGCGAATCTGGGGTGTAGTAAGGGGGTTGTGTTGTATGCCTGTGGCACACGCGGACTCTGGTCTAACCAGGTCAAACACACTGGTTATAGGATCAAGCCTTACGGGCAATTAGTACTGGTTAGCTTAACGCATTACTGCGCTTCCACACCCAGCCTATCAACGTCCTGGTCTCGAACGACCCTTCAAGGAGGTCAAGCCTCCAGGGAATCCTCATCTTCAGGCGAGTTTCCCGCTTAGATGCTTTCAGCGGTTATCTCTTCCGTACATAGCTACCCTGCGATGCCTC
>NZ_JBYOJT010000010.1:0-192097 GCF_057798875.1 Cupriavidus sp. 94F1
CCTCAAATGCCTCCTCCACATCCTCCTGCGCCCCCATCCCCTTCGTATGAATCTCCCATAACCGTCTGCGTAATGGCGTGGTCACCCCAGAATGTTCGTGGCAGATATTCAATTCGCTATCGCCGATCATGCTGCGGGTATTGATATTGGCGGAGCCCAACGTCATGAATACGTCGTCGACGATCATCAGTTTGGAATGCACGTAGACGTAATCCCATTTACCGGGCGGAGAATCGGGTGCCACCAGCGTGCAGACATGCAACTTGAGTCCTTCGATTTCGGGTGGCGGTCCAACTTCCTCGGCGGGCTTGGCCATTTCCGCTTCCAGATCGGCCTGTTTCTGGCGCGCCTTGCCAAAGCGTTCCCGCGCCTCGTGCAGCCTCTTGATGGCGAATGCCTTGTCGATATGCGCCAGGTCATTCGCCTCGTCCATATCCTGTTTAGCGGCCCTGGCTTGCGCGCCTGCCTCCTTGTGCTGGCGGCGCAGATCGGCCTGGCGCGCGTCCTCGCGTTCCAGCTTCGCCACGGCCGGCATCGCGTCGGCCTTGCCCAGCGCCTCCAGCATCCGGTATGTCTTCAGTGCCCCCGGACCCATCCCTTCGTCGCTCGAATTGGTCACCACGAACAGGTAGATGGGGCCATGCTTCTTCAGGTCGCGGCCGCCGCGCAGTTGGGCGGCCACCGCCTGCTTGATCTTCTCGGCAAGCATCGGCAGCCGGAAATACTGGTTCTCGATATAGATGAATCGCGTGACGTTGTTCACCGCCTGCAGGTACAGGGACTCGATATCGAACCGGTTTCCCTGGGGATTGGTCCGCAACAGCTGCCCCACCACCGGCGTGTTGCCGTCGCGCCGCAACGTGAGACGACTGGCGAGCGGCCGCCTTGCCTCCATCAGCCGCTGGCCCGTCGCGCCATCCCACGCTTCGCAAAAGTTCTTGTTGAGGTATTTCAGCACCGGGCCTGCGACGCGGGCAGAAATGTCCTGCCGGGGGTGCAGACCGTTCCGGCCCAGTCTCGGGTGCTGTCGATGGAAGCTGTGGTCGTCCCGGTCCCAGTAGGTATCGAGCATGTTGTGGCCCATGACGAAGCCCACGGCATGCTCGGGCTCCTCATAATCGATCACCACCATCTTCTGGTGATGCGTGGGAATGGCGGTCATGACGGCCGCGTTTTTCGCTTTGGTACGCCCGTCGCTCTCCTTGTGATCGCCCTGCAGCAAGGTCCGGTAGGCAATCTCCGCACGGTCCCAAAGCGAGAAGCCGCGGGTCGCGAATTCGATGCCGGGGAACGTCGTGCCCGCTGCGCGGGCCATCTGGCGCAGCACCCGGCGCGCCGCTTCCTCGTCCAGACTGCCCCCTCGCGTCACGTTGGTTCCATTGGCGCGCGCATACCATGCACGGTCGAACTCGCGCTGGAATTTGCTCTGGTAGTCGCGCTGCGCCATGCCCGACACCATCCAGTCAGGCAAGTGCGGCTTGACGTACGTTGCCAGGTTGTTGCCCGGTGCGTTGTTTTCGCTCCAGGCCGCCATGGCGAGGTCGTCCTGCCAGCAAAGCAGACGAACCTTCACGCCTTGGGCGCCCTTGTGCGCCAGCAACTCGCCGATGGTCATGACATCCGCATGGCCGCGCTTGAAGTACATCGAGGGCTGGAAACCCCAGCAGATGATGTCCACCGAACGCCGTGCGGCCAGGATGGCGTCGTAAACCTCGCCGAACGCCTCTTCGCCGTTCACAAGCGGCTTGAACGTGCATTGCGCCGGGTCATATTCCGAACGTTCCACAAACCACTTCAAGGCGATCGTGGCAGTGCGCGTGCGCGACAGCGCAATCGGGGTCGTGATGGGATTCCGACTCATGCTGGCGGCTCCTTGTCGGTGAGAGGCTGGGACGCGAGGCACCCTACACCGACTACGCCTCGGGAAGTTGCTGACAAAGCCAGGAATTAACTCGACGCAATGGCCGACGCTTTTCGTCGAAATACGATTGATGAAACTGAGGCGATCGACCCCGGACAAGACTACTTGCCACGGCTCTCGGACAAATCGGAAGGGGAGATCACGTTGAATGCGCGGAAGCGGAGGGAGGGGGGAGAAAAAACCCGGGTAGCACAATCCCCGCGCCCCTCCTACACTCCCTGATCGATGCAGCCGTCCGATGCTGCACTTTCGGGAGACCTCCATGACGTTCAGTCTGCTGCGCCGCGCCATGATGGCGTGCGGCGCCGTTGCCGTCCTTATGCATTCCCCGCTGTCCCACGCCGCCGAGCCGGTAAAGATCGGGCTGATTGCGCCGTTCTCGGGCAGCTTTGCCGACTATGGCAAGCAGATGGAAGGCGGCATCAAGGCCTGGCAGAAGCTGAACGGCGACACCGTGGCGGGCCGCAAGGTCCAGATCATCGTGAAGGACACCTCCGGCCCGGTCCCCGAGGTGGCCAAGCGGCTGGCTCAGGAACTGGTGGTACGCGACAAGGTGGACATCCTGGCCGGCTTCGGCCTGACGCCGGAGGCGCTGGCCGTGGCGCCGATCGCCGAGCAGGCCAAAAAGCCGATGGTGATCTTCAACGCGGCCTCGTCAGTCATCACCACCAAGTCGAACTACATCGCGCGCGTGTCGATGACGCTGCCGCAGATTTCCGCCCCCATGGCCACCTGGGCGGTGCGCAACAACGTCAGGAAGGTGGTGACGCTGGTGGCCGACTACGCGCCCGGCATCGACGCCGAGACCGCGTTCAAGACCAATTTCCTGGGCGGTGGCGGCCAGATCGTCGAATCGATCCGCGTGCCGCTGCGCAACCCCGAGTTCGCGCCATTCATCCAGCGCATCAAAGACGCCCGCCCAGAAGCGGTGTTTCTGTTTCTGCCGGCCGGCGAACAGGGCGTGGCGTTCATGAAGGGCTTCCGCGAGCGGGGGCTGGCCGATGCCGGCATCCGCGTGATCGCCACCGGCGACCTGACCGACGACCACGTGCTGCCGGCCATGGGCGACGCCACGCTGGGCGTGATCACGTCGTTCCATTACTCGGCGGCGCACGATTCGAAGGAAAACAAGGCCTTCCTGAAGGCCTTCGCCGATGCCAACCCAGGCGCCGGCCGTCCGAATTTCATGGCCGTGGCCGCGTACGACGGCATGGCCGCCATCTACGACGCACTCAGGAAGACCGGCGGCGCCACCCACGGCGACAAGTTCCTGGCGGCCCTGAAGGGCATGAAGATCCAGAGCCCGCGCGGCGCGATCATGATCGACCCGGCCACGCGCGATGTGATCCAGACCGTCTATATCCGCAAGGTGGAAAAAGTCGGCGGCGAGCTTTACAACGTCGAATTCGACAAGTTCGAGGGCGTCAAGGACTCGGGCAAATAGGCAGGCAGCGCAGGCCGGGGACGCCCGCCCCTGTCGAAATCTTTCATCGCGAAGACAGGATTGTGCAATTCCCTTGCGGGAAAAGCTGACCTAACCTTGTCTGGCGGCGCCTGCCCATGCCGTCACATAACAAGGACTCTGGAGACATCCCGATGAAGAGCTCAGCCGTTGCCCTGGCCGCGTCGCTGGTCGTGGCCGCTTCACCCTTGCTCGCAGCGCCCGCCGACAACCTGCAGAAGCTTCAGGATTTCAAGCAGACCGGGGCCGCGCCCGCCGAGAAAATCGCCCAGGACGGCAAGCATGCCGACGCGCTGCGCGAGAACCTGAAGGCCATCAAGCTGCCGCCGGGCTTCAAGATCGAGTTATATGCCGTCGTGCCCGAGGCGCGCCACATGGCCATCGAGCCGTCCACGGGCGTGGTGTTCGTCGGCACGCGCAAGAACCGCGTCTGGCAGGTGACCGACCGCACCAAGCGCCGCGTGGCCGACGACGTGGTCCAGTTCGCCAGCGCCATCAGCTTCAAGGTGCCCAATGGCGTGTGCTTCTCGCCGGACGGCGTACTCTATGTGGCCGAGCAGAACCGCGTGCTGGCCTTCCCGGCCGCCCAGTTCTTTGGCGAAGGCGGGCCCGACGTGGCCGCTGCCGTGGTGGTGCCCCAGGGCAAGCTGATCCCGACCGAATTCGAGAGCTTCAACCACGGCGCGCGGGCGTGCCGGGTGGGCCCCGACGGCAAGGTCTATATTGCGCTGGGCCAGCCGTGGAACGTACCGCCCAAGGACAAGCTGGCCGCGATGGACAAGAACGGCCTGGCCGGCATCATCCGCATCGGCCAGGACGGCAAGAACCGCGAGGTCTATGCCCACGGCGTGCGCAACTCGGTCGGGCTCGACTTCAATCCGGCCGACAAGACGCTCTGGTTCACCGACAACCAGGTGGACGGCATGGGCGACGACCAGCCGCCCGGCGAGCTGAACCGCGCCACCAAGGCGGGCCAGAACTTTGGCTTTCCGTGGTATGGCGGCGGCAAGGTGCGCACCGTGGAGTACAAGGACCAGCAGCCACCCAAGGACGTGGTCTTCCCGGTGGTGGAATACGCGCCCCATGCGGCCGACCTGGGCATGTCGTTCTACACCGGCAAGATGTTCCCGGCCAAGTACCACGGCGGCGTCTTCGCGGCCGAGCATGGCTCCTGGAATCGCACCAAGCCCATCGGCGCGCGGATCGTCTACACCTCGGTGAAGTCGGACGGCACCGTTGGCGAGACCGAGATCTTTGCCGAAGGCTGGCTCACGCCGAATGGCGAGTACATGGGCCGCCCGGTAGACGTGCAGCAACTGCAGGACGGCTCGCTGCTGGTCTCGGACGACTTCGCCGGCGCGATCTACCGGATCTCGTACTCGGGCACGAAATGACCGGCAGACTCCGTATTGGCACGCTGGTGCTGCTGTCGGGCTGGCTTCTGGTGTCGGCCAGCATCCCCGCGCTGGCCGCCGACGCCCAGGCCGGCCGGACCAAGGCCATGCAGTGCCAGGCCTGCCACGGGCTCGACGGCAAGTCGAAACTGCCCGAGGCACCCCACCTGGCCGGCCAGGTCGAGCAGTACCTGGTCAAGGCGCTCAAGGACTACAAGACCGGCGCCCGCAAGGACGAGATGATGACAATGATGGCCAAGCCGCTCAGCGACGCGGACATCGCCAACCTGGCAGCCTTCTACAGCGGTCTCAAGCCGTAGCGGCCTTCGCCCTGTCGTATTCCGGCGGCCTTCGGGCACGATCAGGTGCCGGAAGGCGCGCGCCCGCCCGCTGGCGGCGGCACGGTGCCGGCGATGACCTTCGACATTTCGGACGTCTGGCGCCAGCCCTCCTGCTGGTACAGCGGCCGGCCCGCCTCCGTGGCATGCAGGATCGTGAAGGTGGCACCGCGCCGCGCCAGTTCGTCCTCGCCCAGCGACATCAGTTGCCGGGCCAGTCCGCGCTTGCGGTGGGTCGGCTCCACATAGACATTCAAGACATAGCCGCGCTTGTCCTGATCCGGATGCGCGGGATGGGGTGGCCAGTCGATCAGCATCAGCCCGACGCCGGCCACCGGCCTGCCGCCGTCCAGCGCCAGCAGGCCAAAATACGTGTCATTGGCCAACCGGGGACGCAGCCAGTCGCGAAAATGCCGCGTCATCGTGCGCAGGGTGTCTGGGGCAAAGCCCGCCTCCAGGAACATGGACTCGCGATGGTGGCAAATCAGTTCCAGGTCGTCGGGCTCGATCGCGCGTATTTCCATGTCAGTGATCTGTTGATGGTTCGGGGGGAAGTTCGGATATCACGCCGGGGCAGACATTGTGCCTGGCACCACCTTCCATCGAAATAAGACGAATCTGAAAGAAATTGGGCGATTTCTAGCGTGATCCATCGCCGTGGCGCACTGTCACCAGACGGTCGAGCAGCGCCCCGTTGGCCAGCAGGCTGGCACTGTCCGATCGATGCACGACCCTGCCGCGATCCAGCACCATCGCCTGGCCGGTCATCGCCAGCGCCATCCTGGCATGCTGCTCCACCACGATCACGGCCATCCCGCTATCGGCAATCAGCCGCGCGATCACGCGCTGCAACTCCTGCACGATGATGGGCGCCAGGCCTTCCATCGGCTCGTCCAGCAACAGCAGGGCCGGATTCACCATCAGCGCGCGGGCCATCGCCAGCATCTGCTGCTCGCCGCCCGAGAGCTGGTTGCCCAGGTTGCGGCGCCGCTCTTCCAGCCTCGGAAATTCCCGATAGATACCGGCGATATCCCAAGGCCCGGGCCGCGCCACCGCGGTCAGGTGCTCTTCCACGGTCAGCGACGGAAAGATCCAGCGTTCTTGCGGCACCCAGCCGATGCCCGCCTGCGCGCGCCGATGCGATGGCATTTTCGCCAGATCGCCGCCCCGCCAGCTTAGCTGGCCGCCGCGCACGCGCGTCATGCCCATCAGTGTGGCCAGCAGCGTGGTCTTGCCCACGCCGTTGCGGCCCAGCAGCGCCAGGCTGTCGCCGGCGGCCAGCGTCAGGTCGATCTGTTCGAGCACGATGGCATCGCCGTAACCGGCGCTCAGTCCCGCAACCCGCAGCAGTTCACGCATGGGCGGCCTCTCCCAGATACACCTCCTTCACGCGTGCGTCGGCGGCAATCTCGGCCGGCGTGCCCTCCGTCAGCACCCGCCCGCCCACCAGCACCGAAATGCGTTCGGCAAAGCGGAACACCAGGTCCATGTCGTGCTCGATAAAGACAATCGTGATGTCGCGCGGCAGGGCCGCAATCACCGCAAACAGTTCGGCGCTCTCGCCTGCGGGGATGCCCGCCGCCGGTTCGTCCAGCAGCAGGATCGACGGCCGCGTGGCCAGCGCCAGTGCCATTTCCAGCAGCCGCTGCTTGCCGTACGGCAGCTGGCGCGTCTCGGTATCGGCGTCGCGCTCCAGCCGCAGCAGCGCCAGCACCGACATGGCCTCGTCCGCCAGCGCCGCCTGCGACGCCACCGTGCGGGCCCACATCCGCGATGCGCCGGTGCGCTCCGCCACCGCCAGCACCACCGACTCCAGCACCGTCAGCCCCGGAAACAGCGTATTGATCTGGAACGTGCGCGTCATGCCCAGCTTCACGCGAGCGTGCTGCGGCAGCGACGTGATATCGCGCTCGCCCAGCCAGATGCGTCCGGCCGACGGCGGCAAGGCCCCCGTCAGCAGGTTGATGAACGTGGTCTTGCCCGCGCCATTGGGCCCGATCAAGGCATGCCGCGCGCCGGGCGCGAAGGTCAGCGAGATATCGGTATTGGCGGCAAACGCGCCCCAGGACTTGCAGAGCCCGTCCGTGCGCAGCGTGGCGGTCATGCGTCGGCTCCCCGTTCGTGCGCGGCAGTTGCCCGGCGACGCGCCGTCCAGGCGCCTATGGCCCCCATCACTCCGCCCCGCGCATACAGCACCATCAGCACCAGCAGCAGGCCGATCCAGAACTGCCAGTACACGGGGTTGATCCCGGCCAGCACGTCCTGCGCGATCATGAACAGCGCCGCGCCGATCAGCGCACCGTAGAGACGCCCCGCGCCGCCCAGCACCAGCATGACCAGCAACTCCGCCGAGCGCGGAAAGCCCAGCACGTCCATGCCCACGAACTGCGTGGTCTGGGCCAGCAGGCCGCCGGCCACGCCGGCAATGGCCGCCGACACGGTGAAGGCCGCACGCAGGCGCCGGGGCACATTGGTGCCCAGCGCGGGCATGCGCCGCGCGCCTTCGCGCACGCCGCGCAGCGACAAGCCGAACGGCGACGCCACGATGCGCCGCACCAGCACAAATACCCCGAACAGCACCGCCAGGCTATAGACGTAGGCCGTCTTGCCGTACAGATCGAACGCGAACATCCCCAGCAGCGGACGCATGCTCACGCCAGACAGCCCATCGACACCGCCGGTCAGGAAGGCCGCCTTGTTGGCCGCCTCGAACAGCATCAGACCGATGCCGAGCGTGACCATCAGCCGCGTCAGATCACCGCCGCGCACCACCAGGAAGCTGCAGAGCCAGCCGGCGAACGCCGCCACCGTCGCGGCAGCCAGCAGGCCGGAGACCGGCTCGCCCCAGCCATGTGCACCCAGCAGCCCGGCCGTGTAGGCGCCCAGCCCAAAGAACGCGGCATGGCCCAGCGACACGATGCCCGCATAGCCCAGGATCAAGTCGAGCGACAGCGCGAAAAGCCCGGTAATCAGAATCTGACTACCCAGAATCAGGTAGTCGGGCAGCAGGAAGAACACGGCCACCGGCATCAGCCAGAAGACGATTTCGGCCGGGTGCCAGCGGCCGTCTGCCAGGCGATGACGGATCATGCGGCGCGCCTCCCGTACAGGCCGGCCGGAAACGCCACCAGCAGCAGCACCATCATCGCGTAGATCACGAAGGCGCCCACCGCGGGCACGTAGTACTTGCCGGCCACGTCGGCCACGCCCAGCACCATCGCCGCCACCAGCGACCCGCGAATGCTGCCCGCGCCGCCCACGGCAACCACCAGCAGGAAGTAGACCATGTACTTGAGCGGAAACGACGGGTCGAGCCCCAGCACATCGATGCCCAGGCCGCCACCCAGGCCCGCCAGACCGGAACCCAACGCAAAGGTCAGGCTGAACACGCGCCCCACGTCGATGCCCAGGCCGCTGGCGGCCTGCTGGTTATCCACCGCCGCGCGCACCTGCGCGCCAAAACGGGTGCGGGCCACCAGCCAGCCCAGCGCCAGCGTGATCACGATCACCACCGCCAGCAGGAACAGGCGATAGGCGCCCAGGTCCAGGCCGGCCACCCTGACCTGCCCGATCAGGAAGGCCGGCAGCGCCACCGGCTGCTGGCCGGGGCCGAAGCCCCAGGTGGCGCCAGCCATCACCATGAAGGTCAGGCCGATCGAGAACAGCACCTGGTCGAGATGACTGGCCCGATACAGCCGCCGATAGAGCGTGCGCTCCAGCACCCAGCCGGCCATCGCGGCGCCCAGGAACGCTGCGGGCAGCGCCGCCAGGAACGGCACGCCGAGCCGGTTCATCAGCACGACTGCCACGTAGCCGCCCAGCATGGCAAACGCGCCGTGCGCCAGGT
Organism: Cupriavidus sp. 94F1; assembly: GCF_057798875.1. Lineage (NCBI taxonomy): Bacteria > Pseudomonadati > Pseudomonadota > Betaproteobacteria > Burkholderiales > Burkholderiaceae > Cupriavidus > Cupriavidus sp. 94F1. The sequence goes on from NZ_JBYOJT010000010.1 coordinate 8,963, forward strand.
TGACGAAGTTCATCAGCCCCATCGTCACGGACAGGCCGATGCTGATCAGGAACAGCAGGCTGCCATATGTCACGCCGTCGAACAGCACGCCGGGCAAACTCGAAATCACGATCCGGTCCTCGGTAAGGGTGGATGGGGTTGGATGGCCGCTGCTGTGGCTGGTGGAAATACCGCGCCGATTGTTCAGTGGGCGCCGCTTTTTTGCAATCGGGCCGGACCCGGGCGGCGCCAGCCCCGCACCGGGCGCAACAAGGGTTGGGCCGACGGTTGCGCCCCCGGTGCCCGGAGCGTTGTCGGGTTTACATCGACTGCCGCACGCGCTAAGGTCATTCGGACCGCCGCCAAGGGACGAACCGTCATGCCAATCGACCGCCGCACCTTTCTGGGGATGTCCGCCGGGCTGGCCGCGCTGCCGGCCGGGCCCGCGCTGGCCGCCGCCGCGCGAGCCGCCACCGTGGAAGCGCCGATGCGCCGCAAGGTGCCGGCCTCGGGCGAGGCGCTGCCGGTAATCGGCATGGGCACGGCCGACACGTTCAACGTAGGTCGGGACAGCGACGACCGCGCGGCGCTGACCGAAGTCCTGGCCGAGCTGCTGCAGCGCATTCCCAAGCCCGTGATCGACACCGCGCCCAGCTACGGCAGCGCGGAGGCCGTGACCGGCGACCTGCTGCAGGACGCCGGCGCGCGCGGCAAGGTGTTCGTCGCCACCAAGATATCCACCAGTGCCGCCAACGCCATGGCGCAGTTCACGCGATCCCGCGCAGAACTGCATTCGGACAGCGTCGATCTGCTGCAGGTGCACAACCTGATCGACTGGCGCGACAACCTGAAGCTGCTGCGGCAGTGGAAGGAACAGGGCAAGACGCGCTATATCGGCATCACCCACTACCGCGACGATGCGCACGCCGAACTGGCGCAGATTCTGCGCAGCGAAAAGCTCGACTTCCTGCAGGTGAACTATTCGCTGGGCGAGCGCAACGCCGAAAAGACGCTGCTGCCGCTGTGCGAGGAACGCGGCGTGGCCGTGCTGGTCAATCGCCCGTTTCAGGACGGCCGGTTGTTTTCGGCAGTGCGCGGCAAGCCGGTGCCCGAGTGGGCCGGCGAGGTGGACTGCACGTCCTGGGCCCAGCTGTTCCTGAAATTCATTGTCAGCCATCCCGCCGTGACGGCCGCCATTCCTGCCACATCCAAGCCGAAGAACATGGCCGACAACCTGGGCGCGGCGTTCGGGCGCATGCCCGACACCCGCGAACGCGCGCGCATCGCCGCGGCGCTGGCCTGACTGCGGACGCCCGGCCCCGATCGGCGCATGCATACACCGGCCCCGTCCCCCGACACCGGACCCGGCGAACCGCCAGAGGGCACCGTGCTGGGGCTGCGCGCCGGCGAACGCGCCGCCGTCGTGGCCGGCTTCGTATTCTTCTTCTGCCTGTTCGCCAGCTACTTCATGCTGCGGCCCGTGCGCGAGACGATGGGCATCGCAGGCGGCGTGCAAAACCTGCAATGGCTGTTCACGGCCACGTTCGTGGTGATGCTGGTAGCCATCCCGTTCTACGGCGCCTGCTGCAAGTGGCTGCCACGCCGGCGCTTTGTGCCGTGGGTCTACGCGTTCTTCATCGCCAACCTGCTGGCGTTTGCTGCGGTCACGCGCGCACTGCCGGACAGCGTCTGGCTGGCGCGCGTGTTCTACGTGTGGCTGTCGGTGTTCAACCTGTTCGTGGTGTCGGTGGCCTGGAGCCTGATGGCCGACGTGTTCCGTCCCGAGCAGGCGCGGCGGCTGTTCGCGCTGATCGCGGCAGGCGCCAGTGCCGGCGGACTGGCCGGGCCGGTCATGGGCGGCTGGCTGGTGGGCCGCATCGGCCTGACCGGCCTGATGCTGCTGTCGGCGGCGCTGCTGGCCGCGACGCTGCCCATGGTGGGCTATCTGTTCGCATGGCGGCGCAGGCTGGGGGCGGGTGTGGCCGACGGCATGGCGCACGGTGGACCGGCCGCGCAGGACCCCGCACAGCCGGTCGGCGGGGGACTATGGGCCGGGTTGTCGATGGTGCTGGGCTCGCGCTATCTGCTCGGCATCAGCCTGTTCGTGATCCTGCTGGCCACGTCGAGCACGTTCCTGTATTTCGAGCAGGCCCGCCTGGTGGCGGCGGCCTTTCCCACCCGGGCGCAGCAGACGCAGGTGTTCAGCGCGCTCGATGCCACGGTGCAGGCGCTGACCATCCTCGTGCAGATCTTCTTCTCGGGCCGTCTGGCGCGGCGCTACGGCGTGACGGCGCTGCTGACGGCCGTGCCGCTGGCCGTGACCGGCGGCTTTCTGCTGCTGGCGTTGTGGCCCACATTCGGCGTGCTGGCCGCGGCGATGATCGTGCGGCGCGTGGGCGAATACGCGATGCTGCGGCCGGGCCGCGAAATGCTGTTTACGGTGGTCGACCCCGAGACCAAGTACAAGGCCAAAAACGTGATCGACACCGCGATCTATCGCGCCGGCGACGCGGTCAGCGCGTGGGTGCGCACCGCCATCGATGCCTTGTCCGGCCATCCGGCCACTGTGGCGCTGGCCGGCGCCGCACTGGCCATCGGCTGGGCATGGCTCGGGCTGTGGCTGGGGCGGCGGCATGAAGGCCAGTTGACCGCGGCGCAAGCCGGCACCGCGCCAACGGTACTGGCCCGGCCGGCAAAGGAAGGTCAATGACCGCCACCCCACAAGGCCAGCCGATAATCGCGCGCCGGTCTGGCCGCATTGCACCGATGCCCGTATAGTGCTTGCCGTGCTGGCGGCACATGCCGCCCTACCCCATTCGTACAGGAGTTGCCTCATGAAGACCAAAGCCGCCATCGCCTGGAAAGCCGGCGCCCCGCTCACCGTCGAAGAGGTGGATCTCGACGGTCCGCGCGCCGGTGAGGTCCTTGTCGAAATCAAGGCCACGGGCATCTGCCATACCGACTACTACACGCTGTCCGGCGCCGACCCCGAGGGCATCTTCCCGGCCATCCTGGGCCACGAAGGCGCGGGCATCGTCACCGACGTGGGCCCGGGCGTGACGTCGCTGAAGCCCGGCGACCATGTGATCCCCCTGTACACGCCGGAATGCCGCCAGTGCAAGTTCTGCCTGTCGCGCAAGACCAACCTGTGCCAGGCCATCCGCTCGACCCAGGGCAAGGGCCTGATGCCCGACGGCACCTCGCGCTTCTCGATCGACGGCAAGCCGATCTTCCACTACATGGGCACGTCGACGTTCGCCAACCACATCGTGGTGCCGGAAATCGCGCTGGCCAGGATCCGTCCGGATTCACCGTTCGACAAGGTCTGCTACATCGGCTGCGGCGTGACCACGGGTGTGGGCGCGGTGCTGTTCACGGCCAAGGTCGAAGCGGGCGCCAACGTGGTGGTGTTCGGGCTCGGCGGCATCGGCCTCAACGTGATCCAGGCGGCAAGGATGGTGGGCGCCGACAAGATCATCGGCGTCGACCTGAACCCGGGCCGCGAAGCCATGGCCCGCAAGTTCGGCATGACCCATTTCATCAATCCGAAGGACGTCGAAAACGTGGTGGACCACATCGTGCAACTGACCGATGGCGGCGCCGACTACTCGTTCGAGTGCATCGGCAATACGCAGGTCATGCGCCAGGCGCTGGAGTGCTGCCACAAGGGCTGGGGCAAGTCGATCATCATCGGCGTGGCCGAGGCCGGCGCGGAGATCTCGACGCGCCCGTTCCAGCTGGTGACGGGCCGCGAGTGGAAGGGTTCGGCCTTCGGCGGCGCGCGCGGCCGCACCGACGTGCCGAAAATCGTCGACTGGTACATGGAAGGCAAGCTCAACATCGACGACCTGATCACGCACACGCTGCCGCTCGACCGCATCAACGAGGGTTTCGACCTGATGAAGCGCGGCGAGTCGATCCGCTCGGTCGTCCTTTACTGAGGCAACGGCCCATGGAACTGCTGTCTGAACACGGCTGCCACGGCGGCGTCCAGCGTTTCTACCAGCACCAGTCGGCGGCCATCGGGCTGCCGATGCGGTTCTCGGTCTTCCTGCCGCCGCAGGCGCTTGCCGCCAACGCGAAGCCGCTGCCGACCCTGTTCTACCTCGCTGGCCTGACCAGCACCGAGGAAACGTTCATGATCAAGGCTGGCGCGCAGCAGTACGCGGCGCAGCACGGCCTGATCCTGGTGGCGCCCGATACCAGCCCGCGCGGGGCACACGTGCCCGGCGAGGCCGATGCCTGGGACTTCGGGGTTGGCGCCGGCTTCTATGTCGATGCCATCGAGGCGCCGTGGCGCATGCACTGGCGCATGGAAAGCTACGTGGCGGACGAACTGTTCCACCTGGTCACCAGCGAACTGCCCGCCGACGCTGCACGCGTCGGCATCTTCGGCCATTCGATGGGCGGGCATGGCGCGCTGGTGCTGGCGCAACGCTACCCGCAGCGGTTCCGTTCGGTCTCGGCGTTCGCGCCAATCGCCGCGCCTTCGCAGTGTCCGTGGGGCATCAAGGCATTCACGGGCTACCTGGGTGAGGACCGCAGCCGCTGGGCGCAGCACGACGCCAGCGCACTGATGGCCGGACAGGCATCGGCGCCGTTCCCGGCCGGCATCCTCGTGGACCAGGGCCTGGCCGACAAATTCATGGCCGAACAGCTCCACCCCGAAGCGTTCGAGGCGGCCTGCGAGAAAGCCGGCCAGCCGCTGACGCTACGCCGGCACGCGGGCTACGACCACGGCTACTACTTCATCTCGACGTTTATCGCCGACCATATCCGGCATCACGCGGAGCGGCTTTGAGCACGGACACGGCTCCAATCGGCTCCACTCTCCCATGAAATGGGAGAGGGGTCGGGGGAGAGGGCGCCGAGGTTCAAATTGCGGCCTGTCGCAAACAGAACCATCCGACCCTCTCCCCTGCCCCTCTCCCGCATGCGGGAGAGGGGAAAACACAATCCCTTCGCCATGACCAACTACCGCCCCCACCCCATCGTCATGCTGACCGCCCGGCAGCTTTCCGAGGCGATCCACGCGAAGCAGGTATCGAGCCGTGAAGTCATGGCGGCTTATCTGGCGCATATCGCTACCGTGAATCCGGCATGCAACGCCATCGTGGCGCAGCAGGACGAGGCCGCGCTGATGCAGGCCGCGCAGGCAGCCGACGATGCGCTGGCACGTGGGGAATCAAAGGGCTGGATGCACGGCATGCCGCAGGCGCCGAAGGATCTAGCGATGACGCGCGGCATCCGCACGACGTACGGTTCGCCGATCTTCAAGGACAACGTGCCGGCCAGCGATTCGGTGATCGTGGAACGCATGCGCCAGGCCGGGGCGATCCTGATCGGCAAGACCAACACGCCGGAGTTCGGGCTCGGGTCGCACACGTTCAACCCGGTCTACGGTGCCACGCGCAACCCGTACGATCCCGCACGGTCGGCGGGCGGCAGCAGTGGCGGCGCAGCAGCCGCGCTGGCGCTGCGCATGCTGCCCGTTGCCGATGGCAGCGACTTTGGTGGCTCGCTGCGCAATCCGGCCGCGTACTGCAACGTCTTCGGATTCCGGCCCTCGGCGGGCCGCGTGCCCTATGGCCCGGCGCCGGAGCTGTTCCTGCCGCAACTGGGCTGCGAGGGGCCGATGGCCCGCAATGTGGCAGACCTGGCGCTGCTGCTGGCCACCCAGTCCGGCCCGGACGCCCGCACGCCGCAGGCGCTGCCCCAAGACCCCACGCTGGCCACGCTGACGCCGCAAAACGTGGTCAACGTGCTCGATGCAGACATGTCGGGCAAGCGCGTGGCGTGGCTCGGCGATTGGGGCGGATACCTGCCGATGGAAGACGGCATCCTGTCGCTGTGCGAACAGGCGCTGCGCTTCTTCCCCGATTTCGGCGTGACGGTAGACGCGATCCAACCGCCCTACCCGCCCGAGAAAATCTGGCAGACCTGGCTTGTGCATCGTCACTTCCTGACGGGCAACGCGCGGCTGGCGCTCTACAACAACCCGTCAACGCGCGCGCAGCTGAAGCCCGAGGCGATCTGGGAAATCGAGGGTTCGCTCGACCTCAAGGCCAGCGACCTCTACGCAGCCAGCACGCAGCGCAGTGCCTGGTATCAGGCGCTGCTGCGCACCTTCGAGACGTTCGACTACATCGCCGTACCGACCGCGCAGGTGTTTCCGTTCGATGTCGACCAGCATTGGCCGAAGGCCATCGCCGGGCGCCAGATGGACACCTATCACCGCTGGATGGAAGTGGTGGTGGCGTGGACGCTGTCGGGCTGTCCGGTGATCAGCGTGCCTGTGGGATTCAGCGCGGAAGGCCTGCCGATGGGCATGCAACTGATCGGCCGTCCGCGCGATGACCTGAGCGTGCTGCGCCTGGCAGCGGCCTACGAGCGCACGCGCGACTGGGTCAACGACCGGCTGCCGCCGGCCATCGACGGGTAAGACGGGAACGCGTCAGGCCACGCGCCGCAGTTGCCGTGCCGACGCGCCAAACAATGGCGCGGCACGATCGGCGGCCAGCTTGATGCGATCGGCCAGCGCGCCGCTGCCCACCTGGTAGCCGTCGAAATCGCCTGTCGACGCGTACACGCCGATCGGCAGCGTCAGCGCCTGCAGGAAGCTGAACAGCGGCCGGAGCTGGTGCTCCAGCACCAGCGCGTGACGGTCACTGCCGCCGGTGGCCGCCAGCAGGACCGGCTTGTCGACCAGGGCATCCATACCCACCAGGTCGAACAGATGCTTGAAATGGCCCGGGAACGAGCCGCGATACACGGGCGCCGCGGCAATTACCAGATCGGCCGACTCGATGGCCGCGACCTGCGCCTCGATGTCCGCCGGCAGCTCCTGGCGCGTCAGCGCGGCACCGAGCGGGCGGGCGATCTCGCTCAGGTCAACGATCCGGGAATCGAGCACGAGCCGCTGCTCCAGTTCGGCCAGCAGCGCCTGGATCAGCACCAGCGTGCGTGACGGTTGATGGGCGCTGCCATTGACGGCGACAACTTTCAGCGGCGTGGACACAATCTATCTCCGGGGGCGAAAAGGCATTCCTCGTACCTTAGCGCCGTCGTCCGACGATGCGAACGAACCAATTCAAATATGCATAGATGCGAAAACGGCAGCCCGGGCGTGAAGCCGGGCTGCCGTTTCGCTTGCCGCAGCCATGCCGTTCGCTGTTGCGCAAACTGCGCAAACGGGGCAAATGGCACGAACCGGCTTAGAACGACGGCACCATGGCGCCCTTGAACTGGGCCTTCATGAACTGGCGCACTTCATCGGACTGATAGGCGGCTACCAGCTTCTTCACCCACGGCTTGTCCTTGTCCTGCGTACGCACCACGATGATGTTCGCATACGGGCTGTGGATGTCTTCCAGCGCGATGGCGTTCGTGGTCGGCTGCAGGCCGGCGGCCAGCGCGTAGTTGGTGTTGATCACGGCGGCCGCCACGTCAGGCAGCGCGCGGGCCAGCTGGGCGGCGTCCAGTTCTACGATCTTGAGCTTCTTCGGGTTCTCGGCGATATCCAGCGGCGTGGCGTTCACGCCATTCGTGCCGACGCCCGGCTTCAGCTTGATCGCACCCTGGGCGGCCAGCAGCAGCAGCGCACGGTTCTCGTTCGACGGATCGTTGGGCACGGCCACCTTGGCGCCTTGCGGCAGGTCCTTCGGCGACTTCAGGTTCTTCGAATAGATGCCCAGCGGCGAAATGTACGTGTAGCCGACGCTGACCATCTTGTAGCCGCGCTGCTTGATCTGGCTGTCCAGATACGGCTGGTGCTGGAAGCTGTTGGCGTCCAGGTCGCCGGCATCGAGTGCGGCATTCGGCTGCACGTAGTCGTTGAATTCCACGACCTTCACGTTCAGGCCATTCTTCTTGGCCACCTTCTGCACGACTTGCCAGACTTCGGCGTCCGGGCCGCTGACGGTGCCCACGCGGACCGTCTGTTCCTGCGCCGCCGCGCTGCCGGCAGCTGCCATGCCCAGTGCCACGGTAGCGGCAGCCAGGGTCTTCGTGATCGAGAGCATCTTCATAGGTATGGTTATCCTGGGAATCGAGGAACGGCCGCACCGGGTAGGCGCGGCCGAGGCGCAAGCTTACCTCAATGCGCTTCCGGTTGATGCCCGGCCGCAGCGCCCGCTTCCTTGCCCACCGGATGGCTGGCGATGGCCGGCGCATTCTGCCAGCCGCCGCCGAGCGCCAGGAACAGGTTCACCTGATCCATGGCAACCTGCGCGTCCGACGCGGCCAGGGCGGCGTCGGTATTGGCCAGCGTGCGGTCGGCATCCAGGCTCTGCAGATAGGGCGACCGGCCGGCCTGCCACAGCAGGCGGTTCTGGCGCGCGGCCTCGTCGGCCTTGTCGCGCGCCGCGCGCAGCGACTGGTTGCGCTCCAGTTCATGCGTATACGCCGACAACGCCGTCTGCGTCTCGCGCAGCGCCTTCAGCACCACGCCATCGAAATGCGCCAGCGCGCCTTCGGCACCGTATTCGGTGTTGTGGATACGCGCCCGCGTGCCGCTGGTCGGAATCGTCCACGACAGCGCGGGACCCCAGCCCCAGTGCGCGGTCGGCGCCTGGCCCAGGTGGTCGAGAATACCGGTGAAGCCGGCTGATGCGCCAATGCGGATCTGCGGAAACAGGTCGGCCGTGGCCACGCCGATCTTGGCCGTGGCGGACGCCAGTTCGCGCTCGGCCTGCCGCACGTCCGGGCGACGCTTGAGCAGCGCCGTGCCGTCGCCCACGGGCAGCGGCTGCTTCAGCGCGGGCACGTGTTCGCAGGCCACGCTCTTCACATCGAGTGCCATCGGCGGCTTGCCCAGCATCACGGCCAGTCGGTATGCTGCGCCTTCCTGCTCGGCACGATACTTCGGCAGCACGGCCCGCAGCGTGTCGGCCTGAGCCTGGGCACGCAGCACATCGGTTGGCTGGCCACGGCCGGCATCGACCAGCTTCTGCGCCAGCTGCGCCCCGCGTTCCTGCAGCTCCAGCTGATGCTGGGCCACATGCAGTTCGTGCGTGGCTGTGCAGCCTTGCACATAGGCACGCACGGTCTCGGCCACCACGCCCACGCGGGCCTGGTCCAGTGCGGCGTGGCTGGCCTGGGCGGCCGCCAGCGCGGCCTCGTCGGCGCGCTTGAGCTTGCCCCAGAAATCAATCAGGTACGACACCTGGAAACCGATGTCGCCAAAGTTCATCGCCGGGATCTTTTCTTCGTGCAGCAGCGGCTCGCCGGCAATCTGGCCGCGCTCGGCGCTGGCCTTGAACTTGGCCTCGGGCAGGTTCTCGGCTTCCACCTCGTGGTAGACCGCGATCGACCGCTTGAGATTGGCCGCCGCCACGCGCAGATCGGTGTTGGCAACCAGCGCCTGCTGCACGAGGTCGTCGATATGCGGATCGTCGTACAGGCGCCACCAGTCGTTCGGCACGTCGGCAATGGACACGGCGTCGCTGTCGCTGTGAGCGAACGGGCCGTTGGCCGCCGCAGACTTCACGGCCGCGTCGTCGGGCACCTTGTGGTCGGGGCCGACCGTCATGCAGGCGGCCAGCGCCAGCGGCAACATCGCCGCCAGCGTGGCACGGGCAAAGCGTTTCACTGCAGCACTCCGGTTGTGGACGCGCCCTTGCCGGCCAGCGCGACCTTGTCATGCGAGGCACTCTTGTCAGCCGCCGCCGGCGTGGCAGGCTTGTCGTTCGACTGGCCATCCGCCTTCACGGACACCGTGGCGGTACGGCCCGCCACCAGGCGCACGTCCTCGGGCATCTGGTCGAACTGGATGCGCACCGGCACGCGCTGGGCCAGGCGCACCCAGTTGAACGTCGGGTTCACGTTCGGCAGCAGGTTCGATCCGTTGGTACGGTCGCGATCCTCGATACCGGCCGCGATGCTTTGCACATGACCCTGCAGCACGCGCTTCTCGCCCATGATGCGGATGTCGACCGTGCTGCCGATATGGATGCCCTGCAGCTTGGTTTCCTCGAAATAGCCTTCCACGTGGAACGAGTTCGCGTCCACCATCGACAGCACCGGCTTGCCGGTCACCACGTAATCGCCCAGACGCGGCAGGCGGTCGTTGACGTAGCCCTCCACCGGGCTCAGGACCTTCGTGCGCTCAAGGTTCAGCCTGGCCACGCCGATGGCCGCGTCAGCCTGGGCCAATTGAGCTTCGCCCTGCTGCACCTTGGCCAGGCCCTCTTCGATGATTTCCTTCGACACCACGTCCGACAGCTTCTGGCTGCGCGACGCCTCGCGGCGCGCCTGGGACAGGGTGGCGCGCACCGCCGCGGCGGTGGCTTCGGCCTGGCGCAGCGCCAGCGCATAGCGTTCGTGGTCGATTTCGAACAGGACGTCGCCGGCCTTCACGTGCTGGTTGTCCTTGACGGCAATGCGCGTGACCAGCCCCGAAACGTCAGGCGCCACCTGCACCACGTCGGCACGGATGTGCCCGTCGCGGGTCCACGGGGCCACCGTGTAGTAGTCCCACAGGTGTTTGACAACGACCGCGCCAGCGGCAGTGACGGCCAGCGTCAACACGACCGGCCCGAGCGAAGAGAGTCTGAGTTTCATGATTGCAGCCACGGCACCATGGCAACCACCCCACCGAGGATGATCGCGTACAGCGCCAGATTGAAGAGGGATCGGTGCCACACGAGCCGGTAGAAGCCCACGCGCGACAACACCGCGCGTGCGGCACTCGTGATGAGAAAGGCCGCGAGCATCCACACCAGCAGGCTGGGGATGAACACGCCATAGATACTGATTTCACCGGGCATCATGCTTTTCCGGAAACGGTTGCCGGCAGCGCCGGCGGAAACAGGGCCACCTGCATGTCGACCAGCGCGGCCAGCGCCACGCGCGAACGCACCTTGTCCTGCGCGTTGGCCAGGCGCGTGCGCAGCGCGGCGGGCGGCGCATCGGCCGAGCCATCGAGCCGCGCCTTGTAGTACGTGGAAATGCTACGAAGCACGCGGCGCACGGCATGCTGTTCGTCAGCCGGCATATCGGCCATCTCGCGCTGCAGGGCCAGCGCGGTCAGTTCCACGCGCACTTCGCTGAAGCCGTCGGTCGAGACTTCGCTGTCGCTGGCGGCCAGCCGCGGCACCAGCTGTGCCAGGCGGTCCAGCATGCGGGCGCGCAGCACGGTGTGCGAATCGGGGTGCTTGCCCAGCGCGTTCTCGGCGATATCGCTCCAGCCGGCCCGCACCAGACGGCGCGTGGCGGCCCGGGTACCGAACGGACGCATCACCAGCGTCCACACCAGCGCGAATGCGATACCCGCGATGCCGGCCACGTTGCTGTTGAAGAACGACTGGAAATTGGCGCTGTACGCGCCCTGGATGCCGATGTCGTTGGCCGTGACCACCGCCAGCGGCATGCCGATCATCGCCAGGCGCGGCTGCGCCACCAGCAGGCCGATGATCAGGTAGGGCACGGCGAACATCAGCACCAGCATCTCGAAGTCATGCGCGACGGGCAGCACCGCAAACAGCATCACCAGCGAGATCAGCAGGCAGACCACGTTCCAGTTGAAGAACGACCGGATCATCGGCGCAGGTTCGTCCAGCGCGGCGAAGAAGCAGCAGGAAATCGCACCCAGTGCCACCGCGCCCGCCCCATCGGCCCAGCCGGTGTGGATCCACACCATGCCCATCGCGTAGATCGCCATGGCGACGGTCACGACCGAAAACAGCAGCATGCCGTGGTCGTAGTGGCGCGCACGGCCCACTTCCCAGCGCAGGAATTCGGGCACCCATTGCCCTTCGATGTGCTTTTCGCCCAGGCGCCGGCACAGCGCCACACAGTCGTGCCACAGCGCCAGCATCTGCTGGAGCCGGTCTTCCGCCGCCGTCACCAGCGCGGCGTCCCAGCCCGCCTGCACGGGCGATGCCGAAAGCACCGGCCGCGCGTCGGCGGCGGCGCCCGCCTGGATCCAGCCCTTCACGGCCTGCATCTGGGCGGCCAGCGGCGCGGGCAGGCCGCCAGCGGCCTGCAGCGATTCGACGATGGTCGCGAACGACGCCATCACCGGCAGCAGCATGGTCATGCGGCCACGCAGTTCGCGCGCGGCACGCACCCGGGCGGCGCTTTCGGCGTCGTAGCTCAACTGGCTGATCAGCTGGTCCAGCGCCAGGATGTCGGCGGCCAGGCGATGGCGGCTGTGATGACGCGACACCGATGCACCGGGCGCCGGCGACAACATGTCCGTGGCCCACAGCGTGGCGTCGGCCATCCACTGGCGGGATTTGTCGCGCAGCACGTTGGCCACGCTGGCCGGCATGATGACGGCACCCACCACGGCCGCGCACAGGATGCCCAGGCAGATTTCCTCGGAACGGGCCACGGCCAGGTCGAAGATCCCCGTCGGATTATCGACCGACGGCAGTGCCACCAGCGGCAGCGTATAGGCGGCCAGCATGAACACGTAGCTGCGCGGCGTGCGGTGCATCAACGCCACGTAGAGCAGGCAGGCCACCCAGATGGCCACGGCGCCCATCAGCAACGGTGGCGAATTCACCAGCGGCGGCACCATGGCGATGGCGGCAGCGGCGCCAAGTAGCGTGCCAAGCACGCGGTACAGCGCCTTGGAGCGTGTGGCGCCCGTGAGCGGGTGCGCCACGATATAGACGGAGCCCATCGCCCAGTACGGCCGGGGCAGCCCCAGGTACATCGCAATGTAAAGCGCCAGCATCGCGGCGATGAACGCCTTGAAGGAGAACACCCAGTCCCTGGCGGACGGCCAACTCATCATGGCGCTCAGGACTCCTGCTTGCCCGATGCCGAAGCGGCCGCGGCGGCGCGCGACAGCGCGTCCAGCACCCGCAGCGCGGCGGCCATGTCGGCTTCGCTGACGTCTGCGAACACCTTGGCGCGCAGTTGCTTGAGTTCTGCCTCGATGCGCTCGGCCATGCGCTCGCCGGCATCGGTCAGCGACAGCACATTGGCGCGGCGGTCGCTGGGGTCCACCTCGCGGCGTACCAGATCGGCCGCGCAAAGCTGATCCACCAGCCGCACCAGCGTGGCACCTTCCACGCCCACGTAGTCGGCCAGCGTGACCTGGCGTACACCGCCGCCCAGGCGACGGATAAACAGCAAAGGCGCGGCGGCCGCGGCGGAAATGCCGTGGGCGGTCACAGCGGCCTGGCTGATCTGTCGCCATTGACGACCGGAGAGCATGACCTGGCCGGTGAAGGCGAATCGGAGCGCATCGATATGTGGCATGGGCCGAATGATAGACGTGAATTAATTAGGATGCAAATGATTTCTTTGCGAATTAGTTCGCCACACGTGCTGCGTCAGGCGCATAACGCGAAGTCGAGGTGGCCACCCCTTCCTGCATTGTTCCCAGAAACGTCTCATTGCAGCCTATTGCGCGCAATCGGCACTCAATTTCAGCAAACGACGATTTCCGGCCTCTCGTCCATGGCCCACAGTCTGGTCGCCGAACCGGTTCCGGCGACCCGAAAACAACTTTTCAAGGACCATGGACATGAAAAGCACATCCCTGCGGCGCGCAGCCATTCCGTCTGCCGCCTTCGCCTTGCTGCTAACCACCGCAGGCGGCGCCGACGCCGCCCGGCCAACGACCCCGGATGCCTGTCGCACGATTTCGGAATGGACCGGCTTCGATCGCTATCCGCCCGAAAGCTGCGTGACGTACGGAAAACGCGTCTGGGCGAACGACCGCTTCGCGCACCCCGGCCAACGCCCCGGCGTGGATCATGCGATCTACTTCGGCGCGCACCGCAGTCCCACCGCACAGCTGTGGTTCGATATCGGTGAATACGTGCCGCCGTCCGCCACGCCGGACCTGCTCGTGTCGATCCAGGGCGCCGAGCCGGGCAAGCCCGTGGTCTACGTCGTGCCGAACAAGGAAAAGACCAGCGTGCATTTCGTGACGCCGCTGCACGGCAATACGCGCCACAGCAACCGGCCGGCCCTCGAAGGCGAGTTTTCTATCATCGACGTCATGGCCGAAGACGTGTCGATGCCGGGCCGGCTGGCGCCCGTCCGGCTGCGCGCCCAGCGCAATATGACCGGCACGGGCTATGACGGAAAGCGCGTACAGATCGACGGCAACGGCGGCCCTGCCGGCCCCGGCACGCTGGTGGTCTGGTACGAACCCGCAGACAATCCGCGCCTGACACCGGGCACGCGCTACCGCACGCCGGCGATGCATCGCGTGAACGTGCAGGCCGTGGGCAACGACCTGCCGAATCGGCCGGTGCTGAAGACCTTCAGCCTCGGCATCGATATCGTGCATCGCGCGCCGAAGGCAACCACCGTGCAGTTCGACGGCAAGCAGGCACGTTTTGTCCTGCCTCTGCGGACCGACCAGGGCCGCAGCGCCTGGTATGCCACGACGCATGAGCAGACCACGGGGCGCGAGCACGGCACGGGCCATTGTCCCGAGAACGCCAGCGATATCTTCCGCGTGGCGGCGGTTGACGAGAACAACGTACCGTTCCCGGTGATGTTGCGCGCCCACAAGGCCGCCAACGCGGACGGCACCGGCACGGGCACGACGGTCGCCTGCCGCCTGCCCAGCACCACGGGCACCGAATCGCTGGTGTTCGAGCTTCGCCCCGAAGACAACCCGACGCTCTTCTCGACGTCGGTGGGCAACCGGATCCGCAACGCGTTCCCGTACCGGATTGCCGTGCGCAACGCCGCGGGACAGGACGCCGACCAGTCCTACCAGACGCTCGACATCAAGCTCGACATGACCGTCGAAAAGGTGGAGGCCGTCCCGCCCACTGTCGACCCGAAGGAACCGAAGGACCCGAAGGACCCGGTCGAACCGAAGACCCCGGTGGACCCGAAGGACCCGACCGATCCGACCGACCCCACCGACCCCACCGACCCCACCGACCCGATAGGCCCCACCGACCCTGCCGACCCTGATCCGACCGATCCCGCAGACCCCACCGATCCCGGCGAGCCAGGTGACCCCGCCAAGCCAGCCGATCCCGCGGACGGACCCGACGTCACGCCGCGCCCGGCAGTGCCGGCACCCAAGGTCGGCCAACTTGGCGGCACCTACACGCAAGCCAGCATCTACCAGCGCAACTACCTGATCCGCGATGTGGCGCGGTCCGGCGCGGCCCGCAAGCTGACGTACCTGAACTACGGCAGCGCCAACCTGCATCGCGGCGAGGATGGCCTCTACCGCTGCCAGAGCGGCGACACACGCGGCCCGAGCGACCCGTTTGCCGACTATGGCAAGCGATTCAGCGCCACGGAATCGGTGGACGGCAAGGCCGACCCGGCGGGCAAGCACGTGCTGCGCGGCAACTTCAACCAGATCCTCAAGCTGAAGCAGACCTATCCGGTCAAGACGCTGATCTCGATTGGCGGCCCAGGCCTGGGCGACCGCTTCGCCCAGGCTGCCCGGACCGAGGCAGGCCGCAACGCGCTCGCCGAAAGTTGCGTGGACGTCTATATCAAGGGCAACCTCGCCGCCAGCCGGTCCAGCGCGGGCGGCAAGGGGCTGGCCAAGGGCGTCTTCGACGGCATCAACCTGGAATGGCTGGCCCCGCGCGCGGCGCAAGTGCGTGACGGCCAGGCCAGTGCCATGGACTGGGGCAACTACCTGGCGCTGGTCAGGGCGTTCCGCGACGCGCTCGAACGCGAGGACAGCAGGCATTTGCTGACGTCCACCATGAACCTGGCCGAAGGCGCGCCGGACGCCAGGACGGCCGTCGCCATCGCTGCCGAGTTGAACTGGGTCAACATTCAGGCCTATGACTTCACCGGCGGATGGGATGCCAGCACAGGCCACGCCGCCGCGCTGCAGGTCGGTCGCGACTCGCCCTGGACCCGGGTCCAGGGCATGAAGCAGCGCAGCCTGATGGGCACCATCTGGGACGCATACGAGTTCGACATCCCGCAGGAAAAACAGGTCTTCGGCGTGCCATTCCATGGCCACGGCTGGACGTCGGTCAAGCCGGGACGCCGCAACGGCCTGTGGATGGCCGGTGCGCCGGTCCGCAACGGACAGGGCCAGCGCGACTATCGCGACATCAAGCGCATGCCGAACGGCAAGCTGTTCTCGGATGCCGCGTCCCAGGCCGCCTGGCGCTATGACGGCTGGACCTTCTGGTCCTACGACACGCCGGCCATCGTCAAGGCCAAGGTCGAAGCCGTTCGCAAGACCAGGGCTGCCGGCATGTATGCCAGCGACCTTGGCGCGGACGACAAGGCCGAGCTGATCAACGCCATGGAACCCATCAAACGCTGATCCGGCGTATTGCCCGAGGCGAATCGCCACAAGCGGTTCGCCTCACCCGCCGCCGTGGACGTCCCAATACATGGCCTCGGCGGCGCCCCGATTCTTCCGAGTTGTCCATGTCCTCGCTTTCGCATATCGCATCCCGCCGCCGCCCACAGGGTGGCTTCACGCTCCTGGAACTGCTGGTGGTCCTGCTGATCATCGCCATGCTGGCGGGCTTCGTCGGCCCCAGGCTGTTCCGCGAACTCGACAAGGCCAAGGTCAAGACCGCGTCCGGGCAACTGAAGGCGCTGGGCGACGCGCTCGATCGCTACCGGCTCGACACCGGACATTTCCCCTCGACGGAAGCCGGCCTGACCGCGCTCATCGAACCGCCGGCGGATGCCGGCAACCGCTGGCACGGGCCCTACCTGACCCGCGACATCCCCGCCGATCCGTGGGGACAGCCCTACCAATACCGGCAGCCCGGCACCGATGGCAAGGACTACGACCTGTTTTCCCATGGCGCCGATGGCAAGCCCGGCGGCACCGGCTACGCCAGCGACATTGTCTGGTGAGGGTGTCCGATGCAGTACCGTCTTACCGTCGCCCGTAGCGGCCAGATCCACGACCTCCGGATATTCGCGCCCTCCGCCGCCGATGCCCGGCGGCAAGCGCAGACGGATGGCGGCCACGTGCTGGCATGCCGCCGCATCGTGATGCTGCGCCGCCAAGCGCCCTTCGGCATCGCCCTGTTCACGCAGGAACTGATCGCCCTGCTGCGTGCTGGGCTGTCGCTGGTCGAGTCCGTGGAGGCCTTGCGGGACAAGACCGGCGGCGCGTCGGAGACCGCCACCCGCACCGTGCTCGATCAGATCGTCGCCGGCCTCTATCGGGGCTTGCCGCTTTCCGGCGTGCTGGCAGGCATGCCCGGCCACTTCCCGACGCTGTACGTGGCCACGGTCGCGTCGGCCGAGCGCACCGGCCATCTTGCCGACGCGCTGGCGCGCTATCACCACTACCAGGCACGCCTGGGCGCTGTCCGCCGGAAGGTCGCCAGCGCCTTGATCTACCCCGCCGTGGTCATAGCGATCGGTGCGGGCATCATGGCGTTTCTGCTGTTCTTCGTGATTCCGCGCTTCAGCCAGGTCTACGCATCGATGCGTGAACTGCCCGCGACCGCACGCTGGCTCCTGTGGTGGGGCCAGACCGTCGATGCGCACGGCGGCACGATGGCGCTGGGGATGGTGGTGTCGGCCCTGCTGCTGGTTGCCGGCGCCCGGCAAGTACGACTGGTGCGCCGCATTGCCGCACTGAGCTGGCACGTCCCCCGCCTCCACGCGTTCCAGCACCTGCTGGCGCTGACCCGGCTGTACCGGACCACCGGCCTGCTGCTGGGGGGCGGCATGGCGGCCATCCCCGCGCTGCGGCTGGCCGCCCCGCTTCTGCCGCGGCACTTGCACGGCGCCATGTCGCAGGCCATTGCCGAGATCGAGGCCGGCAAGCCGATGGCCGACACCCTGGCCCGGCACGGGTTGACCACACCCGTGGCCGAACGGCTGCTGCGCGTAGGCGAACGCAGCGGCGAACTGCCCGAGATGTGCGAACGCGCGGCGCAATTCTGCGACGAGGCCATCGACCGGGCCATCGACACCGCCACCAAACTGGTGGAACCGGTGCTGATGCTTGCGGTTGGCGCCCTGGTCGGCGGCATCGTCTTCCTGCTTTACATGCCGATCTTCGAGCTTGCCGGGAGCATGCAATGACAGCGCACGCGCCAGCCTCCCCACCCGTGCCAACGCTGCAGGCGCTACAGGCGCTGCGCGATGCCGAGCCCGGACGCGACCTGCAGGACGTGGTGGCTCAAGCCAGCGGCCTGCCGCCGGACGCCTGCGCCGCGCACGTCGCCGCCCTGCTCGGCTTGCCGCTGGTCGATGCCGTGGCCCTGGCCGCCGCCGTGCCACGCTTCGACCTGTTTCCCTATGCCGATGCCGTCGCGGGCGGCTGCGTGCTGGCACAACTCGAACCGGCGTCGCCCGCCCTGACATTGGTCCTGACCGACCCCACGCGCCTGGCCGTGCGTCAGCATGTCGCCCGGCGACTGGCGCTCGCCGGCCTGTCCTGCGCCGAATGCCTGGGCGCCACAGATCTCGTGCGCGCGATGCTCGACAGCCATGGCGAACGCCAGCGGGCGCTGGATCATGTCGCCACGGCGCCCGGGCCGCATGCGGACGCGTTGCCCGACGCCGGCATCTCGCTGACCAGCCTGGCGCAGGACACCAGCCCGGTGGTCCGGCTGGTCAACTCCACGCTTTACGATGCATTGCGCATGGCCGCGTCGGACATTCACCTCGAAACCCGGCAAGACGCGCTGGCCGTCAGATATCGCATCGACGGGGTGCTGCTCGATGCCGCCACCGCGGCCGGCATCGAAGTCGCAGAACAGGCCATATCCCGCCTCAAGGTCATGGCAGAGCTGGACATCGCCGAGCGCCGCGTTCCGCAGGATGGCCGCTTCAAGGCAACCGTGGACGGCCGCGAGATCGATTTCCGCGTGTCAATCATGCCGTCGATCCACGGCGAGGATGCCGTGCTGCGTGTGCTCGACAAGCGGGGCGGCAACACGGCAGGCGGCCGCCTGAGCCTGGACCGGCTCGGCCATGACGCCCAGGCCGTGGCTGCCATCCGTGCGCTGGCCGCCATGCCGCACGGCCTGCTGCTGGTGACGGGCCCCACGGGTTCGGGCAAGTCCACCACGCTCTACGCCACGCTGTCCGAATTGGACACGGGCGCGGAAAAGATCATCACGATCGAGGACCCCGTCGAGTATGAACTGCCGGGCGTGCTGCAGATTCCGGTCAACGACCGCAAGGGCCTGACCTTCGCGCGCGGGCTGCGCTCGATCCTGCGGCACGACCCCGACAAGATCCTCGTGGGCGAGATCCGCGATGGGGAAACCGCCAGCATCGCCGTCCAGGCCGCGCTGACCGGCCACCTGGTACTGACCAGCGTCCACGCCAATGGCGCGTTCTCGGTGGTCGACCGATTCCTGCACATGGGCATCCCGCCACACAGCCTGGTGGAATCGCTGATCGGCATCGTGGCCCAGCAACTAATCCGGACGATCTGCCCCGATTGCGGGGAATCCTTCCGCCCGGGCGCCGAACTGCTGGCGCGCTCGGGTCTGGTGGCTGCATCGGTGGCCAGTTGGCGCCTGCGCGCCGGCCGGGGCTGTGACGCCTGCCACGGCACCGGATATCGCGGGCGCCGCGCGGTGGCCGAAGTCTTGCGCATCGACGATGCCCTGCGCGACGCAATCCTCGGGCAGGCGCCCTCGGGCGAACAACGTGCCCTGGCGCGAGCGGGCGGCTTTGCCTCGCTGCGACAGTCCACGCTGGCCCTGGTGGCTCAGGGGGTCACCACCCTACAGGAGGCAAACCGTGTCACGTTCGTCGAATAAGCACGGGCTCTGGATTCTGCGTGACGCCGTCTTCCTGCGCGCCGAAGGTGGCAACGCCATGCATCAAGCACCGGCCCTCTACCGCGAAACGGCCGGCATCGAAGACGCTCTGCAGGCCACCGACGCGCTGCTTGCGCCGCTGTCGGGCCACCGTGTCACGGTACGGCTGGGCTTTCCGTGGACCCGGCATGTCGTCGTGCCCTGGCATCCGCGCCTGGTTTCCGAAGCCGAATGGATGGCATGGGCAGGCGCGGCCAGCGAAGAACCGGGTGGCGAGGCGGGCACGCATCCTGGCGACGGCCGCGACAAACCGGCGCATATCGCCTTGACGCCAGCCCGCCATGGCGCGCCGCGCCTGGCCATCATTGGCAGTACGCCACTAATGGACGCCCTGATGGCGCAGTGCCAATCGCATCGCGTGCACCTAGCCGCCGCAACGTCAACCTTCGCCTATGCGCTGCACCGTTATCGACGCGAGCTGCCGGGCACCGGCTGCGCGCTGGCGATGCATGAACGCGGCACGCTGACATGCGCGTTGCGAGACGGACCTTCGATCACGGCAATGACCACGGTGGCCGCGCAGGCCGATGTATCGCCACAGATCCATGCCGTGCTGCGCTGCCTGGCGCTGTCGGCGTCGGCGCCGGCGCCCGACACGGTCGCCCTGATTGGCGACGCAGCGGCGCCGGACGACCGCATCCACTGGCTGGGCGACCATCTGTGCGCCATCGGCGAAGGCGGCTCGGCATGATGGCGCGACCGCCGAATCTTCTGGCTGCAACGCGGTGCGGCGGGTTACACCGGGCGTCGCTCGGCGCCGGCCTGCTCGCAATCGGCATCGGCGTTGCTATCTGGGCGACGTACGAACACCGCGCCCTCGCGTCGCTGCGCGCCGAACGGGTTGCCATCGAGGCCGAAAGCGCCACGCTGCGCCGCAAGCTGGCTGGCCGGCCCCCTGCCAAAGCCGCCCAGCAGACTGACGTCGCCGCCAGACAGGCGGAAAAGCTGGTGCCGACGTTGGCCTGGCTGGAGCAGAGCTGGGCCGAAGACGTGGCGATCGCCCGCCTTGACGTGGACGGCGCGGCGCGCACGCAGCGGATCGAACTGGAAGCCGAGCATGCCGATGCACTGCTGACGCTGGTCGACCGCCTGTCGGCCACGCCTGCCGTCGGCCCCGTATCGCTGACCCGCCAGCGGCAAGGCGACCACGCCGTCGAGGCCGAGCTTCGGCTGCGTTGGCAGGATAGGCAGGAGACCGCGCGATGAACCGCATCATCTGGATGCTCCGCCGCTGGCGGCACACCTTGGGATGGCTGGGCGCGGCCGGCATCGCACTTGCCCTGGGGAGTGTCGTGGCTGTCGTCACGCATATCCGGCCGGAGCGCCTGGCGCAAACGGCTGCATTGCAGCAGCAGACCGGGCAAGTGGCCGCGTTGAAGCGCGAACTGGCGGTCAGGGCGATGCCGGCTCGCCAGCACACCCTGCCCGACGCCTCCACGTACACCGAATTCCTGCGCGCCCACGCGGCATTGGCCACGGCCCGCTCGATCGCCCTGACGGAGATCGACTACACCTCCCGCGCCGAAGCCGGCCAGCGGCTGCTGCGCCATACGATGCGCTACACCATCGAAGGCCGCTACCCCGAACTGCGCGACTACCTCGCAACGTTGGAGGAGATCGCTGGCGTGCGGATCGAATCGATATCGTTCCTGCGCCAGTCCGACGCCAGCCGGACGGTCAACGCGCTGGTGCAGATCAGCTACCTAGTGGAGACCGGACCATGAAGATTTCCCGATCCCTGCAGTACCTGCTGGTGGCCACGGTCTGCGCATCGCTCTACGCCGCCTGGATCGGCCGGTCCGACGACGCTGCGAGCACGACGGATGCCGGAATACGCCAGCCACTACCGGCAAGCGCCCCGGCAACGCCGTCCAAACACATAGCCGAAACGCCAGAACAGCGCCGCTCGGTGGACCTGTTCGCGCCGCCAGCGTGGCGACTTGGCGCGATGACCCCTTCGCTGGAGCCATATGCCGAAGCCGACCCGGCGCGGGCGGCGGAATCGGCGCGCGTCACGGCGCGTGCCGCCCTCGAAGCCAGCGCAATCTGGCGCGACACCAGGGGGGTGATGGTCGTGCTCACGCTTGGCCAGGACACCCGCATCGCCTGCGAGCAGTGCGCGACACCCGGCCGGCTACGTCCCGGCGAACGATGGAAGGGATACCGGCTCGACGCCATCGACGCGTCGGGTGCCACCGTGACCGATTTGTCGACAGGAAACCGCTTGCATCTGGGCGTACCCACCTGACGCCCCAGACACCAGGAGAGTCTTACCTTGAATGTCCCCATGCAGTTGAGCGCCATAGCCGTCAGCGCGCTCTTGCTCAGCGGCTGCGCGGCCTTGCCCGGCCGGGCGCCAGGTGCCGCACCGAACCCCGGCGCGTCGCTCGAAAAGGCCGCCGCCGACGCCGCCGCGGCGCCAGACGATGTCGCGAGCCAGCTTCGCTTTCGCGTGGAGCGCGAACAGCGCATCTGGACGCTCGTGCAGCAAGGCGCCGTGCAGCTCGATCTCGGGAACGTGGATGCCGCGGCCGCATCGTTTGCCGAAGCGCTGTCCATCGATCCTGCCAACGCGCGTGCGCTGGAGGGCGCCCGGCGTGCCGCCAGCGCACGGCCCATGGCTGCAGCGGTCGCAGCGGCACGGGCACAGGCAGACGCCAACCCGGCCGGCGCCATCGACACGCTGGACGACGCGCTGGCCACCGACGGCCGGCACGCCCAGGCACGCGCCTTGCGCGACGCACTGGTGGTGACGCAGGAACGCCAGCGGGGCCGCCCGGCGCGCACACTGGCCGCGTCGCTGCGCCAGCCCATTTCCGTACAGTTCCGCGACCAGCCACTGGCCACGGTGCTGACCACCATCTCCACGCTGTCGAAGCTCAACTTTGTGCTGGACAAGGACGTGCCGCAGGACCTGCGTGCCACGGTGTCCGCCAACGACACCTCGGTGGAGGCCATCGTTGACCTGGTGCTGTCCACCAACCACCTCGACAAAAAGATTCTCAACGACACAACGCTGCTGATCTACCCCAAGGTGGCCGACAAGCAGCAGCAATACCGCGATCTGACCACGCGCACGTTCTACCTGAGCAACGCCGATCCCAAGCAGGTAATGAGCATGATCAAGCAGATCGTGAAGACGAAAGACGTCTATGTGGACGAACGGCTAGGCATGCTGGTGGTCCGGGACACGCCTGAAGCCGTGGAAGTGGCCGAGCGGCTGGTGATCGCCCATGACCTGCCGCAATCCGAGGTGATGTTCGATGTGCAGATTCTGGAGGTCAACAACGCCGATGCCCTGAACCTTGGCATTCGCTATCCGTCGAGCATCTCCGCATCGGTTGCGGGCGCCGCCGGCAAGGCCGGCACGCTGACCTGGAACGAACTGCGGCATCTGAACGGCGACAAGGTCGGTGTCAATCTCGGCGATCCGGTGGTCACGGCCAACCTGGCGCGCGAGACAGGCCAGGGGCAATTGCTGGCCAATCCTCGCATTCGCGTCAAGAATCGGGAAAAAGCCAAGATCATGATTGGCGACCGGCTGCCCGTGGTAACGACGGTCAACGGCAATGGCGTGGTCACCGAATCGGTCAGCTACCAGGACGTGGGCCTGCAGCTCGATGTCACGCCGACGCTGTCGCAGGACGGCGAGATCAGTGTCAAGGTGGCGCTGGAAGTGTCGAATGTCGTCAGCACGATCAAGACCCAGACCGGGCTGATGGCCTACCAGATCGGCACGCGCAAGGCCGAGACCAACATGACCGCCCGGGACGGCGAAACCCAGGTGCTGGCCGGACTGCTCAACCGCAATGCGCAGTCGCGCGGTCACGCCATCCCGGGACTTGGCGATATTCCGATTCTCGATCGTGTCTTTGGCACCCGCGAGACCAAGACGACCACCACCGAACTGGTGCTGCTGATCACACCGCGCATCGTGCGCAATCTTCCCGTGCCGGCCGCGCACGTCACCGAGTTCAATAGCGGGCCCCAGGGCGCAATCACCACCGCCCCGCTGGTGCTGCAGCCTGCGCCCGCCGCCGCGCAGCCCGCGCGCGTGCCCGCCAAGCCGGGGCCATCCTTGGACTTCAGTCAATGAGATGCGCCACAACACGCCTGGGCGCAGCGGCGCGCGGGAGCGCAGGCTTCACGCTGATCGAAGTGCTGGTGACGCTGACCCTGCTGGCCACGCTGGCCATGATCGCGTGGCCGCTCGCCCGCATTGCCGCGCAGCAGAATCGGGAGGCCGAACTGCGCCGGGCGTTGTGGCAGATCCGTGAGGCAATCGACGCCCACAAGGCTGCCATGGACGGCGGCCGCCTGACGCGCATGGTCGGGGCCAGCGGTTATCCACCCACGCTGGCCGCGCTGGTCGAAGGCGTGACTGACATCCGCAACCCGGCCGGCGCCAAACTCTATTTCCTGCGCCGCATTCCGCGCGATCCGATGTGCGCCTGCCCCGGCACCCCCGACGCAGATACCTGGGGCCTGCGCGCCTACGCAAGCCCGCCCGATGCTCCCGAAGCCGGTGACGACGTCTTCGACGTCTATTCGACATCGATGGATGTCGGCACCAACGGCGTGCGTTACAAGGACTGGTAGATGGGACGTCGTATTTTCGCCAACCAACGCCGGGCCGGCTTTACGCTGATCGAACTGCTGGTAGTGCTGGCCATCATGGCCGCGTTGATGACGCTGGTCGTGCCGCGCTATGCCACCCAGACCGACCGCGCCGAAGAGGTGGTGCTGCGGCACAACCTGCTGGCGATGCGCGAGGCGATCGATCGGTTCCACGCCGATCACGGCGATTACCCGCCGTCGCTGGAGGCATTGGTGGCGCAGTCATATCTGCGCCAGATTCCGGTAGATCCCATCCTGCGCAGTACCACGGCCTGGCGGGTGGTTCCGCCGCCGATGTCGGACAGCACGGCCTACGGCCGCCCGGCACCCGAAGGCGTTTTCGATGTTCGCAGCACCGCGCCCGGCCAGACCCGCGATGGCACGCCGTTCGAGGAACTCTAGCATCGGCCGCCCGGCCGGTTTTGCATTGGTGTTGTGCCTGGCGGCCGTGGCAGTGACCGGCATCTACCTGATGAAAATCGGCGATGTCTGGCAGACCCGCGCCCAGCGCGAGCGGGAGTTCGAGCTGCGCCACGTTGGGCGGGAGATCCAGGTGGCCATCCGGCGATATGTCGAGAACGGCGACGGCAGCTATCCGCGTACGCTCGACGACCTCGTGGACGATCAGCGCGGCAGCGAGCCACGCCGATGGCTGCGTCGCGCCTGGCGCGACCCCATGACCGGCGGCGACTGGCAATATCTCCCCGCGCCCGGCGACGGCTTCCTGGGTGTCCACAGCACGTCGCCGCTTCGCCCGCTCAGGCAGTACAGCCATGTGGCCGAGGAAGCCGCCTTTGCCCAGGCCGGCAGCTATGCGGACTGGCGTTTCGCCTGGTGGCCGGGACAGTCGGGCAGCGACTGAACCCGCCCGCCCCTTATCCTGCAGCCGCCGCAGCCGCCGCCACGGCCCCCGCCCCGGCCGTTGCCCGCAGGTTCCGAAGCATGTCGTCGACCATCTCCTGCAGGCCGTAATGCGGCTGCCAGCCCCAATCCTGCCGGGCGGCGCTGTCATCGATCGAATCGGGCCAGCCCTGCGCGATGGCCTGCCGGTAATCGGCTTCGTAGCGGATCTCGAAGCCCGGTTCGCGCTTGCGGATGGCTTCGGCAATCTCGGCCGGCGTGAAGCTCATGCCGGCAAGGTTGTAGCTGCCGCGCTCGCGTACCGCTTCGCGCGGGGCTTCCATCAGCTCCAGCGTGGCGCGGATGGCGTCGGGCATGTACATCATCGGCAGGCGTTCGTCGGCATTGAGAAAGCACGTGTAGGGCTCGCCGCGCGCGGCGTAGTGGAAGATGTCCACCGCATAGTCGGTGGTGCCGCCGCCGGGCGGCGTCTTGTGCGAGATCAGGCCCGGATAGCGCACGCTGCGCACGTCCACGCCGTGATTTTCGAAGTACCAGCGGCACCAGCCCTCGCCGGCCTGCTTCGAGATCCCGTAGACCGTGGTGGGCTCCATCACGGTCTTCTGCGGGGTATTCACCCGCGGCGTGGTGGGCCCGAACGCGGCAATCGAACTGGGCCAGAACACGCGCTGGATACCATGATGGCGCGCGGCCTCCAGCACGTTCAGCAGGCCCGTCATGTTCAGGTTCCAGGCCCATTGCGGCGCCTTTTCGCCCGTGGCGGACAGCGCCGCCGCCAGCAGGTAGATCTGCGTGATGCCGTGTCGCTCGATCACCGTGGTCAGCTCGCCCCGGTCGGTGACATTGAGCATTTCGTGGGCGATGTGCACGTGGCGCCCCGTGGGCACCACATCGGACGTCACCACCTGCTCGCGGCCGTAACGCTCGGCCAGGGCCAGCGCCAGTTCCGAACCCAGTTGCCCGTTGGCGCCGATGATCAGGATCTTCGGCACCGCGTTGTTTGCGGCATCGGTCATGGAATCAGTCCCAGCTCGCGCCCGGCCTGGGCAAATGCGTCCAGTGCCGGACGCAAGGTGCTTTCATCGTGGATGGCGCTCATCTGCACGCGGATGCGCGCCTGCCCCTTCGGCACCACGGGGTAGAAGAAGCCCACCACGTAGACGCCCAGTTCCAGCAGGCGGTCGGCCAGCTTCTGGGCCTTTTCGGCGTCGTACACCATGATCGGCACGATCGGATGGTCGCCGGGCTTGATGTCGTAGCCAAGCTTGACGATGCCTTCGCGGAAGAACTTCGTGTTCTGCTCCAGCCTGTCGCGCAGTTCGGTGCTGGCTTCGAGCAGGTCCAGCACGGCGATGCTGCCGCCCACGATGGCTGGCGCGACGGTATTCGAGAACAGGTACGGCCGGGAACGCTGGCGCAGCAGCTCGATCACTTCCTTGCGGCCGGACGTAAAGCCGCCCGATGCCCCGCCCAGCGCCTTGCCCAGCGTGCCGGTGATGATGTCGATCTTGCCGAACACGCCGCGCGCCTCGTGCGTGCCGCGGCCGCGCTGGCCCATGAAGCCGGTGGCGTGGCATTCGTCGATGCCCAGCAGCGCGCCGTGCTCGTCGCAGATCTTGCGGATCTCGTCCAGGCGCGCCACCGTGCCGTCCATCGAAAAGACGCCGTCGCTGAACACGAGCTTGAAGCGCGCGCCCTCGGCGTCGGCCTGCTTCAGTTGCGCGCGCAGGTCGTCCAGGTCGTTGTGCCTGTAGCGGTAACGGCGCGCCTTCGACAGGCGGATGCCGTCGATGATCGACGCATGGTTCAGTTCGTCGCTGATCACGGCGTCTTCGGGGCCCAGCAGCGTTTCGAACAAGCCGCCGTTGGCATCGAAGGCCGAACCGTAGAGGATCGTGTCCTCGGTGCCCAGAAAACTGGCCAGGCGGCGTTCCAATTCCTTGTGCAGGTCCTGCGTGCCGCAGATGAAGCGCACCGACGACAGCCCGTAGCCATGCGTGCGCAACGCGGCGTGGGCGGCCTCCATCACCTTCGGGTGTGACGACAACCCAAGATAGTTGTTGGCGCACAGGTTGATGACTTCGCGCCCGTCCGCCGTGCGGATGGTGGCGCCCTGCGGCGTGGCAATGACGCGCTCGCGCTTGTACAGGCCCGCGGCGCGGATGGCATCGACTTCGGCGCGGATCGATGCATAAAAAGCCTCGGCACTCGACATGGCCAGACTCCCGGTGGTAGTGTCTCGGATCGTTCGATCGATAAATCGAACGTGTTCTATATATCGAACGTACTGTGTACTATAACGAACAGATGTCGATGACGCAACCCTCACCCGCCAAGCCGCCCGCCGCCGTCGATGGCCCGCCGGCGGTAGGCAGCGCCCTGCAGGCGCTGCGGCAAAGCCAGCAACTCTCGCTGGACGACCTGTCGCGCCGCGCCGGTGTCTCCAAGTCTATGCTGTCGCAGATCGAACGGAACCTGGCCAATCCCACGGTGGCGGTGCTGTGGCGGCTGGCCAATGCGCTTGGTGTGAGCCTGACGGAGTTTCTCGCCCAGGGGTCGGAATCGGCCCCGGCGCCCGCCGTGACGGTGGTTCAGGCGCACGCGGTGCCGGCGCTGAAGAGCCCCGACGGGCGTTGCGAACTGCGCATCCTGGGTCCGATCGACCTGGCCGGACGCTTTGAATGGTATGAACTGACGATCCAGCCCGGGGGCGTGCTGGCGTCCGAACCGCACGAGACAGGCACGCAAGAGCACTTGTCGGTGCTGGGCGGGGCCATGACCGTGCGGTCAGCCGGCGATGAAAAGAAACTGAAGCATGGCGAAACCGCGCGCTACGGCGCCGATGTGACCCATGCCATTGCCAACCCGGGCAAGAGCGTGGCGACGGCACTGCTGGTCGTCGTGCATCCGGGCTAAGCGGCGGGGGGTAGAAGTCGTCGATCAGGTGGTGCCGCCGGGATCACATCTCGTCGATCGCGGTTGACGCAGTCACCACGCCGGCGTCCTTCTCCAGCGAGAAGCGATCGCGCGTGGTCACATAGAAGCTGGCGCCGAAGCGGCCCACGGGGAAATATTCCTGCAGCCGCACGCGCCAGCGGTCGGTATCGATCAGCCCGTCGCGCGCATGCAGGCGCAGCACGCGGCCGATAAAGATCTGGCGGCTTTCCGTCTCCAGCGTTTCCCAGAGCCGGCATTCGAACGCCACCGGCGCCTCGGCGATGCGCGGGGGGGCCACGTCGGTGCAGGCAGCGGCCGTCAGCCCCACGTGGGCCAGTTCGCTCATGTCCGGCGGCAGGCGTTCGCCACAGCGATGCATTTTCTCGGCCATCGCCTCGTCGCTCAGGTGCACGACGAATTCCTGCGTCCGCACGATATTGGCCGCCGTATCCTTCAGCGAGCCGTCGCCCAGGCGGTTCACGCTGATCATCACGATCGGCGGCTCCTCGCCCAGCATGTTGAACATCGAGAACGGCGCCGCATTGGCCGTGCCGTCGGGGCCCAGCGTGGTGACCAGCGCGATCGGTCGCGGCACGATCAGGCTGGCCATGAGCTTGTAACGCTGATATTCGGTGATCGCGGTGAAGTCAATTTCCATCGTGTTCCTTGGTATTCCGGCCTAACGCCGGGCCAGGCCCAGCATTTGCGCCAGGCTCTTTTCGCCCTGCATGCGCGACGTTTCGATGCGCTGTTCCAGTTCGCGCAGGTGCGCCTCCATCAGCGTCACCGCACCCACGGCGTCACGCGCCTCGATGCAGGCGACGATGGCGGCGTGCTCGTCGTGCTCGCAGGGTGCGTGGCCCGGTGGCTCGTAAAGCCCCACGATCAGGGAGCAGCGCGAAACCAGTTCGGTCAGGTAGCGTTGCAGCACCGGGTTGCGTGCCAGCGCGGCAATCCGCAGATGGAAGCCACTGGCCAGCCGCGCCCACGAAGGCTGGTCAAAGCGGTGCATCGCGTCGTGCTCGTCGGCCAGCTGCCGGCGCAGTTCACGCAGATCGTCCGGCGTCACGCGCTCGACGGCCAGTTCCACCAGCACCCGCTCCATCGCCCGCCGCGCCTCGAAAATCTGGCTGGTTTCCTCGGGCGTCGGCTCGGCGATCACCGCGCCCTTGTTGGGCCGCAGCGCCACGATGCCGTCGTGCGCGAGCTTTTCCAGCACACGCCGCACCACGGCCCGGCCCACGCCAAACAGCGTGCATAGCTCTGGTTCGGGCAGCTTGGTGCCCGGGGTCAGCCGGTGGTTCAGCACGCCGTCGAAGATCGCCTGGTAGATGCGGGTGTCGGCGTCCTGCCGCTCGTCCGGTGCGTCCGGTGCGTCCGGGGCGGCCGAAGTCGCCGGTGGACGCGGTTCCTCCGCCCTCGGGGCGGCTTTCCTTGCAGCTTTGGATGACATGGCGTCGGTCAGGGAAACAATGCCCATGATGTTAGCGCGCGGCGGCACTGGCGCTATCCAGCGCCAGGGGTACCTGGGCGTCCATGGCGTCGCAGATCGCGCCTGGTGTCGTCAGCCAGACCTCGCCGTGCGACCGCCGCGCGGCAATGTGTGCCAGCGCCCGGCGCAGGTGCCTGAGCCGGTACGGCTGCCCCACCAGATACGGATGCAGCGCGATGCCCATCACCAGCGGTTGCGGGTGCTGCGGATGGTTGGCCTGCAGCAGCATTTCATCGAACTGGTCGATGATCATGTCGGCGAATGCCGCGCCGTCAAGCTGGCGGGCGATGATCATCGGAATGTCGTTGAGCTCCTGCGGGTACGGGATCGACCAGAGCGCCCCGCCGTTGCGCGTCTGCATGCGCACCGGCCGGTCGTCGTGGGCCCAGTTCAGCGTGTACCGGTAGCCGGCTTCGGCGAGCAGGTCCGGCGTGACCAGCGTTTCGGAAATCCAGGGCGACAGCCAGCCACCCGGTGCACGACCGCTGTGTTCGCGGATGCGGTCGCGGCAGTGCACCAGCAGCGCACGCTCGCCAGCCTCGTCGAATTCGCTCTGGCGGTGGGCATTCGTATGGCCATGGCCGATCAGTTCGTCGCCACGCGCCAGGCACGCATCGAGCACCGCCGGGCAATGATCGTAGATGGCCGTGTTCAGGATCACGCCGGTGGGCATATCGAGCTGATCGAACAGTTCCAGGCAGCGCCATACCCCCACCCGGTTGCCGTACTCGCGCCAGCTGTAGTTCAGCACGTCGGGCTGCGGCGATACCGGGCCCAGGTTTGCGCCCAGCCCCTCGCCAAACGCGAAGTGCTCGATATTGAAGCCGAGATAGACGGTTAGGCGCGCGCCATTGGGCCAGCGGAACCCATCGGCGTCGGTGATCGGGCGGTACGGAAAACGGCCGTGATGGCGCAACGGACCGAACGACGGCGCCGCCGCCTGCGCCGCCGCCAGCGGACTCGGATTGAAGGTCATGAACGCGTGCCTTTCTTCTGGTTGGTGCATCCGCCCCCGGAACCGGCACCGCCTTCGTGCGCGATGCCCGATTCCGATCGTATGCATGGATGTCACGTAATCGTTCGCAAATTGCGGGCCAGATCGTCTACGTATGGAAATGCCGGTTGTCCGGGACTTTCCGGGTGATTCGTCAACGCGGTGGCACGGCTCTTGCGAGACAGCCCGCCGACACCCACCCATCCGGAGATCTGCCATGTTTCGTCCCCAACGCCGTGCACTGATCGCTGCCGCTGCGGCCGCCTGCGCCATGACCGCCCTGCCCGCGCATGCCGCCGACACCATCAAGATCGGCCTGATCACGGCGCTGTCGGGCCAGTCTGCCCGGGCCGGCGAATCGCTGACGCGCGGCATGACCATCGCCATCGACGAAATCAATGCCAGGGGCGGCCTGCTGGGCGGCCGCAAGCTCGAGCTGGTGCGCCGCGACGACGAAGGCAACCCGGCCAAGGGCGTGCTGGCCGCGCGCGAACTGATCTACAAGGAGAAGGTGGCCGTGCTGTTCGGCGGGCTGGACACGCCGGTCTCGATGGCCATCGTGCCGATCGCCAATCAGGAGAAGGTGCCGTTCATGGGCCCGTGGGCCGCCGGTACGCCGATCACCCACAACGGCGCGAATCCGAACTTTGCGTTCCGCGTCTCGGCCGTGGACGAGGTGGTGGACAAGGCGATGCTGCAGTACGCACAGAAGGCGTTCAACGCCAGCAAGCCGGGCCTGATCCTGGTGAATAACCCGTGGGGCGAATCGAACGAGAAAGGCATCGTGGCCGCGATGGCCGCCAAGGGCGGCAAGCCGGTGGGCGTCGAGAAATTCGAGGCCAACGACGTGGATGTGGTGCCCCAGCTCGGCCGCCTGAAGGCTGCCGGCGCCGACGTGCTGCTGATGGTGGGCAACGTCGGCCCGTCGGCACAGGTGGTCAAGTCGCTCGACCGCATGGGCTGGAAGGTGCCGGTGGTGTCGCATTGGGGCCCGGCCGGCGGCCGCTTCACGGAACTGGCGGGACCGAACGCGAAGAACGTCCACTTCGTGCAGACCTACAGCTTCTTCGGCACGCCGTCGCCGGTCAGCACGCGCGTGGTCAACGACCTGAAGGCCAGGTACAGCGACGTGAAGGGCCCGGACGACATCACGCCGGCCGTGGGCGTGGCCAACGCCTACGACGCCACGCAGCTGGCCGCGCTGGCCATTGCCAAGGCCGGCAGCACCAAGGGCGACGCGGTGCGCGAGGGCTTCTACAAGATCGACCGCTACGAGGGCCTGATCAAGACCTACGTGAAGCCGTTCTCGCCCCAGCAGCATGACGCGCTGACCGAGAACGACTACGTCTGGGCCCAGTTCATCGACAACCGGATCGTGCCCGTGAAGCCGTAAACGCGCGTTGCCGGGCGATGGTTGCGCCCCGCTTCCGCCATGCGGCAGCGGGGCCAGAACGTAAATAGAAGGACATCACCATGTTATGGATATCCGCCCTCATCAGCGGGCTGGGCCTGGGCAGCATGTACGGGCTGATGGCGCTGGGGTTTCACATCACCTACGCAGTCTCTGCCACGGTCAACTTCGCGCAGGGCAGCTCGATGATGCTGGGCGCCGTGCTCACGTACACGTTTGCGCAGACGCTGGGCTGGCCGATGCCGCTGGCCATCGTGCTGGCACTGGCGCTGTGCGCGCTGTACGGCCTGGCCGTGGAATTCCTGGCCGTGCGGCCGTTTGCCAGCCGGGGCTCGAACGCCTGGCTGATGGCCACCGTGGCACTGGGCATCGTGCTCGATAACGTGGTGATGCTGTGGTTCGGCACCGAGCCGCGCAGCCTGCCGTCGCCACTGGCCGCGCAGTCGGTACAGCTGGGCAGCTCGGGCGTTGGCGTATATCCGCTGCAGCTGGTGATTCCGGTGGTCGGGCTGGTGCTGGCCGCCGTGCTGCACGTGGTCCTGCGCAAGTCGCGCTGGGGCGTGGCCATGCTCGCCGTGGTACAGAACCGCGATGCGGCACGCCTGATGGGCATTCCGATCCGTCGCACCATAGCCGGCGCGTTCGCGCTGTCGACGCTGCTGGCCGGTATCGCCGGCGTGCTGATTGCCCCGCTGTTCAATGTGCAGGCCGACATGGGCACCGTCTTCGGTCTCAAGGCGTTCGCCGTGGCCATTCTTGGCGGGCTGTCCAGCGCCTGGGGCGTGATGGTGGCCGGCCTGATCTTCGGCGTGGCCGAGGCACTGGTGACCGCATCGCTCGGTTCCAGCTACACGCAGATCATCACCTTTGCCCTGGTCATCGCGCTGCTGGCGCTGCGCCCCGATGGGCTGTTCGGACGCGCGGAGGTACGCAAGGTATGAGCGAAGGAACAAGCCAGGGCATGAGCAAGACCATGCCATCCACGGTATCCACCGCACCGCCGGCCAACCCGGCACGCCCCGCCGCGCCATGGCTGGGCCTGGGTACGCCGCTGCAGATTGCCGCCATGTGCGCGGTGCTGGCCGCGGCCGCAGGCCTGACCCTGACGCTGAACGGCTATTTCGTATTCGTGATCGCCGGCGTGGCAATGCTGGCCATCTGCGGCGTAGGCCTGAACCTGCTGCTCGGGCTGACCGGCCAGGTGTCGTTCGGCCACGTTGGCTTCTATGCGATCGGGGCCTACGCGGTAGCCATCCTGACCGGCCAGGCGGGCTGGAGCTTCTGGTCCGCATGGCCGGTGGGCGCTCTGGTGGCCGCCGCGCTGGGCGGCCTGCTGGCGCTGCCCGCGCTACGCGTCAAGGGCCCCGGGCTGGCGATGGTAACGATCGCCTTCGGCTTCATCGTCGAGCACGGCGCCGTGGAGTGGCGTGGCCTGACGGGCGGCCAGAACGGCCTGATGGGCATCGCGCAACCGTCGCTGCCCGGTGTGGACGGCGGCGAGCGTGCGCTGGCGCTGATCGCCATCGCGGTACTCGGGCTCGCGCTGGCCGCCTATGCGCGCATTGCGCGCGGCAGCTGGGGCGCCGCCATGCGCGCGGTGCGCGACAGCGAGACCGCGGCCGCGTCGATCGGCGTCAACCCGCTGGTCGTGAAGACGGTCGGCTTTGCGTTCTCGGCGGCGCTGGCCGGCCTGGCGGGCGGCCTGTTCGCGCCGCTGCAGGGCATGGTCACGCCGGGCATGTTCTCGTTCCTGCAGTCGATCCTGTTCGTGCTCGTGGTGATGATCGGCGGTGCCGGCACGGTGGCCGGGCCCGTCGCGGGCGCGGTCGTGGTGGGCCTGCTGCCTGAAATCCTGTCCAGCCTGGAAAACCTGCGCCTGCTCTGTTTTGGCGTGCTGCTGCTGGTGGTGCTCTGGGTCGCGCCAAGCGGCATGGTGGGGGTGGTGACGTCGGCGTTCCGCCGCCTGCATCCTGCCAGGCCGGCCGGCCACGACGCCGTGGCTGGCGCCATGCTGCCGCAGCGCGAGGCCGCGCAGCGCCGGGGGCTGTCGGCGCTGGGCCTGTCGATGGTGTTCGGCGGCGTGCGCGCCGTTGACGATCTGTCGTTCGACTTGCCGCCGGGCCAGGTGACCAGCCTGATCGGGCCGAACGGCGCCGGCAAATCGACCGTGCTCAACATGCTGTCCGGCTACTACCGCCCGCGCTCCGGCGGCCGCCGACTGGGCGCGGACGCGCTGCCCGCGCGCGGCGCGTGCCACAGCGCGCGCCATGGCATCTCGCGCACCTACCAGACCACGCAGCTGTTCACCGGCATGAGCGCGGCCGACAACGTGGCCATCGCGCTCACGCGCGGCAGGCTCGGCACGCTGCTCGGCATCGCGGGCTTCACGGCCCCGGCCGTGCGCAACGAAGCGCGCGCCTTGCTGGCCGCCTGCGGCTATACCGGCGACCCCGATGCCAGCGCGGCCGACCTGGCCCACGTGGATCGCCGCCTGGTGGAAATTGCCCGGGCGCTGGCCACGCGGCCGGCCGTGCTGCTGCTGGACGAACCCGCAGCGGGACTGTCCCGCGAGGACAAGGCCACGCTGGGCCGGCTGTTGCGGCGGATTGCCGACAGTGGCATCGCGGTCGGCCTGGTCGAGCATGACATGTCGCTGGTGATGGATGTGTCCGACAGCATCGTCGTGATCGACGCGGGTCAGCACCTGTGCGCCGGTACGCCCGACGCAGTGCGTGCCGATCCGGCCGTGCGCCGCGCCTATCTGGGCGAGGCGTCGGGCGCCCCGGTACGGCGGCGCGGCCGGTCGGTGGACAACGCCGTGCCAGCGGAAGTGCTGGGCGTCAGCGCCCTGCGTGCCGGCTACGGCGCGGCGCCGGTGCTGCACGATGTGGACCTGCAAGTCCGCGAAGGCGAGATGGTGGCGCTGCTGGGCGCCAATGGCGCGGGCAAATCCACCCTGATGCGTGCGCTGTCGGGGCTGCATCGTCCCGTACAGGGCGGCATGACGTTCGACGGCACCGATCTGGCCCGGCTCGACGCGGCGAAAATTGCCGAAATGGGCGTGGTACTGGTGCCGGAAGGCCGGCAGGTATTCCCCGAGCTGTCGGTGCTCGACAACCTGCGGCTGGGCGCCTTCCCTTCGGGCCGCATCTCGCGTGCCGAAACCATGCGCCGCATCGAGACCATGTTCGCGCGCTGGCCCCGCCTGCGCGAGCGCCAGCACCAGCGTGCGGGCCTGCTGTCCGGCGGCGAGCAGCAGATGCTGGCCGTGGCGCGCGGACTGATGTCGAATCCGTCGGTGCTGCTGCTCGACGAGCCGTCGCTGGGCCTGGCGCCGAAGGTGATCGAGGAACTGTTCGCATCGCTGGACGCGCTGCGCGAGGCATCGATCACCATCCTGCTGGTGGACCAGATGGCGGCGCTGGCCCTGTCGCTGGCCGACCGCGCCTACGTGCTCGAAGAAGGCCGCGTGGTGGCCAGCGGCGATGCCGAGGCGCTGGCCCAGGACCCGGCGCTGGTACAGGCCTACCTGGGCGGGCAGCACGCATGAAGCATCTGGCCACTTCCAGCGCGGGCATGGTCACCAGCCCGCATGCATTGGCAAGCGAAGCCGGCCTGGAGATCCTGCGCGCCGGCGGCAATGCCATCGAGGCCGCCATCGCCATCGGCGCCACGCTGTCCGTCACCTATCCGCACTTCACGGGCCTGGGCGGCGACGCCTTCTGGATCGTCAGCGATCAGGCTGGCAACGTGCGCGCGCTCTCCGGCATCGGACAGGCCGCGGCCACACTGCCCGACTACGGCGACGCGATCCCCACGCGCGGCGCCGCGTCGGCCATCACGTCGGCGGCCACGGTCGACACCTGGGACCGTGCGTTCGCCATCAGCCGCGACCAGTGGGGCGGCCAGCAATCGTGGAAGCAGCTGTTCCAGCGCGCCATCGCGCTGGCGCAGGAAGGCTTCGACGTCACGCCGTCGCAGCGATTCTGGCAGGCCTTCCGGCGCGCGGAACTATCGGACTGGCCCGGCTTTGCCGACATCTTCATGCCCGACGGACGCCTGCCCCGGCAGGGCGACCGCCTGCGGCAGCCCGCCCTGGCCCGCAGCCTTGATCGCATCGCGAACTTCGGTTCGCGCGAATTCTACGAAGGCGAACTGGCCGAGCGCATCGTCGCCGGGCTGCGTGCCGCCGGGTCGCCACTCAGGCTGCAGGACCTGGCCCGCACCGCGGCGCGCGACGAAGCGCCACTGCGCGTGCCATATCGCGGCGGCGAACTGCTGAGCCTGGCACCACCGACGCAGGGCGTGACCACGCTGCAGATCATGGGCATCCTGGAACGCTTCGACGTGGCCGGCATCCCCGAAGGCAGCGCGGACTACTACCACCTGCTGGTGGAAGCCGTGAAACAGGCGTTTATCGAGCGCAACCGGCACGTGGCGGACCCCGAGTTCGCCGCCGTGCTCGCCGATGCGATGCTGTCGCCGGCGCGGCTGTCGGCGTTGGCCGCGCATATCGATATGCGTCACGCGATGCCCTGGCCGCATGTCTATCAGCATGGCGATACGGTCTTTCTTTCGGCTGTCGATCGTCAGGGCCGCTGCGTGAGCGTGCTGCAGACCGTGTATTTCGATTGGGGCAGCGGCGTGGTGGCGGGCGACACCGGCATCCTGTGGCACAACCGGGGCGCCGCATTCAGCACCGATCCCACCCATCACAACGCGATTCAACCGGGCAAGCGCCCTTTCCATACGCTGAATCCGGGCATGTATCTGCGCGACGGCAAGCCGCGGCTGACGTATGGCACACAAGGTGCCGACGGCCAGCCCCAGACGCTGGCGGCCGTGCTGACACGGCTGAGCGACTATGGGATGGATCCGATGCAGGCGCTGTCCCGGCCCCGGTTTCTGCTCGGACGCACGTTCTCCGACACGCGTGACAGCCTCAAAATCGAGGCCGATGCGGGCGACGATGTGATCGCCACGCTGTCAACCCGCGGTCACGAAGTCAGCGTGATCGACGCGCAGAGCCCGTTGGCGGGCCATCCGGGCGCCATCGCGTTGTACGACGACGGAAGTTGCGCAGGCGCGCACGATCCGCGCAGCGACGGCATCGCCATGGGGCTGCAAGGGGCATAGACACGGGATCGGAAACGTCAGGCATCATCTGGGCATCCGGGAGAAAACGGCAACGCCCCGCGTGACGCGCACATGAAGGCCCTGCGTTCTGTAGCGGTTTTGTATCGGGCAGGAACCCCTGCCGCGCATGCCCGTCCAATGCCTTAACTGTCGACTGGCCGTCACGATGCGATGCAGCGTGCAAGCGCCGGCGCGATGGTCCACAATCCCGTCGGAGGAACGCACCGGTCCCAGCGGCCCCGCGTTCCCCATGTCCCCCAGCAACCGCTCCCCTCTCGCCAAGGAGAACACCGTGCTGAGCCCACATGAACTTGCCACGCTGATGTTGATCGGCAATGGTCCACATACCCGCGACGATACGTCAAGCATCGCCGCACGCGAAATCGACCCCGTCGATCTCGATGCACTGATCACCCGGCAACTGGTGATCCTGGAATCCGAACAGGGCAAACGTCCCTGCCCGCAAATCACCGCGCATGGCCGCTCGATGCTGGCCGCGGTGGGCCGCCTGAACTAGCGGCCCCCTCCCTTCCATTGCTGCCCGCCGCCGATGCGGTGTGATGTATCGCGTGAGGCCGCCATCTTCAGGGTTGCGCCGGGGGCTGATAGCCATCGGTCAGCGTCTTCAGGAACGCGATCACGTCGCGCATTTCCCCCTCGGTCATCAGCGGCTTGTCGCCCGGCTTGCCGCCAAACGGCGCTTCCATGTTGATGTTCGCGTGATACTGCGCCGGCAGGTCGTCGAACTTCCGCACCCTGCCGTCCGCGCCGCGCAGATACCACTTCTGGGGCTTTACATCACGCTCGGCGTAGAAGTGCAGCACCTCGTCCAGCGAGTGGAAGATGCCGTTGTGGAAAAAGGCGTGGCGCAATGCCACGTTGCGCAATGACGGGGTACGGAACAGGCCGCAGTAGTCGGCACGGTCCTTGAGGTCGGTCCGGTCCGGGCCGCACAGCCCCATGTCGAAGAATGCCGGGTCGGCATTGCCCGCCAGCTTGCGATTGCGCGGCACGCCCACGGCGATAAAGCCGAAATCCGAGAACGCGGGGAATGCGCCTTCCCGGACATCGCCCGGGTGGCAGGCGGCGCAGTTGCCCTTGTTCGGATCGTTGAACACGCGCAGGCCGCGCAGTTCCGCCGCATCGAGCTTTGCCTGGCCGCGCAG
Source organism: Cupriavidus sp. 94F1 (assembly GCF_057798875.1). NCBI lineage: Bacteria > Pseudomonadati > Pseudomonadota > Betaproteobacteria > Burkholderiales > Burkholderiaceae > Cupriavidus > Cupriavidus sp. 94F1. The sequence goes on from NZ_JBYOJT010000010.1 coordinate 47,277, forward strand.
CACCGCATCGTACTTGCTGGTATAGGGATAGAACTCCGAGGGCGTCTGCTGGAAGGCCTCCAGCGCCATCAGCACCGCGCTGAACGCGGTGTCCTCGTCGTCCAGCACGTCCTGGCCCAGCACCTTGCGGAAGGTTTCGGCGTGCGGTCCGTTGCGGATGCGCTCGACCACCACCCGTGGCTCGCCGTTGGCCATCTCGTGCGCGGACAGCAGCGGGATGCGGGCCTGATCGTGCGTCGATCCGGCGCGGCCGTCCCAGTTGTGGCCGCCGGTCGGGCCCTGGTCCTCGGCGTCGTTGCCGTCGTTCTCGTGATAGTGGTCGGTATAGGCCGGGACGTTCTGCACATAGCGCAGCGACGGCGCCGCCCGCACGCCGGTGCGCGCCATGTCCGCACCGCCCAGCTGCACCGACAGGTTGTTCGGCGGCCCATAGGCATGCGCGGGGCTGTGGCAAGTGGCACACGACTGCTTGCCCGATGCCGACAGCGCCGGATCGAAGAACAACGCCTTGCCCAGCGCATTGAGCCGCGCGATGTCGGGATGCCGCTCGGCCATCATCGCGTAGAACGGCTTCGGGCCTGCGGCCCCAGGCACGCTGGCCATTGCCGGCGGCGGGGGCGGGGTCTTTCCGATGGCCGTTGCCGGCGCGGCATCCTGTTGCCCACACCCCGTCATCAGGCCGGCCAGCAGCACGATCAGCAGGCTGCCCGCCACGCGCAACCAGGTGAAGAGCGACGGGAACGCGGCGTTCCACAACAGCGGCGGCAAGCTCATGACGGAATGATGGCGGCGGGATGACGATGGATGGCGCAAGAGGCTATGCCGGATGCATGACATCCACGTGACACTTCACGAAAACGACACGCCGGCCCCTGACAACGCGGCGCGGTACAGGTGTATCGGATTTCCCTACGCCTCATCATCAATCTGACACATGGCAGGCCCACACTCGCGGCGCACCCAGGCAGTACCCACAAGCTTCATCGCAGCACCGCAGTCATCCCACATATAAGAAAGAGGAAAGCCATGAGCTGTAATACCCGTCTGTGGCCGCTGGCCGCATTGGCCGCCGCATGCCTGTCCGCCTGTGGCGGCAACGATTCCGGCAGCAGCACCGCCACCCCCGCCGCCACCACGTCGGGCGTCGTCACTGGCAGCTACTTCGAGCACGCCAAGGTCTGTATCGACGCCAACAACAACGGCGCGTGCGACAGCAGCGAGGCCTCGGCCTTCACCGACGCCAAGGGCGCCTTTACCGTGAATGGCCAGGGCCCCGTTGTGGCCGAAATCGGCACGGATGCGTTCCGTAACGACGACGCCGGTGGCCATGCCGCCGTGACGCGCAAGCTGGTGTTCCGCGCGCCGGCCAGCGCCAATGGCGTGGTCAGCGCCATCTCCACCGAACTGGCCGCGCTGATGGACGGCAACGGCGGCAACCTCGACGCCGCGCGCAGCCAGCTGGCGGATCGCCTTGGTGTGGCCGCGGACAAGCTGCTGGAAGACCACAACAAGGAAACGGACGGCAAGATCAAGGCCGCGCTGCAGGGCGAGATCGAGCAGGCCATCGACCTGATCGCCAACGCGGTGGCCGCCGGCGGCAACATCGCCACAGCCGTCAAGAACGGCGTGGCCCAGCGCGTGGCCATGAACAACATCAAGACCGTGGTGGTGATCTACGCCGAAAACCGCGGCTTCGACAACCTCTACGGCCTGTTTCCCGGCGCCAATGGCATTCCGGGTGTGAACCCGAGCGCCGTCGGCACTGTGACCCCGCAGAAGGATTTCGACAATTCGACGCTGGCGTCGCTGCCGCCGACCTGGGGTGGTTTCACTGCTGCGGGCCAGTCCGTGACGCTGCCTGAAGTCAATACGGTGGGCTGGGCCAACAAGCCGTTCCGCATCGACGATCCGCTGGGCGTCAATGCTACGGGCGTGGTGGTGAACCAGAACGTGGTCACCCGCGACCTGGTCCACAAGTTCTACCAGAACCAGATGCAGATCAATGGCGGCAAGAACGACAAGTTCGCGGCCTTCTCCGACGCCGGCGGCCTCACCATGGGCTACTACGACGGCAGCAGCATGGCGATGTGGAAGGTAGCCAAGGATTTCGTGCTGGCCGACAACTTCTTCATGGGCGCGTTCGGTGGTTCGTTCCTGAACCACCAGTACCTGGTCTGCGCCTGCGTGCCGACCTACCCGAACGCCGATACGTCAGTGGCAGCGAAATCGATCGCGGCCGTGGCCGCTGACGGCAAGAGCCTGCAGCTGACCGGTACCAGCTCCCCGAGCATCCTGTCCGCCCGTGCTTCGTACGTGAACGACGGCGCCATTACGCCGAAGGACCCGGCCACCGGCCTGTTCTACGCCGTGAACACGATGCAGCCGGCCTTCCAGCCAAGCGGCAACGCGCCGGCCTCGACCGATGCCACCAAGCTCCTGGCCGACCCGAACGCCGCCAGCACCCTGCCGCCGCAAACCCAGGACACCATCGCCACCTACCTCGACAAGCGCGGCGTGGACTGGGCCTGGTACGCGGGCGCATGGAAGACCGTATCGGCCGATCGCACCAAGATCTACAACAACACGACGCCGAACTTCCAGGCCCACCACCAGCCGTTCAACTTCTTTGCTGCGTTCAGCCCGGTTGACCATGCCGACTACCGCACGGCCCACCTGAAGGATTTCGACAGCCAGTTCCTGGCCGATGCCGCCGCAGGCAAGCTGCCGGCCGTGACGTTCTACAAGCCGCAGGGCAACCTGAACCAGCACGCCGGTTACGCCAACGTGGCCGACGGCGACGCCCACATCGTCGACGTGATCCAGCAGCTGCAGAAGAGCCCGCAGTACAAGAACATGCTGATCGTGGTGACCTACGACGAAAACGGCGGCTTTTACGACCACGCACCGGTGCCGAGCGCCGACCGCTGGGGTCCGGGCACGCGTATCCCGGCGATTATCGTGTCGCCGTTCGCCAGGAAAGGCTTCGTGGACCATACGCAGTACGACACGGCATCGATCCTGCGCTTTATCACGCGCCGCTTCGCCCTGCCGACGCTGCCGGGCCTGAAGCTGCGTGACGACGCGCTGGTGGCCAACGGCAAGCCGGCCATGGGCGACCTGACCAACGCGCTGTCGTTCCCGGCGCAGTAAGACAGGCATCCGCCGACGGCTTGGGGGCGGCCCGCGCAAGGGGTCGCCCCTTTTTTCGTGGCGGACGCTGGCGGGGCGGCGTCGGCGGATCGCTGACAGGCAGCCGATTCCGGAGTGGCTATAGTCTTGTGAGTGCCATCCCAGCGCCAAGGAGCCCGTCATCGCCGCCTGGCATTCCGATATCCCCGCCCGCCTGGACCGCCTGCCGTGGTCCGCCTGGCACTGGCGCGTCGCCATCGCCCTGGGCATCGCCTGGGTGCTCGACGGCCTGGAGGTGACCCTGGTGGGCGCCGTCGGCGCTGTCCTGTCGCGGCCCGACACCCTCGGGCTCGATGCGACGCAGGTAGGCTGGTCCGGCTCCATCTATATATCCGGGGCGGTCATCGGCGCGCTGCTGTTTGGCCGCCTGGCCGACCGGCTGGGCCGCAAGAAACTGTTCCTGGCCACACTGGCGGTCTATATGGCGGCCACCCTGGCCACGGCCTTCTCTCCCAATTTCGCGTTCTTCGCCGTCTGCCGGTTCCTGACCGGACTGGGCATCGGCGGCGAATACGCGGCCATCAACTCGGCCATCGACGAACTGATACCGGCCCGCGTGCGCGGGCGTGTGAACCTGGCCATCAACGGCAGCTTCTGGATTGGCGCGGCACTGGGCGCCGGCCTGAGCCTGGTGCTGCTGGACCCGCGCGTATTCGGCCCGGTATGGGGCTGGCGCGTCTGCTTTGCGCTGGGCGCGGTACTGGCCGTGGCGATCGTCCTGATCCGGCGGCATGTGCCGGAAAGCCCGCGCTGGCTGACGACGCATGGCCGTCACGACGAAGCCGCGCGCGTGATTGACAGCATCGAATCGGAAGTGGCGCGGCGGCATGGCGGGTTGCCGGCCGTGGACACAGCCGCCACGGTGGCCTACGCCGGCAAACCCATTCCGACGCTGGGCGAGATCATGCGCCTGCTGCTGCGCCGCTACCGCACGCGAAGCGTCGTCACGTTCGCGCTGATGGTGGCGCAGGCGTTCTTCTACAACGCGATTTTTTTCACCTACTCGCTGGTACTGACCCGGTTCCAGGGCGTGCCCGAGGAACGCGTGGCGCTCTATATCTTCCCGTTCGCGCTGGGCAACGCGCTGGGCCCGCTGGTGCTCGGCCCCCTGTTCGACCGGATCGGACGGCGCAGGATGATCGCCGTCACCTATGTGCTGTCGGGCGTCGGCCTGGCCGCCACCGGCTGGGCGTTCATGCAGGGCTGGCTCGATGCACGCGCCCAGGCCCTGTGCTGGTCCGCCGTGTTCTTCCTGGCGTCGGCCGCGGCAAGCTCCGCCTATCTGACCGCCAGCGAAGTCTTCCCGCTGGAAATGCGCGCCCTGGCGATTTCGGTGTTCTACGCCGTGGGCACGGGCACGGGCGGCTTCGTCGCACCCGTGCTGTTCGGCATGCTGATCGAAACCGGCAGCCGGGGCGCGGTGGCCATTGGCTACGGCATCGGCGCCGCGCTCGTGATCGTGGCCGGCCTGCTGGCGCTGCGCTTCGGCGTCGATGCCGAGAGGCGTGCGCTGGAGGATATCGCGCCGCCGTTGGGGGCGGAACGCGATTGACGACGCCCCGGAATTTTTGAGAACCGTCCCATTTCCATGACGGTATCCGGACTGCAGACTGTCCCTTGACCGCGCAATCCCGTGCGGCCAGACACAGGAGATCGCCATGCAGACCCCGCATCCGGGCCAGGCCGCCCTCAGTACCGAGTCCACCGAGCCGACCCAGCCGGCCAAGGAAAGGATCGGCCAGTGCCGGCTTCCGCCTGCTGCGTCCTTATCTTAATACATAAGATCGTGTAAATATTTATGTTTACACATAAATCTCTCTCGTATGCTATGTTAATAAATAGAACAGGCCTGCGACTCGCCTCATGTCCGATTTCGACCACCAACTGCGCGCGCTTCGGAAGCTCCGGAAACTCTCTCTAATGGAGGTGGGCCGATTGATCGGCATGGCCAGTTCCAACCTCTCCGTCGCCCTGAGCGGCAAGCAGGATGTGCGCGCTTCGACACTCGATGCGATTGCCTCTGCGCTGGACGCCGAGTGGGTGCTGGTGCCCAAGGAGCATCTGGCGGAGGTTCGGCAGACGCTGGCCGGCAAGGCTGCCGGACCTGACAGGGGCGCCCCGACTTCCGTCGATTTGCTGCTCGGGGATGAGGCATGAGCGACGAACTCCGGCCGCGCTATCTGTCCGTGCACTTGCACGGCGTACTCTGCGGCTACCTCTGCGAAGCCGGGCGAACCACGCGCTTCGTGCCTGGCGAGCAATTTCGCGGCGATCCCGGCCGGCCGACGCTTAGCCTCTCGCTGACCATCCCCGGCAACGAACCGTTGACTGGCACCATCCTGTCGAATCCGTTCCACCCTGCGGTCTACAACGTCGGCGGCGAACTTCCCCCCTACTTTGCCGGGCTGCTGCCCGAGGGCGAACTGCGCAAGCGGCTGGAGGCCACGCGTCACCATCCCGATGATCGCGACGACTTCGGCGTGCTGGCGGCGGCCGGCGAAGATCTGCCCGGTGCCTTGACCGTGCGCCCGGCCAATCTGGACACCCTGCCCGATCATGTCCGCACCATCGGCGTGACGGGCGGCGCGGACAACCTCGAGATCGCCGTCGTGGAAGGCGCGACCGAAGGTGCCGCCTCGGTGTCCGGCGTGCAGAACAAGCTGGCGCTGTCTACCGCGCACGCAGGCCGGCGCTACACCATGCCCACCCACGGGCGGCTGTCCGACCTGATCGCCAAGCTGCCGGCACGCAACGACGACAGCCAGATCTATAACGAATACGTGTCGATGCAACTGGCCCAGGCAGCCGGCGTGGCGGTGGCCGTGTGCCGGCCGCAGCCGCTGGCGGCCATCGATGTGCCGGGCCTGGCCGATGCGTTGGGCGCGGACCTGCACTTCCTGGCAGTGGACCGCTTCGATCGCGAGCCCGGCGGCCGGGTCCATGCCGAGGACGGCTGCCAGATCCTGACGCGCATGCCGGCACGCAAGTACGCCGGCAACGACGCCTACGTGGCCATCGTCCGGCTGCTGGACCGGCTGAGCGTACGCGGCATCGAGGACGTCCGGCAATTTTTCATGCGGCAAGCCGTCCATACGCTGCTGGGCAACAGCGACGCTCACCTGAAGAACTTCTCGTTCCTCTATCGCAATGGCACGATGCCCGAGCTGTCGCCGGCCTATGACATCGTCAGCGTGGCCGCCCTGCCGGGCTTCGCGGCTTTCGGACAGAACGTCGCCATCGATCTTCTGCAACGCAGCCAGACACTCGAAACCTACCGGGACTTCGCGCGCGAAGCCCGGATTGCCGAGCGCATCGCCGTCGCAGCCGTGAAGGACGCCGTGACCATGGCCCAGGAACGGTGGCCCGCGCTGCTCGATTCGCTGCCGGCGCCAGTGGCGATGAAATCCGTGGTGCTCGAACGACTGCGCACCCTGCCGCTGGCATTGCTGCGCCGGCGATAACCGGGTACCACAATGCGGGACGCATTTTGAGACACGTCCCATTTTTTTCTGCTTGACGGCGGCCCAGAATGGTTTCGTCGGGCGCGAATCGCGCCGGCTTAACCAGACAATAGAGGGGTCAATCTCATGCAATATCAAGCAGAGCAGCATGTTGCGTTGAAGGACGTGGGGGCTGTGACGACGGACTACCCGCACGACGCGCAGTCGCGTGAAATAGAGAAGGACGCCGATCCGGCAACCACATTGGGACTACGGAAACTGGCACCCGGCGAAACCTGCTCGATCATGGATTTGAAGGGGTGCCTTGCTGGCCGCAGGCCCCCGCCAAGCCGGCAAGACATCGCGCAAGCCGTGGACGACGCCGAGTCACCTGACATGCACGATGCCGACCCAACAACGACACTTGGCCTGCCCCCTCTCGCTCCGGGGCAAACCTGCTCCATCATGGACTTGAAAGGATGCCTGGCGGGCCGCAGGCAGGGCTCGCCCCTGACGGACGACGAAATCGAAGCGGCCATTGATGCCGAAGTCTGTGCAAGGTATCTCCGGAGCTTTGCATGATCGGGCTGGATACCAACATTCTCGTCCGGTTCTTTACCCGGGACGATCCCATCCTGACTGCCAAAGCAGACATGTTGATGGCGTCGCTTTCACGAAACGCTCCGGGTTACGTTGCCATTGCTGTACTGGTGGAACTGATCCGTGTCATGAGGAGAATCCGTGGAGCAACGCGATCAGAAGTGGCCCGCGTTCTCGAATGGCTGTTGAAAAGCCGGGAGTTGGTCATCGAGTCCCATGCCATCGTGGAGTCGGCGTTTCTCCTATTCAGGGAGACGTCCGCAGATTTCCCCGACTGCCTGATCCAGCGGACCTGCCAGAGCGCCGGCTGCCATCACACGGCCACCTTCGACCGCAAGGCCGCCCGTGTCATCGGCATGAGGCTGGCGCTATGAGGCATCGCGGACGCTCAACTCAGGCCGTCCAGCACCAGATGCTGTCCGTGTATGGCCTCCGCCCCGTCCGATGCCAGGAATGCCACCGCCCGCGCGGCGGCGCCGGTGGATACCCACTGCGCCGGATCGGCCGACGGCATGGCGTGGCGGTTGGCGGGCGTATCGAGAATGCTGGGGGCAATGCTGTTGACGTTGATGCCCGAGCTTCTGACCTCGTGCGACAGGCTTTCCACGAGCCGCTGCAGCGCGCTCTTGGAAGCGGTATAGGCGCCCATCGCGGCCGCGCCACTGGCGGCGCCGCGCGCGGAAACGGCCACGACCTTGCCGCTGCGCTGAAACATCATGGCCGGAATGAAGTGGCCCGTGACGGCGACGAACGACCAGGCGTTCAGGTCCATCATGCGCTGCCAGGATTCGCGGCTCAAGGCGTGGGTGGACTCGCCCATCTCGAAGCCGCCGGCCACGTGCACTAGCACGTCGACCGTGCCGAACGCGTCGAGGATGGCGGCAGCCACGGGGGCCATCGCCGTGTCGGACGTCACGTCGGCCGCATGCAGCAGCGTGCCGCCGTGGTCGGGCTCGGGGTGCGCAAACACGCTCTGCAGGTGCTGCAGGTTGTGGTCGATCAGCGCCAGCCGTGCGCCCTCTCCGGCGAACCGGCTGGCTACGGCGCGACCCAGCGCGCCGGCGGCGCCGGTAATGACGACATGACGACGGGGTGCCTTGGCTTCCATGGTGAACTCCGGCAAAAACGGTCCTTCCACCATAGTGCCTTGACCGGGACTCCGCCAGCGCCGGTCCGGGCGCTGGCTCGCATCCCGGCCCGGCGCGCCCAACTGTACAGCAAGCGGCACCGGCATCTGTGTATGGCCGCCCCGCTGATGTTCGGGCAAGATGCCGCACCGCCCCTAGCCGGGCCTACCGTACCAGGACAAGGAAGTGCCCCTCACCCGCATCAAGCAGAGCGAAACCCTGCTGGCCGTGCTGGCCCTGATCGCCTCCATGGCGTCGCTATGCGTCGGGACATCGTTTGCCAAGAGCCTGTTCGGCGCCATTGGCGCCCAGGGCACGGTTGCGCTGCGCGTCGGCTTTGCGGCGTTGATCCTGATCGCGGTCTGGCGGCCGTGGCGCTTCCCGTTGTCGGGCAAGCATGCCCGCGCCATTGCGCTATATGGGGCGGCGCTGGGAGCCACGAACCTGCTGTTCTATATGTCGCTGCGCACCATCCCGCTGGGGTTGGCGATCGCCATCGAATTCACCGGTCCACTGGCCGTTGCGGTGTTGTCGTCCCGCAAGGCCATCGATTTTCTCTGGATTGCCTGCGCTGTGGCTGGCCTTGTCCTGCTGCTGCCGCTGGGCGAGACCTCCACCCATCTCGATCCGGTGGGTATTGGCTATGCGTTGGCGGCCGGCGTGGGCTGGGCGCTCTATATTGTGTTCGGCCAGATGGCAGGCAACGCGCATGGCGGGCAGGCGACTTCGCTGGGCATGACCATGGCGGCGCTGGTGGCGCTGCCTTTCGGCCTTGGCCATGCCGGTACGCAGATCTTCAGCCCCGGGCTGCTGCTTTCCGGTCTGGCGGTCGGCCTGATGTCGAGCGCGATTCCCTATTCGCTGGAGATGGTCGCACTGAAGCGGCTGCCGCGCAGGACGTTTGGCATTCTGCTGAGTCTGGAACCGGCCATGGGTGCCCTGGCGGGCCTGGCATTCCTGCACGAACAGCTCACGGCCATCCAGTGGGTGGCCATTGCCGCCATCATCACCGCGTCGATTGGCTGTACGGCGACATCGCGCGGCAAGCACTGACCTGTCAAACCGCCCATCGTGGGCGCGAACGCGGGTTAGTTGTCCGCGAACCAGTCGCGCGGCAGCCAATGCGCGCGTTGTGGCCGGGGCGCGCGGTCCTGCGCCTCGACCAGCGACAGGCTGACCTCATGCAGAAAGGTGTCCTCCGGATTGCGACGTGCGGCAAATCCGCAATCGCGCATGATGGCAAGCATGCGCCGGTTCTCGCTCAGCACGTCGCCACGCATACCCTGCAGCCGGCTGGTCCTCGCCATCTGTTGCAGCCGTTGGATCAACCGCCGGCCCAACCCCTGCCCTTGCCAGTCGTCCGCCACCACCACGGCCAGTTCCGCCACGTTGTCGGCGTTCACCACGTATTCGGCGTTGGCGACGATCGATTCGCCACCATCCTCGCCGCGCACGGTCACCACCATGGCGGCGTCCCGCTGGGGATGGTGGGCGACAAAGCCCTGGATGATGTCATCCGTCACCCGGCCTCCGGTCAGAAACCGGTAGTAACGGCTCTCACGCGACAGGCCATCGACAAACGCGCGCAGCCCCGCCTGATCCGCCGCCCGAACCGCACGCACCGTCACCTGTTGGCCACCGCGTGCTGTCCACCGTTCTTCCGCAATCCGCGAACCCGTACTGCCGTCGCCTGCGTCGTCGCCATCGTTCATGGCCCACCCCTGACTTCATCTTCTGTAGGCAGGACTATAGTCGAAACCCTGACTTTTTCAAATGAAGTTAGAGTGCTATCCTCAAATCATGAATACGTCACTGCCGCCTCCTGTGTCGCCCGAAGCCTTCGCGCAATGCTCGATCGCGGCCACGCTATCGCTGATTGGCGAAAAGTGGACAATTCTTATCTTGCGCGACGTGTTTTCGGGCGTCCAACGTTTCGATGACTTTCTGGAGCGGCTCCAGTGCTCGCCCGCCGTGCTGTCGGCGCGGCTGAAGACGCTCACGGAAGCGGGGCTGCTGCGCAAGGTCAGCTACAAGGCGCCAGGCGAGCGCGAACGCTTTGCCTACCGCCCTACCCGTGCCGCCGTGGAGCTGCTGCCGGTGATCGTCGGCCTGATGCAGTGGGGCGATGCCCATATGAAGGCCGATGGCCAGGGGCCGGCGGAGATCCGCTCACGGGTCAACGGGCTCAAGGTGCGCGCGGCACTGATCGACGAAGCCGATCAGCCGGTCTCCCCCTCCGACATGCAGCTGATTTCCCTGCTGCCGCAGGCCGAAAAGGACGACTGACCGCAGGGGCCTGCGGCCTGCGCACGCACCGGCGCCGCACATTGCACCGCACCATAGCGGTGCGCCCGCCCAACTCTGGCGCCGCACCATGATGTGGATTAGTGCTCCATACGGCACTATTTAGGACATTCCCCCCTTCTCGAAGTCTCCACTCCACCACTTGGTGGGGCTGGCACACCGCTTGCGATAGGAAGCGTGGGCCGGTCAACGGCGATCTGCCCACCCCACACAGCACGACTGCTATCCGTAGGTAGCAGCCGTCAGGACAACGGCGTCCCCAGAACTGGCTCATCAGCGCCAGCCTCTCGGGACGCCTTTTGTTTTTGGAGCCCAAGAATGAACGGCAAAGCCACCCGGATCGATCTGCTAAGTCTGAAGACCCCGCAGATGCGCGCCTTCCACCTGACCTGGATGGCGTTCTTCGTCTGTTTCTTCGCGTGGTTTGCCTGCGCGCCGCTGATGCCGGTGCTCAAGGGCGAGTTTGGCCTGACCCCCGGCCAGATTGCCAATATCAATATCGCCGCCGTGGCCGTGACCATCCTGGTACGTCTGGTGATCGGCCCGATGTGCGACCGCTTCGGTCCGCGCAAGACGTACACCGGCCTGCTGGCCATCGGTGCGATGCCGGTGATCGGCGTGGCGTTTGCCCAGAACTACGAGACCTTCCTGTTTTTTCGCCTGCTGATCGGGGCGGTGGGCGCAAGCTTCGTCATCACGCAGTACCACACGTCGGTGATGTTCGCGCCGAACGTGGTGGGTACCGCCAATGCGGCGTCGGCCGGTTGGGGTAACGCTGGCGGCGGCGCCGCGCAGGGCGCGATGCCGCTGCTGCTGGCCGCCGTGCTGTTCCTGGGCGTGGACCACGCCATGGGCTGGCGCGTGGCGCTGATCGTGCCGGGCGTGCTGATGCTGATCATGGCCGTTGTCTACTGGCGCTTCACGCAGGACTGCCCCGAAGGCAACTTCTCGGACCTGCGCGCCCGCGGCATCGCCGTGAGCGGCGGCAAGGGCGGTGGCGGCTGGGCAAGCTTCCGTGCGGCCAGCGCCAACTACCGCGTCTGGCTGCTGTTCATCACGTACGGCGCATGCTTCGGCGTGGAAATTTTCATCCACAACGTGGCCGCCACCTACTACGTCGACCACTTCGGCCTGTCGCTGTCCGCCGCCGGCATGGCCGCCGCCAGCTTCGGCCTGCTGGCGCTGTTCGCCCGGGCGTTGGGCGGCTACGTGTCGGATCGCGTGGCCCGCCGCCGTGGCCTCGACGCGCGGTCGATCGTGCTGTTCGTCTTCATTCTGGGCGAAGGCCTGGGCCTGCTGGCGTTTGCGCATGCCGCGGGCGTGGTCACCGCCGTCGCCGCCATGCTGACGTTCGGCCTGTTCACGCACATGGCCTGCGGCGCCACCTACGCGCTGGTGCCGTTCATCGACCGCAAGGCGCTGGGCGGCGTGGCCGGGATCATCGGCGCTGGCGGCAACGTCGGCGCGGTGGCCGCGGGCTTCCTGATGAAAGGCCTGGGCGACCTGCAGCAGACGCTGACGTACCTGGGCGTGGCCGCCACGCTGGCCGCGCTGTGCGCCATCGCCGTGCGCTTCAGCGCCGAGCACAAGGCGCAGGAACAAGCCCTGTACGACAGCGCGCTGGCCAACTGATCGACGCCAACAAACCACGTTACGACTCTCCGGACAAGGAAAGCATCATGAAGATCATCATCGTCGGGCACGGCATGGTCGGCCACAAGTTCCTGGAATGCCTGGCAGAGGCCGGCGCACAAGACCTGGAAGTGACGGTGCTCTGCGAGGAGCCGCGCCCCGCCTACGATCGCGTCCACCTGTCGGAATTCTTCGCCGGCAAGTCGGCCGATGACCTGTCGCTGGTGCCGGCGGGCTTCTTCGACCAGCACAACAACATGCTGCTGCGCCTGAATGCCAGGGCCACGGCCATCGATACGGCCGCCAAGACGGTCACCACGTCTACCGGGGAGACGCTGGCCTACGACAAGCTGGTGCTGGCCACCGGCTCGTACCCGTTCGTGCCGCCGCTGCCGGGCAAGGACCGCAAGGACACCTTCGTCTACCGCACCATCGAAGACCTGAAGGCGATGCTGGAATGCGGCCGCCGCGCCAGGTCGGGCGTGGTCATCGGCGGCGGCCTGCTGGGCCTGGAGTGCGCCAAGGCGCTGCGCGACATGAACCTGGACACCCACGTGGTGGAGTTCGCCCCGCGCCTGATGGCCGTACAGGTCGACGACGGCGGCGGCCGCATGCTGCGCCAGAAGATTGAAGACCTCGGCGTGAAGGCGCACACGGGCAAGAACACCGTGGAGATCGTCGATGGCGTGGACGGCACGCACCGCATGAACTTTACCGATGGCACGCATCTGGACACCGACATGATCGTGTTCTCGGCCGGGATTCGTCCGCGCGACGAACTGGCCCGCGACAGCGGCCTGGCCATCGGCCCGCGCGGCGGCATCGTGATCGACGACAACTGCCTGACCTCGCACCCGGACATCTACGCCATCGGCGAATGCGCGCTGTGGGAGGGCAAGATCTACGGCCTGGTGGCCCCGGGCTACGATATGGCCCGCGTGGCCGCCCGCCATCTGCGGGGCGAGGCCGCCCGGTTCACCGGCGCCGACATGAGCACCAAGCTCAAGCTGATGGGCGTGGACGTAGCCAGCATCGGCGACCCGCACGGCAATGCGCCGGGCAGCCGCTCGTACCAGTTCACCGACGAGCGCAAGCAGGTCTACAAGAAGCTGGTGGTGTCCGACTGCGGCAAGTACCTGCTCGGTGGCGTGCTGGTGGGCGATGCCGCCGAGTACGGCACGCTGCTGCAGATGATGCTGAACCGCATCGAACTGCCCGAATCGCCGGAATTCCTGATCCTGCCGTCGTCGGACGGACAGGCCCGGCCGGCACTGGGTGCCGACGCGCTACCCGACACGGCCCAGATCTGCTCGTGCAACAACGTCAGCAAGGGCCAGATCTGCGCGGCCGTGACCGATGGCGCCACCAGCATCGGCGCGCTGAAGTCGTGCACCAAGGCCGGCACGGCCTGCGGCGGCTGCGTGCCACTGGTCACGCAGATCATGAAGGCGGAAATGAAGAAGCAGGGCATGGCCGTGAACAACCATGTCTGCGAGCACTTCCCGTACTCGCGCCAGGAGCTGTACCACCTGGTGCGCGTGGGCAAGATCAAGACCTTCGATGACCTGCTGGCCACGCATGGCAAGGGGCTGGGCTGCGACATCTGCAAGCCCACCGTGGGCAGCATCCTGGCATCGTGCTGGAACGAATTCGTGCTCAAGGAAGAACATGCCAGCCTGCAGGATTCGAACGACTACTTCCTGGCCAATATCCAGAAGGACGGCACGTACTCCGTGGTGCCGCGCATGCCCGGCGGCGAAGTCACGCCCGACGGCCTGATCGCCGTGGGCCAGGTGGCCAAGAAATACGGCCTGTACACCAAGATCACCGGCGGCGCGCGGGTGGACATGTTCGGCGCCCGCCTGGAAGAACTGCCGCTGATCTGGGAAGAACTGGTGGCGGCCGGGTTCGAATCCGGCCACGCCTACGGCAAGTCGCTGCGCACCGTCAAGTCGTGCGTGGGCTCCACGTGGTGCCGCTACGGCGTGGACGACTCGGTTGGCCTGGCCATCGACATCGAAAACCGCTACAAGGGCCTGCGCGCGCCGCACAAGATCAAGTTTGGCGTGTCGGGCTGCACCCGCGAGTGCGCCGAAGCCCAGGGCAAGGACGTGGGCATCATCGCCACCGAAAAGGGCTGGAACCTCTACGTCTGCGGCAACGGCGGCATGAAGCCGCGCCACGCCGAACTGCTGGCCGGCGACCTGGACCGCGACACGCTGATCCGCTACGTCGACCGCTTCCTGATGTTCTACGTGCGCACCGCCGACCGCCTGCAACGCACCAGCACCTGGCGCGACAACCTCGAAGGCGGCCTGGACTACCTGAAGGCCGTGGTCATCGACGACAAGCTGGGCATCAGCGCCGAACTGGAAGCCGACATGCAGCACGTGGTGGACACCTACGAGGACGAGTGGAAGAAGGCCATCACCGATCCGGAAACCCGCAAGCGATTCCGCCACTTCGTCAACAGCGACATGCGCGACGACAACCTGGTCTTCCTGGAGGAACGGGGCCAGATCCGCCCCGCCACGCCGGAGGAACGGAACTTGCAGCGTTCCCGCCTGAGCCACATTCCCGTGGTCGCCGTGCCCGCAAAAGCAGCCTGACACAAGGAGAACGTGATGAGCCAAACCCACCATCCCGAAACCTGGACCGCGATTTGCACCTTGCGCGATATCGTGCCCAATACTGGTGTCTGCGCACTGGTCGACGGGCAGCAGGTGGCGGTCTTCCGCGTCGGCCGCGGCGAAGAGGTCTATGCCATCGCCAATTTCGACCCCAATTCGCAGGCCAACGTGCTGTCGCGCGGGCTGGTCGGCAGCCTCGGCGAGCGCGTGGTGGTGGCGTCGCCAATCTACAAGCACCACTTCGACCTGCGCACCGGCGAGTGCCTGGAGGCGCCCGAGCACTCTGTCAACGCCTACGCCGCGCGCGTCTATGACGGCAAGGTCTGGGTGGCGGCCTCGGTCGTCCAGCGCGAGGCCCAGGCGGGCAAGGTAGAGGAAGAAATGGCCGCCTGACCCGCAGCCCTGTCTTCGAGCACGCCCGTAGCCAACACGCCATTACGCCAACACGCCAACACGCCATTACGCAAACAGGCCCCCAGAAGATGATGTCCACGACGCCCCCCGCCTCGTCTCCCGCCACCCTGGCCAAGCCACGGCTGGTGGTGGTTGGCAATGGCATGGCCGCCATGCGCACGGTCGAGGAACTGCTGAAGCTCGCGCCGGACCTGTACGACATCACGGTGTTCGGCGCCGAGCCGCACGGCAACTACAACCGCATCCTGCTGAGCCCGGTGCTCGCCGGCGAGAAGACCGTCGACGACATCATGCTCAACACGCGCGACTGGTACGCGGAGAACGGCATCGAACTGCTGGCCGGCGACCCCGTGGTGGCCATCGACCGGCCGCGCCGCACCGTGCGCTCGGCTTCCGGCAAGGCCGTCCACTACGACCGCCTGCTGCTGGCCACGGGCTCCAGGCCGTTCATCATTCCGGTACCGGGTCATACGCTGGACGGCGTGATCGCCTTCCGCGACATCCAGGACGTGGAAACCATGCTGCACGCCGCCCGCAATCATCGCCACGCGGTGGTGATCGGCGGCGGCCTGCTGGGTCTGGAGGCCGCCAATGGCCTCATGCGGCAAGGCATGGATGTCACCGTGGTGCATCTGGCCGACAGCCTGATGGAGCGCCAGCTGGACAAACCCGCCGCCGACCTGCTCAAGCTGGCGCTCGAACGCAAGGGCCTGCGCTTTCTGCTGAGCGCCCAGACGGCCGGCATTCTTGGCCAGGACCGCGTGGCCGGCGTCCTGTTCAAGGACGGCACGCGGATTCCGGCCGACCTGGTGGTGATGACCGCCGGCGTGCGCCCCAATATCGAGCTGGCCGCCGGCGCCGGCCTGCGTTGCGAGCGCGCCATCGTGGTGGACGACACGCTGCAGACATTCGATCCACGCATCTACGCCGTGGGCGAATGCGTGCAGCACCGCAACGCCACGTTTGGCCTGGTGGCCCCGATCTGGGACCAGGCCCGCGTCTGCGCCGCGCATCTGGCCGGCGCCGGGCATCGGCGCTACGTGCAGCAGGCCACGGCCACCAAGCTCAAGGTGACGGGTGTGGACCTGTACTCGGCCGGCGATTTCATCGGTGCCGAAGGCAGCGAGGACCTCGTCCTGCGCGATCCGCGCCGCGGTGTCTACAAGCGCCTGGTCCTGCAGGACGGCCGGCTGGTCGGCGCCGTGCTGTATGGCGACGTGAAGGATGGCCCGTGGTATTTCGACCTGATCCAGTCCGGCAAGCCCGTGGCCGCGCTGCGTCAGCGCCTGCTGTTTGGCCAGGCGCAATGCGAGGCCCTGGCGGCCTGACACAAGCTCCCCGGCCCGCGCCGCCCCCGACCGAAGAGATTCTGCCGTGAACCTGTCCGATATTGCCGTGGTTGCCACCACCTCGACCAAGACGGTCTCCACCACCTGCCCCTACTGCGGCGTGGGCTGCGGCGTACGCGCCACCGCGCGCGCCGACGGCCAGGTGGAAGTGCAAGGCGATGCCGACCACGCGTCGAACCATGGCCGCCTGTGCGTCAAGGGCTCGGCGCTGGGCGACACGGTCAGCCTGGACGGCCGCCTGCTCCATCCCCAACTGCGCGATGCCGACGGATCACTGCATCGCGTGAGCTGGGACCAGGCGCTCGACAAGGTGGCCAGCGGCTTTGCCGACGTCATCGCCAGGCACGGCCCCGACGCCGTGGCCCTGTACGTGTCGGGCCAGATCCTGACCGAGGACTACTACATCGCCAACAAGCTGATGAAGGGCTTTATCGGCTCGGCCAACATCGACACCAATTCGCGGCTGTGCATGTCGTCGGCCGTGGCCGGCCACAAGCGCGCGTTTGGCGAAGACCTGGTGCCGTGCAGCTACGAAGACCTGGAACAGGCCGATCTGGTGGTGCTGGTGGGCTCGAACACGGCCTGGTGCCACCCGATCCTGTTCCAGCGCCTGACGCGCGCCAAGGAAGCGCGGCCCGACATGAAGATCGTGGCCATCGATCCGCGCCGCACCGCCACCTGCGAACTGGCCGACCTGCACCTGCCGCTGCGCCCCGGCACCGACGTACGGCTGTTCAACGGCCTGCTCGGCTACCTGGCGCGCCACGGCCACACCGACGCGGCCTTTGTCGATGCCCACACGGCCGGCCTGGAAGACGCACTGGCCGTGGCCGATGCCGACGGTTCCGATGCCGGGGATCTGACCGCCCTCGCCCGTGCCTGCAAGCTCGATCCGCAGGACCTGCAAGCGTTCTTCGCACTGTTCGCCGGTACGCAAAAGGTCATCACGGCGTTCTCGATGGGCGTGAACCAGTCGTCGGCGGGCACCGACAAGGTCAACAGCATCATCAACTGCCATCTGCTGACCGGCCGCATCGGCCGTCCGGGCATGGGTCCGTTCTCGCTGACCGGGCAGCCCAACGCCATGGGCGGGCGCGAAGTGGGCGGGCTGGCCAATATGCTGGCCGCGCACATGGAACTGGCCAACCCGGTGCATCGCGACATCGTGCAGGACTTCTGGCAGTCGCCGCACATGGCCGACAAGCCCGGCCTCAAGGCCGTGGACCTGTTCAACGCCATCGAGGCCGGCCAGGTCAAGGCCGTGTGGGTCATCGCCACCAACCCGGTGGTCAGCCTGCCCGACGCCGACCAGGCACGCCGTGCGCTGGCCAGGTGCGAACTGGTGGTGTCGTCAGACATCATCACGCATACCGATACCAATGACGCCGCGCACGTGCTGCTGCCCGCGCTGGGCTGGGGAGAGAAGGACGGCACGGTCACCAACTCCGAGCGCCGCATTTCGCGCCAGCGCGCCTTCCTGCCGCCCCCCGGCGAGGCCCGCGCCGACTGGGACATCCTGTGCGACGTGGCCCGCCGCATGGGTTTCGCCGGCTTCGACTACCAGACCCCGCACGAGATCTTCGACGAACATGCACGGCTCTCGGCCTGGCGAAACGGCGATGCCAGCGACCGCGACGCGCCGCGCATGTTCGATATTGGCGGTCTGGTCGGGCTGACCCAGGACGAATACGACGCCTTCGCGCCGGTGCAATGGCCGTACCGCGCCGCCACGCCGGGTGGTACCGAGCGCCTGTTCGAGGACGGCCGCTATGCCTTTGCCGATGGCCGCGCCCGCTTCGTGCCGACCGCGGCCCGCGCGCCGGCCCACGCGGCCGACGACGAATTCCCGCTGATCCTGAACACGGGCCGCGTGCGCGACCAGTGGCACACCATGACGCGCACCGGCAAGGCGGCGCGGCTGTCCGACCACCTGCCCGAGCCGTTTGTCGACATGCACCCGCAGGACGCCCTGCTGTGCGGCGTGGGCGAAGGCAAGCTCGCCCGCGTGACCAGCCGCTGGGGCGCCATGGTGGCCCGGGTGCGCTTTGGCGGCGGCATTGCGCGGGGCAGCGTGTTCGTGCCGATTCACTGGAACGATCAGTTCAGTTCCGATGCGCGCGTGGGTGCCGTGGTCAATCCGGTGGTCGATCCGGTCTCGGGCGAGCCCGAGTTCAAGCACACGCCGGTGCGCGTGGAGGAATTCCGAGTCTCGTGGCACGGCTTCGTGCTGAGCCGCAACGCGCTGCCGGCCGATTCGCTGACCTACTGGACGCGCATCCAGGGCAAGCAGTTTCAGCGTTACGAATTCGCCGGCCGGGAAACCGTCGCTGACCGCGCCGCCTGGGCGCGGGCGCTGCTGGGCGTGCACGACCCCGACGCGGACTGGCTTGAATACGAAGACCGCTCGGCCGGGGTCTATCACGCGGGATTCGTGGTCAACGACCGGCTGGAAGCGTGCGTCTACGTGTCCACGCGGGCCGATCTGCCGTCGCGCGCCTGGCTTTCGCAACTGTTCGGGCAGGATCGGCTGGAAGACCCCGACCGTATCGGCCTGCTGCTGGGCCAGCCGATGGAGAAAACCGCCGATGCCGGCCCCACGGTGTGCGCCTGCTTCGGCGTGGGCCGCAATACGATCTGCGACGCGGTGCGCAGGCACGATCTCAAGACGCCGGCCGACATCACCGCCTGCGTGAAGGCCGGCGGCAACTGCGGGTCGTGCGTGCCGGAACTGCGCAAGCTGCTGGCGGAGATTCGGATCACCGAAGCGGCCTGAGCGCGTTCACGAATCGGCGATACCAGCGAAATCGGCAAATGGCGCGGCAGCCCATGCGGCTCCCGCGCCATTTTCACGCCCGGTTCTTGACATTTAGTCCAGCACTATACAAACTGTCCAGCATCGAATTTCCTCTAATTCCATCGTCCGAGATGATGCAACGTACGCCCGAGCAGCGTCTGCTGCTGGACCAGCTCAAGCAGATTGCCGATGGCCTGGGCCAGACGCTGGCGCCGTTCTGCGAGGTCGTGGTGCATGACCTGCTGGAGCCTGGCCAGTCGATCCTGGCCATCCACAACAATCTGTCGGGTCGCGCCGTGGGCGATCCCACCACGGAACTGGGCGAAGCCCGCATCACGGACCCCGACTATCCGCAGGTGCTGGCCAACTACGCGAACCAGTTTGCCGATGGCCGCCTGGCCAAGAGCACGTCCATCGGCATCAAGGACAGCAGCGGCCGCTACATCGCCGCGCTGTGCATGAACGTGGACCTGACGCTGTTCCGCAGCCTGCAGATGGCCATGGGGCAGTTCGTGCAGACCGCCGCCGACGGACCCGAGGAAACGCTCGACCCCGCCAGCACCGAAGTGCTGCGCTCGCGCATCGACGCCTTCGCGGCGCGGCTGGCCACCACGCCCCGCGCGCTGAAGACCGACGAGCGGCGCGCGCTGCTGGCCGAACTCAAGGCGTCCGGCCTGCTGGAAGTGCGCCGGGCCATGGAAACCATCGCGGCACACCTAGGCGTGTCGCGCGCAACCGTCTACAGCTATGCACGCTAATTCCGCCGCGCAGTTGCTACTGCTCGACAAGCACGCCGTGGAAGCGGCGCTGGTCCCCGACGATGTCCTGGCCGCCGTGCGCGAGGCCTTTATCCTGCACAGCCATCGCGAGGGGCGCGTCTTTCCGCTGATCCGCGAAAAGCTGGCGACCGGCGGCGTGTTTGGCATCAAGGCCGGCGACGTCGGTCGGCAGAATCTGCTCGGCTTCAAGGCTGCGGGATTCTGGCCTGGCAACCGCGAACGCGGCGGCGAGCCGCACCAGGCTACCATCGTGCTGATCGATCCGGCGACCGGACGGCCCTTGTGCATGCTCGATGGCAACGCGATCACCACGGCGCGCACCGGCGCCGCCGGCGGCATCGGGCTAAAGGCCCTGGCACGCCCGGACAGCCGCCGCGTATGCGTGTTCGGCACCGGCGTACAGGCGCGCGTGCAGCTGTCGTATGCGCTGGCGCTGCTGCCATCGCTGACCGACGTGCGCTATGTCAGCGCCAGCGGCGCGCCCAGCGCCAGCTTCGAAGCCGAATTCGCCGGGCGCTGCCAGATCGCGCTGGCCACCGACCGCAATGCCGCCGTGGCCCAGAGCGATGTCGTGATCACGGCCACGACCGGTGGCGGCGCCCTGTTCGACGCCGCCGCCGTGCAACCCGGCACCCACCTGACCTGCGTGGGCGCCGACACCACCGGCAAGCGCGAACTGCCCGAAGGCGTGCTGGAACGCGCCCGCATCGTGGCCGACGACCTGCAACAGGCGCGCAGCATCGGCGAGTGCCAGTGGTCGCCCGACCTGCACTGCATCGAGATCGGCGACGTGCTGACCGGCGCCGCCACGTTCCAGCGGCAGGCCGAAGACATCACCGTATTCGACATGACCGGCCTGGCGCTGCAAGACCTGACCGTCGCCCGCTTTCTGCATGAACGGGCCGTGGCCGATGGCACCGGCACGCGCCTGGCCTGGCCCTGGTAAGCCCCTTCCCTTCCTTCCCAGACCCTGCATCCCGCACCCGATACCACCATGACGACCCTGCAACTGCCCACCTACGCCGACGTCGAGGCCGCTGCCAAGCGGCTGGAAGGCTACGCCAACCGCACCCCGGTCAACACCTCGCGCACGCTCGACGAGCGGCTTGGCGCCAAAGTGTTCTTCAAGTGCGAGAACTTCCAGCGCATGGGCGCCTTCAAGTTCCGTGGCGCGTTCAACGCGCTGTCGAAGTTCACGCCGGAGCAACGCAAGGGCGGCGTGGTCGCCTTCTCGTCGGGCAACCACGCGCAGGGCATCGCGCTGTCGGCAAAGCTGCTGGGCATGCCGGCCACCATCGTGATGCCGCAGGACGCGCCGGCGTTGAAGGTGGCCGCCACCAAGGGCTACGGCGCCACGGTGGTGATGTACGACCGCTACAAGGAAGACCGCGAGGCCATCGGCCGCGACCTGGCCGAGAAGCACGGCATGACGCTGATTCCGCCGTACGACCATCCCGATGTGATGGCCGGCCAGGGCACCGCCGCCCGGGAACTGTTCGACGAAGTGGGTCCGCTCGACGTGCTGCTGGCCCCGCTGGGCGGTGGCGGACTGCTGTCCGGCACGGCACTGGCCACGCGCGCGCTGGCGCCGCAGTGCCGGCTGTACGGCGTGGAGCCCGAGGCCGGCAACGACGGCCAGCAGTCGTTCCACAGCGGTGCGATCGTGCATATCGACACGCCCAAGACCATTGCCGACGGCGCGCAGACGCAGCACCTGGGCAACTACACGTTCCCGATCATCCGGCGCGACGTCAACGACATCCTGACCGCGTCGGACGCGCAACTGGTGGAAGCCATGCGCTTCTTCGCCGAGCGCATGAAGATGATCGTCGAGCCGACGGGCGCCCTGGGCCTGGCGGCCGCCTTGCAGATCAAGGATCAGCTCAAGGGCAAGCGCGTGGGCATCCTCATCAGCGGCGGCAACGTCGATATCTCATGGTTCTGCGAGCTGATGGGGCGTTGACGTACCGATGGCGCCGACTTGTTGCCATTTGAACGGCTGACCCTCTCCCCCGCCCCTCTCCCACAAGTGGGAGAGGGGAGAAAACCGGGGGCATTGCCTCCTACACCTCTTCCGATGGCTGCGCCCTGGCCACCACGACCTTCTCGGGATCGAGCTGCATGAAGATCCAGGCCGAGGCCGAGGTGATCAGCCCCACGCAGATGAAGGTGGCGTGGAAGGCCGGCAGCACGTCGAAGTGGTGGGAGCCGATGCCGGCCTGGAACGTGGCCAGCAGCGCGCCGGCCGAAGTCACGGCCAGGCTCATCGACAGCATCTGCACCATCGACAGCATGCTGTTGCCGCTGCTGGCGTTGACCCCGCTCAGGTCCTTGAGCGTGACGGTGTTCATGGCCGTGAACTGGACGGAATTGACCGCGCCGAAGATCGCCATCTGGACGATCACCATCGGCAGCGGCCGGTCCGGCGAGATCAGCGCGAACGACGCCATCACCAGCCCCACCAGGAACGTATTGGTGACCAGCACCTTGCGGTAGCCGAACTGCTCGATCAGCCGCGTCGCCAGCCGCTTGGACGCCATGCCGGCCACCGTCACCGGCACCATCATCAGGCCGGCATTGAACGGCGAATACCCCAGGCTGACCTGCAGCGTCAGCGGAATCAGGAACGGCATGGCGCCGTTGCCGATCCGCGCGAACAGGTTGCCCAGCAGGCCCACGCTGAAGCTATGGATGTCAAACAGCTTGAGCGGAAACAACGGCATCTTGCTGCGCCGCGCATGCAGCACGTAGGCCGACAGCGCCGCCATGCTGGCGATCAGCAGCATCAGCACCGTGGCGTGCTGGAACCCCATGCCGGCCAGCCCGTCCAGCGAAAAGGACAGCGTCACCATCGCGATGGCCAGGAACGCATAGCCCGCGATATCGAAACGTCCCATGCCCGGCAGACGCGCGTTGGGCATGTACTTCACCGTGGCAATCGCGCCCATCACACCCACCGGCACGTTGATCAGGAAGATCCAGTGCCAGGAAAACGTCTGCGTGATCCAGCCGCCCAGCGTCGGGCCGATCAGCGGCCCGATCATGCCGGGGATCGCCACGAAACTCAGCGCCTGCAGATACTGCTCGCGCGGAAACGTCCGCAGCACCGACAGCCGGCCCACCGGCAGCAGCATCGCGCCGCCCGCCCCCTGCACCACGCGGGCGGCGGACAGCATCGGCAGCGTGGGGGCCCAGGCGCACAGCAGCGACCCCAGCACGAACAGTCCGATGGCCGTCTGGAAGATCGTGCGCGTGCCGAAGCGGTCGGCCAGCCAGCCCGACGCCGGAATGATCACGGCCATCGTCAGCGAATAGGCGATGACCACCGACTGCATGCGCAGCGGGCTCTCGCCCAGGCTGCGCGCCATCGACGGCAAGGCGGTGTTGACGATCGTGGAGTCGAGCGTCTGCATGAAGAATCCCACCGCCACCACCCAAAGCATGATGCGCAGCTTGGGGTCCTGGGGCATGGCGGCGGATTCGGCGGGAGGCGTGGCGAGAGACATGGCAGCGGCACGCTGATCGTGGCTAAAACCGCCACCTTAGGCGTGTGACGCGGCGTTGGCAAGTCAGGCAGGCGCAGATCGCGCAATCCGGGGGCATCACATCGACGCGCGCAGGCCCACGAAGAACCGTCGCCCCGGCGCTGGCTCGTAGTACCTGCCGTTCGCTTCATTGACGATGACCGATCCGATGTAGTGCCGGTCGGCCACGTTGTCGATGCGCCCGAACACGTACCACTGCGTGGCGCCGGTCTTGAACGTGTAGCCGGTCTTCAGGTTGAAGACGAAATATCCCGGCGCGGCCTGCGTATTCAGATCGTCCGCGTAGACCTTGCTGTCGGCCTTGGCCTCCACGCCCACCATCCACTGGCCCCACGGCTTGTAGGTCAGCTCTGCCCCGAAGCTGTGGCGCGCCGTGCCCGGCAGCCGGTTGCCGGCCGACACGGTGGCGCCCTGCGCGTTGACGAAGGCGTCCCCGAAATAGGCATCGAGGTAGGTGTACGCGAGCCCGGCGGCCAGCCGGCGAGCCGGGCCGAATGCGCCGCGCCAGCCCAGTTCCAGCCCGCGCCGGCGTACGCCGTCCACGTTCTGGTAGACCGTGCGGCCGTTGTTGTTCGACTGCGGCACGATCTCGCTGTGGCTGTCCGCATCGAACAGTGCCGCATCGATCCGCTGGCCGTCCGATTCCCATTTCACGCCGATCTCGCCCTGCCGGCTGGTCGAGGCCTGCAACCCCAGGTTGGCGCCGACGCCGTTCGGGCCGTAGGCCACCTCGGTCAGTGTGGGCGTCTCGAAGCCGCGGCCCAGGTTGGCATAGACGTTGAGGGTCTCCGTCGCATGCCAGACCACGCCCAGCACCGGGCTCAGGTTGCGATAGGTGGACGTGCCGCTGTCGTCGGGGCTGGCCGCCGTCACATAGTGGTCGTCGATCCGCAGCCGCACCATGCTGGCGCGCAGGCCGCCCACGATTTCCCAGGCCGGATGCACGGTCCAGTTGAACTGCGCGTACGCGCCGTAGTCGGCCGCCTCGTCGGTTTCGTCGCGCCGCAGCGCGCCCTGCTGCCCGTTGTCGTTGACATAGCCGTGCCGCGCGTCGCGCATGCCGTTGACTTCAAGCCCGGCCGTCCACTGCAGCGGCAGGCCGTTGGCCGTGGTCTTGCGCGTCCAGGATAGCGCGCCGCCGCCATAGGTGCGATCCAGATCGACAATGCCGCCCGCCGAACCCGGCGCCGCCCCGCTGAAGCCCAGCCGCTGGGTCAGTTGCCGGCCACCGCCGTACAGGCGGAAGTTCAGGCTGTCGTGATCGGTCAGCTGATGTTCGACCACAACGCCGGCCTGGGTCTGTTCCACGTCCTTGCCGGTGTTGAACTGGGTGGCCGCCGCAATCGCCTGGCGGGGGTTGGCGTCGGCCTGGGCGCGCGTCAGGCCGAGCGGGTCCTCGGCCAGCGGCTGGTTGAAATAGTTGAACTGGCCCGTGATCCTGGTGCTCGTGCTGGGCTGCGCCACGACCTTGGCGTTGAGCTGGTAGCGTTTGGCCGCGCTGTGGTCGCGGTAGCCGTCGGTCTGGTAGGTCCAGGCATCGAGCGTGCCGCCCAGCCGGTCGTTGCCGCCGGCCAGCGAAACGCCTGCCTGCCACTGCCCGTCCGAGCCAAAGCCGGTCGAGGCCCGTCCGGTGAAGCCGGACTTCGGCGGGTCGGGCGTGAACACCTGCACCACCCCGCCCGACGCGTTGCCGTACATCTGGGCGAACGGCCCACGCAGTACCTCGATGCGGCTGGCATTGGCCAGGTCGAAGGTCGATGCCTGGCCCTGGCCGTCGGGCATGGTCGCCGGAATGCCGTCGATAAACAGCCGCACGCCGCGCACGCCGAAGGTCGAGCGGCTGCCAAAACCGCGCACGGCAATCTGCAAATCCTGGGAATAGTTCTGGCGGTCGCGCACGGCGATGCCGGGGCTGGTCAGGGTCAGTTCGGACAGGTTGACCAGCGGCGAGGTGGCCGTGAAGGGATCGACCGGGATGCTGTCGATGGCCGCGGGGGCGTCGAAGCGCCGTTGCTCGTTGCGGCTGGCGCTGACCACCACGTCGGGCAAGGTGGCCTCTTCCGCGGCAGCCGGCGCACCAGCCGCCAAGGCCCATGGCACCACGAGCCAGACGGCTGCGCGGGGGCGCGGAAGAATGGAACGGGCGGAAGTCTGGGTCCTGCCGGCAGCGTGCATGGGGGCGCGTCCCGAAGATAGACACCTCGCACGCGCGAATCGCGCGTGACGCCTAGTCTACCCTCAGTGGACATGCCGCCGCCGTCGGCCGGATTCCGACAGCGCCGCCCCCGGGGGGGTCGGCAGTTGGGGCCGGCTACGGTCAGTTGTTGCTGTCGACCAGCGTACGGGCGTCCACCACCTTGTCGCGGTAGGCCTCGAAGATGCGGCGCAGCGCCTGTTCCATCGTCACCTCGGGCTTCCAGCCCAGTTCGTCGATCGTGTTGTCGATCTTCGGCACGCGGTGCTGCACGTCCTGGTAGCCCTTGCCGTAGAACTCGCCCGACGACGTCTCCACGATCTGCGTCTTGCGCGCTTCCTCGGCGTACTCCGGATAATCGGCCGCCATCTTCAGCATCATCTCGGCCAGCTCGCGCACCGAGTGGATGTTCTTCGGGTTGCCGATGTTGAAGATCTTGCCGCTGGCCACGCCATCCTTGTTCTCGATGATCTGCATCAGCGCCGAGATGCCGTCCGAAATATCGGCAAACGCGCGCTTCTGCGCGCCGCCATCGACCAGCTTGATCGGCTCGCCGCGCACGATATGGCCCAGGAACTGCGTCACCACGCGCGACGACCCTTCCTTCGATTCGAAGATCGAGTCCAGCCCCGCGCCGATCCAGTTGAACGGGCGGAACAGCGTGTAGTTCAGGCCCTGCTCCATGCCGTAGGCGTGGATCACGCGGTCCATCAGCTGCTTGGAGCAGGCGTAGATCCAGCGCGGCTTGTTGATCGGCCCGTAGATCAGCGGCGAGGCCTCGGGGTCGAATTCCTCGTCGGCGCACATGCCGTAGACCTCCGAGGTCGACGGGAACACCAGGTGCTTGCCGTACTTCACGGCGCTGCGCACGATCGGCAGGTTAGCCTCGAAATCGAGTTCGAACACGCGCAGCGGGTTGCGCACGTACGTGGCCGGCGTGGCGATGGCCACCAGCGGCAGGATCACGTCGCACTTGCGGATGTTGTACTCCACCCACTCCTTGTTGATGGTGATGTCACCCTCGGAGAAGTGCATGCGCGGATGGTTCACCAGATCGCCCAGGCGGTCCGACGACATGTCCATGCCGTAGACCTCCCACTGCGTGGTTTCCAGGATGCGGCGCGTCAGGTGGTGGCCGATGAAGCCGTTGACGCCAAGAATCAGGACTCGCTTTTGGTGCATGGATCGGGAATCTTTCAAAACGAAAAAGGGCCGCGCGGTGTCGGCCAAAACGGGTAGTTCGAAGGTCGGTCTAGCGCGCCTGTGGCGGCGGCTCAGCCGGGACGTTGGTCACCACCACACGGCGCCAGTCGCGCGCCACGACGTAGAGCGGTAGGCCTGGCGACAGTTCCAGGTAGGTCTGGGGCGACATGACCGCCATCGCGGGCTCGCCCTGCTTCCAGACCGTTGCGAAGGCCGCCATGTCGGGCACCCATCGCTGCGGTTCCACCGTGGTGCCGAATGTCAGTTCGTCCGCCGCCCCCACCATCGTCAGCGGATGGCCCAGGTAGAACGGCAGTGTGTGATCGAGCATGTTGACGCCGTACAGCTTCATGCCCGGCGTCAGCCGCGGGTGGATCTGCGGCACCAGGTCGGCGCCCGATGCCGGGCCGCCCACCGTCTCGTGGCCGAGCAGCGCGGCGGTGAATCCCATGTACATGCCCAGCGCGTAGACGGCCACGCTGGGCAGCACGCCACGGCGCTGCAGCAGCATGCGCGCCGCCAGCGTCGCCAGCAGCATCACCACGAAGGCCACGGCGACCCAGACGGCATAGGCGCGGTAGAACGCATTGGGCGTGTGGTTGGCGTTCAGCGTGGCCACGATCGGGCTGGCCAGCAATCCGCAGATCGCAACAATGACCATGGCCCGCAGCTGGCGGCCCCAGGCGCGCGCATCCATGCGGTCGAGCGCCACGCCGGCCAGGATGCCCAGCGCCGGGAATACCGGCACGATGTAGCCGGGCAGCTTCGAGCGCGACAGGCTGAAGAACACGAAGATGGCGATGGCCCAGATGCCGGCCATCAACGCCGGACGGAAACGTGCGCGCGTGGTGGCATCCTCGGCCGGGGCCGCGCTGCGCATGGCCGTCCACAGCCGGGGGAAAAGGCCCGCCCAGGGCAGGAAGCCCGCCAGCACCAGCGGCACGAAGTACACGATGGGACCGCCGCGCGAATGCACGCCGGACGTGTATCGCTGCCAGTGCTCGTGGATAAAGAAGAAGTTCAGGAACTCGGGATTGCGCTCGGACACCAGGTAGAACCACGGCACGGCGACCACCAGCATCGTTACCGCGCCGGCCATCAAGTGCAGCCTGCGCCACAATCCCCAGTCGCGCGTGACCAGCGTATAGACCACCAGCACCAGGCCGGGCAACGCGATGCCCACCAGCCCCTTGGTCAGGATGGCGACACCCATCGCCGCCCAGCACGCGACCATCCAGCCCAGCCGGCTGGCCCGTGAAGCATCGGGATGCTGGGCCACAAGCATGCAGGCCAGGATGCACGACATCACGCCAGCCAGCGTCATGTCGAGCGTGTTGAAATGCGCGGCCACGCTCCACATCGGCGCCGCCAGCAGTGCCAGCCCCGCGAACGCGGCGGCGCGCGGGCCGAACCAGCGCCAGGTCGCCAGCATCGACATGCCAATGCCCAGCAGGCCGGCCAGCGCCACGGTCAGGCGCGCCTGCCATTCGCCCACGCCGAACAGCGCGTAGGTCGCGGCGGTCGCCCACATATGGAATGGCGGCTTCTCGAAATACTTCAGCGCGTTGTAGCGGATGGTGACCCAGTCGCCCGTGGCCAGCATCTCGCGCGAGATTTCCGCGTATCGCCCTTCGTCGGGGCCCACCAGGTGCCGCAGGCCCAGCGTACCGAACCACACCAGCAGCGCCACGGCCACGAACAGCGCCGTCCAGCCGGCCACGGCAGACACGCGCAAGCCAGCCGGCAGCGAAACCGTACGGGCGCGGTCAGCCGCATCGTGCGTGATGCGTTGCTTACTAGGAGGAAGGTGCATGTCGTGTCCGGATAGGGGCCGCCGAAATCGCGTTTGTGCCTTATTCGTCCCGCACGCGTATTGTTCTCGGAGCATCGAGCGCGCAGATTAGGGAATCTGCCTTAACTTCAGATTAAGCGTGCACCTGGCCCGCCACGATGCTACGCTTGGACCGCTCCAAGTGCATCATGCGTCCCGTCTTACTCGATACCAATAAACAGCCGTTTCAAGCAGTTCGCTCATGAGAATACTTATCGTTGAAGACGACCCCATGCTGGGCGATGGCATGCAACGCGGCCTGAAGTTGATGGGCCACGCCGTGGACTGGTTCCGTACCGGGGCCGATGCCGACCGCGCCATTGCCGCCATGCACTACGACGCGGTGCTGCTGGATCTGGGCCTGCCCGACCAGGACGGCGTGACGCTGCTCTCGCGCTGGCGCAACCAGGGCCGCCCGACGCCGGTGGTGGTGCTGACCGCCCGCGACGCGGTGCAAAGCCGCATCGGCGGGCTGGATGCCGGCGCCGACGACTACCTGATCAAACCCGTGGATCTGGACGAACTGGCGGCCCGCCTGCGCGCCGTCACACGCCGGTCGGCGGGCATGCCCGAGCCGGTGTGGCGCCACGGTCCGCTCGAATACCACCCAGCCGCGCGGCTGGCCGTCTGGCAAGGCAAGTCGGTGGACCTGACCAGCCGCGAATCGATGCTGCTGGAACTGCTGCTGGCGCACCCCAACCGCGTGCTGACGCGCGAATTCCTGCGCGACAAGCTTTACGAGTGGGAAAAAGGCTCCGAGAGCAATACGCTCGAAGTGCATATCCACCACCTGCGGCGCAAGATCCATCCCGGCATCGTGCGCACGCTGCGCGGCGCCGGCTACACGCTGGGCACGCTCGACGCGCTGGAAACTCCCTCGACCGGCAGCGACAGCGGCATCGGCACCGGGGACGATGCATGACCCTGCAGCGGCGGCTGATACTGGTCGTGCTGGCATCGGTGGCATTTGCCTGGGTCCTCACCAGCGTCATGATCTTCCTGAACGCGCGCATGGAGATCAACGAGTTCTATGACACCGCCATGGTCCGCATGGCGCAGCAGATGCAGGCGGTGCTGCCGTTGATCAGCACCGGCGCGGTACCGCCGCACCCGCAGCCAGACGGCATGGTGCCCGGCGATACCGACCTGGGCGACCTGGGCGCCGCCGGGCTTGGCGACATGGCGATCGCCACCTGGCGCGGCACCGGCCAGCCCTTCCGCATCGATCCCGACGGCGACCGCCTGCCGCGCCTGCCCGGCGTGCGCGGTTTTACCGACCGGCAGATCGATGGCGTGCCATGGCGCCTTTACTATCTGGATGGTCCCGCGGCCGGCTGGCGCGTCTGCGTGGGCCAGATCATGGCCGAGCGCGAGGAACTGGTGTGGTCGTACCTGCAGGCGCAGGTGCTGCCCTGGGTGGTGGGGCTGCCGCTGCTGACCACGCTGCTGGTGTGGGGCATCCGCCGGATGCTGCATCCGATGCTGGCGCTGTCGCACACCATCGCCACGCGGGCCCCGGGCGATCCCACGCCGATCTCGCTGCACGATGCGCCGCCCGAACTGGCGCCGCTGGTGCAAGCGATGAACCGCCTGCTGGACCGCGTATCGGCGCTGCTCGAACACGAACGCCGGCTGACCGCCGATGCCGCGCACGAAATGCGCACGCCGCTGGCCGCGCTGAAGGCGCAGTGGGACGTGGCCCGGCGCTCCGCCGACCCGGCCGAGCGTGCCCAGGCCGCCATCAACGTCGAAGCCGGCATCGACCGCCTGAGCCATCTGGTATCGCAACTGCTGACGATGAGCCGGCTGGAGGACGAGAACGGCCCGCCCTCGTGCAGCGCGGTGAACTGGCGCGATGTGTCGCAGCATGTGCTGTCCGACTGCCTCCTGCTGGCCGAACGCCGCCATGTCGACATGGAGATCGTCTGGCCGCGCCCCGACGTCAAACCCATCGACGTTTGCGGCGACCCCACGCTGCTTGGCACCATGCTGCGCAACCTGATGGACAACGCGCTGCGCTACAGCCCCGCGGGGTCTACCGTCACGCTGACCTTCGGGCCCGACTGCATCGTGGTGGCCGACCGCGGCCCCGGCGTGCAGCCGGACCAGCTGGCGCGGCTGGGCAGCCGCTTCTTCCGGGGCGGCTCGCAGCATGAACAGGGCACCGGCCTCGGCATTTCCATCGCGCGGCGCATTGCCGAACTGCACGGACTGTCGATCGACCTGGCCAACCGGCCGGCGTCGGAAGGCACCGGGCTGGTGGCGACCATCCGCATGAACAACCCCAAGGCCAGCCAGGCATGAGCGCCGCGTGGGAAGTGTTTGTGGTGTTCCTGCGCCTGGGCCTGACGTCGTTTGGGGGCCCGGTGGCACACCTGGGGTATTTTCGCGAGGCGTTCGTGGCGCAGCGCCGCTGGCTCAGCGAACACGCCTATGCCGATATCGTGGCGCTGTGCCAGTTCCTGCCGGGCCCGGCCAGTAGCCAGGTGGGCATGGTGGTGGGCCTGTCACGCGCCGGCTACCTGGGCGCGCTGGCGGCGTGGATCGGCTTCACGCTGCCTTCCGCCGTGGCGCTGATCCTGTTTGCGCTGGGCCTGTCGCGCTATGGCAATCTCATGCCGGCCGGCGCGCTGCATGGGCTCAAGGGGGCGGCGGTGGCCGTGGTGGCGCAGGCAGTCTGGGGCATGGCCCGGTCGCTCTGCCCCGACGCCCCGCGTATCACGCTGATGGCGCTGTCCGCCGTGGCGGTCAGCCTGGTGCCGTCGCCGGCGTGCCAGCTCGGCGTGATGGTGGTGGCCGGCCTGATTGGCGCGCGCCGCTTCCGCAGTGGCGCGGCCGTGCCGCACGAGCCGCTGTCCGTGCCGGTGGGCCATGGCGTGGCGCTGCTGTGCCTGGTCGCCTTCGCGGTGTTGCTGGTGGGATTGCCGTTTGCCGCACGCGCCTCCGGCGATCACGCGGTGGCCCTGTTCGATGCCTTCTACCGCGCCGGGGCGCTGGTCTTCGGCGGCGGGCACGTCGTGCTGCCGCTGCTGCAGGCCGCCGTGGTCCCGCCAGGCTGGGTGGACAACGATACGTTCCTGGCCGGCTACGGCGCGGCGCAGGCGGTGCCCGGGCCGCTCTTCACGTTCGCCGCCTTCCTGGGCGCCGCCGGTACGCTGGCGCCCAACGGCTGGGCCGGCGGCGCGCTCTGCCTGTTGGCCATCTTCGCGCCGTCGTTCCTGCTGGTCTTCGGCGCGCTGCCCTTCTGGGAACGGCTGCGCCGCCATGGCGCCACGCGTGCCGCGCTGGCAGGTGTCAACGCGGCGGTGGTGGGACTGCTGCTGGCGGCCTTGTATCACCCGGTCTGGACCAGCGCCGTGCTGGCTCCGGCGGATTTCGCGCTGGCCCTGCTGGCGCTGGTTGCGCTGGCCGTCTGGCGCGTGCCGCCATGGGCCGTGGTGCTGGCGTGCGCGCTGGCCGGCTGGGGGCTGCAGGCGGCCGGCATCGCATGAGACCGGAATCGATGGCGCACCGTGGCGGCCGCGTGACCATGCCCGGCCGCCTGCGCATCGCCCTGACCCACGCGGCCACCACCCTGGCCACCACCCTGCTCATATACGGCTGCGCCACGGCACCGGCGGCCGTGGCAGCGCCACCGGTCACCGCCATCTCGGTGGTCGAGCGCGACTGGCACACCGACATCTGCATCCGCAGCGTCGATGCCGATGCGCGGCTCCTGCGCGTGACCCGGGGCTATGACGGTTCCACCTATCTCTGTTTTGGCTTTGGCGACCGCCACTACCTGATCACCGGCGAGCGCGGTCCGCTGACGCTGCTGTCGGCCCTGCTGCCCGGCGATGGCGCCATCCTGCTGACGATCCTGCGCGATACCCCGGCCGCCGCGTTCGGCGCGGGCAATGTGGTGGACCTGGAACTGGACGAAGCCGGCATCGGCCGCCTGCGTGCGTTCCTGAACCGGACGATCCAGGAAAACGACGCCGGCGAGCCGCTGGGGCTGGGCAACGGCCCCTATCCCGGCGGTCTCTACTTCGGCGCCACGGCGCGCTACAACGGCTTCTATACCTGCAATACTTGGACGGCCGACGCGTTGCGCGAAGCGGGCATCCCGATGCACGGCCCGGTGCTGTTCGCCGAGGGCGTCATGCGACAGGTGCGGGATCTGGCCGCCGCGCGACAGGGCGCACGGCCGGCGCCCTAGCAGGGGCCGGGGCTGCAGACGGTGGTTGCACTGCCGGCAGGCGTGACCACGGTGGACGATTGCGGCGGGTTGGGATCGCTGCTGCTGATCGATACGCAGCCGGCAAGGCTGACCGGCAGCAGGAGGACGGCGATGCGGGCGATCACGGCGATCGCGGCGATTCGGCTCGGTGTCATGGCTGGCTCCCCCGCGTGCACGGGCACGCGACAGAGCCAGTATAGATAGCCACGTTCAGATTGCGACACCTGCCGCAAGGCGTCCGTGCCGGGCGGGCCGTTGCGACCCGCCCGGTTGGCGCCTCGGGGGCCCGGTCAGCGCCCGGTCAGAGCCCGGTCGCCGCCGCCTTGTCGAAGCGATCGAGGTTCATGACCTTGACCCAGGCCTTGGCAAAGTCCTGCACGAACTTTTCCTTGCTGTCGTCAGAGCCATAGACTTCCGCGACGGCGCGCAGCTCCGCATTCGACCCGAAGATCAGGTCCACCGGGGTAGCCTGCCACTTGACCTTGCCGGTCGCACGGTCGCGGCCCTCATACATCCCCTGGTCGGTCGATGACTTCGACCACTTGGTGGACATGTCGAGCAGATTGACAAAGAAGTCGTTGCTCAGCGTGCCGGGCCGGTCGGTGAACACACCGTGGCGCGTGCCGCCGGCATTGGCGCCCAGCGCCCGCATGCCGCCTACCAGCACGGTCATCTCGGGAACCCTCAGGTTCAGGTAGCTCGCGCGCTCGACCAGCATGTCCGCCGGCGAGCGGGGGCTCTGCTTGCCATAGTAGTTGCGGAAGCCGTCGGCCACCGGCTCAAGCACGGCGAAGGACTGCACGCTGGTCTGTTCCGCCGTGGCGTCCATGCGGCCCGGCGTGAACGGCACATTCAGCTTGTAACCGCCCTTTTTGGCCGCGTCTTCCACGGCCGCCGTCCCGCCCAGCACGATGAGGTCGGCCAGCGACACCTTCTTGCCGCTGCCCTTCTGCGCCGCATTGAAGTCCTTCTGGATGGCTTCGAGACGATTCAGCACCTTGGCAAGCTCGGCCGGGTCGTTGACCCCCCAATCCTTCTGCGGCGCCAGGCGAATGCGCGCACCGTTGGCGCCACCGCGCATATCCGTCACCCGGAAGGTCGCGGCCGATGCCCAGGCGGTGCGGACCAGCTCGGGGATGGTCAGGCCCGACGACAGGATGGTGGTCTTCAGGCTGGCCACGTCCTTGTCGTCCACCAGCTTGTGATCGACCGGAGGAATCGGATCCTGCCAGATCAGGTCTTCCTTGGGCACATCGGGCCCGAGGTAGCGCGACTTCGGCCCCAGGTCGCGATGCATGAGCTTGAACCACGCCCTGGCGAACGCGTCCTCGAATTCCTTCGGATTTTCGAGGAATCGCTTCGAGATCTTGTGGTACTCGGGGTCCATCTTCAGCGCGATGTCCGTGGTGAACATCATCAGCTTGTGCCGCTTCTTCGGATCATGGGCATCGGGCACGAAATTGGCGCTGGCGTTGTTCTTGGGCACCCACTGGATCGCGCCGCCCGGGCCCTTGGTCGTTTCCCAGTCGAAGCTGTAGAGCCACGTCAGGAATTCGTGGGTCCAACGCGTCGGATTGGTCGACCAAGCACCTTCCAGGCCGCTGTTGACGGTGTCCACGCCATGTCCCGTGCCACATTTGCTGACCCAGCCCAGCCCCTGCTCTTCCAGACCGGCGGCAGCCGGCTCCTTGCCCACGCAGCCGGCCGGCTTGTGCGCGCCGTGCGCCTTGCCGAAGGTGTGTCCGCCGGCGATCAGCGCCACCGTGTCCACATCGTCCATGCTCATGCGGCCAAAGGTCTCGCGGATCTCCTTGGCCGAAGCCAGCGGGTCGGGCTTGCCTGCGGGGCCTTCGGGATTGACGTAGATGAGCCCCATCTCGGTTGCCGCGTAGGGCTTCTTCAGGGCGCCCTTCGCATCCTGGCGTTGATGGGCAAGCATCTTCTTTTCCGGGCCCCAGTTCACCATCTCGGCTTCCCAGTCGTCCACGCGCCCGCCGGCGTAGCCGAATGTCTTGAAGCCCATTTCTTCCAGCGCCACGTTGCCTGCCAGGACCATGAGGTCGCCCCACGAGATCTTCTGGCCGTACTTCTGCTTGACCGGCCACAGCAGGCGTCGCGCCTTGTCCAGGCCGACGTTGTCCGGCCAGCTGTTGAGCGGTTCGAACCGCTGCTGGGCGCCCGAAGCGCCGCCCCGGCCATCGAAGACGCGATAGACGCCCGCGCCGTGCCAGGCCATGCGGATAAAGAACGGCCCATAGTTGCCGAAGTCAGCTGGCCACCAGGGCTGGGAAGTCTTCATGACCCCGGCGATGTCCCGCTTGACCGCCTCGATATCGAGCGTCTTAAATGCCTCCGCATAATTGAAGGCCTTGCCCATGGGATCGGATTCCGCCGAATTGAAACGCAGGGGCTGCAGGTCAAGTTGCTCTGGCCACCAGAAACTATTGGGCGTCACATCCGTACTCGCCACCAGCGGATTGGTGTACAGCGCGGCAGATACGGCCACCGCCATGACGGAAAGTTTTAAAGTTTTTCCGATGTTCATGGAATCAATACCTCCTTGTAGTTGGTTACAAAAGCCGCTGCCGTAATGCAAGTGAATTGAAATGCAAAATGGGGATATCTCGGCCTTTCTCGCGGGGC
This sequence comes from Cupriavidus sp. 94F1, assembly GCF_057798875.1. NCBI lineage: Bacteria > Pseudomonadati > Pseudomonadota > Betaproteobacteria > Burkholderiales > Burkholderiaceae > Cupriavidus > Cupriavidus sp. 94F1. The sequence goes on from NZ_JBYOJT010000010.1 coordinate 83,170, forward strand.
TTCCTGCGCGCGTTCGGCAAATATTCACTTGTCAGGGAATACGGCCGGACGCGGCCGGCAGCAAGCGTTTTGCACTCTACGTGGACGGTTATCCCGGGAAAATTCAATTGTTTCAATTGGCTTGATTAGCCAAGTCAATTGGAATACCGCGTCGCCATGCGAATCACATGGCCGCTGAATATGCTGAGGCCCGATAAACACGAGCATTCCGGGGAAATGGATGTGTTGGGCGCGCGTGCAGGACATACCGGATGCCTTGCCTTTACGAGACGGCATGGCAATCTCATCGAATTAAAATACCGTCGTTATATTGACGATAATCAAATTTCGCCGCGCCTGCGGGATGACGCCGGTGGGGGGCCGGAAAGAAATAGAGCCGTCCTGTTGGACGGCTCGGATCCCCGCGTACTTCACTGCAACACCGCCGTTCCTTCACTGGTGTCTCTGCGGACTGCCATGTGATCCGCTGGAACGGTGCGGCTGCCGGCCCGCGGCGACCCTCCGGTCGCATATGCGTTCCCAACGTGTTCAGTCGGGCCGACGAGATGACATTCTCGTCATGAAATATTTCGGGAATAAGAAGATGGTGCGGCGCCGCCAGCACAATTGAAGGAATGGCCAGGCAGGCGCAACTTCCGGGACCGCCGCCGATCACTAGAATGAATCGACCTCAACGGGGAGCCGACATGAAACATGATCCAGCCGTCGCAACAGAGACCACGGCAGAGGGGCTGGCGGCCCTGATCTATCACATCGCACATGGCGCCAGCCAGGGCCAGCTGGACCCCGAGTTCGTGCGCAAGCTGTGCAAGCGCGTGGACAAGGAAATCGAAGCCATGGAGGACACCGACAAGCTTTCGGCGCCGGACCGCGAGCGCCTGCACCACGCCGTGCAGACGCTGCGTGCCACGGCCGATGCAGAGGAAGGCGCCTTGCTGACACGGGCGCTGGACCGGTTGCGTTCGGTCGATGCCCAGGCCGACCGGGCAAACCGCCCCGCCGAGGGCGCCGCGACCTGAAGCGGGCGGGGGGTACCCCCGAAGCAGAACGCCCCTCCTCCCGCCAAGCCGGGTGAGGGGCGTTTGTTATCCGGCAGGCGCGGGGGGAAAGGCCCCGTCTGCCGGTTGTCTCCCTGCTTAGAAGCGGTGACGGATACCGACCACGGCGCCGGTCTGGTTGGCACCTGGGGTGACCGGAGCCGAGCTGCTCATCGACAGTGCCGACGCATCCTTATTCTTCGTGTACGCGACGTTCAGGTAGACGTCGGTACGCTTCGAGAACGAGTAGTCGGCCGACAGCACGAACATCCACGGATCATTGCCGCTGTTGTGCGCGTCCTGGTAGTAGGCGGCGCCCGTCAGCGACAAGGCCGGCGTCACGCGATACAGGCCACCCAGCCAGTACACGTTGTTGCGCGCCGAAGCCGTGGTGGGCGAGGCGATGCCGTCGTCACGCATCCAGCGGTAACCGGCGAACAGCTTGGCCACGCCCAGGTCGTACGAACCGCCCACGGCCAGGCGCTTGACGGCGCGGTCGGCGACGTTGGCGGCATTGCCCTGGTACTGGTCGTAGGCGGTGCCCACCGAGAACGCGCCGGCGGTATAGGCCAGGCCAGCGCCGAAGTTGCGGCCGATGCGATAGTTGCCCGGCACTTCCGTGCTGCCCGACACGGTCGAATCGCGGCCCGTGCTGTAGAAGGCCGTACCCGTCAGGCCACCGAACTTGCCCGTGTACTTGATGGCATTGTCGGCGCGGCCGTTGAAGGCCGAGTCGACCGAGTTCAGCGAGTACTTCGGGCCCACGCCCATCGGGTCGTAGGCACCGAACAGGTCATACAGCGCGTTTTGCTGGCGACCCAGGGTGACGGCGCCGAAATTGCCTTGCAGGCCAACGAACGCCTGGCGGCCGAACAGGCGGCTGCCCTGGCCCGACGTGCCGGTGTCGATGTCGAAGCCCGATTCCAGGGTGAAAATGGCCTTGAGGCCGCCACCGAGGTCTTCGGCGCCTCGCAGGCCCCAGCGCGAGCCGGACATGTTGCCCGAGCTGACCATCGCCTTGCTGCCCGTGGCGGCCGGTGCGGTGCCCGAGTGGTTGGCGAATTCGATGCCGGCGTCGGCAATGCCGTACAGCGTCACGGAGGTGTTGGACTGGGCCGATGCAACGCCGGAAATCGCGCAGGTACCCGCTGCCGCCAGCGCAAATAGTGCTTTCTTCACTGTGAGTTCTCGTATTTATCAAGACATTGAGATGCTTCCCCGTCACTATTTCAGAACGGGGCGACGAGATCCGTACTGCCGCTTTCCGAAACGATGACCCGTGGGGGCAGGCGAATTGTTTCAATGAAATATGAAACCCATGTGTCTGTTGCGGCCCGGCAACGGGCGGGGACACCCCACTTTTGTGGGATATTTGGCGGATGGCAGCGAAGAATGCGGGTTTTCCCCACCCACCTTCAGGTAGGATGCACACTTTTCCGTGAAAGGCATTTGACAGGTCCGTGACGGTGCGCACCGGCCCTGCCTCGCCTTGCGTCAATGCGCCTGGATTCATACAAGACCTATATCGCCCCACGGCTGGCCCAGCTCAGGCAGCGCCTGCGCCGGCCCAGCCGACGCACCGTCCTGCTGGCCCTGGCCGCGCTTCCCGCGCTGTTGCTGCTGTACCTGCTGCTGCTGATCCCGTTTACGCCCGGCATCAGCGACATCCGCAAGGCCAAGTCGGAGCAGCCGGCCCAGGTGCTGTCGGCCGACGGCAAGGAACTGGCCGTCTACCGCTGGGCCAACCGCGACTGGGTCAAGCTGGCCGACATTTCGCCCAACGTCGTCAACGCGCTGATCGCCACCGAGGATCACCGCTTCTACCAGCACTTCGGGCTGGACTGGCGCCGTACGGCATCGGCGGCGCTGCACACGTTCTCGGGCGACCGCCAGGGTGGCTCGACCATCACCCAGCAGCTGGCGCGCAACCGCTATCCGGACGAGATCGGCCGGGCCCCCACGCTGACGCGCAAGCTCAAGGAGGCCATCACGGCGCTGAAGATCGAGGCGCTGTACTCCAAGGACGAGATCCTGGAGACGTACCTGAACACGGTGCCGTTCCTCTACAACGCGTTCGGCATCGAGATGGCCGCGCGCACCTATTTCGACAAGTCCGCCCGCCAGCTTGACGTGCTGGAAGCCGCCACGCTGATCGGCATGCTCAAGGGAAACAGCTACTACAACCCGGTACTGAACCCGCAGCGCGCGCTGGAACGCCGCAATATCGTGCTGGCGCAGATGGTCAAGCGGGGCAAGCTCGACGCCGCCCGCTACGAGGTGCTGACCCGGCGCCCGTTGCGCATCGATTTCGAGCGGCAGGTCGAGGAACCCGGCCCGGCCGCCCACTTCGCGCAGCAGCTGCGCAAGTGGCTGATCTCGTGGGCCGACAGCAACGACTACAACCTGTATACCGACGGCCTGGTCATCCATACGACGATCGATGCCCGCCTGCAGGCCATGGCCAACCAGGCGCTGGCACGCCAGGCCAACCAGCTGCAGTCGATTGCCAATGCCGCCTGGGCGCCGCGCGCGGGCTGGGCCGAAAGCCGGGGCCTGGTGCAGCAGTTCGTGCGCGAAACGCCCGAATACCGCGCCGCCGTGGCCGGCGGCCAGACCGATGCCGATGCGCTGAACCACCTGATGCGCGACAACGCGTTCATGCAGAACCTGCGCCAGACCAAGACCCGCGTGCAGGCCGGCTTCATGGCGCTGGACCCGGCCACCGGCGAAATCCGCGCCTGGGTGGGCAGCCGCGATTTCACCGTGGACGCGTTCGACCACGTGGCGCAGGCCCGCCGCCAGCCCGGTTCCACGTTCAAGCCATTTGTCTACGGCGCCGCATTCGCGCGCGGGCAGAGCCCCGACCAGACGTTCATCGACCAGCCCGTGGAAATCAAGCTGGCCGGCGGCGAAATCTGGCGGCCGACCGACGAAACGGCGCCCACCGGCCGCGCGATGAGCCTGCGCGACGGCCTGGTCTATTCCAAGAACACCATCACGGCGCAACTGGTGCAGAACCTGGGCGCCGACCGCGTGGCCAGACTGGCCCGCGCCATGGGCGTGCGCGACAGCAAACTGGAGGAAGTGCCATCGCTGGCGCTGGGCACGAGCCCCGTCACGCTCAAGGAGATGGTCAGCGCCTACGGCACGATCGCCAACGGCGGCCAGTACATCGCGCCGTCGATGATCACCCGCATCACGGACCGCGACGGCAAGGAACTGGCCCGCTTCCGGCCCGCGTCGCCCGAGCGCGCGCTATCGGCCACGGCCAACGAAACGCTGCTCGACGTGATGCGCGACGTGGTCGATCGCGGCACCGGCACGGCCATCCGCACGCGCTACGGCATTCGCGCCGATGTGGCCGGCAAGACCGGCACGACCCAGGACAACGCCGACGGCTGGTTCATCCTGATGCATCCGCAACTGGTGGCCGGTGCCTGGGTAGGCTTCAACGACAGCCGCGTGACGCTGCGCAGCGACTACTGGGGCCAGGGTGCGCACAGCGCGCTGCCCATCGTGGGCGACTTCTACCAGCGCGCCCTGCGCGCGCGCATCGTAGACGCACGCGCGCGGTTTGCCGAAGTCGACGAGAAAACCTGGTATTCGGGGCTGACCGCTACGGTACGCGGCTGGTATCAGAAGCTGTTTGCGTCGGACCGCAAGGACGACAGCGCGCCACTGCCGCGCCCGGCACCGCGCCGGCCGGTCTTGCCGGCCACGGACGCCGACGCCATGCCGCCAGCCTCGGCGCCCGCCACGGCCGCATCGACGGATAACGGCCTGGCGCTGGACCCCGGTGAAGTGGTGGAGGCCGTGCCCCCTGGCGGCCATGAGATGGCAGCATCGAGCGAACCGTCGGCGCCGCCGCCGGCGCCTGCTCAGGCACCGATGCCGGCACCAGCTCAGGCACCGATGCCGGCACCCATCCCGGCACCATCCTCCGCGCCTGCGCCAGCCTCGGCGCCCGCGGCGCTCTGACCTGCGCCACTCCCCCGCACGCCAAGCGGAAAAGCGGAGACGCGCAGAAAACCATCCGCACCCTGTTACTTGGCAATCCTCAGCCGGCCGCGATGCAGGGCGCGCAGGGCTGCATCGGACAGCGACAGTGGCGGTTCCGGCGACGGGCGGGCCAGCAGGTAGCCCTGGGCCAGGTCGATACCCATGTCGCGGCACACCAGCAGATCGTCCACGCGTTCGAGGCCTTCGGCAATCAGCCGCGTGCCCGCTGTGCGGGCCAGCTTGCATAGCCCCTGCAGCGCCTCGCGCTGGAACGGCGACGACGCCACGCCGTCAATGATGACGCGCGCGATCTTCACGTAATCGGGTTGCAGGGCAATCCACTGCCCCAGGCCGGCGTGGCCGGTGCCGTAGTCGTCCAGCGCGAATTGCGCGCCGCGGCTGCGAATCGAATACACGGCCTTGGCCAGCGTATCCAGCGGCCCGAGCGGCGCCTGCTCGGTCAGCTCCAGCACAATGCGTTCGGATTGCAGGCCCTGGGCCTGCAGAAAGGTCCGTACCTCGTCGCGCGTGTCCTCGATATTGCGCAGCGAATCGGCGCTGTAGTTCAGGAACAGCTTGCCGGGCAGGTCGAATTCCATGAACGCCCGGATCGAGATGCGGGCGGCCAGCCGTTCGAGTTCCACGTGCTTGCCCTCGCGTGCCGCTTCGGCGAACAGCGCGATCGGGCTCTCCAGCGGCGTGCCCATCGGGCCGCGGATCAGTGCCTCGTATCCAAACACCTCGCCCGTGACGAGCGAGCCGATCGGCTGGAAAACCGGCCGCAGCAGGTGTTGCTCGATGCAATCGGCAATGGATGGCGTCAGGGGTCGCGACAAGGCTTGCACTCAAACTGGCTAGGAATCGTGTTGTACGAATCATATGGTGGGCAGGTGCCACGCCCACTGTTGAGATAACGGCACTTCCTGGACCGACTTGAGGCGTGGCACGTACTGCTTTGGGAGGGTGACCCCCACCCCCTCAGACCTTTGACAAGGTTGCGCATCGCAACTAATATTGCTTGCACATCGCAACCAATGCGACCCCTCGACCGCCGGCCGGAGGCCACCATGGACCTGATCGAAGCACCCGCCCAGTCCCGCGACGGGACCATCCTCGAACTGCGTGATTTCTCGCGCCGCCTGGTGCGCGAACTGGGCTTCATGCGCGCCACGCTGGCCGATAGTGACCTGGCGCCTTCAGCCGTGCACGCGGTGCTGGAGATCGGCATGACGCCCGGCATCAGTGCCAAGGACCTGGGCCAGATCCTGCGGCTGGACAAATCGAACACCAGCCGGCAGGTTGCGCGGCTGGAAGCCGCCGGGTTCCTGCATCGCCGAATCTCCAGCGAGGACGCACGTGCCACGGAGCTGTTCCTGACGCCAAAAGGGAAAAAGCTGCGGGAGAAGATCGACCAGTTCGCGACCGACCAGGTATCCAATGCGTTGCGCCGCATGCTCCCGTCCGACCAGCAGGCGCTGCTGCGGTCCCTGGCGCTCTATGCCGACGCGCTGGCGCAGGACAACGCCGCCAGGGCCGCCGCAGGCACGCCCGACAGCCTGCCCATCGTCGAAGGCTACCGGCCCGGGTGCATCGGCGATATCGCGAGCCTGCACGGGCGCTTCTATGCCGAACACTGGGGATTTGGCGCCTTCTTCGAAAAGCGGGTGGCCACCGAACTGGCCGAGTTTGCCGCCACGCTGCCGGCACCGGGCAAGGCACTGTGGCTGTACCACGACGACGGCCGCACGCTGGCGTCTCTGGCCATCGACGGCGACCCGGCGCTGGGGACCGCCCATCTGCGCTGGTTTATCGTCGACGACGCGCTGCGCGGTTTAGGCGTGGGCCGGCAGCTGATGGCCCACGCGATGCAGTTCGTGGACGCGCACGCGTTTGACGAGACCTGGCTCTGGACCTTCAAGGGCCTCGATTCGGCCCGGCATCTCTATGAGTCGTTCGGCTTTGTGCTGACCAGCGAGGCGGCCGGCACCCAATGGGGCAGCGAGGTGACCGAGCAACGCTTCAGCCGTCGCAAGCCTTGATCGACGTCGCGCCCTGCCCTACACCAGTCCGATATCGCTTGGCCGGCTACCCGGAAAGACCTGCGCCAGGCGGCTGTCGTCCAGCCCGTATAGCCTGCGGAACAGGCCGCCCAGCACCGACCGGTAGTCGTTGAGCACCGGATAGTCGCGGTTCTGGTTCAAGGTTGACGGGGCAATCGCGACCTGTTCACCCACCATGCGCCCGCCCCGCACGTTGCCGCCGGCCACCCAGTAGACCGTGCCGTGCCCGTGGTCGGTGCCGCGCGTGCCGTTCTCGCGGAAGGTGCGGCCGAATTCGGAGATGGCCACCACGGTGGTGTTGCGCCACGCCGGCCCCATTTCCTCCGAGAATCCGGCGATGCCGCGGCCCAGGTTGTCCAGCAGGTTGGCCAGTTGCCCTTGCGCGCCGCCCTGGTTGACGTGCGTGTCCCAGCCGCCCACGTCGATAAAGCCGAGGTTGAATTTATCGCGCATCAGCCCGGCCATGCGGCGCGCCTCCTGCTCGAAACCGCGTGCCGTCAGCGCACGCCGGTTGGCTGCCTGCATTTCCTGCATGCGCCCTGACATGGTCTCGCCCGCCGCGCCCGCGCTGGCCGCGCGCATGGCCGCCTCGTGCTTGCGCATCGCCTCGGCCTGTTCGGCCACGGTCTGGCGCAGGTCGAAACCTTCCGCAATCAGCGACTCGAAGCGCGTGCCCTTGTACATCTGCGCCAGTGTTTGCGTCTGGCGGGCATCGAATGGGGCGCGGCCGGTGCCCTTGAGCGACACGTTGGGCACGTTGGCCGCGCCGGACAGCACCATCGGCAGGCCATCGGTGAAGGCCACCGGCGCCGCCTGCCCGCCCATGGCCTGCGTCAGCCGGTTCAGGAAGCCGCTGCCTTTGGGTGCGCCTGCGCCATGGCCGTCGCCGGCCAGCCCCGCCTCGATACCGTCCTGGGTTTCGAAGTGACTGCGCGACATGTCGCTGGTGCCCGCGAACGGCACGCACGCCAACTGCTGGCGCTGCCACATCGGCAGCATCGTGGCGCCCAGCGCCGGATGCAGGGCCCAGCCATCGACGCCCAGCGACAGCGCGGCTGCCGGGTCGGGCGCGGCACCCTGCGCCACCGGCGGCCGGATGGCGATATTGGGTCGCGACGCGTAGTAGAAATCGCTGCCGGACGGCACCAGCACGTTGGCCGCATCGTAGCCGCCGCGCAGGAATACCAGCAAGAAGCGCGCATCGGCCTGGGCCGGCAGCGCGAACACGCGCGATGTCACGGTCGGCAGCGTCAGCGCGAGCCCCGCGCCGCCCATCGTCCTGAGCCAGTGGCGTCGATTCATGGTTGCCCCTATCGTTGGATGGCCGGTGCCGGTGCCCTACCGCTGCATCCATTCCGGCGAACTGAGCAGCACGGCATTCCATTCCTGCTGCGACCCCGCCTGGGCCAGCGCCTGGCGCGTGGCCGTGCCCAGCGTGCCCTCGATGGTGTCGTAGAACATGCGGTTGTTCGGCATCGGGAATCCGCGTTGCGCGGCCGGCTGACCGCTCTCGTCCGAGAACAGCCCGGCCGGCCCGCTGCCGATCGTGCGCGCGATCTCGAAACGCTTGACCAGTTGCCCCGAACTGGCCCATGCGCTCTCGGTCAGCGGATAGCCGTCGGGCGCTACATGGCCATACAGCGGCTCGCCAAGCTGGTTCAGCCAGTTGATCATCGGACGCAGGTTCGACACCGGCCGGCCATCGTAGGCCAGCCGCATCGAGGACACCACGAAGACCATCGGGTCCTTGAACTTGCGCGCGCCCTCGGCAGCCGACTGGTCGAACCAGTGCGACAGGAACATCGTGCGCAGCACCGCGCCGATATCGCCGTCGGTGCGCGTGAACGTGGCCGCCATCTGCGTCACCAGCTGCGGCGGCGGGTTGTCCGACACGAAGTACGTGGCCAGCCTGGCCGACACGAAGCGCGCCGTGGCCGGGTCGCGCGCCAGGATCGACACGGCCTGCTCCACCTCGGCAAACCCGCGCGGCGCGATGGTCTGGCCCAGCAGCGTCTTGGCGCCGAAGTCGTGGCGGTTGGGATTGAACTCGAACAGGCCGTCGCTGCGGTACATGGCCGCGCGTTCGGCCGACAGCCGCGGCGGCTCGCCCCGCGCGTTAATGCCGAGTCCGGTCAGCACGCGCGCCAGTTCCTGCACGTCCTGCTGGGTATAGCGCGACCCGCTCGGGCCGCCGGCCACGCCCAGGGTATGCAGTTCCATCAGCTCGCGCGCGTAGTTCTCGTTGATGCGATTGGCCGCGCTCTGGGCGTTGTCCAGATATTCGAGCATGGCCGGCGATGTGACCGTAGCCATCAGCAGGTCGCGGAACTTGCCCAGCGCATGCGGCCGGATCGCGCGTGCCTCGAATTCGGCCAGCGCGTAGCGCACCTGCCCTTTCTCGGCGTAGACGTTGAAATGGTTCAGCCAGAACCACGTCATCTGCTCGCGCAGTTGCGCCGGGGAATAGAGCGCGCGCAGCAGGTGGCGGCGGCCGGTATCGATCACAAGCTCGCGCCCCTGGCGGTTCAGCGCCTCGCGGGCCTGCTGCTTTTCGGTCTCGTCGGTCAGCGCCTGGATACGCTGCCGCTCGGCGCGCACGGCCTGCGTCCGCTGCAGGGCATCGCCCTGGCTGAGCGGCAATGCGGCAATGGCCTGGGCCAACTGGGGCGGATCGGCCAGCGGCATCCGGATCTGCTCGTCGAGATAGCGCTGCCGCCCGATCGCTTGCAGGCGCTGCACGCTGGCCTGGTCGGCGCCAAAGCTGATCGTGTTGAGCCAGCGCAGGTCGGCCGCCGACAGCTTGCCATGGTGCGTTGCATCATCGGCCGCCGTCGACGCACAGGCGGCCAGCGCCGCCGATAGCGCCAGCCATGCCAGCAAGGCCGTCCAACCTGGTATGCGCCATTGACGCAGCCTGCTGATCCGTGGGGGTTCCATAGGCGCCCGTTCCTTTGTCCTGTGCGCACATCGCGTGCCGGAATGCCGGTTTGACGTCCGGCGCGCCGGTTGGTTGACCGGGCCGTCCACGCAGTCTGTTACGAAAATTTTCCTGCCCCGGACCAAGGCACAGTCCAAATCCATTTTGCATACAATTTACGGATACAATGAACGGCCCCATCGGCCCGGGCGCACGATTCCGGGCCAGCCCAACCCGCATCCATACGGAGGACAGACATGACCGCACACGCCGCCACTTCGCAGCACATTCCCGCCCTGGCACCGCTGGAGCAGTACCTGGAAGCCCATCGCACCGGCAAGGCCGAGTACATCTTCCAGGCGTTTCACGCCGACGCCCGCATCATTTCGTTCCGCGACGGCGCGCTGCATTCGCTGACGGTGGACGAGTTCTCGAAGCGTTTCCAGGGCCAGCCGCAGCCCGACGAGGCCCAGCGCCGCCGCCATATCGCCAGCTTCGACGTGGTGGGCAACGCCGCCACGGCCAAGATCGTGCTGGACTATCCCGAGGTGACGTTCACCGACTACATGAACCTGCTGCAGATCGACGGCGTGTGGAAGATCGCCAACAAGACGTTCAGCGCCGCGCCAAAGACGAAGTAAGGCACCCCCGCCAGATCGGATCGCACCGCCGGCCTGTCATCGTCGCGTCACAGAGGCCCGTGACAATGCGCGACGATGACAGGCGCGGGAGCCTGCGCTGCCCGCTTTGCGGCAGCGCAGCGCAAATATTCCTTGACGCCTGATTTTCCGGCACTTCAATGAAAACGTTTTCATCCTGAAGTGCGCCATCCGATGAGGAATGCATGCCGACATCCCGCCGCGCCGTCCTGCCGCCCCGCCTGGCTTCTGCCGAACCTGGCCAGGGGGTCACGCTGGCCGACGTGGCGCTGGCCGCCAAGGTGTCGCTGGCCACTGCGTCACGCGTCTTCAGCCATCCGCAGCTGGTGCGCGAAGCCACCGCCCAGCGCGTGCACGAGGCCGCGCGCCGGCTGTCGTTCCGCCCCAACCTGCTGGGCGCCAAGCTGCGCGCGCAACGCACCCGTATCGTCGGCGTCATGCTGCCCACGCTGGACAACGCCGTGTTTGCCGAATGCTGGCGCGGAATTGAAGAATCGGCCATGGAGGCAGGCTACTCCCTGATGCTGGTCACCAGCAACTACGATCCGGCCCGCGAACGCGCGCGCATCGAATATCTGTTGCGTCACCGCGTCGACGGCATGGTGCTGACCGTGGCCGACGCCTGCGACAGCACCGTGCTGGACCAGCTCGACCGCGAATCGGTGCCCTACGTGCTGGCTTACAACCAGGTGTCGGGCGACGGCATGCAGCGCGGCCGGCATTCGGTGTCGGTGGACAACCAGACCAGCGCCTGCGAGGGCGTCAACGCGCTGATCGCGGCCGGCCATCGGCGCATCGCGGTGATTTCGGGGGCCTTCACCGCGTCGGACCGCGCCCGCCAACGCTTTGCCGGCTATGCCGATGCCATGCGCGCCCACGGCCTGCCGGTACGCGACCCGGTCAACCTGCCGTCCCACACGGCCAGCAACGCGCCGCAGATCCAGGCGCTGATGGCCCAATCCGACGCCCCCACCGCGTTCTTCTGCACCAACGACCTGCTTGCCATCGGCGTGATTTCCGATCTCAAGCGGCTGGGGCTGCGCGTGCCGCGCGATGTCTCGGTCCTGGGCTACGACGGTATCGCCCTTGGCGCGCTGGTGGAGCCGCCGCTGGCCACCGTTGTCCAGCCCAATGCCGACATCGGCAGGCAGGCCGTCGCGCAATTGCTGCACCGGCTCGATGTGGGCTCGGCGGGCGCCGACGGCAACGCCATGCTGCTGCCGCATGCATTACGTATCGAGGGCACCGTCAGCGCGCCCGCAGTTCCTGCCTGATCCAACCACCGACTGACTGACCGACCGACCTAACCAGGGAGCCTTACATGTCGACGCAATCCTTCTGGCGCCGTCCGCTGCGCTGGCTGGCCACCGCCGCCGCTGTCGCCACCACCTTTGCCGCCTTCAGCCAGGGCGCCGCCGCCCAGACCGCCATCTGCTACAACTGCCCGCCGGAATGGGCCGACTGGGCCGCGCAGATCCGCGCGATCAAGGAAAAGACCGGCGTCACCGTGCCGTTCGACAACAAGAACTCGGGCCAGTCGCTGGCGCAGCTGGTGGCCGAAAAGGCCGCCCCGGTGGCCGACGTGACCTACCTGGGCGTGACCTTCGGCATCCAGGCCAAGGCCGACGGCGTAACCCAGCCATACAAGCCCGCCCACTGGAACGACATCCCCGACGGCCTGAAAGACCCGCAAGGCCACTGGTTCGCCATCCATTCCGGCACGCTGGGCTTCATGGTCAACGTCGATGCGCTGCGCGGCAAGCCCGTGCCGCAGTCGTGGGCCGACCTGCTCAAGCCCGAATACAAGGGCCTGGTGGGATACCTCGATCCGGCCAGCGCCTTTGTGGGCTATGTGGGCGCCGTGGCCGTGAACCAGGCCATGGGCGGCTCGCTGGACAACTTCGGCCCGGCCTTCAAGTACTTCCGCGACCTGCAGAAGAACCAGCCCATCGTGCCGAAGCAGACCGCCTATGCGCGCGTGCTGTCCGGCGAAATCCCCATCCTGCTGGACTACGACTTCAACGCCTACCGCGCGAAGTACAAGGATCGCGCCAACGTGGCCTTCGTGATTCCGAAGGAAGGCACGCTGGTGGTGCCTTACGTGATGAGCCTGGTCAACAACGCGCCGCACGCCGCCGAAGGCCGCAAGGTGCTGGACTTCGTGCTGTCCGACCAGGGCCAGGCGCTGTGGGCCAACGCCTACCTGCGTCCGGTGCGCAACGTGCCGATGCCGGCCGAAGTGCAGTCGCGCTTCCTGCCCGCCGCCGACTATGCCCGCGCCAGGCCGGTGGACTTCGGCAAGATGGCCCAGTCGCAGAAGGCCTTCAGCGACCAGTACCTGAAGGAAGTGCGCTAAGCCACCGGCCCGCGCCCGCACCATGACCCAGCGATCTCCCGCCCTCTTCCTGTTCGCGCTGCCCGCGCTGCTCGTGTTCCTGGCGTTCTTCTGCCTGCCGATGGCGCGGCTGATCGAAGTCAGCCTGACCGGCCGCGACGGCGCGGGAGTCTACTGGACCGTGCTGACCAGCGCCCGCTATCTGCACAGCCTGATGGTGACCGTGGTGCTGTCCGCGCTGGTCACGCTGGCCACGCTGGCAATCGCCGGCATCGCGGGCACCTTCCTGCAGCGGCACCCGGTGCCGGGCAAGCCGGTGCTGGTGGCCATGCTGACCTTTCCGCTGGCGTTCCCGGGCGTGGTGATCGGCTTCATGGTCATCATGCTCGGGGGCCGCAACGGCCTGCTGGCCAGCATCGGCGATGTGCTGGCGGGCGAGCGATGGACGTTTGCCTACGGGCTCGCCGGCCTGTTCGTCGGCTATCTCTATTTCTCGATTCCACGCGTGATCCTGACCGTGATGGCCGCCGTGGAGAAGCTTGACCCGTCGCTGGAGGAAGCGGCGCGCTCGCTGGGCGCCAGCCCGTGGCGCGTGGTGCGTGACGTGATGCTGCCCGCGCTGATGCCGGCCATGCTGTCCAGCGGGGCGATCTGCTTTGCCACCAGCATGGGCGCGTTCGGCACCGCCTTCACGCTGGCCACGCAGCTCGACGTGCTGCCGCTGACGATCTACAACGAGTTCACCAACTACGCCAACTTCGGCATGGCCGCCGCGCTGTCGATCCTGCTTGGCGTGGTCACCTGGGCCTTGCTGGCGCTGGCGCGCTGGTACTCCGGCGACACCGTCGCCGCCACCGCCTGAGGACCGCCGCATGCGCACCACCCAACCCCGCCGCGCCGGCTACTGGCTGCAACTGACGCTGACCCTGCTGGTCTGCGCCTTCATGACCGTGCCCGTGGTGTTGTCCGTGCTGGCCGGCCTGACCAACAACATCTTCGTGGGCCTGTCGAGCGGGCTGACCACGCGCTGGCTCGAAGAAGTCTGGTCGCTCTATCGCAACACCATCTTCCTGTCGCTGGGCATCGCACTGGCCTGCCTGGCCTGCACGCTGGTGATCGGCGTGCCCGCCGCGTACTACATGGCGCTGCGGCGCAACCGCGTGACGCGCCTGATCGAGGAACTGCTGATGCTGCCCGTGGCGCTGCCCGGGCTGGCCACGGCGCTGGGCCTGATCCTGCTCTACGGCAGCTGGCAAGGCCTGCGCACGAGCTGGGTGTTCATCCTGATCGGCCATGTGGTGTTCACGCTGCCGTTCATGGTGCGGGCGGTGCTGGCCATCCTGGCGGCCATCGATATCCGCACGCTGGAAGATGCCGCCGCCAGCCTGGGCGCCACGCGCCTGCAGCGCTTCTTCACCGTGGTGCTGCCGAACTGCCGCCAGGGCATCCTGGCCGGCGCGCTGATGGTGGTGACGCTGTCCGTGGGCGAGTTCAACCTGACCTGGATGCTGCACACCCCCACCACGCAGACGCTGCCCGTGGGCCTGGCCGACAGCTACGCGTCGATGCGGCTCGAAATCGGGTCGGCCTACACCATCGTGTTCTTCGTCATGATCATTCCGATGCTGGTGGTCATGCAGGCCGCCAGCGCGCTGGGGGCCCGCGCACGCCGCCATGCACCGGTTGCCGAACCTGCCCCGGACGCGCCCGTGGGCTTGCCACAGACCGTCCCCACCCCCAACGCCTCCACCGTTCCAGGAAGCCGCCATGCATGAGCCCACTCCCATCCGCCTGCGCCAGTGCGCCAAGACGTTCGCAGACGGCACACTGGCGCTGCAGCCGCTGGACCTGGATATCGGCGCCGGTGAAACCGTGGTGCTGCTGGGGCCGTCGGGCTGCGGCAAGACCACCACGCTGCGCATCATCGCCGGTCTGGAGCAGCCCGATGCCGGCGGCGAGGTCTGGTTTGGCGACACGCGCGTGACCGACCAGCCCATCGAGCAGCGCGGGGTGGGCATGGTGTTCCAGAACTACGCGCTGTTTCCGAACATGAGCGTGTCCGAGAACATCGCCTATGGTCTGCGCGTACGGCGCGTGGACAGCGCCGCGCGCCGCCGCCGCGTGGACGAGATGCTGGCGATGATGCACCTGGAGCCGTTTGCCGACCGCCGCATCGACCAGCTGTCCGGCGGCCAGCGCCAGCGTGTGGCGCTGGCGCGTGCCATCGCCGTGCAGCCGCGCGTGCTGCTGCTGGACGAGCCGCTGACCGCGCTCGATGCCAAGCTGCGCGATGCGCTGCGTGCCGATATCAACCAGCTGCTGCGCAGCCTGCATATCACCGCCGTGTACGTCACGCACGACCAGGCCGAGGCCATGGCGCTGGGCGACCGCATCATCGTGATGGACAAGGGCCGTATTGCCCAGGCCGGCACGCCGCAGGACATCTACCGCGCCCCGGCCAACGCGTTCGTGGCCGACTTCATCGGCACCATGAACCACCTGCCGGGCACGGCCGAGGCAGGCCGCTGGCGCGTGCCCGGCGGCACCGTGCCGATGGGGCCGCCCGACGATGCGCCGACGACCGCGACCGCGCGCCTGATGTTCCGGCCCGAGGACGTGGCGCTGGTGCACGCCGACGATGCACATGTGGAAGGCACGGTCGTCACGGCGCTGTTCCTAGGCAACCACACCCGCCTGCTGGTGGACGTGGGCGCCACCGCGCCGCTGATCGTCGATACCGCCCGGCGCGATGCCTGGGCGGCCGGCACGCGCGTGGGCCTGCGCATCGACACCCAACACCTGATCACGCTTGGCCAAGCCGTATGACCCTCGCAAACCCGGCGCCCTACCTGGTGGCGCAACTGACCGATCTGCACATCAAGGCCGGCGGCAAGCTGTCCTACCGCATGGTGGACACTGCCGGCGCGCTGCACGCGGCCATCGACACGCTGCTGGCGGCCCCGCAACTGCCCGATCTGGTGGTGGTCACCGGCGACCTGGTCGACTTCGGCGATATCCACGAATACCGCTTCCTGCGCGACATCCTGCAGCGCCTGCCGATGCCCGTAAAGCTGCTGCCCGGCAACCACGACCACCGCACGTCGCTGCGCAGCGTATTTGCCGATCACGACTATCTGTTTGCCAACGGCAACGGCGAGGCGCCGGTGCACTACGCCATCGATGCCGGCCCGCTGCGGCTGGTGGGCTTGGACTGCACCGTGCCCGGCAAGCCGGGAGGCCGTGCCGAGCCCGACGGGCTGGCCTGGCTCGATGCCGCGCTGTCCGCCGCGCCCCAGCAACCCACGCTGGTCATGCTGCACCATCCGCCGTTCCATACCGGCATCGGCCACATGGACGTGCAGGGGCTGGACAACGCGGCGGCCCTGGAAGCGGTCATCGCCCGGCATCCGCAGGTGGAACGCGTCATCTGCGGCCATCTGCACCGGCAGATCACGCGCCGCTTTGGCGGCACCATCGCCATGACCGCGCCCGGCCCGGCGCACCAGGTGGCGCTGGACCTGGCCCCCCAAGCGCCGTCGTGCTTCCGCATGGAGCCGCCGGGCTACCTGCTGCACTGGTGGCATCCGCAACACGGCCTGGTCACGCATCTGGCGGCCATTGGCGACCACGGGGCGCGGCACCCGTTCTTCGACGCGGACGGCAAGCTGATCGACTGACGGCAGCGGCACACGCCCGGTGCGCGTGCCGCTGCCATTGGCGTACCATTGTCGGTTTCTTTTGATTTATGGACCGATGTTCCGCAAGGCGGAACTCCGCGACACCCCGACATGGACCTGCTTCTGCTCAGCAACTCGACCTCGGACGAGGGCTACCTCGTTCACGCTGCCCACGCCATCGCCGAACTGGCCGATGGCCGTACCGACGCCCTGTTCGTGCCTTACGCGGGCGTGACGCGCGACTGGGACAGCTACGCCGCACAGGTACGCGAGGCCTTCGCGCGGGTCGGCATCGCGGTACGGTCGCTGCACGAGCAGGCCGATACGCTGGCTGCGGTCAACGCCGCCACGTTGATCGTGGTGGGCGGCGGCAATACCTTCCGCCTGCTGCAGGTGCTGCGCCAGCAAGGCCTTCTGGCGCCGATGGCCGCCCGCGTGCGCAGCGGCGCCGCGCGCTATATCGGCTGGAGCGCCGGGTCCAACCTGGCCACGCCGACCATCCGCACGACCAACGACATGCCGGTGGTGGACCCGGGCGGCTTCGACGCGCTCGGGCTGGTGCCGTTCCAGATCAACCCGCACTACTACAACCTGGAAATCGAAGGCTTCCGGGGCGAGACACGCGACCAGCGGCTGGCCGAATTCACCACGCTGTCGCCGGATACCCCGGTGCTGGGCCTGCCCGAAGGCGACTGGGTGCGTGTGTCGGGCGATCTCCACGTGCTGCATGGTCCACATGCGGCGCGCTGGTTCCTCGATGCCACGACCTGGGACGTGACGGCCGGGCCGCTGTCGATCCCGGTCTGACGCCGGCCGCGGGGCCCGGATGCGGACAAAAAAATACCCGCAGCCGGGAGGAGCGGGTATCAGAAGTGGTATGGACAAGTCGCGGAATTCGTCCACGGCAACATGCTGGCATCGCACCACTACGCTGCCAATAATCTTTCCGGACTAGAGGCCGGTATCCATGGCATGGCTGGCGCCGGCGTCCCCCCCGGCGCGCCCCCAATGCTGGCGATGGACAACGCGCGTCGAATCCAGTCCAATCGATCCCCATGTCGCCCCCTGCACTTTGTGCGTGTTTCCATGTCGCGTGCCCGACTCCTGCTGATCGATGACCACACCCTGTTTCGCACGGGGCTCAAGCTGCTGCTGGCCGACAGCCCCAGCGTGGCGTCGATCATCGAGGCCGGATCGGTCATGGAGGCCGTGCAGGCCCACGCCAGCCAGCCCGTGGACATCCTGCTGCTGGATATCCAGATGCCGGGCCTGAACGGCATCGAAGGCATCAAGGTGCTGCGCCGGCACTTTGCCGCGGCGCGCATCCTGATCGTCTCTGGCACGTCGCATATCGACGCCATCCCGGCCGAATCGCGGCGCGAGATCGCCGGCTTCCTGCCGAAATCTGCCGATGCGGTGGACATCGAACGCGCCATCGCCAGTTGCCTGTCGGGCGGCACGCATTTCCCGGCCGATGGCAGCGGCTATGGCCCCGGCGCGGGCCGCCCCGCCGCCGGCGATGGCCCGGCCTATGAACCGAGCCAGCTCACGCCGCGCCAGCTGGAGGTGCTGACGCAATTGAGCCTGGGGCGATCGAACAAGGTCATTGCCTACCACCTGGGGCTGTCCGAAAACACCGTGCGCGTGCACGTGGCGGCCATCCTCGACCACCTTGGCGTGGTCAGCCGCGTGGAGGCCATCCTCGAAGCGCAGCGCCGCGGGCTAGTGCAGACGCATCGCTGACCGCCATCTCGACCCGCCCCGCCCGCCGCGCGACCATGGCGTTGCCCTTCCTTCCGCACTACGACGAGCCGCGGCTGCTGTCCGCGCAGATGGAGCTGATCGACCAGAGCTTCGGCATGGCCATGCTGGGCTGTGCGCTGGCGGCGATCATCCTGGGCACCGGGCTGTCGCTGACCGATGGCCACCCCGGCGCGCTGCCGTGGGCAGCGGCGATGGCGGTCGTCTGCGCCGCCGCCCACTTTGGCCGGTTGGCCATGCGCGACCGGCTGACCGAGGCGCGCTCCGGCCTGTATGCGCGCGGCATGACCGCGATGCTGGTGCTGATCGGCAGCCTGTGGGGGCTGGCGGGCTGGCTCTATCTCGATATCCGCTCGCCCGCCGTGGTGATCTGCGTGCTGTCGCTGATTGCCGGCATGAGCGCGGCGGCGCTGGCCGTGTTCTCGGCTTGCCTGCCTGTGGCGGTGGGCTTTTTCATCCCGGCCATCGTGCCGGTCTGGGCGGCCTTCATCGTCACGCACGATATCGCCTACCTGCCGATGTTCCTGGCCACCCCACTGTACCTGTTCGTGCTGATCGTATTCGCGCGCAACTACTCCCGCATGGCGCGGCATTCGCTGACGCTGCGCTTCGAGAACGTCGAGCTGATCTCGCAGTTGCGCGACCAGACCGCGCGCGCCGGCCAGGCCCAGCGCGAGGCCGAGCAGGCCAACCGGGCCAAATCGGTGTTCCTGGCGTCGGCCAGCCACGACCTGCGCCAGCCGCTGCATGCGCTGGGGCTGTTCCTGGTGTCGCTGGGCCGCACGCCGCTGGACGCGCGGCAGCGCCAGCTTCTGGACCATATCGAGGCATCGTCCGGCGCGGCGCGCGAAATGCTGAACACGCTGCTCGATTTTTCCAAGCTCGATGCCGGCGTGGTCACGCCGCGGCCCCGGCCCTTCCGGCTACAGCCGCTGCTGCACAAGCTCGAAAACGAGTTCGCCCCGCAGGCCAACGCGCGCGGACTGGTCTATCGCACGCGCGATACCACGGCCACAGCCTTTGGCGATCCCACCCTGACCGAACTGATCCTGCGCAACCTGATCGCCAACGCCATCCGCTATACGCGCACGGGCGGCGTGCTGGTGGCGTGTCGCAAGCGGCGCTTCCATATGTCGATCGAAGTCTGGGATACCGGCATCGGCATTCCGGCCACCCAGCATCGGGCGATCTTCCGCGAGTTCCATCAGCTGGGGAATCCCGAGCGCGACCAGCGCAAGGGGCTGGGCCTGGGGCTGGCCATCGTGGACGGCCTGGCGAGGACGATGCACACCTCGGTGACGCTGGCATCGGTACCGGACCGGGGCTCGGTGTTCCGCCTGCGCCTGCCACTGGCGTGGACGGCGCCCGAGGAATCGATCCTGCCCGGTGCCGCCACGCGGCTGGATGGGCTGCGCGTGCTGGTGATCGACGACGATCCGGCCATCCGCGAGGCCATGTCCGGCCTGCTCACGGTCTGGAACTGCCCGAACCGCGCCGCCGAAACCGAGGAAGAGGCGCTGGCCTTGCTTGCGGAATTCGCGCCGGACCTGATCCTGGCCGACTATCGCCTGCGCGGCCACCGCACGGGACTGGAGGCGATTGCCGCCATCCGCGAGCGCACGGGCCGCGACCTGCCCGCCATCGTCATCACGGGCGACACTGCCGCCGATCGCCTGCGCAACGTCCACGCCGGCGGCACCGCCCTGCTGCACAAGCCCGTGGTGCCGGGCGAACTGCACGCCGCCATCGGCGCCCTGCTCAACGACGCCGGCTGAAAGCGCCGGGCTGCCACGCTGCTGGGGGGCGCTCGCACACCTGATGGCATGGCGCCGGACGATAAGCACATCCGTCATTCATGCATTAATCGTATGAATGAATCATTCCTATTAATTGGACTTAGGTCTGACGCCCGCCCACACTCCAGAAACAAAGCGGGCTGATTGTTGTGATGCTTCGGCCACCGCGCCCGTCATTCCAGAACCACGACACAAGCGAGGAGCCTGTTATGACCGCCTCACGCCCCGACCTGCCCCGGCATGACCTGCTGATCGACGGCAAGCGCCTGCCGCCCGGCACTGGCGAGTATTCCACCGACATCAATCCGGCCACTGAAGCGCCCATTGCGCTGGTGGCGCAAGGCAGCGCCGCCGACGTGGATACCGCGGTGAAGGCCGCCCGCACGGCGTTGAAAGGCTGGGCGGGCATGCGCGCGGCAGACCGCGCACGCATCCTGAACCGCTTTGCCGACCTGCTCGAAACCCATGCCGAGGAACTGGTGACGCTGGAAAGCCAGGACGCCGGCAAGCCGCTGGCCTCCGTACGCCGCCAGGACATGCCGGCCGTGATCGACACGGTGCGCTACTACGCGGGCTGGTGCGACAAGATCCACGGCAGCGTGATCCCGGCCCGCCCTGACGCGCTGACCTATACGGTGCGCGAACCCGTGGGCGTGGTAGCCGCCATCGTGCCGTGGAATTTCCCGCTGATGATCGGCATGTGGAAGATCGCCCCGGCGCTGGCCTGCGGCTGCACGCTGATCGTGAAGCCCGCCGAGATCACGCCGCTGACCGCGCTGCGGGTGGCCGAACTGGCCCTCGAAGCGGGCGTGCCGCCCGGCGTGTTCAACGTCGTGACCGGCAAGGGCAGCGTGGTGGGCAACGCCATGGTCGCGCACCCGGGCATCGACAAGGTGACCTTTACCGGATCGCCCGGCGTGGGCCGCGGCATCATGCAGGGCGCGGCGGCCAACTTCAAGCGCGTGACGCTGGAACTGGGCGGCAAGTCGGCCAACGTGATCTTTGCCGATGCCAACCTGGACGCCGCCACGCGCGCGGCCGCCTCGGGCATCTTCTTCAACGCGGGGCAGGTGTGCTCGGCCGGCTCTCGCATCCTGGCGCAGCGCCAGGTGTATGACGAGGTGGTGGAGCGGCTGTCCGCGCGCGCCCGCGCCATCCGCGTGGGCGACCCGGCTGCACCCGACACCACCATGGGGCCGGTGGTATCGGCCGCGCAGATGAAGACCGTGCTCGACTACGTCGCCATCGGCAGGCAGGAAGGCGCCAGCGCGGTAACGGGCGGCGTGCGCGTGGGCGAGCGCGGCTTCTTTGTCGAGCCCACCGTGTTTGCCAACGTGGCGCACGAGATGCGCATTTCGCAGGAGGAGATCTTCGGCCCGGTGGCCAGCGTGATCCCGTTCGACGATGAGGAAGACGCCGTGCGCATTGCCAACGGCACCGCGTTCAGCCTGGCCGCCGGCGTGTGGAGCGCGGACATTCAGCGCGTACACAAGGTGGCCGGCGAGCTGCGTGCCGGGACGGTCTGGATCAACACCTATGGGTACACCGACGTGCGCCTGCCGTGGGGCGGCGCGGGAGACTCCGGCCTGGGGCGCGAACATGGCGACGCCGCCATCGAGAACTTCACGGAACCGAAGGCGATCTGGTTGTCGCTGCGCTAGGCGTCAACGGACATGGCCGCCACGGCGGCCGGCGCAACGGCGCATGCCCCGCCAAGGCCTGGCGGGGTTTTCATTTGCGCGGCGGCGATCAGCCGATCATGCGCATCGGCAGCAGCGCATACACGAGCGTCAATGCGCCCACGATGGCTGGCGACACGTATTTCAGCGCAAGGCTCTGCGACTGCACGCCCAGATAGGCGTACATGCAGACAAGGATCATGGCGCAGGCAAAAACGAGCCCGTCATAGACTTGCATGGTTGGTGTCTCCCAGAGTTCGTTCTTCGACTACTTCTGTGATGACGGGCGTGCTTTCGGGGCGCCCGGGTACTGCCCACTGCAATCTATTTGCGCCGATGGTCGCGCCATCGATGGGGCGCGGCAATCATGGTAATCCCTTCGTTATTGGCGTTTGAACGATGCTGCAGCGCGGGATTGCGGGCGATACCGGTACCGCCTTGCCCGGCTGCGGAAGTCAAGGAGGAAAGTCCCGATGCCCGGACCCTGGCGCGGGATGCCGATCCCGGTGAGACAATGCTGCGCGGCATGGCAGGCGAGCCGCGTTGCCGCAGTGCCATGACCGCCAATACAAGAAAGGGAGACAACCATGCATCGACTTGCCGTGCTTGCCGCCGTCCCGGCCGCTTTCGTTGCCACGTTTGCCGCCGGGTTCCTGACGGCTCACGTGGACTTGCCGCTGGCCCACGCGCAGACGCCGCCGTCCGCGCTGACGCCGCAGATCATCAAGAACCTGGCTGCGATGAGCAACGACGACATCGGCCCGCAGGTGCCCAACATGGGCACGCTACGCAGCAAGGGGCTGGTGAACACGCCAAGCGGCACGATTGCCGTGCAGTCGGGCAATGTGCCCAAGCACTATCACACCAGCGCCGACGAGATCCAGTATGTGATTGCGGGCACCGGCACCTTCTGGCTTGGCAACGAACAGCACCAGGTGGGGCCCGGCGACCTCATCATCATTCCGAAAGGTGCGGCGCACGCAGGCTCGATCGCGACCAGCGGCGAGTTCCGGTCGCTGGCCATCAAGCTGCCACCGCAGGCCCCGAACGATACCCACCTGCTGCCCTGACAGCGGATCAGGTCCGGGCCCGGATCAACGGCGGGCCTCGCCCTGCCCTGCGGCGGCTTCGCCGGGCAGCAGCAGCACCACCAGCGCGGTACAGGCGGCGATGCAGGCCATCGCCAGAAACAGCGAGGCAAAGCTCGACGCCTTGACCACCGGGCCAAGCAGCCACACTGCCAGAGCGAGCTGATGCCGAACGACACGGCCAGCCGCATGCCGGCGACACGCGATCGCACGCTGTCATCGACGTAGCGCACGATCATCGCGTCGGTGAACGGGATGCTGCCGAAGATGCACACCATGGCGCCCAGCAGCGCCACGAACAGCCACCATCCCTGCGCATGGGCGGCAAGGACCAGCCAGGGGATCTGCGCCAGCACCAGGCCCAGGTACAGCCGCTTGAGCGGCACCGTGTCGATCAGCTTGCCGACGATCACCTGCGTGAACGACGCCAGCGCATAGATCACGGCCAGCAGCAGGCCGATCATGACCGGGTCGTCGATCCGCCCGTCGAACCGCTCGGTGAGGAACTGGGTGTTGCCATTGGTGGTGAAGTTGAACAGCAGGCTGCCGGTCACGGCGGCCGCCGTCATCACGACCAGCGCCCGGGCCAGCAGCCGGGGCGGCAAGACCACCTGCGGCGGCTTGCGGCTGCGGCCCGGCGCCGGCCCTTGCGGCGCGCAGAGCCACGCAAAGGCAAATCCGCAGATGATGGCGATGACGCCGGGCACGGCAAACGCCGCCCGCCAGCCCAATGCCTGGACCAGAAACCCCGTGAGCAGCGCGGCGCCGGCCACGCCAAGGTTGCCGGCGAGGCCGTTGAGCCCGATGGCCGAACCGGGCCGGCTCGCGCGCTGCACGAGCATCGGAATGCCCACCGGGTGATAGATCGACGCAAACAGGCCAATCAGGGCCAGCCCGCCCGCCAGTTGCCATGGGCCCTGCGCCAGCGCGGTCAGCAGCGCCGCCACGCCCAGCCCGAAGAAGAACACCAGCATCATCTGGCGGCGCCCCCACATGTCGCCCAGGCGGCCCGAAGGCACCGAGCCGAGCCCAAACAGGAAGAACGCGCCCACGCCGTAAGGCATCAGGTCTTCCCAGCGGGCGAACCCGAATTCCGAAGCGATGGTGCCCACCGCCGTGGCAAAGATCAGCAGGAACAGGTGGTCCAGCGCGTGGCCGACATTGAGCAGCAGGACCACACGCAGCGGGTGGTTATCGGTGGCCGCCTGGGCGGCCTGGGGTGCCTCGGTGGCGTTTTCAGCCGTCGGCGCTGGCGAAAGCTCGGTGTTCATTGGGTGTCTCCCCCGGGTTCGTTGTTGGTCTTCTGAACACCGTAGTCTGCCGGATGCCGAAGCCGCCGGCTTTCGCGATTCCTGCGCCGAACCTCGCGAAAGGGACACCTCGGGGACACCTCGGGGACACCTCGGGGACACCTCGGGGACCCCTCGCCCCGCGCCGCGTGGCGCTTACCGCTGCCCGAAATGCGCGCTGCGGAACAGGTGCTCCAGCCCGCGCGGCTGCGAGCGCCAGTACTGCTTCGGCGCATCGACCTGCGCGCCAAGCTTTGCCGCCGCATGCCACGGCCAGCGCGGGTCATACAGCATGGCGCGCGCAATCGAGATCATGTCGGCCTCGTTATTGGCGATGATCGCCTCGGCCTGCTCCGGTTCGGTGATCAGGCCCACGGCCAGCGTCGGCAGGCCCACTTCGGCCTTTACGCGCTGGGCATAGGGCACCTGGTAGCCCGGCCCCAGCTTGATGGCCTGCTGCGGCGACACGCCGCCGGTGCTCACATGCACGGCCGCGCAGCCGCGCGCCTTGAGCGCCTGCGACAACGCAATCGTGCCGTCGATATCCCAGCCGTTCGGCACCCAGTCGGTGGCCGACACACGCATCCACACCGGATGCTCGGCCGGAAACGCCTCGCGCACGGCGTCGAACACTTCCAGCGGAAACCGCATGCGGTTCTCCAGGCTGCCGCCGTATTCGTCGGTGCGGTGGTTGGCGATCGGCGACAGGAACTGGTGCAGCAGGTAGCCATGCGCACCGTGTACCTCGATGCCCTGCACGCCGATCCGTGCCGCACGTTTTGCCGCGGCCACGAAATCGTCGCGGATCTTCTGCATGCCGGCGCGGTCGAGCGCCGTGGGCGGCACCTCGTCCGCGGCATGGGGAACGGCCGACGGCGCCACGGTCTGCCAGCCGGTCGGGGCATCGGGACGAATCTGCGCGCCGCCATCCCACGGGGCCTGGCTGGACGCCTTGCGGCCCGCGTGGCCCAGCTGCACCGCCACGGCAATCGGCGAATAGCGGCGCACCGCATCGAGCACGCGGCCCAGCGCCGCTTCGTTGGCATCGCTGTAGAGGCCCAGGTCGGCCGGCGAGATCCGGCCTTCCGGCGACACCGCCGTGGCCTCCACGATCATCAGGCCCGCACCGGACAGCGCCAGGCTGCCCAGGTGGATCATGTGCCAGTCGGTGGCCGAGCCCGCTTCCGCCGAGTACTGGCACATGGGCGCAATGGCGATGCGGTTGGCGAGCGCAAGATTGCCGATCTGGTACGGATCGAAGAGATGAGGCATGGGGAGTTTCCTTGGATTCCAGGGGGCTCCCTGCGCGGGAGCGGGCAACGTCCGGGGATTGTAGACGCCGCCCGCAAACCTTGCTGACCCCGCCTCCATCGTGGATTTTCCCGCCTTGTCAGCCCGGGTTCACGAGGCCTCGACGATGTCGTCGAGCTTCCACTGCTTGTCGAACCACGGCTGCAGCGGGCCGTAGAGCCGGAAGATCGTGAACCAGCTCTTGCCCGGAATGGTCTGGATCCAGTTGGCCTGCTTGCCGGCTGGCGGCTGCGGACCGAAGTACAGGTCGGCGGAGCCGTCGGCATTCTTGACCAGCGACTTCTCGCTGGACAGGCTCGGGAACTGCTGGTCCGTCTGCAGCATCGAGCGGGTCTGCGTGTCGTACACCACCACCGACCAGAAGTCCTTGACCGGCACGTTGGGCGGCACGTGCAGCCGATAGGTCTTGGCCCCATCCAGCGGGGTGCCGGCGGCGTCGAGGTTCGATGCCGCGTACTGCGAGCCGATGCCCGGCATCGCCACGGCCATCGCCGGCGTGTCGATCGTGGCGGCGTAGAAGAACAGCGTGCGCGCGTCGAAATTGCGGGCGCCGTTGTCCAGCCATTCATAGCTGCCGCCGATGAACGGCGTGGTCCAGCGGCGGTCCTGGAAGATCAGCGTACGCGGGTCACGATTGCGGAAGTCGATGGCACGGGCCGTTGCGTTGCCCACCGCCACACTGTCGGTCAGGATCTGCTTCATGCGTGCATCGGGCGCGAACGGCTTGCCCTTCTGCATGCCGATGGCCGTGAAGATGCCGGTCATGTCGGGGCCGTACGCGCCGGCCGGCTCTTCCTGGATGATCTGGTTGACCTCTTCATAGAACCGGAAGTTGTTGGCATGGACCGTGTTCATGACCTTGCCCGACAGGTTGATGAACTTCGTCTCCGGCGGGCGCGCCGCGTCAGCCAGCCGGTAGACCCTGAGCCCGGCCTTCAGGCTGGCCACGCCGGGACGCGGGTCGCCATGCTGCATGAACGCCCGGCCGAACAGCAGGTTGCCGTACGTTGGACTTTTGACGATGTAGTAGCCGCTGGCCGGCAGCTGGCCCGTGTAGCCGGGCGGCACGAACAGGTACTTGCCGCCCTTGCCCTTGTCCGGCCCCGCGTTGCCCATGTCCGTGACATAGCGGAACCAGAAATCGTCGACCACGCCGAGGATGTTCGGCGGGGTTTCCACCACCACCGGGCCGTCCTTGAGATCCATCCAGTTCCAGAAGTAGATGGTCTCGCTGTTTGGCGTCAGGTAGATCGACTTCGAATCCATCAGCTGCTCGTACACGCCCACGGTGCTGTCCACCGCGCCCACGCTGCGCAAGCCGGTGCGGATGGCCACCATCGACGCCCCGGGCACGCCATTCAGGAACGCCTCGACCCCGCGCGCGAAATCGATGTTGTCGAAGACCTTCTGGGCCGTCGCGGCCGTCGGCACACCGTCGAAAAACTCCAGCCTGCCAATGCGGGTATCGACCGACGCCGGCGTGGTGATCTCCGGCGGGATCGGCGTGGTCATCTTGTAGGAAGACGGTGCCTGCGACGCACAACCGGCAAGCCCGGCGGCAAGCAGCGCAAGGCTGCCCAGCCTGATGGCAACGGAATTCGGCATGAAAACGGCTCCTCGAGGGTTCGGATACGCGCCGAACATAGCGCAGCCGCCTCAAGCCGTCGATTCAAAGTCTTCGCAGCCGATCTAAAAGATTTCGATGCGAAATCGCCTGTTCAGAACTTCGGAATCCGCAGCGTCTTGCTGATCATCAGCGAGCCGCTCAGCACGAACAGCAGCGACATCGGGTGGAACGTGCCCGGGCCGATGGCCATCGCGCCCGCAGGCAGGGCATCGCCGATCAGCCCATGCGAGGCGCACCAGGCCAGGATGCCGGTGAGTACCACGCTGGTGGGAATGGGCGTGCCTTCGAAGTATTTGACCTTGCCCAGGGCCGAGCCTTCGGCCAGGGTCTCGGCCGTGACGTTGAAGCGGGCCAGGCGGCTGACGCCGCAGCAGACGAAGTAGATCAGCGCCGCCAGGTCCCAGCCGCCGCGCATGCCGGCGGCGAAAGCCAGGGTGGCCGGGCCGACGCCGAACGAGATGATGTCCGACAGAGAATCCAGCTCACGGCCCAGCGCCGAATGGGCGTGGCGCCAGCGGGCGATGCGGCCGTCCAGCACATCGAAGATAAACGCGGCCGGCGCCAGCGCCGCCGCGATATAGAAATGCCTGAGCGACGGCTCGGCAACGAAATACATCGCGTAGAACACCGAGCCCATGCCGCATGCCGCATTGGCCAGCGTGAAGAAATCCGCCAGCTGCAGGTCGCGCAGCATCGAAAAATGCCGGGGGCGCTGCTGAGGGGTCGACATGCGGCGGGCTCCTTTGGCGCATCGGCGCCTGCGTCACGTGCGTGGGCGGTCAGTCGCGATCGGGGCCGCTCAGAGCACCGTGTTGACGTGATGGACGGCCGGCGGCGCGGCAAAGCAGTCGCTGACCAGGGTGCGCCATTGCTGGAATTCGTCCGACTCGCGGAAATGGACCATATGGTCTTCCACGGTGTCCCAGGCCACCACCAGCGCGTACTGCGACGGCTGTTCGATCGACCGCTGCAGATTCAGGCCATGGCAGCCCCTGGACCGCAGGAACAGCGGCTTGGCCTTGGCCACGTTGGCCTCGAACTGCGCTTCCATGCCGGGCTTGATCGTGATCTGTGCAATTTCGTGAATCATGATGGGTCTCTAGGGCGGTTGATATCGGTGGCTGTCTGACAGCACCGCGTGGCAGGGCGGCCGCACGCCAGGCGCGCGGCATCGCGTGTCTACCTTAGCAGATTTGAGCCGCCCGGCTTACTTGACCGTGCGGCGCGCCAGGCTTTGCACCAGGTAGACCACCACCAGCGCGTTGGCCACCGCCAGCCCCACATGGATCCACGTGGGATGCCGCACGGCCTCGTACACTTCCACCGGAATGTAGATCCCGCCGGACCAGACGCCAAGCCAGTTACCCCAGGCACGCCCAAACCACAGTCCGTAGGCCTCGGCGAAGCGCATCAGCGCGTACACCGCGGCCGATCCGCCGATGGCCCACAGCCGGCCGTCGCTGGGATGCGACAGCAGTGCCAGGAAGACCTTCGGATAGTGGCTGGCCGGATTCAGGTGGAAGCGGCCGACAATGGCTTCGGCCAGCGCCTGGGCGTCGGCGTGCAGCAACGCCACCAGGCCCAGCCCGGCCAGGATCACCAGGGCGCCCTTGGCGGCTTCGAACAGGGCAATGCTCTTGAGGCCAATTCCTTGGCTGACGTGCGCCATGACGGGTCGTGAAAATCAGCGAAGTCGCCATTGTGCAACATCAACGTGCCTGACGCTCCACCATCGGCCCGTTGGCATCGATGCCGCCGCCGGCTTCTAGCGGCCCGTTCACCGTCAGCGGGCCGTCGACATAGAGATCGCCGTGCACCACCATCGATCCCTGCACGGTCAACGGCCCATGAAAGACCTTGAGCAGCGACCGCTCCATCGGCGGCGGATACCCGCGGCCGGGCGTCGCGAACCACGCAGCGGTCAGCGGGCCGTTGGCGTAGACATGGCCGTCCACGCTCAGGGTGCCGTTCACCGTGGCCGGCCCTTTCACCCGTGCCGAGCCGCCGACGGCGATGGAGCCGGTGACGGTCTGCGCGCCACAGACGACGGGCAGCAAGGTGCCGAGCAGGACAATCGCGACGGCCATCCGGCGAAGGAATCGCATATCGGCCCTCCCTAAAACAGAACTGGCGCGATCTTTCCAGTGTAGTGACCTGGAAACATCGCGCCAGCAATGTTTGTGACCGATTGTGATGCCCACCCTCTCCCGCTTGCGAGAGAGGGTGGGCACCACGGCGGCAGGCGAACCTGCCTCAGTTCTTCGCCACCGCCTCCGGCAACGGGCCCCAGCCGCCGCCCAGGCTGCGCACCAGCGCCACCGTCGCCGCCGCGCGCAGGCCGGCCACCGCGTTGGCATCGCGCTGCGATTGCAGCACGGTGCGGTCCGCGTCGATCACCGTCAGGTAATCGACGGCGCCCGCGTCGTAGCGGCTGCGCGAAATGCGCTGGGCACGCCGGGCGCCAGCCAGTGCGCCATCGAGCGCCGTGGCCTGCTGGCTGAGCCAGCGCACATCGGCCAGGCTGTCTTCGACCTCGCGGAAGGCCACCAGCACGGTCTGCTGGTAGCGCGCCACGCTTTCCTCGTGGGCGGCGCGGGCGCCGGCCAGGTTCGAGCTGTTGCGGCCACCGTCAAAGATGGTTTGCGCCACCGTCGTGCCCACCAGCGGCCCGAGCATCCATGTCCGCGACGACCACTTGAACAGGTTCGACAGGTCCGAAGACTCGAAGCCGAACAGCGCCGTCAGCGAAATGCGCGGGAAGAACGCGGCCTTTGCAATGCCGATCCGCGCATTGGCGGCCGCCATCTGGCGCTCCGCCGCAGCGATGTCGGGCCGGCGCTCCAGCAGTTCCGACGGCAGCCCCGCCGGCACCGCCACCGGCGCCGTGTCGAACGGCCTGGCGGCCAGCCCGAACTGCGACGGGGCCACGCCGGTCAGCACCGCCAACGCATGCTCCTGATTGGCACGGCGACGCTCGATGCTGGCCAGGTCGGCACGCGCCGTGCCCAGTTCCGATTCGGCGCGGGCCGGGTCCAGGTCGGTCGTCTCGCCCGCCTCGTAACGTTTGCGCAGCAGCGACAGCGAATCCTCTCGCAACTTGATCGTCGCGTTCAGCAGCTCACGGTCGCTGTCGAGCGTACGCAGGGCAAAGTAAGCCTGCGCCACATCGGCCTGCAACGCGAGCTGCACCGAGCGGTACAGGTCCTCTGCGCCCTTCTCTTCGGCGCGGGCAGCGTTCACGCTGCTGGCCACGCGACCGAACAGGTCGAGCTCGTAGTTGGCGAACAGTCGCGCCTTGTACACGGTCTGCGGCGACACGCGGGTGCCATCGGGCAGGCCCTGCGACGCGGCCGACGGCTGCGTACGCGTCGGGTCGAAGCCCGCGCTCAGCTGCGGATACATGTCCGCCTCGGTGGCGCCCGTGAACGCCCGCGCCTGCTTCAGGCGGGCTGCGGCTGCGGCCAGGTCCTGGTTATGCGCGTTGGCGGCGTCGATCAGCCGGTCCAGTTCGGCG
Source organism: Cupriavidus sp. 94F1 (assembly GCF_057798875.1). Lineage (NCBI taxonomy): Bacteria > Pseudomonadati > Pseudomonadota > Betaproteobacteria > Burkholderiales > Burkholderiaceae > Cupriavidus > Cupriavidus sp. 94F1. The sequence goes on from NZ_JBYOJT010000010.1 coordinate 113,919, forward strand.
TCGCCGAACACGCGCCACCAGTCGCCGCGCTGCTGGCCTTCGGCCGGCGTGGCGGTCTTCCACTGCGCGCCTTCGGTGGCGGCTGCATCGGCCTCCTTGAAGGTGGCGGCGGTTGGCGTCTCGGGCACCTTGTAGGTCGGTGCCAGCGAGCAGCCCGCCAGCACCAGCGCGGCGGCCAGGGCACCAAGCCTGGGCAGGTACTGCTTCATCACGATGTTGTTCATGTCTTTCACCATCACTCTGCGGACGGCACGGCGTGCGAAGCCGGCACATCCGTCGCAACCGCTTCACGACGCTGCTTGCGGGTGGCCAGCAGGCGCAGTGCCACGTAGAACACCGGCGTCAGGAACAGGCCGAAGAACGTCACGCCCAGCATCCCCGCGAACACCGCCACGCCCATGGCATGGCGCATTTCCGCACCGGCGCCAGTCGAGACCACCAGCGGCACCACGCCCATGATGAACGCGAACGACGTCATCAGGATCGGGCGCAGACGCAGGCGGCTGGCTTCGATCGCGGCCTGCACCACGGTGCGGCCCTGGTGTTCCAGTTCCCGGGCAAACTCAACGATCAGGATCGCGTTCTTCGCGGACAGCCCCACCAGCACGATGAAACCGATCTGCGTGAAGATGTTGTTGTCGCCACGCGTCAGCCAGACACCGGTCATGGCGGCCAGCAGGCTCATCGGCACGATCAGGATCACCGCCAGCGGCAGCGTCAGGCTTTCGTACTGGGCGGCCAGCACCAGGAACACCAGCAGCACGCACAGCGGGAAGATCCACACCCCGGCGTTACCGGCCAGGATGTCCTGGTACGTCAGCTCGGTCCACTCGAAGCCGATGCCCTTGGGCAGCGTTTCGGCGGCAATGCGCTCGGCGGCGGCCTGGGCCTGGCCCGACGAGAAGCCCGGGGCCGGACCACCGTTCATGTCGGCGGCGGTAAAGCCGTTGTAGCGCGTGACGCTATCCGGACCGAAGCCCTGCTTGACCTTCACCAGCGACGACAGCGGCACCATTTCGCCGGAACTGCTGCGCGCCTTGAGCTGCAGGATGTCCTCGGCATGCTGGCGGAACTGCGCATCGGCCTGCACCTTGACCTGATACGTACGACCGAACTTGTTGAAGTCGTTCACGTACGACGAGCCAAGATAGGTCTGCAGCGTCTCGAACACGTCGGTCACCGGCACGCCTAGCTGCTTGGCCTTGGTACGGTCAAGCTGCACGTCCAGCTGCGGCACGTTCACCTGGTAGTTGCTGAAGATGCCAGCCAGTTCCGGGGTCGCGCGCGCCTTGGTCATGAACGCGTTGGTGGCGCTGAACAATTCGTCGTAACCCAGCGCGGCACGGTCCTCGATCATCATCTTGAACCCGCCGATCGTGCCCAGGCCCTGTACCGGCGGCGGCGGGAACACGGCGATGAACGCGTCCTGGATCGACCCGTACTGCTTGTTCAGGTCGGCGGCAATCGCATTGCCGGACAGCTCCTTGCTCTTGCGCTTGTCGAACGGGTCGAGCGTGACGAACACGATGCCGGCGCTCGGGCTGTTGGTGAAGCCGTTGATCGACAGGCCCGGGAAGGCCACGGCCGATTCCACGCCCGGATGCTTGAGCGCGATATCCGACATGCGGCGGATCACGTCCTCGGTACGGTCCAGCGTGGCGCCGTCAGGCAGCTTTGCGAAGCTCACCAGGTACTGCTTGTCCTGCGCCGGCACGAAGCCCTTCGGCACCATCTGGAACACGCCCCAGGTGGCCACCAGCATCACGGCGTAGACGCCGAACACCGAACCCTTGCGGCGGATCACGCCCTTCACGCCGCGGCCATAGTTGTCCGAGCTGCGACCGAAGAAGCGGTTGAAGCGGGCGAAGAAGCCACCGAAGACTCGGTCCATGCCACGCGTCAGCCAGTCCTTGGGCGCGTCGTGGCCCTTGAGCAGCAGTGCTGACAGGGCCGGGGACAGCGTCAGCGAGTTGAACGCCGAGATGATCGTCGAGATCGAGATCGTCAGCGCGAACTGCTTGTAGAACTGGCCGGTCAGGCCCGTCATGAACGCCAGCGGCACGAACACGGCGATCAGCGTCAGGGCGATGGCGATGATCGGGCCGGACACTTCGCGCATGGCCTTGTAGGTGGCTTCCTTCGGCGACAGCCCTTCCTCGATGTTCCGCTCGACGTTTTCCACCACCACGATCGCATCGTCCACCACGATACCGATCGCCAGCACCAGGCCGAACAGGCTCAGCGCGTTGATCGAGAAGCCGAACGCATGCATCAGGCCGAACGTACCGACGATGGACACCGGCACCGCCAGCAGCGGGATGATCGATGCGCGCCACGTCTGCAGGAACAGGATCACCACCAGCACCACCAGCGCGATGGCCTCGAACAGCGTGTGGACCACGGCCTCGATCGAATGGCGCACGAACTGCGTCGGGTCATAGACGATGCTGTAGTCCACGCCTTCCGGCATGTTGGCCTTCAGCTCGGCCATGGTCTTGCGCACGTCGTTCGAGATCTGGATCGCGTTGGAGCCCGGCGACTGGAAGATCGGCAGCGCCACGGCGGACTTGTTGTCCAGCAGCGAGCGCAGCGCGTATTCCGACGCACCCAGTTCGATGCGCGCGATGTCCTTCAGGTACGTCACCACGCCGTCGGGCGAAGTCTTGACGATGATGTCGCCAAACTCCTCCACGGTCTGCAGACGGCCCTGGGCGTTCACCGACAGCTGCAGGTCGGTGCCCGGCAGCGACGGCGACTGGCCGATCACGCCGGCCGCCACCTGCACGTTCTGCTCGCGGATGGCGCGCACCACGTCGGACGCGGCCAGGCCGCGCTCGGCGATCTTCTCGGGGTTCACCCAGACACGCATCGAGTAGTCGCCCGAGCCGAACATCTGCACCTGACCCACGCCCTGGATCCGCGCCAGGCGGTCCTTCACGTTGATCAGCGCATAGTTGCGCAGGTACGTCATGTCGTAGCGGTCGTTCGGCGACACCAGGTGGACCACCATGGTCAGGTCAGGCGAGCTCTTGACCGTGGTGATGCCCAGCCGGCGCACGTCCTCGGGCAGGCGCGGCTCGGCCTGCGAGACACGGTTCTGCACCAGCTGCTGGGCCTTGTCCGGGTCGGTGCCCAGCTTGAAGGTCACCGTCAGCGTCAGGTTGCCGTCGCTGTTGGCCTGCGAGTTCATGTAGAGCATGTCCTCGACGCCGTTGATCTGTTCCTCCAGCGGCGTGGCCACGGTCTCGGCGATCACCTTCGGGTTGGCGCCCGGGAACTGCGCGCGCACCACCACCGAGGGCGGTACCACTTCCGGGTACTCCGAGATCGGTAACTTGAACATCGAGATGGCGCCGATCAGGAAGATCAGCACCGACAGCACGCCCGCGAAAATGGGGCGATCGATAAAGAATTTCGAGAGATTCATCTTGGTCTCGGCGAAAGCAGTCCCCCTGGCCGTCCGCTCGTCGAGCGGACGCCATGTACTGCTGCAGGGGGAATTTCAGTTCGGTGTGGCTTCGGGCGGGCGCTCAGCTCACCTTGGCCTTGCCGGCCTTGCCCTCTTCCGCGGCCTGCTTGCGGTCGGGGGTGGTGCCGCGCGGCTCAAGCTCGCTGCGATAGGCCATGGCCACGGCCTTCGGTGCCACGGTGTCGCCAGGGCGCACGCGCATCAGGCCGTTCACGACGATGTTCTCGCCCGGTTGCAGCCCCTTGCGGATCACGCGCAGCCCTTCGTACGTCGGTCCAAGCTCGACTTCGCGATACACGAGCTTGTTGGCCTTGTCGACCACGAGCACGAACTTCTTGCCCTGGTCGGTACCGATGGCGCGATCGTTGACCAGCACGGCCGGATGCGGCGAGCCGCCGCCGAGCTTGACCTTGGCGTACAGGCCCGGCAGCAGACGGCCATCCTCGTTGTCGAACACGGCGCGCACGCGGATGGTGCCGCTACGCGTATCGAGCCGGTTGTCGATCGAATGGATCTTGCCCTTGTGCGGATTGCCGTCCTCGTTGGCCAGGCCCAGGAACACCGGCAGGTCGTTCTTGCCGCCGCTGGCGCCCGGCGCCGTGTAGCGCAGGTAGCTCTGCTCGTCGACATCGAAGCTGGCATACACCGGCGAGACCGACACGACCGAAGTCAGCGGCGGCGACGCGGCGCCCGCGGCCACCAGGTTGCCCACGGTGATTTCCGCCCGCGACACCTTGCCCGAGACCGGTGCAACGATGCGCGTGTAGCTCAGGTTCAGCTTCGCCACTTCCAGCGCCGCCTGCGCGCCGCGCACGTCCGCCGACATCTCGCTGGCGGCGTTGATGCGCTCGTCGAACTCGCGGCGCGAGATCGCGTTGTCGTCCAGCAGGCGCTGCGCACGGGCCTTCTCGGTCTGCGCATGCGATGCACGAACCTGCGCAGCGGCCAGCGCCGCTTCGGCGCGTGCCACTTCGGCGGCGTACGGGCGCGGATCGATCGTGAACAGGGGGTCGCCCTTCTTCACGATGGAGCCTTCCCGGAAATGCACCGTTTCGATGGTGCCGGAAACACGCGGACGGATTTCCACGCGGTCCACGGCTTCGATGCGGCCCGAGAACTCATCCCATTCGGTGATGGTCTGGCCCACCGCGGCCGACACTTCCACGGCCGGCGCCGGGGGCGGCGTATTGGCCTGTGCTTCCCCGCCGTGCCAGGGTTGCAGTACCGAGGTTGCCACGCCCGCCCCAAGAATTGCCACGATGGCAAAGGCGATCAGCGTGCGTCGAGACTTGTCATTCATCTTTCTTCACTCCGTGTTTTCGTCGGGTTTCTTCAACTGGAAAAGCAAAAAATCAGGCCGAACGCTGCCCGCCCGCCCAGGGGGCCGGAAAAACGGGAACAACAAGGGGTCCTCCGTCCCGGATCGGACAGAAGCAAGCCACTACAGGGGTGCCAGCCTCAAAGGGCGCTGGCGGGAGAATCCGGCACCGTCACAGCATTCACGGCGCCGGCCGGCGTTCGGACCGGATTACGAGGCGTCGTCGGCCTTGGCGAAACTTTCGCGCAGGAACCGCGCACCTTCTTTGACCCATGCCTGACACATCTCATGGGACTGTTCCACCCCGTCGCCACAGGCGCCGGGCATGATCAGGGCCCTGGCCGGGATGCCGGCCTTGGACAATTTGGCGGCGAAGGCCTCGCCTTCCGCGCGCAGGGCGTCTTTTTCCGCCACCTGCACCAGCGTGGGCGGCAGTCCCGCCAGCCGCGAGGCCAGCGCCGGGGCCGCATACGGGTGCACGCTGGCGGCCGGCGTGGGCAGGTAGTCGCGATAGTTGCACGCCAGCTTGCGCAGCATTTCCATCGGCACCTGCCCGCCGGACGACGCGTGCTGCAGGCACGGATCGGTCACCGGCCGGATCAGCCACTGGCCCGCCGGCTGTGGCAGGCCACGGTCACGCAGCATCTGCGCCGTGGCGATGGCCAGGTTGCCACCGGCTTCCTCGCCCACCAGCGCAAAGCGCAGCTTGTCGACCTTGAGCTTGCGGGCCTGCTTGAGCACCCACGACACCGTGTTCACGGCGTCCTCGGGCGCTGCCGGGAACGGATTTTCAGGCGCCAGCGAGTAATCCGGCGTCACCACCACGGCCGGGACCGACTCCGCCAGATCCCGCACCAGTTCCTTCGCGGCTTCGACACCGCCGTCGACAAAGCCGCCGGCATGCAGGTAGAGCATCCACGGCAACAATGGCGCACCGGCGCTCACAGGCCAATAACCTGCGGGGTAACCCACGCAGACCTTCATTTCGCGCTCGCCGCTGGCCACCACGTGCTGGATCACGATTGCCTCGCCCTGTTCTGCGGCCGGTTGTACGGCGGAACTACGGGGAGTCGTGGTCTTGGTCATGGTTGGCACGGCGGCCGGCAAAGACCGTCGATTACTGTATTGCGATGCAGCGAATTATGGTGATTGACAACGATGGGATAAAGCGACCTATTGCCAATGCACTGTTTCTGCGTTGGAATAATCATCGAAGTGAACCCACACGGCTTGAAATGGATACCTGAAATGTGATTCACTCCGGTCCTTCGGCATCTGCGCACTTGGGGAAACAGCGCAAACGCCGGCGCCCCACCCTCCACCCGTCCCCGCTCCGGCCGCCACTGGCGGACCGCCGGCAGCAAATCCAGGCCGCGCACTTGACATGCAGCGGACCCATACCGCCAGACATCCTTCGGAACGTAGCCCGGTCTTACTCCTTTCGAAAGCAACATCATGGATCGTCTTGTCTCAATGCAGGCATTCACTCGGGTGGTGGATGTCGGCAGCTTTGCGCGCGCGGCGGAGTCGCTGGACCTGCCCAAGGCCACCCTCACCCGCCTGATACAAAACCTGGAAACCCACCTTGGCGTCAAGCTGCTGCACCGGACCACGCGCCGGATCAGCGTGACCACCGATGGCGCTGCCTACTACGAACGCTGCGTGCGCATCCTGGCGGATGTGGAGGAAGCGGAGCAGTCGCTGACGCGCCACAACAACTCGCCGCGAGGCACGCTGGCCGTGGATACCACCAGCGGGCTCGCGCAGCTGGTGTTGATGCCTCAACTGCACGACTTCTTCAATGCCTATCCCGAACTGAAGCTGGAACTGACCATCAACGGCAAGCCCATCGACCTGCTCAAGGAAGGCGTGGATGTGGTGCTGCGCGTGGGTGCGCTCGACGAGGCCATGGTGGCACGGCGCATCGGACAGGTGAAGCTGGCGTTCTATGCGTCGCCGATCTACCTGCGGCGTTTTGGCACACCGCACGACCTGACCGAGCTGTCGCAGCACAAGGCCATCAACTTCCTGTCCAACCGTACTGGACGCGAAACGCCGTGGACGCTGATCCGTGGCGGCGAGAGCACCGAAGTGCTGCTGCCCTCGGTGATCTCGACCAACGATGCCGACGTGTACCTGGGCTGCGCGGTGGAAGGCCATGGCATTGCACGCATCTCGCGCGCCATGGCCGAGCCGTATATCCAGAGCGGCCGGCTCGTCGAGGTCATGACCGACTGGCAGACCGACGAACTGCCGATCTCTGCGATGTATCCGCAGAACCGGCACCTGTCGGCCAAGGTCCGCGTGTTCGTGAACTGGGCGGCGGAGATCTTCTCGCGGCATCCGCACTTCGGCGCCGCGCCGCAGCAGCTGGCGGCCTGATGTCCTGCCCCTCTCCCGCGTACGTCCCGCGCGCGGGAGAGGCATCCCCCTAACCTCAGTGCTTCCCGATCTCCTGCAGCATCCGCGTCATCAGGTACAGGCGCGGCACGATCGAATCCAGCTCCACGTATTCGTCGCGTGCGTGATAGCCGAAGCCTGACAGGCCGAAGCTTTCCAGCACCACCGCCTTGCCCGAACGCCCTGCAAAGCCCGCATCGGTGCCGCCTCCGGTGCCCGGCATCAGGATCAGCGACCGGCCGTCCATCTCCGCATAGATCTGCTGGGCCCGCGCGGCCAGTTCCTTCGAGCGCGCATCGGCCACGAAGGCCGGGCGCCCTTCTTCCATCGCAATCGTGGTCTTCGTGTCGGGAATCAGATGGCCCGCATCGACCTTCTGCTGCAACGCCGCCTGCAGCTTCTGCGCGGCGCCGCCGGCGGTCACGCGCACATCGCCCACGGCGGTGGCTGTCTCCGGAATCTGGTTCAGCGGGCCGGTGGTCCTGGCCTGCGTCCAGTTCATCTGCGCGCCCGGTATCGTCTTGGCCAGGTCGCGCGTTTCCTGCATCTGGTAGGCCAGTTCCAGCAGCGCGTTGCGGCCCAGTTCGGGCGCCGCGCCGGCATGCGATGACCGGCCCTTGACCTGCATCGTCGCCGTGGCGGTGCCGGCGGCGGCCAGCAGCAGCGATTCCGATTTCGCCACCGACTTCGCCACGTTGGGCTCGCACGACAGCACCACGTCGTGCTGCGCGGCCAGCGTGGCAATGGTCTCGCCCGAGCCCAGCGAGCCGATTTCCTCGTCCGGGTTCAGCAGCACCGTGATCTGCGCGTAGTCCTTCCAGCCCTGCGCCTTGAGGATTTCCAGCGAATGCAGGATCACGGCCAGGCCGCCCTTGTCGTCGGCGATGCCGGGGCCATAGAGCCGGTTGCCGTCCTCGCGGATCGGCTGCGACGCCAGGATGCCTGCCGGATACACCGTGTCCATATGGCCGATCAGCATGATGCGGCGCTTGCCGGTGCCGGTCAGCGTGGCCTTGACCATCGGCGCGGCGCTGGTGGTCATGGGCAGCCGCTCCACCTTCGCGCCCAGCGCCTGCAGCCTCTGCGACGTGTAGTCGGCCATGCGCGTCAGCCCCTGCATGTCGGCGCTGCCCGATTCGATCGTCACCATGTCCTTGAGCGACTGCACCACGGCGGGCTGCGCGGCGCGCGCGGCATCGAGCAGCGCCTGGTCGGGTCCGGCGGCCAGCGCGGCACCGCAGGCCATTGCGGCGGCCAGGGCGATGGCGGTGGCACCAGCCGTGGCGCGGGCAAGGCGGCGAAGGGAAAGCGGCATGCGGGTCTCCTGTTCTCTGTTGTCGTTGGAGCTCCAATGTATCGCTTGCGCTATCCGGAGGGGAGGTTCAATATCGCCAATCCCGATGCCAATCCCGCCATGCGCCCCACGCCCCCGCCCGCCGCGCCCCTGCATGTCAAGCTGCTCTGGTTGCCCGATGCCATGCCTGGCACGCTGTTCGGCGCGCTCGATGTCCTGCGTACCGCCGCGGGCGTGGCGCGGTTGCAGCAGCCGGGCGCGCCGGCCCGGTTGACGTGGGAGATCATCGGCGCCAGCGGACGCGCCCTGCCCGACCCGCTGCCCGGCCTGTCCACATCGCGCCGGGGCGCTCCGCGCCAGGCCCAGGTGCTGATCGTGGTGCCGGGACTGATGGCGGCCAGCGCGCCCCATCTCGGCGAACTGGCCGCCGCCGATACCGCCACGCAACGCCTGCTGGCCCGGCATATGGATGCCGGGGGCTGGGTGGCGTCGATCTACACCGGGATGGCTTATCCACTGTTGCTGGGGCAGCTCGATGGCGCGCGCTGCGGCGCGCCGTGGATGTTCCAGAGCTGGTTCGCGCAACGCTTTCCCGCGTGCGACCTGTCATCGGATGAACCGATGGGACTGCACGGGCAGGTCTTCCATTGCGTGGCGCCGGCCCTGCAGACCGAATTCATGCTGCGCGTGCTGGGCCATCTGCACGATCCCGACCTGGCGCAGGCAGTGGCGCGCCTGCTGCTCTACCAGCCCGAACGCCAGCAGTGGGCACCCGAGCTGGTTTCGCAGCGTTGGCTTGGCAAGACGGCCGATAGCCCGGTCTATCGCGCCATCGGCTGGCTGCAGGCGCATGTTGGCGAGCCTTACCGGCTGGCGGCCGTGGCGCGCGCCGCAGCCGTCAGCGAACGGACGCTGCTACGCCATTTCCGCCAGGTGACCGGGCGCACCCCATTGGATTACCTGCACCGCCTGCGCGTGGAGCGCGCACGCATGCTGCTGGAAGTCACGCTGCACGGCACGCAGGCGATTGCCGAGGCCTGCGGCTACAGCGATGCCGCCGCCTTCCGGCGCCTGTTCCAGCGAACCATGCAGATGTCGATGTCGGAATACCGCTCGCGCTTTGCGTTGCGCACGCGGCGCCGCTACTGGCGCGTGGAAGACCAGGCAGCGCGCGTCGATGCCGGCATCGTCGACTAGATGTCAGCTACTCAGGGCGATATGGTTGATGACGTCCTCCACGCCTTGCACGTACCATGCATCGCGCTCCACCTGCTTGCGCGCGCCGTCGCTGGACGCGTAGCCGTCGAGCGTCACGACCCGGCCCTCGGTACGCACGCGGATGCGCGCGGCATCCACGAACGGGTCGGTTTCCAGCACCAGTTGCAACGCCTCGCTCAGTTCCTCGTCGCTGTCGGCCTCGGCCGGCGCCACCACGATGTCGTTGATCACGTTGCGGCAGCCGCGCGACCACCACGCCAGCACGCCGGCCAGGCGCATGTGCGACAGGCTGATCACCTGGCCGCTCAGCATGACCGCGCCGTCATGGACCGCCACCTCCATCCAGCCGCTGCGCTCGCCCACGGCTTCGCGCACCGGCTCGACTTGCCCCTTCACCTTCGCGCAGATCTTGCAGTTACGGAAGTCGATCGCATTGAGCAGCCGATCGCAAACGGCCGCGCGCAGATCGCCATCGCCCACTATCGGGCCGGCATGGGCGATGCGCAGGTGATCGATCACGGTGGAAACGCCGTCCAGACGGCGCAGCCGGGCCGTGGCGCGCGTCTTGTCCATGACGTCGGCCACTTCGCCTTCCAGAATCAGGGCTCCGTCGGAAAGTCGCAGGTGAATGGTGGGATGGATCTGGTGGCCCTGATATGGCACATGCGCCAACGCGGCTCGCGCCTGCGTCAGCACCGCTTCGCTACTCAGCATGATATGTGTCTCCCCATTTGACGTGGAGATGGGTGGGAAGCGCGCCCCTGCCTGCAAGCACGCGTGGCGCGGTGCGGCCGTTTTGCCCACGTGGTGCCGCGCCACACAGGCATTATAGGAAGCGCCCCGGCAAAGTCGCCGTCCGTGGGGCCGCCCCTGCGCCGGTGTTTCAAACGTCCGTTGCCCGCCCGTAGCGGCATTGGCGTCACATGCCGCATCGCCCGGCGTCACGGTGGGCGTTTGAGCCGGCTGGCGGCAATCCCGGACAAGTGCGCAGCCCGACACCGTCCAGCCGTTCAGCCGGACGGCGTCCGCGGCGCTTCAGTCCGGCGCAAAGTCCGGCACAAAGACCGGCATAACGTCCGGAGGCACGAACGCGCCGCCGATGATCGCGTATTGACGGCCCGCGCCGCGGTGCCGACCATAGGCGGCAGAACCGCGCCCCCGGAGCCCCCATGTGCGTCAACTATGCCCCCGTCCAGAAACGCATCCTGCGCGAGATCTTTGGCGTCGAGCCCCCGCCGGGCCTGTATCCCGAGGAGACATGGCCCGACTATGCCGCGCCCATCGTGCGCCAGAATACGGGCGACGCGGCCTGGGAAAGCGTGCTGGCATCGTTCAGCATGGTGCCCAAGGCGACCATCCCGCCCGGCACGCGCTACTACCCCACCGCCAATGCGCGTGTGGAGACCATCGGGAAGCTGTCGTCCTTCGCCAGGTTCTGGAAGTCCTGCCAGCTGGCGCTGGTGCCGGCCGCGGCGTTCTACGAGCCGAACTACGAAAGCGGCAAGGCGGTGCGGTGGAAGATCGGCTTGCCGGGCGGCGAGCCGTTTGCGATTGCCGGGCTCTGGCGGGCATGGCCCGGTGGCGCCGTGTCGTTCACGATGCCGACGGTCAATGCCGACCAGCATCCGCTGATGCAGCGGTTTCACAAACCCGGAGACGAGAAGCGCGGCGTGGTGATCCTGCCACGCGAAGACTGGGACGAATGGCTGAACTGCCGCGATCCCGAGGTGGCCAGAACGCTGCTGCGCCTGCTGCCAGCCGAGAAACTGGTGGCGGAGCCGGCCCCGTTGCCGCCGCGCGGGACGACAAAGGGGCCGCCGCCACCTTCGGACTAGCCGTTCCGGCTACGCTCAGAACGCGGCGCGGGCCTGGATGTAGACCATGCGCGGCGCGCCCACCAGGCGGCCGGCATTGCTGTCGGTGGTACGCGTATAGAACCGCTTGTCGAACAGGTTGTTGATGCCGACCGTGATGTCGGTGTTCTTGCGCTGCGGCAGCTTGAACATGGCCTGGATATTCCACGTACGGAAGCCCGGGATCAGGCCGTTGCTGCCGTCCGCGCTCTCGGCCACGGTGTTGGCCAGATCCGCGTATTGCTTGCTCTGGTGCGTGGTGGAGACGTTGAACGTCCAGCTGCGCCAGTCGTAGCGTGCGCCGATCGTGTCCGTGGTGCGTGAGTAGAACGGCACGTCCAGGCCGGCCGTGGTGCCCGATTTCTGGATCGCGCGCGTGTACGTGTAGTTGGCGTACAGGTTCAGGCCGCCCAGCACGCTGGCACGGTCGAACGTGTAGTCGATGGCCGCTTCCACGCCGTCGTGATCGGTCGCACCGATGTTCTGGAACGTGGCCGGGAACAGGCCCGGCACCTGCAGGATCTGGTTGTCGAACTTGATCTTGAACGCGGTCAGCTCGCCCTTGATGCGGCTGTCCGTCCAGCGGGTACCCACTTCGAACGTCTTGGCCACTTCAGGCTGCAGCGGATTGTTCGGCGTCTGCGAATTGAGCTGCGTGTTCTGCACCGGGCCGAACGACGTGCTGTAGTCGGCAAACACCGTCCAGGCGCTGTTCACCAGGTACGACACGTTGACCGACGGCAGCGCCTTGTTGTTCAGGCTTTCCCACTGCGTCGCGGTGTTGCGCTGCTGGCGGGACGTGTCGATATGCTCGAAGCGCACGCCCGGCACGATGCGCCAGTTGCCGTAGGCGATGCGGTCGTCGATGTAGACGGCGTGGGCGTCGGTGGCATTGTCGAACGTGGTGGTCGGACCGTTCACGCCGGTCTGGCGGTTCGTGCTGAACTGGTTGTCGTCACCGCGTTCGCGGATGTAGCGGTAGCCGACCGTCACGTCATGCGTGGTCGGGCCCACGCCGAAACGCTGCGTGAAGCGCGGCTCGATGCCGAACGTCGTGTAGTTGCGCGGCTGGTGCGCGATCACGGTGGCGCTCTGCTGCAGCGTGCTCTGGCGGTAGCTTTCGTTGAAGAACGTGCGGATCTCGAATTCCTGGTTCGCGGAAATCGTGTTCACGTAGCCCAGGTCGAAACCGTAGCGGTTGCCGCTCCAGTAGTCGTCGGGGCGCGTGTTCTGGAACGGATTGGCGTTGTACTGCGCCACGCTCAGCCCGCCCGGCGTCTTCGACTTGACGTCGTAGTACGACAACTTGCCGTAGACCTGCGACGTCGGCGTGATGTCGTAGGCGAACTTCACGGCCAGGTCGTTGACGTTGTCGTCGCTGCCCTGGCGCCATTCGCGCCCCGTCATGCCCGAGTAGAGCAGCGCGATGCCCAGGCCGCTGTCGAGCGTGGTGCCCACGAACGCGTTGTACTGGGTGTTCTTGCCGCCACCTTCGGTGTAGAGGTTCTCGCGTACCGACGCCTCGCCGCTGAACACGCCCGGAATCGGCCTGGTGTTGAAATTGATGATGCCGCCCACGTTCTGCGGGCCGTAGCGCACGGCGCCGCCGCTGCGCACCACGTCGATCGATTCGATGTTGCCCAGGCTGACCGGGGCAAACGACAACTGGGGCTGGCCGTACGGCGCCACGGCCATCGGGATGCCGTCGAGCAGCACCGTGGAGCGCGGCGTGTAGCGACCGGACAGGCCCCGTACGCCGATGTTGAGCGACACGGCGCTGCCGGCCGTGCCGGAGTTGTCGGTCGCCTGCACGCCGGGGATGCGGCGCATGACGTCGCCAATGCTCTGTGCGCCGCTTTGTTCGATCTGCTGCTCGCTGACCACCGTGCGCGCGCCCGGGAAGGTCTTCACGCTGTTCTGCAGCCCCGTGCCGAGCCAGTTTCCGGAAACCTGCACCGTTTCGAGCATCTTTTCCGTCTCACCGCCCTGCACCGGTCCCGGGGCGTCCTGGGCGGCCGCCCATTGCGGCGTCAGGCACAGCATCGAGACAGCCAGCGCCGTGGCGCACGGGGCAAAGTGGGGCGCGGCGAATGGCAGTCCGCGACGGCTCGAATTCATGGTCTTCCCTTGTAACAAGACACTGACAAAGGCCACGAATGTAAGTGATAACGGTTCTCGTTTGTAGTCCCACGGGGAAAAGACGCGCTTAATGTATGCCGATCACGACAATGTGTTGCCCATAGACGACATTTGTCGAACTCCACACGAGTTGAGCCCTCAAGACATCGCTGTCGCATCACCGATCCTGGAACGGCACACCCCGCGTTTGGGTGATGCCAGCGCCCCACCGATAGAGGGTGGGCGCCATATCGGCCCGCACCCATACTGACCGGCCACCGGCCAGAAGAGCCGGACCAACCTGGGTCAGAACATGCACGCAGTCTCGTTTGTCGGATACGCGCTCGCGTTTCTGGCGGTGATCATCATCGCCGCCCGCTGGATCTATCGAAATCACCCGGCCCTGCGGGACACCGATCCGCCGCCCCCCGCACGCCGCGACGATGGCGCCGGCGCGCCGCGCGGCGGCCCGTCGCGCGACTGATCCGCGCACGCGCCGGGAACTGCCGCGCCCTGTCGTTGCCTGAACCTCTTGCGCCCGCGCCACGCGGCGTGCACGCTCGCGCCTGTGAGCCACAAGAACAAAGGGAACAAGACATGGCAACTGCCAACAAACTGCCGGCCTGGACCATCTGGTCCCCGCTGGCCGCCTGGGCCGCCTTCGGCCTGGGCGTTGCAATGACGGGGCAGGCCTGGCTGATCGCCCTGATGTCGATCGCATTGGCCGGTGCGGTGTTTTCGGCCGTCCATCATGCCGAGGTGGTGGCTCACAAGGTTGGCGAACCGTTCGGCACGCTGGTGCTGGCCGTTGCCGTGACCGTGATCGAGGTGGCGCTGATCGTATCGGTCATGCTGTCGTCCGGGCCGGAGAAAGCCGGCCTGGCGCGCGACACGGTGTTCGCGGCGGTCATGATCATCTGCAACGGCATTGTCGGCATCTGCCTGTTTGTGGGCGCGCTGCACCATCGCGAGCAGGCCTTCCAGGCGCCGGGCGCCAATGCGGCCATGGCCATCCTGGTCACGCTGCTCGGGTTGACGATGGTGCTGCCGAACTTCACCAGCACCACGCCGGGGCCTGTCCTGTCATCGTCCCAGCTGGCGTTCTCCGGCGTGATGTCGCTGCTGCTCTACGGCTGCTTCGTCTTCGTGCAGACCGTGCGGCATCGCGACTACTTCCTGGTGGACGGCAGCAACGACGAAAACGTCCATGCGCCGCCGCCCCCCGGGCGCGTGGCGGCGGCCAGCGGCGTGCTGCTGGTGGTCTGCCTGGTGGCCGTGGTGGCATTGGCCAAGCTGCTGTCGCCGTCGGTGGAAAAGGCCGTTGCGGACGCCGGGTTGCCGGCAGCGGTGGTCGGGGTGGTGATCGCGGCACTGGTGCTGCTGCCCGAAGGGCTTGCCGCGCTGCGCGCCGCGCGGTCCGACCGCATCCAGACCAGCCTGAACCTGGCGCTGGGGTCGGCCCTGGCCAGTATCGGCCTGACCATTCCGACGGTGGCCATCGTGTTCATCACCATCGGGCAGCCGCTGGAACTGGGCTTGAGCGCCAAGGAAATGGTGCTGCTGTTCCTGACGATGATCGTCGCGTCGCTGACGCTTGGCATGGGCCGCACGACCATCCTCCAGGGCGTGGTCCACATGGTGATCTTCGCGGCGTACCTGTTCCTGACAATCGTGCCGTAGCAGCAAGGCCCGACTCGCGCCTCGCCCTTCCATGGGCGAGGGGAAAAACACAATCCGGTCAGCGCCGCTGGCGGCAATCGGTCGCCGCCGTCCGCTCAGTCGGCATGGATGCCCCGTTCGCGGATCAGCGTGCCCCACTTGACCGTTTCCTTGGCCAGGTGGTCCTTCAGCTGCGCCGGCGTGCTGCCGATCGGCTCCGCGCCGATGCCAGCCAGACGCTGCTGCACGGACGGCTTCTTCAGCGATTCGAGCATGGCGCGGTTCAACGTGTCGATCACCGCCTGCGGGGTCTTGGCCGGCACGAACGCGGCAAACCACGGCGACAGCTCATAGCCCGGCACGCCCGCCTCGGCCACCGTCGGCACATTGGGCAGCGCAGTCGACCGCTTGCTGGTGGTCACCGCAATCGGCGTCAGCTTGCCGCTGTCGATATGGGGCTTGGCCGACGTGATGCTGTCGAACATGTAGTCCACCTGTCCGCCCAGCAGATCGGTCATGGCCGGGCCCGATCCCTTGTACGGGATATGCAGCAGGTCCACGTGCGCCATCGACGTGAACAGCTCGCCGGCCAGGTGGATCGACGTGCCGTTGCCGGCCGACGCATAGGTGTATTTGCCGGGCCGGGCCTTGGCGCTGGCGATGACCTCGGCCACCGTCTTCTGCGGATTCTTCGCCTTGTTGGCGACCAGCACGTTGGGCACCACGGCCAGCAGCGACACCGGCGCGAAATCCTTGATCGGGTCGTAGCTGAGCTTGCCGTACAGCGCCGGATTCACGGCCATGCCGTTGGCCACGATGATCAGCGTGTAGCCGTCGGCCGGCGCGCGCGCCACCATCTCGGCGCCGATATTGCCGCCGGCGCCGGGGCGGTTCTCGACCACGATGGCCTGGCCCAGCGACTTCGCCATGTCTTCGCCCAGCGTACGCGCGATGTTGTCCATCGCACCGCCCGCTGGGAACGGCACCACCCAGCGGATCGGATGGTCGGGATAGGCGGCGTGCGCCGGGGCGGCTGCGGCAAACAGCAGCGATGCGGAAATGGCAAATGCGGCCGGCACGCGGGCCGACCGTTGCAGCAAGGACTTCATGTCTCCGTTCCTTCTTTTCTGGTTGCCGATCAGCGGATCGACGACGGGTGTTTTGCCAGCGGGGTGACGTGGATCTTCATGAACGGGAACAGCGGCAGGCTGGCCAGCAGCGTGTGCAGTTCGTCGTTCGATTCCACATCGAACACGCTGTAGTTGGCATACTCGCCCACCACGCGGTACAGCGCCTGCCACTTGCCCTGGCGCTGCAGGTCCTGCGAATAGGCCTTTTCGCGGGCCTTGATCTCGTCGGCCGTAGCGGCCGGCAGGTCGTGCGGGATCTGCACGTCCATCCTGACAAGGAACAACATGGGATGTGTCTCCGGATTGAATGCGTAATCGGAATGGCTGAATGACCGTCTCAGCCCGCCTTGCGGCGATAGTGGCGTAGCTTGTCTTCGTCGATGGCCAGGCCCAGCCCCGGACCCTTCGGCAGGTGCAGCGCAAAGTCCTTGAACACCGGGCGGTCCACCACGATGTCGTCCTTCACCAGCAGCGGACCGAACAGCTCGGTGCCCCACGCCAGTTGCGGCAGCGTGCAGAAGCCGTGCGCGGCGGCGATGGTGCCCACGGCGCCTTCGAGCATGGTGCCGCCATAGAGCGCGATGCCGGCCGCGTCGCCCACGGCAGCCGTGCGCAGCATGCCGAAGATGCCGCCCGACTTGGCGATCTTCAGCGCAAACACGTCGGCGGCCCCCAGGCGGGCCAGTTCCATCGCGTCCTCGGGCCCGGTCACGGCTTCGTCGGCCATGATCGGCACCACGAAGCGCGCCGCCAGCCGGGCCAGCGCGGTGCGATGCTCGCGCGGGGTGGGCTGCTCGATCAGATCGATGCCGGCGGCTTCCAGCATGGCGATGCCGGTCGCGGCATCGGCTTCGTTCCAGGCCTGGTTGACGTCCACGGTCACGCGGGCCCGGTCGCCCAGCGCACGCTTGATGGCCGACACGTGCGCCACGTCGTCGCGCACGCTGCGGCGGCCGATCTTGAGCTTGAACGTGTTGTGCCGGCGTTCTTCCAGAAAACGCTCGGCTTCCTCGATGTCGCGGCCGGTGTCGCCGCTGGCCAGGGTCCAGAGCACCGGCAGCGTGTCGCGCACGGCGCCGCCCAGCAGCGTGACCAGCGGCACGCCCAGGCGCTTGCCCTGCGCGTCGAGCAGGGCCGACTCCAGCGCCGACTTGGCGAACCGGTTGCCGCGCGCCACCTTGTTCAGGCGCGCCATCGCGCCATGCACGTTGGTGGCGTCCTGCCCGGCCAGCGCAGGGCCCAGGTAGGTGTCGATCGTCAGCTTGATGCCCTCGGGGCTTTCGTCACCATACGACAGGCCGCCGATGGTCGTGGCCTCGCCGATACCCTCCACGCCGTCGCTGCAACGCAGGCGCACGATGACCAGCGTCTGCTGCTGCATCGTGGCCATGGCCAGCTGATGGGCCCGGATGGTCGGCAGGTCCACCAGGATGGCCTCGATCGAAGAAATTGTCGCAGTCATACCTTTTCCATGCTCATGTACGCGTTGCACCCAGTATGGACCTTGACCTGACTGGCGTCCAAGACCGAAGATGTCTCGATCCATACCTGATGGGTATGCATCGACGTATCCCCTCCTCCGCCATGGAACTCCGCCACCTCCGCTATTTCCAGACCGTCGCCCAGGAACTGAATGTGACGCGTGCGGCAGAAAAGCTGCATATGGCCCAGCCGCCGCTGTCGCGGCAGATCCGTCAGTTCGAGGAAGAAGTGGGCGTGGCGCTGTTCGACCGCGTGGGCCGTGGCCTGAAGCTGACCGAGGCGGGCCGCTTCCTGCTGGAGCAATCGCTGCAACTGACGCAGCGGCTGGAAGAAACGCTGGAAGGCACGCGCCGCATCGGCCGCAACGAAAAGCGCTGGTTCGGCATCGGCTTTGTGCCGTCGGTGCTTTATGGCGTACTGCCGGAGCTGATCCGCGAGTTGCGCGGCGATGACAGCGAGGTGGAAGTCGGCCTGACGGAAATGATCACGGTCCAGCAGCTTGAGGCGCTCAAGTCCGGCCGCATCGACCTGGCGTTCGGCCGGCTCACCTTCAACGACACGGCCATCGTCCAGCAGGTGGTGATGGCCGAGACACTGGTCGCCGCCATGCCGGTCACCGCCCCGCCCCCGGCCGCGCCGTTCGATGCGGCCGATCTGGCGCGCCAGCCGCTGATCCTCTATCCCGCCCGACCGCGCCCCAGCTACGCCGATCACGTGCTGTCGCTGTTCCGCGCGCAGGGCCTGCAACCACGCGTGGTGCAGGAAGCCAACGAACTGCAGACCGCGCTGGGCCTCGTGGCGGCGGGCCTGGGCATCACGCTGGTGCCGGCGTCGGTGCAGCGGCTGCATCGCGACGACGTGCGCTACGTGCCCATCGACGCCCCCGGCTTCATCTCGCCCGTGATCATGAGCTACCGGGCCGGCGATACCTCGCCGCAACTGGCGCGCGCCATTGCCTGGGTGCGCAGCCAGGCCCGCCCGTAGCCAGCGAAACAGGGCCTAGGCCGACACCATCTTCGACCTGGCCGCGACCTTCCGGGCTTCCTTGCGGCGGCCATACCAGCCGCCCACCAGCAGCAGCACCGCCACCGCGATAAGGTCGCCCGTCAGGGCCACGGGCCGCGTCGGGCGCCCACCCGCGAAGCCATAGGTCAGACCTTCGATGCCCACCGACACCACGGCGCCCAGCACGAAGCAGAACAGGCTGTGGCGGCCGATCTGCACGACGGGGCCCATGAAGCGGGCCATCCGCGCGATCCACCCGGCGCGCACGGCCAGGTACACCAGCCATGCCAGACCCAGGAAGCTGACCACGCGCAGCGCGGCCAGGCTCTGCTTGGGCAGCGGGAACGCCATCGTAGGGATCCATGCCGGTAGCCAGGACTCATACAGGTGCGGACGCATCCACAGGTAGGCGGCGCCCATGCAGAGCAGCGCCACCACCACGGCGCCGGCCGTAAAGGCACGGCGCACGATGGTCTGCTGTGGCAGGACGAAGTCGGGACGCAGCCGCGCCAGCAGACCCAGGGCGAACATCAGCTGCCAGGCAAACGGGTTGAAGCTCCAGCCGCGCGGCTCGCTGCTGGGCAAGAGCGGCAGCAGCGTAGGCGACATGATCCAGAGCGCCACGCTGCCGCAGATAAACGCCAGCGGCTGCGCGCGCGCCCAGCGGATGGCCAGCGGCGCAATGCCGATGAACACGGCGTACATCGGCAGCACATCGGACACGAACGGCTGGCGCGCCAGCGCGAAGACCTGCAGCAGCGTGGCCAGCGGCTGCGCCATGAAATCGAGCGCCTCGGTCGCGCGCACGGCCGGCGCGGGGATCTTGCACATCGCCAGCACAAAGCCGAACAGCAGCATCAGCACGCCGGTCAGCACGAATGCCTTGTAGATCTCCCAGCTGCGGCGGCGCAGCCGCTTGCGCGCCGCGCTGGCACCGTCGCGCGCTTCCATGGCCAGATAGGCGGCGCCGGCCGAGCAGCCGGCCAGGAAGACGAACACCTCGGCGGCGTCGAAAAGCTGGAAATTCCGGATCGTGTAGTCGGCCAGCACACTGCCGTTGACATGATCGACCACGATGAAGAGCAGCGCGATGCCGCGAATGAGGTCGATCTCGGTGCGCCGCTGATTGTTGTTCACTGCGTTCACAGGCGTACATCCCAAGGCTTGCCTGCGGCCCGGGAGGCGCCACGCGGCAATCACGGGTGGCATCTTACCGTGATCCCAGGGTTTACCTGTAAGAACAGTGTTTCGCAAAGTTACGATACGTGATAAACGCGGCAGCCGTTGATTTCAGCAAAACGGTCAGATATTTCGATGATTATTTCGTAGATTTTCTATTATCAAATAGCAGTTTTACGAAAACGGGATTCACCAAAACGCCGCATGGCGATTTCCACAGGAATCTTGCCTATAATTCGCGCTGCTTTTCCCATCCTTGTCCAGAATAGGGGCGCGACACCATGAGCACGATTCCGCAATGGCTTCATGACGAGGTCAACGACTATTTTGTTGTCCCGATTCGGACGACCCCGCACACCGTGCTCGATATCGGCGCGAATATTGGCGCATTCGCACTCCGCGCCCACCGCGAATGGCCATCGGCCACCGTATTCTGCTATGAACCCATGCCATTCAACGTGGAAAAGCTGCGTGAAAACGTCGATGGCGCCTGGTGCCATATTTCTCCCAGCGCAGTGCGCGCCACAGCCGGCGAGGACGATATTCACGTGGGGGACATGTTTGTCACGGGCGGATTTTCAAAAGGCGCGCGCATGACAAACCAGACCATTCGCGTCCAATGTGTGGCGGCCAGCGGCCTGCCATCCTGCGATCTGGTGAAAATCGACACCGAGGGATCTGAAGTCGAGATTCTGTCGCATCTGAATCTCGAAAATACCCAGGTCATCATGCTCGAGCATCACAGCCTGCGCGATGCCGAAACCATCAGAAGAATGCTCAGCCCCGTTTATGACTTGGTGCATGACGAAACCTCGCGCGAGGTCGGTACCGAAGTGTATTTCCGGCGTGGCTAACGTGTTTTGACCCCGAGGACTGGCGTCATGCCTCATGACCCGGTAAATGCCGCATGCAATCGGGCAAGCGTGTGCCGCCCCGCGCGCACCACGGCTGTGTCATGGGTGGTCTGCGCGCGCACGATCATCCCTTCGATACAGATAATCGCCTCTTCGGCGACCGCCTCCGGCTGATCGAGTCCCAGTTCCCTGGCGATGCCTCGGACAAAACCCTGCAACGACGCCTTGTGCGACACCGCCTGCTCCAGTAGCCGGGGATCGTCGCCGGCACCGCCGCCCGATTCCGCCACCATATTGATAAAGGCGCAGCCGCGAAAATCGTCACCCTCGAACCACTCGCCCAGCGTATCGGCCATCACGTCCAGATTGGGCCGCGCTGCCAGCCGGCGTCGCACACCCGTTTCAAACCACGCCATCCAGACGTCGTGCCGGCGCTGCAGATATTCGAAGATCAGATCGTTCTTCGACGCAAAGTGCCGATATAACGACATTTTGGCCACGCCCGATTCCGCAATGATGCGGTCGATGCCGGTGGCACGGTAGCCATCGCGATAAAACAGGCGTGCGGCGGTGTCGAGAATGCGGTCGCGAGCGGAAGGGGTGGCCATGGCGAGGTACGGGCTTCAGCGAAAAACACTGCCATTATAGTAGACAGGTCTGTCTCCGAGGCAGCGTACTCGCCTCGGTCCAGTCACCCCACCCCGTCCCGGTCGGGCAACCGCGGCGTGAAACAACGCTGCTGGATATCGCCGCGACGCGCCACCAGCATGGTCGATTCCGGAATTTCTTCCCACACGCCCTGCACGTCGATCAGCGGCTCGGACAGCACCAGGAAGGCGTCGTCCCCGGCAGCGATGATGCGCGGGTCATCGGGATAGAGCGCCCGCAACTGGCGAAACGACGTACTGTGGAACAGCGACCTTGAATCGCGTTCGCTCGAATAACGCGCCGCCACGATCTGCTGCCCGTCGGTCACGCAGACGGTCATGTTGATGGGGTGCTCGATATCGTGGCGATGCCCGACCGACTCGATCAGCCCCACCATCTGCTCGAGCGCCCCCTGCGGATCGCGCTCCAGGCCGAATGTCAGTGCCAGGAAGAACATCACCTCGGAATCGGTCGAGCCCTCGATCCACCGGAACAGATGCGGCGCCACGGACATCATCAGGTCCCGCCGCACCAGCGGGTAGTCGCGGATGAGCCCGTTGTGGGCAAACAGCCAGCGCCCAAACCGGAACGGGTGACAGTTGGTTTCCTGGGTCGGCGTGCCTGTGGCGGCCCGTATATGTGCCACAAACAGCGGCGCCCGTACCGCCCGCGCGGCCTCGCGCAGGTTGGTGTCGCTCCAGGCTGGGTGCAGGCACCGATAGCGGAACGGCAGCTCGGAATGCCGCCCGTACCAGCCGACCCCGAAGCCGTCGCCATTGGTCGTGGTATGGCCGAGGCGGGAATTCAGGCTCTGGTCGATCAGCGAATGCTCGGGCTGAAACAGGACTGCCTCCATCGGAACGGAACGGCCCGAATAGGCCAGCCAGCGGCACATGATGCCTCCTCCAGTCTGTCAGTCGGGATATCCACTTCAGCATAGCAAGTGGTCCGCCAGGATGCTGTTACGGCGCAATTGGGGGGCCGTCCTGTGGCGGCCTGTGGCAATTCCTACATCGGCTGCCCGGGATCGCGTTTCGATTCGGCCATGCCACGCGCCCCAAATATATCCAATACATCACGCTTCGCGGCCACTGGCGCGCTGCCTGCCCCCGATCCGTCGCCGGGCACCTTTCGTGCTACATGCCCGAAATGGAGCACGCATGGACCACCGGAAACCGCCTGCAGTTGCTGGAAAACGGCGACGAATACTTCCCGCGCCTGATCGCGGCCATCGGGGCGGCGCGCCATAGCGTGCTGCTGGAAACGTTCATCCTGTTCGAGGACGATGTCGGGAGGCAGCTCGCCGATGCGCTGGCGGCGGCCGCGCGCCGTGGCGTCGCGGTCGGCATGACCGTGGACGGCTTCGGCTCGGCCGACCTGTCGCCCGACTACCTTGCGAGGCTGGCCGAAGCCGGCGTCGTGGTGCGCGTGTTCGCGCCGGGGCGCCGGCTGCTGGGCAAGCGGACCAATCTCTTCCGGCGGCTGCATCGCAAACTGGTCGCCATCGACGGCGAACTGGCCTTCGTGGGCGGCATCAACTTGTCCGTCGAGCACCTGGTGCAGGCCAGCCCGTCCGCCAAGCAGGACTATGCCGTCGAGGTACAGGGCCCGGCTGCCCGCATCATTCACGAATTCATGCGCGAAGCCAGCGGCGACCGGCCCGCCAGGCAGCTTCGCGCGCCCATCCGGCGGGCGCCCCCGCCGCACCCCACCGATCGCGCCGCGCCCGGCTCCGTACTCTTTGTCACACGCGACAACCAGGCACACCGCAATAACATCGAGCAGCAATATCTGACGGCCATTCGCGCGGCGCGACACCAGATCGTGATCGCCAATGCCTATTTCCTGCCGGGATACCGGCTGCTGCAGGCGATCTGCAACGCCGCGCAGCGGGGCGTCGATGTGCGCCTGGTGCTGCAGGGCCGGCCAGACATGCTATGGGTCAAGCGCACCGTGGACATGCTGTACGCGCACCTGCGCGAATCGGGCGTGCGCATTTTCGAGTACTGCGAGCGGCCCAACCACAGCAAGGTGGCCGTGGTGGACGACGATTGGGCCACCGTGGGATCGAGCAACCTCGACCCGCTGAGCCTGTCGCTGAACCTCGAAGCCAACCTTGTGATCCGCGACACCGCGTTCGTGGCATCGCTGAGGGACAACCTGCGCAACCTGATGGCCGCGCGCTGCTCCGAGGTCGGCGCCCCATCGACGCCGCGCGGCGCGTGGTGGCATGGCATCGCCACGCCGCTGATCTTCCATTTCCTGCGCAAGTTTCCGGCATGGGCCGGTTGGTTGCCGGCGCACACGCCGAAAATCGTGTCGCCGGTGCCAGTACCGGACACCCAATCGCCAGAGCCAATGGTGCGTCAGACGCAGCAGGACGGCCCATGACAACCGCCGCCAACCTGCGCCGAAGCCTGCGGCGCAATGTCCGATGGTCCATCGTCAAGCGCGTGGCGGGGCTGGTGTTCGTGGCGGTGGTGATCTACCTGATTTACCGGAGCCTCAGTGGCGTCGATTGGGCGCAGGTCCTGCAGGCGCTGAAGCAGTACGACGCCGCAACGCTGCTGCCGGTGCTCGGGCTGGCCTGCGTCAGCTTCTCGCTGCATGCCTCGTTCGACCTGCTGGGCCGCCGCTATACCGGGCATCACCTGTCCACGCCACGCGTCATGCTGATCGCCTTCATCGCCTATGTCTTCAACCTCAACGTCGGGGCGATGGTGGGCGGGCTGGGCATGCGGCTGCGGCTCTACTCGCGCGCCAATGTCAGCGGGTCCCAGGTGGCCGGCATCTACACCATCGCCATCATCACCAACTGGACAGGCTACATGCTGCTGGCCGGCGCGGTGCTGACGCTGGCACCCCCGCCGCTGCCGGCGGAGTGGGGCATCACGCCATGGATGCTGCGCGCCGTGGGCGCGGCCATGCTGGCGTGCGGCCTGTTGTACTGGCTGGCCTGCGCCAAGGCCAGGACGCGCAGTGTGCGGTTCGGCCGGCATGTGTTCCGGTTGCCCGGTTTCCGCTTTGCGCTGCTGCAGAACGTGCTGTCGATCACCAACTGGATCGTGCTGGCGTGCATCATCGATCTGCTGCTGCCCAAGGCGGTCAGCCTGCCCCAGGCGCTGGCCGCCCTGCTGGTGGGTGCGGTGGCGGGCGCGCTGGCGCACATCCCGGCCGGCATCGGCGTGCTGGAAAGCGTATTCGTGGTGCTGCTGCGCCCCGTTGCGCCGGAGCACATCGTGGTGGCCGCCCTGATCGCCTACCGCGCGCTGTACTACCTGCTGCCCATGGTATTCGCCACGTCGGCCTATGCCTGGATGGAACTGCGCGGCGCGCGGGCCGCCCGCCGCGCGCAGGCTGGATAGGAAAAAAGGCGGGCAGCGCGCCTGCGCCACCCGCCCTTCGGTCATCAATCTGCAGGCCTCAGGCTGCCACCTTCAGTTGCGTCAGCTTGGCCTCCGCATCGCGCAGCGCGGTACGCAGGCCCTCTTCCACCACCGGGTGATAGAACGGCATGGCCAGCATCTGCGAGATTGTCAGGTTCTGCTGGTACGCCCAGGCCAGCAGATGC
Source organism: Cupriavidus sp. 94F1 (assembly GCF_057798875.1). Lineage (NCBI taxonomy): Bacteria > Pseudomonadati > Pseudomonadota > Betaproteobacteria > Burkholderiales > Burkholderiaceae > Cupriavidus > Cupriavidus sp. 94F1. The sequence goes on from NZ_JBYOJT010000010.1 coordinate 139,117, forward strand.
GCGATATTCTCGGCGCGCGGGCCGATCCATTCGGCACCCAGGAAGCGGCCCGTGGCCCGGTCGGCATAAATGTGCATCAGCCCCCGGTTCTTCAGCATCACACGGCTACGGCCCTGATCCTCGAAGCTGACTTCACCGGTCACGAAGCGACCCTGGATCAGGTCCGCATGGCGCTTGCCCACCATGGCGATTTGCGGATCGGAGAACACCACGGCAATCGGCGCCCGGCGCGCCAGCGGACGCAGGTTCGGCCAGTGCGCGGCGTTCTCGCCGGCGATCCGGCCCTCATCGGCCGCCTCGTGCAGCAGCGGCAGGACGTTGTTGGCGTCACCGGCAATGAACACCGCCGCATCGCCACACTGCAGCGTGACCGGATCGAACACCGGCACGCCGCGGGCATCCAGTGCCAGCGCCGTGTTTTCCAACGCCAGGTTGTCGACGTTCGGCCGACGTCCGGTGGCAGCCAGCACGTACGCAAAACGCTCGGTCACCGGCTTGCCGTCCTCGCCCCGGAACGTGATCACCGCTTCGTCGCCCTCGCGGCGCATATCGGTCACGTTGGCATCGGGCAGCAGCGGGAATTCCGCATCGAACGTCCTGGCCGCGTAAGCCCGGATTTCGGGATCGGACAACGGGCCCACGCCACCGCCGACGCCGAACACGCGCACCCGCACGCCCAGCCGGGACAGCGCCTGCCCCAGTTCCAGCCCGATCACGCCGGGGCCGAACACGGCCACGCTGGCAGGCAGGTCCTGCCACGAGAATACGTCGTCGTTGATGATCAGACGGTCACCGAACACCGTGAACGACGGCGGCACGGCCGGACGCGATCCGGTGGCGATCACCACGCGGCTGGCCCGCACCACGGTATTGGCGCCCACCTGCAGCACCGTGTTGTCGATGAACTGTGCATAGCCGCGCAGGCGGTCTTCCTCGGGAATGTTGTCGACGCCGCGCACCACAAAGCCCACGAAGCGGTCACGCTCGCTGCGTACGCGGTCCATGACCTGGCGGCCGTCGATGCGGACCTGCCCGTCCACGTGCACCCCGAATGCGGCGGTATGGCGGGCCTCGTGGGCCGCCTCGGCCGCCGCGATCAGCAACTTCGACGGCATGCAGCCCACACGGGCGCAGGTGGTGCCATAGGCGCCGCCCTCGATGACCACGGCACGCTTGCCCGCGGCGATGGCCGCGCGATACGCTGCCAGCCCGGCGGTTCCTGCGCCAATCACTGCCACGTCGGTCTGAATCGTTTTCATGTGCGTTTCCTGTTCGTGAGTCTGCTTTGCATCAATCGGCGGATGGGATGACACCGTCCTGCCATGGCGCGGCCAGGGCGATGCCATCGGGTCCGGCGACTGCCGGCCCGCACCGCCGCCGGCTGGCCGGCGGAAGGTTGCGGGGGCGTTGCGGGGGGCGACAAAAGGTGCCCAGGACACCGGCCGGGGGAGCCGGGCCCGGGCGGGAGGATCAGGCGGCCGCCAGGTACTGTTCCAGCGCGGCGGCACCGCCAACGAGCTTGCCGTTGATGAACACCTGCGGCGCGGTCATCTCGCCGGACATGGCGCCCAGCACCTTGCCGCGGATCTTGTTGTCCAGCGGCACGTCGATGTACTCGTAGCCCTTGTCCTGCAGCAGTTGCTTGGCCTTTGCGCAATGCGAGCAGCCCACCTTCGAGAACACCACCACCTGGTCGGGACGCTTCGCGTTCGGCGCGATGTAGTTCAGCATCGTGTCGGCATCGGACACCTTGAACGGGTCGCCCGGTTCTTCCGGCTCGATGAACATCTTGTCCACCACGCCGTCTTTCACAACCATCGAATAGCGCCAGCTGCGCTTGCCAAAGCCCAGGTCGGCCTTGTCCACCAGCATGCCCATGCCGTCGGTGAACTCGCCGTTGCCGTCGGGGATCATCACGATGTTCTCGGACTCCTGGTCCTTGGCCCACTCGTTCATCACGAAGGTGTCGTTGACCGACACACACAGGATCGCGTCCACGCCGGCAGCGCGGAACGCCGGGGCCAGCTCGTTGTAGCGCGGCAGGTGGGTCGACGAACACGTCGGGGTGAAGGCACCCGGCAGCGAGAACACGGCAACGGTCTTGCCGTTGAACAGTTCGGCCGTGGTCACGTCCTTCCACTCGTTGTTGTCACGCACACGAAACGTCACATTGGGAACGCGTTGGCCTTCACGGGATTGCAGCATCGAAATCACTCCTTGGGTGAGTTAGGCGCCACGTGTTGTGGCGATGGAGTGGATTGTCGCGGTCTGAATGTGATCCGTAAAATTCATTGTCTCAACCGAGCCGATTGAGAATTTCTATGATCAATCGTAGGAATCCGATTGCTTTTGACTATCGAGCACGGTTTGGAATGCTTCCGCTCCCACAGCGGCGTCGTTATCATGCGGGCACACAAAAACCATGAAGGGACAACCGCTCCATGACTCGCCTGCCCATCCGGCTACCCGCCGCGACCCTGCTGGCCGCCACCCTGTTCGCCCTCGGCGCCACGAGCGCCACCAGCGCCACGGCGGCCACGCTGGCCAAACCGGAACTCGACCAGCTGGTGGCCAGCGCCACGGCCACCCCGCCCGCCAGCTTCGGCGCGTTCCTGGACACTGCCGTCAAGGCCGATCCGAAGCTCGCTGCTTCGGTGCGCGCCTACCGGGCCAGGCGGCCGCTCAAGGGCGACGACCTGGTCAACATCGGGCGCCTGCTGGGCGTCTACAACCGCGTGCACAACCAGCAGGCGGTGCTGGACAGCATCACCGAAATGGTGGCGCTGCGCACCGTGCGCGACGACAAGGTGCCGCAGCACGAAAACCCTGCCATCGTCGCGTTCGGCAAGCTCGTCGAGCGCATGGCGAACGACTTCGGCCTGCAGTTCCGCAACGTGGACAACCGCGTGTTCGAGGTGACGCTGCCGGGCCAGGGCAAGGAGACGTTCGGCATCCTTACGCACGCCGACGTGGTGCCCGTGGTGGCGGACGAATGGGTGCTCGACGACGGCACGAAGCTCGATCCGTTCCAGGTCACGCGCGTGGGCGATTACCTCTACGGCCGCGGCACCATCGACGACAAGGGATCGATTGCGGCGGCGCTCTTCGCCATGAAGACCGTGCGCGAAAGCGGCGTGCCGCTGGCGCGCACGATCCGCCTGATGATCGAGACCACCGAGGAAACCGGCGGCGACGGCATGAAGTACTACCGCGACAAGACCGCCCTGCCCGAGTACAACATCGTGCTCGACAGCAAGTACCCGGCCGTGGTGGCCGAAAAGGGCTCTGGCGCGCTGACCGTGCGCTTTCCGGACCAGCCCGCCGATGGCAAGCAGGCGGCCATCGTCGCGATGGCCGGCGCCGCATCGGCAAACGCGATTCCGCAGACGGCCACCGCGCGTATTACCGGCGGCGACCTGAACGCCGTGGCCGCCACGCTTGAGCAGGCGCGGGCGGCGTTCATCGCCCAGCAGGCCGCGCAGGGCAAGTTCACGATCGACATCGCACGCAGCGGCGACGCCATCGACGTGAAGGTCACTGGCTCGTCGGCCCACGGCTCGCGCCCCGAAGAAGGCGTGAACCCCGTACCGCGCCTGGCGATGTTCCTGCAGGCGTCGGGCGTGCCATTCGCGGACAACCAGTACGCACGCGCCACGCGCTACCTGACGGACCTGTACGGCACCGGCTACCTGGGCGAGAAGATGGATGTGGGCTATCGCGACGACTTCATGGGCCCGCTGACGATGTCGCCAACGCTGATCCGCGAGCGCAACGGCAAGCTCGAGGTCACGGCCAATGTGCGCATGCCGCGCGGGTCCACGCCCGACGCCCTGCGCGCGAAGATCGCCGAGCGCATCCAGGCCTGGGCTGCGCAGACGCACACCGCGCTGGAGATCCAGCACGAACAGGGCGACTGGATGGCCCGCGACCCCAAGGGCGCGTGGCTGTCAACGCTGCTGAACATCTACGGCGACACCACCGGGCTCGAAGCCAGGCCGGTGCCCACGGCCGGCAGCACGACGGCCAAGCTCATGCCGAACGCGATCAACTTCGGCCCGGCCATGCCCGGCAAGAAGTACACCGCGCACAACGCCAAGGAGTACAAGGAAGTCTCCGACCTGAACCTGGACATGCAGATGTTCACGGAGATGCTGGTGCGCGTGGGCAACCTGCAGAAGATGCAGTGATGCAATGAAGCCGTGATGCAAGGCGCCCTCTCCCGCTGGCGGGAGAGGGCAACCACCGCGCGCTCCCGGTCGGCGGCACCTCAGAAGCCCAGATCGCTCAGGCCCGGATGATCATCGGGCCGGCGGCCCAGCGGCCAGTGGTACTTGCGGTCCGCCTCGCGGATCGGTGCGTCGTTGATGCACGCGAACCGGCGGCGCATCAGGCCGTTTTCGTCGAATTCCCAGTTCTCGTTACCGTACGACCGGAACCAGTTGCCCGAGTCGTCGTGCCACTCGTACGCAAAGCGCACCGCGATGCGGTTGCCGTCGTGCGCCCAGAGCTCCTTGATCAGCCGATAGTCGAGTTCCTTCTGCCATTTGCGCGTCAGGAAAGCCACGATATCGTCGCGTCCGTTTACGAATTCGGCACGGTTGCGCCAGGCGCTGTCGACCGTATAGGCCAGCGCCACGCGATCGGGGTCACGCGTGTTCCAGCCGTCTTCGGCCGCGCGCACCTTGGCGGCGGCGGTCTCCAGCGTGAACGGCGGCAGGGGTGGACGAACTTCGGGTTGGCTCGACATGGGAAGGCTCCTTGGGAATCGGAAAAACCTGGAAATCAATCGGATCCATATGTAGACAGATCTGTCTCATAGTGTTGAATAGACAGACCTGTATGTCAAGCGGCAATTCGTCGCAGCGCCCGGCTCGTGCGCGATCGGGGGCCGCTAGACACGCTGCCGGTCAAACCCCGATTCGCGCGCCAGGACAATCGCCTGCGAGCGATTCTCGACCTCGAGTTTCGAGAAAATGCTGGTGATGTGGTTACGCACGGTTTTTTCGCACAGCCCCAGGTGGGCGGCGATCTGCGCGTTGTCGCGGCCCTGCGCGATCAACACGACGATGTCGCGCTCGCGCCGCGTCAGGGCGCCGAACGCCGGGTCGGTGGACGGTGCAGGCGCCGGCAGGAAGGCGCGCACTTCCTCGATCCAGCGGTCCCACGCCGGCTCGGTTTCCAGCAGCAGGTGGTTCCCGCTGTCAAGCGGCACGAAGCGGGCGTTGGGAATCATGCTGGCGATCAGCCGCCCTTCGTCGAACGGCACGCGCGCATCGCGCACGGCATGCATCACCAGCGTCGGGCAGCTGACTCGCGGCAGCAGGTCCACTACATCGATCTCGTTAAAGACGCGCATGAAGCGCGCGGCATTGACCGGCGACGTGGACACACGCTCCAGTTCATTGAACCAGCGGTGCTGCTCGGCGGTGCCGCCCGGAATGAACTGTGTGGTGAAGAACTGCCGGAACGCCGGATTTTCCTGACCCCAGCCGATCTCGGCCAGCCGGATCATCAGATCGGCCTCTTCGCGCATGGCGTCGCCCTGGTTGCGCTTGAGCCGCCCCCGCGCGTAGCCGCCGTGCAGCACCAGATGGCTGACGCGCTCGGGATGCGCCACGGCATAGGCCACGGCGATCGACGCCCCCTGCGAGATGCCCAGCAACGCAAACGGCTCAACGGCCATGGCATCGACGATGGTTTCCAGGTCGCGCAGCCAGGCGTCGAACGACAGGTCTTCCACGTGGCGATCGGAAAGGCCGCAGCCGCGCTCGTCATAGCGGATCAGCGTGTGCTGCTCGGACAGCGCGCACAGCATATGGCTCCACACCGGGCTGCCAACGTCGAACTCGAGGTGGCTCATCCAGTTGGCGGCCTTTACCAGCGGCGGCCCGCTGCCCGTGATGGCGTACGCCAGGCGTACACGGTCCGGGCTGGTGCATAGGCGAATCTGCTGCTTGAGCATCGGCATGGGCGGGTCGCGCACGGGGCAGGATACGGCAGACGCGGCGCGCCGCCGTGCAACGCCCGGCAACGGCTTACCGCGTCCGGCCGAGCCGGGCGACTCACCTATCTTAGACAACGATCTCCAGCGCGCCGACATCAAGACCGACTGCCGGCCCCGCAATGTGCGGAAGGCCAGACGCGGTGCATGGAGGGTGCGCCGGATGCCGTACACCAGGGGCGGTGTCCCGCGACGGAAGTTGAAAGGCCCGGCACTGCGGCAGGTGGTCTGCCGCGGCCGGGCGCAGCGCGCTAGCGCACGTCAGGCCGCGCGCATCGCGCAGTCTCCCTGGGCGCCGACGCTGCGCGCGCCGTCGGTGTACGCGTCGCGCGGACCAATGCGGTTGCCGCCATCGCTGAAGGCATCACGCGGGCCCATTCGCGCGCCATCCGCATAGGGATCGAACGTGCCACGCAGGCACGATGACTTGCTGGCGTGCAGCGTCGATCCATTCGACGGAACGAAAACTTCGCTCCACGCGGCGTGGGCGGTCTGGGTAATGCCGATGGTCAATGCGGAAACGGCTGAAACGGCAAGCAGGGTCTTGGCAACTTTCGTACACATCTCGACGACTCCAAACTTTCGAACTCCAATCAGAAGAACAGCACGGAGGGCTGTGGGCCGGAATGGCATTGGCCGATCCGTGGAGTCATTGTCGGAAATCGCTGGCGAGCGTGTACGTGACCGGTGTCCCGGTTTTTGCCCGCTTCGGGGGAAAACCCGGTGCCCGCCCGTGGGACTTCGGTCCCGTGCAGGCAAACGGACCGGGCCGGTGACGCACAGCGGCGGTCTGGAGGCCGCCTCCAGCATGGCATGGCGGGTAGTCCTATCGTAATTCCCCGAGTAAACCCGCGCCAAGGACGCACGTCCCGCTTTCCGGTGCCGATTCCGATGAAAACGATTGCAGTCGGGACACCGGCCTCACGCGCGACACCCCAAAACGTCCGAGTATCCGCCCCACGTCCTCCATGGGACGGATTTCACGTATCAAGGAGTTTCGCAATGCAAGCTGTATCCCTTTCCGCCGACACAGAACGCTACGCCCGCTGCATCGCCGCTTCACGCCGCATCCGCTGGGACATCGACCAGGACGTGATTCGCGGCCGCACGTTCGACCTTTCGCACAAGTTCATGCCCGACGGCCTGTCGCTCGTCGACGAACTGCCCTTCCTGAGTGCCGCCGAGCAGCGATTCCTGAGCCAGGTGCAAGGCCGCACCTACGCCAACATGTTCGGGCTGGTGGAGCGCTTTGTCAGCGCCAAGGTGCTGGAGTTGACCGGGCAACATGCGCTGGGCGACCAGGTCGCGCTGGAGGCCCTGATCCGCTTTTCCGACGAGGAACTGAAGCACCAGGAACTGTTCCGCCGCATCGAACGGCTGGCCGCGCAGGACATGCCCGAAGGCTATCGCTTCGACGCCCAGCCCAACGACGTGGCCGCGTTCGTGCTCGGCAAGCGCACCTGGGCCGTGCTGGCCGTGATCTGCCAGCTCGAACTGTTCTCGCAGGCGCACTATCGCGCCAGCATCGGCACGGCGCCGGACGTATCCGAGCTGTTCAAGGACGTGTTCCTGTACCACTGGCGCGAGGAATCGCAGCACGCGATCCTGGACGAACTGGAGTGGATCCGCGAGAACGCCCGCGTCAGCGACGCCGAGCGCGATGCGGCGATCGACGACATGCTGGCGATCGTGGGCGGCTTCGACGCGATCCTGCAGGCACAGGCCCACGCCGATGCGGCCTACTTCATGCGCGTGATCCGCGGCGCGCAGGATGCCCCGCATGCGCCGGACGTGGAGGCGGTGATCCTCAAGGCGTACCGCTGGACGTACATCGTGACCGGCATGTTCGAACCGCGCTTCTCCAGGCTGCTGGAGGAGATGACCACCGAGGCACAGCGCGCACGCATCCAGGCCGGCGCGGCGCCGCTGATGTACGCGATGCCGGCCAACGGCGCGCCAATGCCGGCGATGGCGGCCTGAGCCAGCCGGCGGTCCGCCAATCGGGCGCTTTGATCTGGCGGACCGGCGACCCCGCGATGGGCTCCGCCGGGCGCGTTACCCAGGCGTTACTCGGGCGTGATGCCGGCCTGCTTGATCTGTGCGGCCCAGCGAACCATTTCCTTGCGCAGCATGGCATCGGCCTGGGCCGGGCTCATCGTCAGCGGCTCGAACCCTTCCTTGAGCAGCCGCGCCTTGAGTTCGGGCTGGGCCAATGCCGCATTGAGCGTCTGGTTCAGCTTTGCCAGCACGTCTTTGGGCGTACCGGCCGGCGCGCTGACGATGAACCACGTCTCGAACGCGTAGTTCGGCAGGCCGGCTTCGGCCATGGTGGGCACTTCGGGCATCAGCGGCGAACGCCTGGGCCCGGTCACGGCCAGCGCGCGCAGCTTGCCGGCCTGCACGTGCGGCAGCGCCGCGGACAGCACCGGGAAGCTCATCTGCACCTGGCCGGCAATCGTATCGACCAGGGCAGGGCCACCGCCTTTGTAGGGCACATGCAGGATGTCGGTGCCGGACTCGGTCTTGAACAGTTCGGCCGCCATATGGAACGTGCTGCCCGACCCGGCCGATCCGAAGCTCAGCTTGCCAGGCTGCGCGCGGGCCAAGGCCACCAGTTCCTTGACGTTCTTCACCGGCAGCGCGTTGTTGACCACCAGCACGTGCTGCGACGTGCCCATGGTGCCGACCGACGCAAAATCCCTGGCCGTATCGAATGGCAATTTGGCGAATAGCGACGGATTGACCGCCAGGGCCACGTTGTTGATGGCCAGCGTGTAGCCGTCGGGCTTTGACTTGGCCAGCTGGTCCATGCCGATATTGCCCGAAGCGCCGGCACGATTGTCGGCCACGATCGATTGCCCCAGCTGCTTGCCCCAGGCATCGGTGATCAGCCGGCCAGCGATGTCCACGCTGCCGCCGGGCGCGAACGGCACGATCAGGCGGATGGGACGGTTGGGAAAGCTGTCTGCGGCCAACGAAGGCACGGCGGCAAGCGTGGCAGCCATCGCCGCAACGGCAATGCCCGCACGCCTGGCAAGGCTGGCGAAGGAAATACCCATGATGATCTGTCTCCTGGTTGGTGCGCCGGGCTTGGGCCCGGTCGAATACCCGAATCGCCCTGTCCGGCACGGTTTCGGACAAGGCGCAGGCAGTGTAACCATGAAACAAAGCGCAGGGTTATCGTGTTCAGAACGACATTGATGCCCACAACTCACGAATCGGACATCGTTGCAATCAGACCCGGGCATGTTCCAGCGTGGCCAGGTAGTGGTGGATCTGCGCCACCACGGCCGCGCCCTCGCCCACCGCCGCGGCCACGCGCTTGGTGGAGCCCGACCGGACATCGCCAATCGCGAACACGCCGGGCACGCTGGTTTCGAGCGTGTAGTCGGCCCGTTCGGTACAGGAGTGATGCGCGTCGTAGCCGGTCAGGATGAAGCCCTTGTTGTCGGTCTCCACATGGCACGACCGCAGCCACTCGGTGTTGGGCGCGGCGCCGATGAACAGGAACACGTGGCGCATCGGCACGGCCACGCATTCCGGCCCTTTGGCGCGCTCCTTGTACCGGACCGTGGAAAGCCAGCCATCGCCCTCCATCGCCGTGATTTGCGCATGGGTGTGCAGATGCACGTTCGGCAGGCCATTGAGCCGGTCGATCAGATAGCGCGACATGGTGGCCTCCAGCCCTTCGCCGCGCACCAGCATGTGCACTTCGGCCGCGTGCGACGCCAGGAACACCGCCGCCTGGCCAGCCGAATTGCCGCCGCCCACCAGCATCGCGTGTTCGTCCTTGCAGAGCTTGGCCTCCACTGGCGACGCCCAGTAGTACACGCCGCGTCCCTCGTAGCGTTCCAGCGAGTCGATCTGGGCACGCCGGTATTGCGCGCCGCTGGCGATCACCACGGTGCGCGTGGGAATGCGGCGGCCATCCTGCAGCTCGAGTTCAATCGGATTTTCACCACAATGCAGTGCCTTGGCTTCTAGCGGAATGGCGACGTGGGCGCCGAACTTGAGCGCCTGCACGAACGCGCGGCCGGCCAGCGCCTGGCCGGAAATGCCGGTCGGAAAGCCCAGATAGTTTTCGATGCGGGCACTGGCGCCGGCCTGGCCGCCGGGCGACCGGCAATCGAGCACGGCCACCGACAGCCCCTCGGACGCGGCATAGACGGCCGTCGCCAGCCCGGCCGGACCGGCCCCGACCACGATCACGTCATAGACATGGTCCGGATCGAATTCGGGCACCAGCCCCAGGCAACTGGCAAGCTGGCCTTCGTCCGGCGCGCGCAGCACGCTGCCGTCGGGGCAGATCACCATCGGAAAATCGCTCTGGGGCGCCTTGCTGATGTCGAGCAGGCAGGTGGAATCGGTATCGGTCTCGATGTCGATGACCCGGTGCGGATGGCCGTTGCGGCGCAGGAACGCCTGCAATGCCAGCAGCAACGGCTCGGTGCCCTTGCCGACCAGCACCGGCCCGCCCCCCTGCTCGATCAGTCCCACCCGACGCAGGATCAGCGCGCGCATGATGCGCTCACCCAGGTCGGCCTCGGCCACCAGCAGCGCCCGCAGGCTGGGCGGCGGGACCACCAGGATGGTCACATCCTCCAGCGCCACCGCATCCACCAGCGCCGGCTTGCCGGTCAACTGTCCGACTTCGGCCAGGAACTGGCCCGGGCCTTCCTCCGTAATCGGCGTACGGTGGCCTAACCCGTCACGGCGGTCGATCCGCACGCGCCCGGCCAGCACCACGTGCATGCCGCGACCCGCATCGCCTACCTGGAAGATCAGTTCGCCGGCCCGCCATGTGTGGACCTCGCCAAAGCGCCGGATACGGTCGATCTCGGCTTGCGTCAGGGTGGGGAACATCTGGTGCCGGCGCGTTTCCAGGTTCGAGAACGGCGCCTCGAGCTCGGTCACCGTTGGTTGCGCAGCCGGTGCGTCATCGGTGTCAGGATGGGCGTCGAGTTCCGACGTCGCCTGGGTCATCTCCATGCTTTCCCCCGTTGCTGTGAAGCGGCCGGCGACGCCGGCGCGTGATGCATCGATCGAAGACTGCGAAGACTGCCTGGCCGGGCATGCCGGCCGCGCTGGAATGGATAGTAGCCCCGCCAGCGCGGAAACACAGCCGCGATGTTCGCGCCCCCGTAAATGGTTCGGCATGCACCACTCTTGCGCAGGATCATGAAGCCACGGCAAGGCTCCATGTATGGTTCTCGCCGCCCTCTCCTTGCCACACGCTACGCCGGCGGCGTGCCACCTGCATGACTATGAAAAATCCGACTGAATTCCAGAGCTTTAAATCATGGTGAGAATATTAAGCGGTCGCTACACTGTGCTGCGCGCCTCCAAGACGCACCGTCCGTCATGGACCCACGAGGCCCCTGGCGGCAGATCAGACAGCCCCCAGCAAGGAGACTAGATGTACCGCGATCGCATTCGCCTGGCCACCCTCCAGGACAGGATCATGTCGGCCGATGAAGCCGCAGGCCTGATCCGGGACGGCATGACCGTCGGCATGAGCGGATTCACGCGCGCCGGCGACTGCAAGGCCGTTCCCGTCGCGCTGGCACGCCGCGCCGCCACCGATCCGCTCCAGATCACGCTGATCACCGGCGCCTCGCTGGGGCACGACACCGACAAGATCCTGGCCGACAGCAACGTGCTGGCGCGCCGCCTGCCGTTCCAGTCCGACGCCACGCTGCGCCGCAAGATCAACGGCGGCGAGGTCATGTTCATCGACCAGCATCTGGGCGAGACCGCGGAACTGCTGCGCAGCGGCCAGATCGGCCCGGTCGACATCGCGGTCATCGAGGCCACCGCCATTACGGAATCGGGCGGCATCGTGCCTACCACCTCAGTCGGCAACTCGGCCAGCTTCGCCAAGATGGCGAAGCAGGTCATCATCGAGCTGAACCTGAGCATGCCGAGCGGGCTGGAAGGCCTGCACGACATCGCGTTCCCCGTGCAGCGGCCGTATCGCCAGCCGATCCCGCTGATTGCCGTGGAGCAGCGCATCGGCCTGCCCTACATCCCCGTCGACCCGTCGCGCATCGCGGCCATCGTCATCACGCAAGCCGACGACAGCCCGTCGAACGCGCTGCCGCCCGATGCCGAGACGAGCCAGATTGCCGGCCACCTGAATGCGCTGCTGGAGCGCGAAGTGCGCGCGGGCCGCCTGTCGCCGACCCTGCAGCCGTTGCAGGCCGGCATCGGCACCATCGCCAACGCGGTGCTGCACGGCCTGGCCGATTCGCCATTCCATGATCTGACGATGTATTCCGAGGTGCTGCAGGACAGCACCATCGCGCTGATCGACGCCGGCAAGATGCGCGTTGCCTCGGCGGCGTCGATGACGCTGTCCGCGCCGGTGTATCGCCGCGTGCTGGACAACATCGAGCACTACAAGAGCAAGCTCGTATTGCGTCCGCAGGAGATCAGCAACCATCCCGAGGTGCTGCGCCGCCTGGGCCTGATCACCATCAACACGGCGCTGGAATGCGACATCTACGGCAACGTCAACTCCACGCACGTGGGCGGCACGCACATGATGAACGGCATCGGCGGCTCGGGCGACTTCGCGCGCAATGCGTATTTGTCGGTCTTCGTCACCAAGTCGGTGGCCAAGGACGGCAAGATTTCCAGCATCGTGCCGATGGTGACGCACGTGGACAACAGCGAGCACGACGTTGACGTCCTCGTCACCGAGCATGGCCTGGCTGACTTGCGCGGCCTGGCGCCGCGAGAGCGTGCGCTGCAGGTCATCAACAACTGCACCGATCCGGCCTACCGCGACGGCCTGCTCGACTACTACCGCCGGGCCTGCCTGCGCGGCGGGCAGACGCCCCATGTGCTGGAAGAAGCGTTTGCCTGGCACACCCACTACCGCGACCACGGCACCATGCTGACGGCCGCGGGCAAGCCGGCAAACGAACCGCTGGCGGCCTGACCAACTCCTCCGCGCCAGCAGCCCCCCTCCGGACCCGCAGCATGTGTTGCGGGTCCGATGGCGCTTCAGGCCACGCGCTCGCGGCGGCCGGTTCCAAGGCGTCGTCGCCACCCTTCCGTTGGATTTCCAGTCCGTGGCCCGGACGCTCGCCGACACATGTTCGTGCGAGTTTGTGTCTTTTGTGTCCAAATCGCCATTTTTCCAGCGCGCCCTGATAGGGTCTCTCCCACTGCTTTTCGTCAACCGCCTCGCAGATTGTCAGTTGACAACTCGCGAGCTGCCGCATATCGTGGGAGGCCTGATGGGTCGGGATAAACATCCAAGAAAGGAAATCGAAGCCGCAGTCCAGTACGCCGAGGGCGAATTCTGGCGTTGCAAGCTGGGCGGATCGCATGCCTGGGGCAAGCTGTACTGCCCCTATCACTGCGCCGCCTGCCGCTGCGGGGAATTCTGCATCGTGTCGATCTGGAGTACGCCGCGCAACCCGGAACTGCATGCCCGGTTCCTGCGTCGCGTGGTGGACCACTGCGCCATCCATCAAGACCGCAAAGCGCCCCCTGGTGTCTCGCACTGACAGGACAACATGGAATACAACTTCACGCTGAAATACCAGCTCCCCGATTCGGACAACGACCACGACGACGTGGTGGAGCGCCTTGGGGCCAGCGGCTGTGACGATGCGCTGGTCGGCATCGGCATGCCGGGACGCATCGCGCTGATGTTCGCGCGCGAGGCTGACACGGCCCATGGCGCCATCGTCAGCGCCCTGGCCGATGTGCGCCGCGCCGCGCCGCATGCGCGGCTGATCGAGGCCACGCCCGACCTGGTCGGCCTGACCGATGTGGCCGAGGCTGTCGGGGTCTCGCGGCAGAACATGCGCAAGCTGATGACCAGCTACCCCGCGTCGTTTCCGCTGCCGGTGCACGAAGGGTCCGCGTCGGTCTGGCACCTGGCGGACGTGCTGCGCTGGCTGGCGCAGCGCGGCAGCTATGACCTGGACCCCGCGCTGGTGGATGTGGCCGAAGTCACGATGCAGGTGAACCTGGCGCGCAGCGCCACGCGACTGGTGCCGGAAATCCGGCAGCAACTCGAGCCACTGGTGGCCTGACGGGTCATTTCCACCCTGCCGGCCCTTTTTGCCGGACCGGAAGTGGCCTATCCTCTCCACACCACAATCTGTTCAAACCCCGACGGGCGAGGCTGCCCAGACCCTGAAGACCATGGAAAAGACTGCATTCGTGTTCGCCGGCGGCGGCAGTTTGGGCGCCATCGAAGTCGGCATGCTCCGCGAGCTGGTGAGCTGGGGCATCGCGCCAGATCTGGTCATCGGTGCCTCTGCCGGTGCCATCAACGGCGCCTACTTCGCCAGCAACCCTCACCCCGATGGCATTTCGAAGCTGGAAGGCCTGTGGCGCAGCATCACGCGGGCCGAGGTGCTGCCGTGGTCATGGCGCAGCATGCTTGGGATGATCATTGGCAATCGCGGCCATCTGGTGGAGTCGATGGCACTGAAGCGCCTGCTCAAGCGCCATCTGGGGGACGCACGCGTGGAGGACGCGGCCCTGCCGCTGCACATCGTCGCCACCGACATGCATAGTGGGGCGGAAGTCCTGCTGTCGTCGGGCAATATCGTCCAGGCCGTGCTGGCCAGCGCGGCCATCCCGGGCGTCTTCCCGCCCGTGGAAATCAACGGCCAGAAGCTGATCGACGGCGGCGTGGCGAACAATACGCCCGTGTCCACGGCCATCCGGCTTGGCGCCACGCGCATCATCGTGCTGCCAGCGGGCTTTGCATGCGCCGAGCGACGTCCGCCCAAGGGCGCGATCGAACATGCGTTCAATGCGCTGTCGCTGCTGGTGGCGCGGCAACTGGTGCATGACCTGGAACGCTGGGGCGAGCATGCCCACATTGCCGTGGTGCCGCCGCTGTGTCCGCTCGATGTCTCGCCGTACGACTACAGCCGATGCGGCGAGCTGATCGATCGTGCGGCCGCGGCGACGCTGGCCTGGCTGCGCGCCGACGGCCTGTCGAGCCGCCGGGTGCCCGGCGCGCTGGAACCGCACGCGCACGATGCCGAAAACCCCAGCTGCAGCGCCGACATCGGCCTGCCCCCGGCCGGCGCTCCGCATGCCCACCCCCACACCCATGACCAATCGACCACGCATGGCGGCGTCCACTGACGCCAGCATTGCGCTGCCGGGCAAGCGCGACTGGGTGCAACGCGACGCGTCCGCGCGCCAGATGGAACGCATCGAGGCATTCTTCGGCGGCCATGGCTATGACATGCACCGCCATGACACCTATGCCATCGGCTGCACGCTGGCCGGCGTTCAGAGCTTTTCCTATCGACGGGGCATGGTTCATAGCCAGCCGGGTGGCACCATCGTGCTGCATCCGGACGAGCCGCACGATGGCCATGCCGGCACCGACGCGGGATTCCACTACCGCATGCTCTACATCGAGCCTGCGCTGATCCAGCGCGTGCTGGGCGGCAGACCGCTGCCATTCGTGGCCGGTGGCCGTTCCGACGATCCGCGGCTGTTTGCGGCGGCCGGCACCTTGCTGCAGGCCATGAACAGCCCCCTGGACCCGCTGGAAGAGGACGACGCGATCTTCGACCTTGCGCACGCGCTGTCAGCAGCGGCCGGGGCGGCGCGCGGACGACAGGCGGTGGACTACCGCGCCGCCGAACTGGCCCGGACATGCCTGCAGGACAACCTGGAGCGTCCGGTGACACTCGACGAACTGGAGCAGGCCACTGGCCGCGACCGCTGGAGCCTGTCGCGCGACTTCCGGGTGCTCTATGGCACCAGTCCGCATCGCTATCTGGTGATGCGCAGGCTGGACATGGTGAGGCGGCTGGCAGCAGCCGGACAATCGCTGGCCGACGCCGCCGTCTGCGCGGGGTTCACCGACCAGAGCCATATGACCCGCCATTTCACGCGCGCCTTCGGGCATTCGCCGGGCCGCTGGCTGCGCGCGTTGCGGGGCGCCGCGATCTGAGCCTGCACGATCGTATAAGACCGTGCGCCGACACTGGCGCAGACTCGGCCGCCTGTCTCATACGCCGCAAGGAGCCTTGTCATGCAGCCATCGCCAGTCGCAGTCCCTACCCATCGCGCTGCCAGCGCGGTCAATTTCACCCAGAAGCTGAGCCTGTTCACCGACCACTGGCAGCCGCGCGTCATTGCCGAAATGAACGACTACCAGTTCAAGATCGTCAGGATCGAGGGTGAGTTCATCTGGCACCAGCATGCCGATACCGATGAGACGTTCATCGTGCTCGACGGCCAGTTGCGTCTCGACTTTCGCGATGGCCACGTGATCGTCAATGCGGGCGAAATGTACGTAGTACCCAAAGGCGTCGAACACAGGCCGGTCGCGGAGGCGGAAGTCCGCATGCTGCTGATCGAGCCGCGCGGTGTGGTCAACACTGGCGACCAGGGCGGCGACCGCACGGCGCAGAACGACGTCTGGATCTGACGCGCCGGCAGCCTGGTAGTTGGCCTTTCCCCAACGCATCGCGATGTCAGGTGTTGGAATGACATAGCAGTTTGCCTAGTTTTATCCGCCGAATGTGACGGGCGCCAGGCGCCCGGCCGGCATTTGGCGGTGGCATGTTCCCTGCAATCAGACGCATCGAGCGCGGCGCCGCGTCTCGACCCTGATCCGGAGCGTATTGCTCCTTTCCCGGAGAACTGCCATGTTGATTCCGCCACAGTTGCGGCCGGGCGTCGTCGCGCCTCCTCCCCCCCGCCAAGCCCACTTCATCCGCTACCGGATCCGCGACGTTATCCTGCTGCTGCGTGTCCTGCTGCTCTGCTTCCACACGGCCGCCCATGCGGACAAGGCATTACCCGCGCCCGCCGCGCCGCGTCCCACGAATTTTCTGGAAGCGGTGGCCACGGACTACGCGAACAGCCATCCGTTCCACGCGGTGGAAGGCATTGCGCCGGTGCGCGAACCCCATGCGGTGCCTGGCGATCCTGTGCCTGTGCCGCCGGCCCCCGCTTCGCCCGCCACGAACGTTTCGCCGCCGGCCACGAACATCCGCCGCGTGAACCCGCAGTGAGCCAAAAAGCACCCGGCGCGGGCGTGCAGTCTTTACACGCAGCGTCGCAAGGGTTGCATGGAACGGGGTGGTTTCCCGAGCGCCCGGCCGCCCGCCATGCCAGTCCATGCAAGGCGTCGTCGCCACGGTACGGAACTTGCCAGATTGTACGAATGGCCAACGGTGCGATGCGGCACGTCGCATTGCACGCGTGGCGATCCCGCAACCTTCAGGAGCGCAATATGGGCGACTACCACAGCGAGCGCAATCGCCGGAACACCCCCTGGCGAGCCGATGAAAACCATCGCGACGACGACCTGGGCGATCCCTGGGACGATGGCCGCGGCTCACGCTGGCAGGATCAGGACTGGCAGCCCGAATCGTTCGGTGACAACTGGGACGACGCGCGGCGCCGCCAGCGGCTGACGCCGGGGCAGCTAAGCGAAGGCGGTCCGGCACCCTCGGGCTATCGCGGCCGGGAGGATCACGGCAGCGATCTGCAATACGGACTGAACGGCGGTTATGGCGAGTCCCCGGAAGACGACCAGGACTGGCGCCAGCGAGAGCAATACCGCAGCCGCCAGTACGCCAGCGAATATGGCGATTACGGCGATCTGGGCGATGAGCACAGGCGCGCCGACTATGGCGTGCACCGCCGGCAGGGCGAGTTTGGCCAGTATGGCTCCGGCGGCAACTATGGCAATGACGAAGACGACGACCGCGGTCGCGGTGCCCCCTGGCAGCGCAGCCAGCCGGGCCAGGGCGGCCGAGGTGGCCGGGGTTCGGGCGAACGGCGCGACGAACGCGGCTTCGGCAATGCCGACCAGGCCTGGCTGCGCACGGCAGAGCAGCGCGCCCCGGCATATCGGGGCCAGAGCGGCGGCCAGCACAGCGGTCAGGGCAGCGGCCACACCGCCTACTTCAACGACCTGCGCAGCGATACCCGCTACTGGACGGAGCCGCGCGACGAGTGGGGCGAAAGCCGTCCCGACTACCACGCACAACGCTACGGGCGCGACTACATGGGCGGCGGCAGCGATGCACAGCAGCGCGGTTATTCCCAATCCGGACGCGACGCCGGCGGACGCTGGCGCGATGCGCGGCGGGACCATGACGACGACCACGAAGCGGAGCATGGCGCGCTCTACAACCTGGGCCACCGCATCGGTCAGGCCGTCAGCGACTGGTTCGGCCCCGGCGCCATGGAAAAGCGCACCGGCCCGCGCGGCTACACGCGCACCGACGAGCGTATCCGCGACGAGATCTGTGAACGGCTGACCTTTACCACCGGCATCGACGTGCGCGAAGTGTCGGTCGACGTCGACAAGGGCAAGGTCACGCTTGGCGGTACGGTGCAGACGCGCGGCCAGAAATACGATATCGAGGATCTGGCCGACAACACGTTCGGCGTGACGGAAGTGGAAAACAACATCCGCGTCCAGCGCCAGGACGTGGATGCCGCCGTCACCGGCGCCGGCGGTTTCAACGGCTGGTAAAGCCGGCCAAGCCGGCCCGGAAAGAGGCGCCCGCTGCGAAGCGGGCGCTTTGATTCCGGGGCTTCCGTTTTATGCGTTTTACGCGATCTATGCCGCGAGCCGGAACACGCTCACCGTCTGCTCCATGCGCTCGGCCTGTTCCTGCAGGGCCCTGGCTGCCGCCGCGGCCTCTTCCACCAGCGCCGCGTTCTGCTGGGTGACCTGGTCCATCTGGGTGACCGCCTGATTGACCTGCGCAATGCCGCCGCTCTGCTCGTGCGACGCGCGGCTGATCTCGTCCATCATCGTCGTCACGCGCTGCACCGCCGTCACCACTTCGCTCATGGTGGCGGCGGTATCGACGGCCAGGGCCGTGCCATCGGCAACACGGCCTGCCGACTGCGAAATCAGCGTGCGGATTTCCTTCGCCGAATTGGCGGCGCGCTGGGCCAGCGTGCGTACCTCGCCCGCCACCACCGCGAAGCCTCGCCCAGCCTCGCCGGCGCGGGCAGCCTCGACGGCCGCATTGAGCGCCAGGATATTGGTCTGGAACGCAATGCCGTCGATCACGGCGATGATATCGACGATCCGGCGGGAATCGGCCTCGATCTCGCTCATGGTCTGGCGCATGCGGCCGACGGACTCGCCGCCCGCCACCGCAATGCCGGCGGCTTCGGCAGCCAGCGTGCTGGCCTGGCTGGCGTTGCCGGCGTTCTGCTGCACGATCGACGTCAGTTCCTCCATGCTGGCCGCCGTTTGCTCCAGCGACGACGCCTGCGCCTCGGTGCGCTGCGACAGGTCCGCATTGCCTTGCGCGATCTGCCCGGCCGCCACCAGCACGTTCTGCGCGCTGTCGCGCGTATCGCCGATGATGCCGCGCCATGCCTCCACCAGCGTCATCAGATGCCGCTTGACGTCGCTGAGTTCGTCCCGGCCGCGCGCCGCGATCTGCACGCCCAGGTCGCCGTCGTTGATGCGTGCCACCAGGTCGGCCACATCACGCACGTCGTCACGCATGCCACGGCTGAAGCCGGCAAACAGGTAGAGCGCGCCGCCCACGGTCAGCAGCGCAATGGCGGCCAGCACAGCCAGCTTGCGCTGCTCGGCGGCCACACGCTGCGCCAGCATGACGTCCGCCAGGGCCGTGAACTCGCGGCTGACCGCCGATACGGCTTCGATGGCGGCGGTGCCTTCGGCAAAGTACGACTTGGCGTCGATCGTGATACCGGCCGACCCCAGCATGCTGACCTTGAGCGTGCGATAGAAGTTGTCCACGGCCGCCAGCTGCTTCATCGCCGCACCCACGCGGGCCTGATACTGCGGCGCGGCGCGCTCCACGCGCGCCATGTCGCGGCGTGCCGCCTCCAGCCCGTCCAGGATCTGGTCGGCCAGCGCGGCCAGCTCGGCCTGCTGCGCGGCGTCGGAATAGCCGCCCTGCGCGATGATGCCGGCGCCCCGCCCACGCGCCAGCGCGCTGACTTCGGCCAGCTTGGGCATCGGACCCACGGTGAGGTTGATCAGGTAGTAGGAGCCAGCCTCGGGATCCAGCGCCAGCGACGAATGGTCGGCCACGTCGCCGATGAACAACCGCGTCTGCCTGACCAGCGCGGTATGGCGCTCGAACAGCGGCGCGGCGGGTGTGTCGAGGCCAAGCTTGCGGATCTGCTGCCAGGATTCGCCCAGCTTCTGTACGTCGGGCGCGATGCCAAACGATTCGATGGCGGCCGATTCCCCCAGCAGGCCGGCCAGATACTGCGCGGCCTTGGCGTCGGCAGCCTCGAAGGTGGGCCGGAAGCTGGCGTTGCCGAGCAGCACGCCATTGGCGGCGCCCCGGCGCACTTGCGTTTCGCGCATGAAGTCCAGCGCGATGCCGACGAGCTTCAGGCCGCGCTGCTCGTCCTGCGTATCGCGAATCGACTGCACCGACTGGTTCAGCACCGCGAACAGCGCCCCGCACAGCGGAATCAGGAACAGTACGGACAGCAGCACCAGCTTGCGCGTGATGGTCAGGCGGGACATCAACCGGATGGCGGGGGTCAGGAATGCGGGCACGATCGTCCTAGTTTCAAGGGTCTCATAGCCCGCTGTAACGGCTTCAATTCATAGGAATAAAGCCATTTTTACCGCTATTTCACTGACTTTTTGATGTCGCACAACTCCAGTGCGTTCGCCGCACAACGCGGGTGCCGAATGCCCAAAAAAAGCGCGGGCCGGCCGCTCATGCAAGCAGCCGGCCGCGCGCTTGTGCGCTGCGCGGAGGACGCGGTGCTACGCCGTGGCGCCGCCGTCCAGGCCGATGGTCTGACCCGATATATAACGGCCCGCCGGCGATGCCAGCAGCACCGCCAGGCCGGCGACGTCGCTGGCCTCGGCGATGCGGCGCATCGGGATATTGGCCGACAACGCCTTTTCGCGTTCGGGGTCGCCCCACAGCGCGTCGCGCGAAAAGTCCGTGCGCACCGGACCCGGGTTGATGCTGTTGACGTTGATGTTGTACTGGCCCAGCGTCTGCGCCAGGTTGCGCATGGCCAGATCGGTGGCGCCCTTCGAGATGCTGTACAGGGCCAGCATGGCGGAGCCGCGCCGCGCGGCAATGCTGGACATGAAGATGATCGAACCGTCCTTGCGTTCGATCATCTGCGGCGCCAGCGCGTTCACCAGCACCAGGTTGCCGCGCACGTTGCCGGCCATCACCTCGTCGAACTGCTCCGGCCCCTGCGCCAGCATGGAACCGACCGCCGTGCTGCCTGCGGCGTTCAGGACCAGCGCATCCACGCGGCCGAACCTGGCCAGTACCTGGTCTGCAAAGGCGCGCACGCTGTCGAGGCTGACGATGTCGCAGGCAATGCCCGTGGCATCGATGCCCTGTTCGCGCAAGCCGGCCGCCACCTTGTCGGACACCGCGGCGTCGCGGCCCGACACCACCACGCGGGCGCCGGCCTGGCCCAGGGCGCGCGCCATTTCCAGGCCCATGCCCTTGGTGGAGCCGGTGACGACCGCGACGCGGCCAGACATATCGAACAGTTTGAACATGACAGGTTCTCCTTTGGGGATGAGGAACAGGTTGCAACACTTTCATTGCCGGCCGTCCGATGCGTTTTTGCATGACGACCAACATTTATTGAATAAAGTATGGACATCATCTAAAATCCGGTCAAGCTCGTTTTTCAAGAATTTGCGACAAGGAGATCGACATGGCACGCGCATCACGGGCAGTCGCCGATCAGCATAGGACAGCCATCGAGGCTGCGTCGGCCCGATTGTTCCGCCAACACGGCCTGCACGGCGTCACGGTTGCGCAGGTGATGGCGGATGCCGGGCTGACCCATGGCGGCTTCTATGGCCATTTTTCGTCGAAGGACGACCTGGCAGCGGCAGGCTGCGCGCGGGCATTTGCCGATTCGGCGGCGCGCTGGCGGCAGCGGATCCAGCAGGCCGGCGGCGACCGCCATGCCGCCCGGCGCTTTCTGGTGGAGCAGTACCTTAGTGAAGTGCATCGCGACGCACCCGAGCATGGCTGCCCGGCGTCGGCACTGGTGGGCGACGTGGCGCGCGAACCGGCCGGCAAGCCCGTACGTGGCGCCTTTCTGGATGGCATCCAGCAGTTGCTGGCCGCCTGGAAGACGCTGGCCCCCGATACGACAGCCGGGGAGCCGGGTGCCGACGGCACCGCCGCGAACCGCACTGCCCTGCTGGAAATGGCCACGCTGGTCGGTGCCGTCACGCTGGCACGCGCCACGGCGGGCGACGCCCTTTCCGACGACATCCTCGATGCCGCGCGCGCCTGGCTGCTGCGCGCCGGCGAGGCCGCGCCCGCCTGATCGCCCTGGGCATCGCGCAAGAACCCGTCGATGCCATTCCTCCTTCCATCCCATCGCCCCCAACGGAGCCCCATGTTTGCGCAAGCCCTATCCCGCCGGCTGGACCGGCGCGGCATCCACTACGCGTGGATCGTCGCTGCCATCACGTTCTGCGTGATGCTGACCACTTCCGCCGCGCTCGGCCTGCCCGGCGCCTTCCTGAAACCGCTAACCACCGAGATGGGCTGGAGTACCGACCAGGTGTCATCGATCCTGGCCTTCCGCTTTGCGCTGTTCGGGCTGATGGCGCCGTTCTCGGCCATCCTGATGGAGCGATTTGGTGTCCGCAACGTGGTCTGTGCGGCCCTGGCGCTGATTGCCGGTGGCATGGCACTGGCAACGATCTCCACGCAGATCTGGCAACTGTTCGTCGCCTGGGGCCTGATGCTGGGCATCGGCTCGGGACTGACGGCCCTGGTGCTGGCCGCGCTGGTGGCCAACCGCTGGTTCACGGCGCGGCGCGGGCTGGTGATCGGCGTGCTGACCGCCAGCTCCGCCACGGGGCAACTGGCCTTCCTGCCCGTCGCGGCATGGCTGATCGAGCATATGGGCTGGCGCGTGGCCGTGCTGCCAGTACTGGCGGCATGTGCCGCGCTGGCGGTGGTGGTGCTGGGTTTCCTGCGCGGCCGGCCGGCCGACGTTGGCCTGGCGCCCTATGGCGAAGTGCCGGCGGCGGTTGCCGCGGCGCCGGCGCCGGCCGCGCCCCTGTCATGGTCGGGTCCGTTCGTGGTGCTGCGCGAGGCGGCCCGCACGCAGACGTTCTGGATCCTGGCCGGTACGTTCTTTATCTGCGGGCTATCCACCAACGGGCTGATCCAGACCCACTTCATCGCCCTGTGCGCAGACTTTGGCATGTCGGCCGTACCGGCTGCCTCGGCGCTGGCGATGATGGGCGCGTTCGACTTCGTCGGCACCATCATGTCCGGCTGGCTGTCGGACCGCTACGACAGCCGCAAGCTGCTGTTCTGGTACTACGCGCTGCGCGGCCTGTCGCTGTTCTGGCTGCCGCACTCGGAATTCACGCTCTATGGCCTGTCCGTGTTCGCCATGTTCTACGGTCTGGACTGGATCGCCACGGTACCGCCCACCATCAAGCTGGCAGGCAGCACGTTTGGCCGCGAGCGCGCCCCGATGGTGTTTGGCTGGATCTTCGCCGCGCACCAGATCGGCGCGGCCACGGCGGCATTTGGCGCCGGGCTGTCACGCACGCTGTGGCTCACCTACTCGCCGGCGCTGTACGTTGCCGGCAGCGCGTGCCTGGTGGCCGCGCTGCTGGCGCTGATGGTCCGCCGCAAGGCGCCTGAAGCCACCCCTCAGCCGGCACGGGCCTGAGGCGTCCCCGTCCTTCCCCTCAGCGTTCGCGGCTGGCCGCCACGAACGCGTCGATCAGGGCGGCAGCCGACGCACGCTTGAGCGCCGACTGCCGCACCAGCACCCCGATCTCGCGATACAGCGGCTGGCCCGGCATCGGCACTTCCTTGATATGCGGGGTCTGACGCAGCGGCACCAGGGCCGACGGAATGATCGCGCAGCCCAGCCCTTCGCTGACCATCTGCAGGATCACGGCGGGCTCGTCCAGCTCCATGCCTTCGCGCACCCACAGCCGGTGCCGCCGCAGGTAGCGATCCACCAGCTGCCCGCCCGTGGAATGGCGGTTGTAGCGGATGAACGGCACGGTCTCCAGCATGTCCTTCAGGTTGTCCGGCGCGCCGGGCGGCGCCACGGCCACGAACCGTTCGCGGATCAGCGGCACCCATTTCAGTTCTGGCGGAATGCCGAGGCGTGGCTTCACCAGCACGGCGATATCGAGTTCACGGGCATCCACCTGGGTCAGCAACTGCGTCGACATGCCCGGCACGATGTTCACGTGGGTGTCCGGGTGCGCCACCCTGAAACGCTGCATCGCCTGAGGCAGCAGGCTCGATTGCACGGTGGACACGGCGCCCAGGTCCAGCGGCGCCATGTCGCGCTGGGCCCGCGCGCCTTTCATCGATTCGTAGAGACCGACGATCCTCGCGGCATCGTCCAGCATCTGGCGGCCTTCGTCACTCAATGCCACCGATTTACCCGACCGATCGAACAGCGTGCAGCCCAGATCCTCTTCCAGGCGGCGGATCTGGGTGCTTACGGCCGATTGCGTCAGGCCCAGCCGCGTGCC
Organism: Cupriavidus sp. 94F1; assembly: GCF_057798875.1. Lineage (NCBI taxonomy): Bacteria > Pseudomonadati > Pseudomonadota > Betaproteobacteria > Burkholderiales > Burkholderiaceae > Cupriavidus > Cupriavidus sp. 94F1. The sequence continues at coordinate 163,605 of NZ_JBYOJT010000010.1, forward strand.
GGCAGCGGAAAACGAGCCGGTTTCGGCGGCCACGAGGAAAGTCTTGAAGTAGCGCAGCAAGGAGCAGTTCAAGCATCGAAATTTTCGATACTCAGTCAAAAAATGATTCGTTTCATATTACGAGTTCTGCTGATTACAATCAACGACACACTCCACAACCGCCTCTCCAAAGAGCCACAGCGATGAGCGCCATTCCCCTGTTCCACCTTGCCTTCCCGGTGCACGATCTCGCCACCGCGCGCCAGTTCTATGGCGACCTGCTCGGCTGCCCCGAGGGGCGCAGTTCCGACGCCTGGGTGGACTTCAACTTCTACGGCCATCAGGTCGTGGCGCACCTGTCGCCGGACGAATGCGGCCATCGCGCCACCAGTGCCGTGGATGGCGACGACGTGCCGGTGCGCCATTTCGGCGCGATCCTGCCAATGGCCGAATGGGAACGCCTGGCCGACAAACTGCGCGCCGCCGGCACGAAGTTCGTGATCGAACCGCACGTGCGCTTCAAGGGCCAGGTTGGCGAGCAGGCCACGATGTTCTTCCTGGACCCGTCGGGCAACGCCCTCGAATTCAAGGCGTTTGGCGACCTGAGCCAGGTGTTTGCGAAGTAATCCGGGGCAACCCGTCCCACTGATAGCGAGACAGAGCGAGACATGACCGATTTCGTGATCCAACCCGCGCCGCAGGCCAGCGTGGCCGTTGCCGGCAGCCAGGCCCGTTTTCCGATCCGCCGTGTGTTCTGCGTGGGCCGCAACTACGCCGCGCACGCCCGCGAGATGGGCAAGGACCCCGACCGCGAGCCGCCGTTTTTCTTCACCAAGCCGGCTGACGCCGTGGTGGCGGCCGAAGGCGTCGTGCCATATCCGCCGCTGACCGAAAACCTGCATCACGAGATCGAACTGGTGGTGGCCATTGGCAAGGCCGGCGCCAACGTCAAACCCGAGCAGGCGCTGGATCTGGTGTGGGGCTACGGCGTGGGGGTGGATCTGACACGCCGCGACCTGCAGGACGTGGCCAAGAAGATGAGCCGCCCGTGGGACTGGTCGAAGTCGTTCGACGCGTCGGGCCCGTGTGGCCCGTTGCAACCGGCGTCGGTCATCGGCCATCCGGCCAAGGGCGCCATCTGGCTCAAGGTCAACGGCGAAACGCGCCAGCAAGGCGACCTGACCGAACTGATCTGGCCCGTGGCCGATGTCATCGCGTATATCTCCGAGGCCATGACACTGCAGCCAGGCGACCTGATCTTTACGGGCACCCCGGCAGGCGTGGGTGCGTTGAACCCCGGTGACGCGGTGACGGCTGGCGTCGAAGGTGTCGGCGAGATCGCTTTCACGATCGGCAAGCGGTAAGCCGGGCCCTACGGCTGACCCAAGGCGGTGATGTCGGCGCGACCGGCATTACCGCCTTTTTCTTTTGGATTCAGCAGGTTAGCGTCGTGAGCCATCGCGCCTAGAGCAAACCCTCCACCGGGCACATCGGAATTTCTTCAAATTCTCCTTGCTTATCTATCTAGTAGTAGATAATATTCGAGCCATGGACGACGCAACGCAGCAAACGAAACAAGCCGCGCAGCCGAATCCAAGCATCACAAGGTTGTTTGTCAGTACCGGAAGCGGTCTTTTTTTTAGCGCACCGTATCTATCTAGCAGTAGATAGCAGCAAGAAGAAAGACCCCTGATTCGCAGCACAGACATCGGCCAGCGATCCACACACGAACCCGGATCGCCGGCCTTGCCAAGGAGAGCATCATGAACGCCAAGACCATCGTTACCGCCGCCGCCCTCGCCGCCGCTTTTGTGACTGGCGCTGTCCAGGCCGCCCCCGCCGCGCAGAAGACTGGCGAAGTCTACGGTTACAGCTATCGCGTGCAAGACCAACGCAGCGCCTTTTCCGATGGCGCCCGTCAGGGCAAGTTCGATGCCTTCAGCGAAGGCGCCCGCATCGGTAACCGCGACGCCTTCACCGACGGTGCACGGGTGACCAACCGCGACGGCCTGGTGGCCAGCATCGGCAACCGCGACGCCTACACCGATGGTGCGCGCGTCGGCAAGGCCGACCCGTTCACCGACGGCGCCAAGATCGACAAGTTCGACCCGTACACCGATGGTGCCCGCACCGTCGCCGGCCTGGACCGCACGGGTGTCTCCTCCGAACCGTCGCGCAGCTTCGACGTGTACACCGACGGCGCCCTCGCCTGAGCCCCCGCCACGGCCATGCCCCGGAGGAGATTCCCGGGACATGGCCGGAACAGATACCTGGAGCTTCATCATGACCTTGCGTGACACAGCCCTGATCCTGGGCGGCTGGGTGGTGCTCTGCCTCACCAGCGGCGCAGTCCTTTCGCTGGTTGCGCAGAACCTGTCCATCTGAAAGGCCGGGCGGGCGAACAACCGGAGGGTCCATCGCCACAAAAGGCGCGGACAGTTGACATGAAAACGCATTCCGTACGCGATCAATTGCTCGAGCACGCCTCCGTGCTGATCCGGCAACGGGGCTACAACGGTTTCAGCTACCGCGACCTCGCGGAGCTGGTAGGCGTGAAGACATCGAGCATCCACTACTACTTCCCGGCCAAGGACGATCTGGTGCTGGAAGTGGTGCGCCTGTACCGTGAACGCTCGCAGGCCCGGCTGGCGGCCATCGACACATCGCTGCCGCTGATCGAGCAGGCCGAGCGATATGTGGGCCCGCTGCGCAACGACATCGAGCTGAACCAGATCTGCCTGGCCGGCATGTTGTCCGCCGAGGTGCTGGCACTGCCCGATGCGATCCGCAGCTACCTGCAGGCACATTTCCAGGCAAATGAAACCTGGATCGCGAACCTGCTGCGCCGCGCCGAGGCCGAACGCGGCCAGCCGTACCCGGTGCCGCCGCAGTTGCTGGCCAAGGTGCTGTATGGCGCGATCCAGAACGGCATCATCACCGCGCGGATGTCGGGCTCCAGCGATCGGCTGGACGCCGCGGCCGACATGCTGCTGGGTGCCGTGCGCGGTTCGATGTGCGCAGTGGCCGAGCACGAACCGGCGATGGCCTGATGACCATCCGGGCCTGAACAGTTTTCTGGGCGCCCCGGTTCAGGCGCCCGACGCCCGCCGTCCGCTCTCGCGACGGGCGTCACCCAATTTCTCCGACGCCGGGATCGTCCTCCGGCGATTTTTTTCGTCGACGTTTTTTCGTTTGTTTACGAGGCGCCTTTCCCGGTCGCAGCCTTCTTCGCGGCGGCCCTCTTTGCGGGCGCCTTCTTCGGGGCCGCTTTCGTCGTCGCCGCCTTCGTCGCCGCTGCCTTCGTCGTAGTGGATGTCTTCGCCGTCGCCTTCGCCGCCCCCTTCGTCACCTTCCCGGCCGGCTCTCCGCCGCCAGCGTCGATTACGACCCATGCCGGCGCATGATCGCTGGCCTTCTCCTCGCCGCGCACCCATTTGTCGACGCCGGCATCGCGCAGCCGCAGGCCGGGGCTCAGCAGCAGATGGTCGATCCGCAGCCCTGAATTGGTCTGCCAGTGCTGGCGAAAGTAATCCCAGAACGTGTAGATCTTCTCGTCGGGATAGCGCGCACGCAGCGCATCGGTCCAGCCCTGCGCCAGCAGGCGGCGGTAACACTCGCGGCTTTCCGGCTGCAGCAGCGCGTCCTTGAGCCATGAACGCGTGTTGTAGATGTCGTCATCGGTGGGCACCACGTTGTAGTCGCCGGCGATGACCACCGGGTGGCCGCTCTCCAGCAGCGTCTGCGCATGCCGGATCAGCCGTTCGAACCATGCCAGCTTGTAGTCGAACTTCGGGCCCGGCTGCGGATTGCCGTTGGGCAGGTACAGGCACGCGATCAGCACGCCCTCGACGGCGGCTTCCAGGTAACGGCTCTGCGTATCCTCGTCGCCGCCCGGCAGCCCACGCCGCACCTCCACCGGATCGGCGCCCCTGGCCAGGATCGCCACGCCATTCCACGACTTCTGGCCGTGCCAGATCGCCCCGTAACCGGCCGCGCGAATCTCGTCGATCGGAAACCCCTCGTCTACCGTCTTCAGCTCCTGCAGGCAGGCCACGTCGGGCGCCTCGCGTTCCAGCCAGTTCAGCAGCGCCTGCAGGCGCGTGCGTACCCCATTGATATTGAAGGTGGCGATCTTGAGCGGATGCATCGGAACGTTCTCCTTTCAGGCCGGTTTCCATCTTAGATTCGCGCGCCGGAATTTCCTGTCGGTGTCCGATCACTGTATATTCATACAGTCCCGCGATCCTTACCCCCTTTTGCGTCTTGTCCGCCACATCTACCAACCCGCCCCGCTATACCGTCGCCGTGCGCACCTTGTGCGAGTTCACGGCGAAGGCGGGCGACCTCGATCTGCGCTTCACGCCCTCGCCCACCGGGCAGGAAGGCGTGGCCGGGCATGGCGTGGTGACAAGCCGGCGCGGGCCGGGCTATGAGGCCGAGATCGCCCTGGCGGGCGATTTCGAGGGCCTGCGGGTGCGCGGGCGTGCCGACGGCTACAACCCGGTGACCAACCGCGTGGAAGAAATCAAGACGGTGCGCGGCCAGAAGGTGGAGACTCCACAGAATCACCAGGCGCTGCACTGGGCCCAGGCCAAGATCTACGGCTGGTTGCTGTGCCAGTCGCGCGAACTGAAGCAGATCGACGTGGCGCTCGTGTATTTCGACATCGTGAGCCAGCAGGAACGCGTGCTCAAGGAACGGTTCGAGGCCCAGGCGCTGCGCGAATTCTTCGAGGACAGCTGCCGCCGCTTCATGCACTGGGCCGAACGCGAGGCCGCGCATCGCACGGGCCGCGACGCGGGGCTGGCCGCGCTGGCCTTCCCGCACGGCACGTTCCGCGAAGGGCAGCGAATGCTGGCGGAATCGGTCTACAAGGCCAACGCGTCGGCGCGCACGCTGCTGGCGCAGGCGCCGACGGGCATCGGCAAGTCGATCGGGACGGTGTTCCCGGCGCTCAAGGCCATGCCGACGCAGCGCATCGACAAGGTGTTCTTCCTGTCGGCCCGATCCACGGGGCGCGCCGTGGCGCTGCATGCCACACGGCAGCTCAGGCAGAACGCCGACGAGACGCCGCTGCGCGTGCTGGAGCTGACCGCCCGCGACAAGGCCTGCGAACACCCCGACCTGGCCTGCCACGGCGAATCGTGCCCGCTGGCGCAGGGCTTCTATGACCGCCTGCCCGCTGCCCGCGACGCCGCCAGTCGCGCACCGCTGCTGGACCGCGCCACCACGCGCGACATCGCCCGCGCGCACCAGGTCTGCCCCTATTACCTGGCCCAGGAGATGATCCGCTGGAGCGATCTGGTGGTTGGCGACTACAACTACTACTTCGACCGCAGCGCGCTGCTATACATGCTGACCGCGATGAACGAATGGCGCGTCAGCGTGCTGGTGGACGAAGCGCACAACCTCGTGGACCGGGGCCGTGCGATGTACACGTCCACGCTCGACCATGCGGCGTTCCGGGGCGTACGGCTGGCCGCGCCGGCGGCGCTGAAGCGGCCGATGGACCGCGTCTACCGGCAATGGCATGCGCTGGCCAAGTCCGGCGATGCCCCGTACGAAACGCGCGACGAGGAGCCCGCCGCGTTCGTCGAGGCGCTGGTGCAGCTTTGCACGGCCATCATCGACGACATGAGCGACCATCCGCAGCGGCACGACGCCGCGCTGGAACGCTTCTATTTCGACGCCATGCATTTCCTGCGTCTGGCCGAGCAGATGACCGAATACGGCGGCAAGCATTCGCTGTTCGACATCACGCGCACGCCGCGCAAGCGGACTGGCTTCGACGCCGACCTGTGCATCCGCAACCTGCTGCCCGCTCCCTACCTGGCCCCGCGCTTCGCGGGCGCGCATTCGACCACCCTGTTCTCGGCCACGCTGCAGCCCGCCGACTACTACCGCAACCTGCTGGGGCTGCCCGCCAGCGCGGTAGGCGTGGAAGTGCCGTCGCCGTTCCGGGCCGAGCAGCTCGATGTACACGTCGCGCGCCATATTTCCACGCGCTTCGCACAGCGCCGGCGCTCGCTGCCCGCCATCGTGCAACTGATGGCCGACCAGTTTGCGCGGCGCCCGGGCAACTATCTGGCGTTTTTCAGCAGCCACGACTATCTGCAGCAGGCGGCGGCGCTGCTGGCCGAGCAGCACCCCGGCATTCCTGCCTGGTCGCAGGCGCGTGGCATGACCGAGGCAGGCCAGGCAGCGTTTCTGGACGCCTTCGCGCCCGGCGGCCAGGGCATCGGCTTCGCCGTGCTGGGCGGGGTGTTTTCCGAAGGCGTGGACCTGCCCGGTGACCGCCTGATCGGTGCCTTCGTGGCCACGCTGGGCCTTCCGCAGATCAATCCGGTCAACGAGCAGCTGCGCGAGCGCATGGAAACCGTGTTCGGACAAGGCTACGACTACGCCTACCTGTATCCGGGCCTGCGCAAGGTGGTGCAGGCCGCCGGCCGCGTGATCCGCACCCAGCAGGACCGTGGCGTGGTCTGGCTGATCGACGACCGCTATGCGCGCGCCGAAGTGCAGGCGCTTTTGCCGGCATGGTGGGAAATTCTTACCGGGCCGCCGGCGCACGCGCGCCCGCTGTCGCTGGCAGAATGACGGCTACGCCGCTGGCGCGGAAATCGCGTGTCGGGGGCATCAGACCATCACCAGATCCATGTATCGACGGAGCCCCAACCGATGAGCATGACCCACACTTTTGCCACGACGGAGCCGTCGCGCGACGAGATCGATGCGCTGCGCGGCGCCACCATCCTGGAGTTCGGCACCCCCTGGTGCGGCTTCTGCCAGCGCGCGCAACCGCTGATCGAATCGGCCTTCGGCCAGCACCCGGCCATCGACCACATCAAGGTGGAGGACGGCAGCGGACGCCCGCTTGGCCGCTCGTTCCGCGTGAAGCTCTGGCCCACGCTGGTATTCCTGCGCGACGGCAAGGAGGTGGCGCGCCTGGTGCGCCCGGACGACGCCCGGGACATCACCGAGGCCATGCGCAAGATCGACCAGTGATTTCCCGAAGCTCCCGTCCCCGGGTTCGCTTTGTCTCACTGAACGGGACCGACAACAAACAGCCCGCACTACGGCGGGCTGTTTCTACTCGGCCAACCGCAAAATCAATCCGACTTGAATCCCTTGAATGTCTTGGTGTCCGCTACCGCATAGTAGAGTTGTATGGCCTTTTCCTTGGCTGGTGCCAATTGGCCGATGTACCCGGCCATGACGAAAGCTGCGGAACCCTGTCCGGCGGCTTCCACCACGCACGCGTAGCGGCTTTTTCCCTGTGTCACGACGCCATACTGTGCGCGCAAGGGGTTGTCTAATGGCGCAGGCTGCCATTGCGTCAGTGGAATGGCCCGTCTGACATACCCACGGCGGCGGCCCACAAACACATAATCGTTATCCCCGTCGTTGCTGATGGCATATCCGACGCGAATACCGGGCAATCGCTCTGGCCACGTCAGGCGGTAGCCAGGAACGTCTTCAATAACCTGATGCCCGCTCGTGCCCATCGCGACAGAAGTTCCAGCAGTGGTTGAATACCCGAGAAGACAACTTTCGATGACAGCTTGCGGCGGCTGCGCCTGGGCAATGGAATGACAACCGACAAGAAACAGTACAGCCGGGGCGATTCGCATTACCTGTACTCCTTTCCTCTGGAAACTTTCAACCATTCATTTCCGAGTTTCCAAAAATCGAATCTCTCTCATCGTTCCACCTGAACCTTGTCGGGATCGATCATCCGCCCATATGGCCGTTCTTTTGTGCTGCGAGAGTGTGACATTCTGACCTCCGAGAGATTTGGGAAAAGCCCCACATCTCTAGCACGAGGTGCCGCTCACAAAAAATCGCATATCTCCGGTTTTCACAGCCCAACGAAACAAGAAGCCCGCACATGGCGGGCTTTTCAGGCGTGCATCTGCGACCCTGTTCACAAATCCAGCGGCATCGCGCTGGTGCACTTGATTTCGTCCAGGCACACGCTTGATTTCACGCCGCTCACGCCGGGGATGCGCATCAGGGTGTCGAGCAGGAAGTCGGACAGCGACTTCAGGTCCTTGGCCACCACCTTCAGCACATAGTCGATGTCGCCGGTCACGGAGAAGCACTCCTGGATCTGGGCCAGTTCCGCCACCAGCCCCTTGAATTTGGACAAATCGCGAATATGACCGCGTTCCATCGTCACGTGGATGAACGCCGTCACGCCGAACCCGAGCGCGGTGCTGTCCAGCCGCGCCTCGTACCGCTTGATGATGCCGCCCTCTTCCAGGCGGCGGTGGCGGCGCAGCGTCTGGGCCGGGGACAAGTTGATCGCCTCGGACAGTTCGAGGTTGGTGGCGCGCCCGTGTTCCTGCAGTTCCGCCAGCAAGCGGCGATCAATGCGGTCGAGGTCGGTTTGCTGCATTCTGATTTCCTGAGATGGCGGTTTGACGAAATCTTATCTCATCTTTCAGGGTTTCCCTGCGTGCCTTACGAAATCCTATTTAGCGGGGCGGGTTCTACAATTTCCTCACGTCATGCAGCGCGCCAAGCGTCCCCCAAGCCACTCGCGCGGCTGCCTCACCGAAATATTATTTCTATCCCCGCTCTCGCCCCCGAGGTACTCCGATCATGGCCGACCTGTTTGAAAACCCGATGCAACTGATGGGCTTCGAGTTCGTTGAATTCGCCTCGCCCACCCCCAACGTGCTGGAACCGCTGTTCGAGAAAATGGGCTTTACGCTGGTGGCCCGTCACCGCTCGAAGGACGTGGTGCTGTATCGCCAGGGCGACATCAACTTCATCGTCAACAACGAGCCGCATAGCGAAGCCGCCTATTTCGCCGCCGAACATGGCCCCAGCGCCTGCGGCATGGCCTTCCGCGTGAAGGACTCGCACAAGGCGTACAACCGCGCGCTGATGCTGGGCGCCCAGCCGGTCGAAATCGCCACGGGCCCGATGGAACTGCGCCTGCCGGCCATCAAGGGCATTGGCGGCGCGCCGCTGTACCTGATCGACCGCTTCGAGGACGGCAAGTCGATCTATGACATCGACTTCGAATACATCGAGGGCGTGGACCGCCATCCGAAGGGCCACGGCCTCAAGCTGATCGACCACCTGACGCACAACGTCTACCGTGGACGCATGGCTTACTGGGCGAACTTCTACGAACGCCTGTTCAACTTCCGCGAAATCCGCTATTTCGACATCCAGGGCGAGTACACGGGCCTGACCTCGAAGGCGATGACCGCGCCGGACGGCAAGATCCGCATTCCGCTGAACGAGGAATCGTCCAAGGGGGCCGGCCAGATCGAGGAATTCCTGATGGCGTTCAACGGCGAAGGCATCCAGCACATCGCCTTTGCCGTGGACAACCTGCTCGACGTCATCGACAGCCTGCAACTGGCCGGCGTCGAGCTGATGACCGCCCCGAACGACTACTACTACGAAGCCCTGGACACCCGCCTGCCCGGCCACGGCCAGCCGGTGGACCAGCTCAAGGCCCGTGGCATCCTGCTGGATGGCACCACCGAAGGCGGCAAGCCCCGCCTGCTGCTGCAGATCTTCTCGAAGACCGTGCTGGGCCCGGTGTTCTTCGAGTACATCCAGCGTTCCGGCGACGACGGCTTCGGCGAAGGCAACTTCAAGGCGCTGTTCGAATCACTCGAGCGCGACCAGATCGAGCGCGGCACGCTGAAGGTGTGACGCATCCGGCCCGGCGCTGAACCGGGCTGACCCGTTTCTTCTGCGTTTCCAAGCGTGTGCCGGTAAACTCTCGGGTTTTCGCCGGCGCGCACCCCCGCGTCCGGCGTTACCCGCGCCGGCGTTTTTTCAAAGCGCCCAACCCCAAAGAGGCGCGCCGCCATTCCACAAGAATGGGTAGAGGATAGACACCCCAATGCATGCTCCCGATAGCCAAGGCACGCTCAAGCGTGGCCTGAAGAATCGCCATATCCAGCTGATTGCGCTAGGCGGCGCCATCGGCACCGGCCTGTTCCTGGGCATTGCCCAGACCATCAAGCTGGCCGGCCCATCCGTGCTGCTGGGCTACGCGCTGGCCGGCATCGTCGCGTTCTTCATCATGCGCCAGTTGGGCGAGATGGTCGTCGACGAACCGGTAGCCGGCTCGTTCAGCTACTTCGCCAACAAGTATTGCGGCCACTTTGCCGGCTTCATGTCCGGCTGGAACTACTGGGTGCTGTACATCCTGGTCAGCATGGCCGAACTGTCGGCGGTGGGCATCTACGTCCAGTACTGGTGGCCGGGCATCCCGACATGGGTATCGGCCCTGGGCTTCTTCGTCGTCATCAACGCCATCAACCTGGCCAGCGTGAAGTCGTTCGGCGAGATGGAATTCTGGTTCTCGATCATCAAGGTCGCGGCCATTGTCGGCATGATCGGCTTTGGCGGCTACATGCTGGGTACTGGCGGCGCCGGCCCCGAAGCCGGCGTAGCCAACCTGTGGCAGCACGGGGGCTTCTTCCCGAACGGGCTGGGCGGACTGGTGATGGCGATGGCCGTGATCATGTTCTCGTTCGGCGGTCTGGAGCTGGTGGGCATTACCGCCGCCGAGGCCGACAACCCGGGCAAGAGCATTCCCAAGGCCACCAACCAGGTGATCTACCGCATCCTGATCTTCTACGTTGGCGCGCTGGCCGTGCTGCTGTCGCTGTACCCGTGGCAGAAGGTGGTCACCGGCGGCAGCCCGTTCGTGCTGATCTTCCATGCGATGAACAGCGATATCGTGGCCACGGTGCTGAATGTGGTGGTGCTGACGGCGGCGCTGTCGGTCTACAACAGCGGCGTCTACTGCAACAGCCGCATGCTGCTGGGCCTGGCGCAACAGGGCAACGCCCCGCGTGCGCTGATGAAGGTGAACCGTCGTGGCATTCCGCTGGCCGCGCTGGGCGTATCGGCCCTGGCCACCGGCCTGTGCGTGCTGGTCAACTACTTCATGCCGGGCGAAGCCTTCGAGCTGCTGATGGGTCTGGTGGTGTCGGCCCTGATCATCAACTGGGCCATGATCAGCATCATTCACCTGATGTTCCGCCGCGCCAAGCGCGCCGAAGGCAAGACCACGGCGTTCCAGAGCCTGGGCTATCCGCTGACCAACTACGTGACGCTGGTCTTCCTGGCCGGCATCCTGGTGGTGATGTTCCTGACCCCGGGCCTGCGCATTTCGGTCTACCTGATTCCGGTCTGGCTGGTCATTCTTGGCGTAAGCTATCGCCTCCGGCAGAAGAGCGCCGGTTCGGCCATGCCCGCCGCGAGCGCCCAGATCCAGTAACCTGCCTGAGCGGCCCGTGCGCACACCGGGCCGCCCCCCCCTGAACCCGCAAGCCAGACGCATCCCATGTTCGAACACATCGAAGCCTTTCCCGGTGACCCGATCCTCTCGCTCAACGAGGACTTCCAGCAGGACCCGCGTACCAACAAGGTCAACCTGAGCATCGGCATCTACTTTGACGACGAAGGCCGCCTGCCCGTCATGCAGGCCGTGGCCGAAGCCGAAGCCGCGCTGCTGTCGGACATGGGCCCGCGCCCCTACCTGCCGATGGCCGGCATCGCTGCCTACCGCCAGGCCGTGCAGGCGCTGGTGTTCGGTGAGGATTGCGCCGCCCGCGCCGAAGGCCGTATCGCCACGCTGCAGACGCTGGGCGGCTCGGGCGCGCTGCGCGTGGGCGCCGACTTCCTGAAACGCTATTTCCCGACGGCGGAAATGTGGATCAGCGACCCAAGCTGGGAAAACCACCGCGTGGTGTTCGAGCGCGCCGGCTTCAAGGTCAACACCTACCCGTACTACGACGCCGAAACCGGCGGCCTCAAGTTCGACGCCATGCTGGCGGCCATCGACGCCATTCCGCAGGGCGGCATCGTGCTGCTGCACGCCTGCTGCCACAACCCGACCGGCGTGGACCTGAACGAAGACCAGTGGCGCCAGGTGATCGGCGTGCTGAAGGCCCGCAAGCTGCTGCCGTTTGTCGACATGGCCTACCAGGGCTTTGGCTCGGGCCTGGATGACGACGCCTTTGCCGTGCGCGAACTGGCCCGCCAGAACGTGCCCGCGCTGGTGGCCAATTCGTTCTCGAAGAATTTCTCGCTGTACGGCGAACGCTGCGGCGGTCTCTCCGTGATCTGCCAGAGCGCCGACGAAGCCGGCCGCGTGCTGGGCCAGCTGACCGGCGCCGTGCGCGCCAACTACAGCAACCCGCCCACCCACGGCGCCCGCGTGGTGGCCCGTGTGCTGACCACGCCGGCCCTGCGCCAGAGCTGGGAAACGGAACTGGCCGCCATGTGCCAGCGCATCACGCGCATGCGCCAGGCCATCCACGACCAGCTGCGCGAGCATGTCAGCGGCGAGAAGCTGTCGCGCTACATCAAGCAGCGCGGCATGTTCACCTACACCGGCCTGTCGGCCGACCAGGTGGACCGCCTGAAGAACGAGCACGGCGTCTACGTGCTGCGCTCGGGCCGCATGTGCGTGGCCGGCCTGAACGAACGCAACGTCGGCGTGGTGGCGAACGCCATCGGCCAGGTGCTGAAGGGCTGATAGCTGGGCCGCCCCCTTCGACGCGCCCTCGCGTTTTAAGCAAAACAGCCACCCTCGGGTGGCTGTTTGCTTTGCCCGGACGATATCGTCCGAACCGGGCCTGTCGCTCAGACCTGCGCCTGACCGCCATCGGCGGCAATTTCGGCGCCGTTGATGAAGCTCGAATCGTCGGACGCCAGGAACGTCACCACGCGGGCGATTTCCTCCGGGGCGCCCAGCCGGCCCATTGGCACCAGCGAGGCCAGGTAGCCCAGCAGCCCGTCCTGGCCCGCCTTGGTGTCGCCGCCCAGCTCGGCCAGGCCCACCGTGTGCGTGGACCCGGGGCTCACCACGTTCACGCGGATGCCGCGATCCTTGAGGTCCAGCACCCAGCTGCGGGCCAGGCCGCGCACCGCCGCCTTCGAGGCGCTGTAGATGCTGAACGCCGGTGTGCCCGTCGATCCGGCAATCGAGCCGGTCAGGATGATGGAACCGCCCTTGCCCATCAGCGGCAGGGCCTTCTGCACCGTGAACACCACGGCACGGACATTGCGATTGAACGTATCGTCGAAATGCTGCGCCGTGATCTCGCCCAGCGGCGCCATGGTGCCGCCGCCGGCATTGGCGAACAGCACGTCCAGCCGCCCATCGCCCTCGCGGATCGTCTTGACCAGCGCATCGAGATCGGCCTCGCGGGTCACGTCGCCCTGCACACCTACCGCGCCATGGCCGATGGCTGCCACGGCCTTGTCCAGCTCCGCGGCGCGGCGGCCCGTTACATACACCTTCGCGCCTTCGCGGGCCAGGTCCTGCGCGGCGGCCAGTCCGATGCCGCTCGTGCCGCCAGTTACCAGGGCGATCTTGCCTTCCAGTCGCTTGCTCATGATGTGTTCCTTTCGTGTTGAAGAGTGGATGAGCGCAACTGTAAGCGTTAATGAATTACGAATAAACAGCGATCAAATTAAATCATTATTCATCACCATGAATAATCAGGCATACTGCGTGCGGCGCCATCGCCCTGCCCGTTTTTGCCTTCTCCTGAGCCATGGATCAACTGCAAGCCCTGCGCGTATTCGTCCGCATCGCCGAGTCCGGCGGTTTCAGCAAGGCCGCCGACACGCTCAACATTCCGCGTCCCACCGTCACCAAGCTGATCCAGGACCTGGAATCACACCTGCGCATCAAGCTGTTCCAGCGGTCCACCCGCAAGGTGGTGGTGACCGACGAGGGCCAGGCGTACTACCGCCGCGCGGTCAAGCTGCTGGCCGATGTGGATGAGATGGATACGCTGTTTGCCGATGCCCGCGGCGCACCGCGCGGGCGCCTGCGCGTGGACATCGGATCATCGCTGGCCAACCTGATCCTGCTGCCCAACCTGCCGTCCTTCCGCGCGAAGTATCCCGAGATCCAGCTCGAAGTCGGCGTGGGCGACCGCCATGTGGACCTGATCGGCGACGCCGTCGATTGCGTGATCCGGGGCGGCGACCTGACCGATACGTCCCTGATCGCCCGGCATGTCGCCAGCCTGGACTGGGGCACCTACGCCGCCGCGCCGTACGTTGCCGCGCGCGGCAAGCCGACGCACCCGGCCGTGCTGCAGACCGACCACGACGTGGTGGGCTACTTTTCGTCGCTCACGGGCCGCGTGATGCCGCTGCGGTTCGAGCGCGACGGCGAGCGCATCGACGTGGACGTGCGCAGCCGGCACGGCGTGTTTGTCAACGAGAGCACGGCCCACCTGACGGCCCTGGTCAGCGGCCTGGGCGTGGCGCAGACCTTCGGCTTCATGGCGCGGCCGCACGTGGAAACCGGCGCGCTGGTCCCACTGCTGCCTGAATGGAGCCGGCCGCTGCATCCGTTGCATATCGTGTTCCACCCGTCGAGGAACCAGAGCGCAAGGCTGCGGGCGTTTGTGGACTGGGTGGTGGCACTGTTCGCGCCGTTCGACTGCACGGGCAGGCGCTAGGCCTGCGCCACGTGCCGGCCCCGCGTTGGCCGGCGTTACACTGCCGGCCATGCCCGACGACCGCCATCCCACTTCCCCACCGCCTTCGCCGCAAGCCCTGACCGCCTGTTTCCGGAGCGGCGACGCCATGCGCAGCCGGCGCGTGAGCGAGGTGATCCTGTCGGATACGGTGGACATTCCCGCCCCGCCGGCGCGGCTGCTGGCGGACTGGACGCGCGAGATTGCGTCGCAGATGACGCTGGAGCCCGGCGATGTCGAGGTCATGCCGCTGGCCCGTGCGCGGATGCGCTGGCCCGACTACGGGCGCTGCGTGCAGGCCGTGGCCGACTGGACGGCGTCGCTGGGCCTGCCGGGCCTGCTGGCCCAAAGCGATATCGCGTTGATGGTCTGCCGGGGCGCCCGGTATCACCATGACGGCGACCAGTACGGCGGCGCAGCCTTCTGCAATCTGTTCCTCAGTGACGACAAGGGACAGGACGTACATTTTCCATCGCTGGACCTGCGCATCCCCCTGCGTCGCGGCACGGTGCTGCTGTTCGATACCTGCCAGCCCCACGGCGTCGTGCCGCGCGGCGCGGACCGCTTCGATCCCGCCGATTTCCCGGCCAACCAGGACGGACACGACAACACGCAGCTGTTCCTGACCTGGGAACTGCCCATCGAAGAGGCCCGGGTGGCCCGCGCGCTACGCGTGACGTTCGACCATGACTGGGCTCCCGCCGCACAGGTCGAGGAAGAGCAGGTGCGGCGCGATGGCCGACGAGTCTGGGTATGCCCGGTCACCGGCCAATGGCTGCTGGCCGACCCGCAGACCTGACGGCCTCGCCGGAAAGCGGGATAGGGGCCAGAGCCTCTTCCGGCCCCGCTGGCCTCAGATATGCGTGAACACCGCCTCTTTCGGCAGGCGGGACTTCGGCAGGCCGGCATTGAAGTCCTTTTCGCTGCGACGGCCCAGCGACACCAGCACGACGCTGGTCAGGCCGCGCTCACGCAGGTTCAGCGCCGTGTCCAGCGCGCCCGCGTCAAAGCCCTCCATCGGTGTGGCGTCGATGCCAAGCATCGCGGCGCCCAGCAGCAGGCCGCCCAGCGCCAGGTAGACCTGCTTTTCCATCCATTGCGGCACGTCGCGCAGCGCGTAGCGGTGCAGGTCCACATACGAGCGGCGGCTCTTGTCCTGGCCTTCGCGGGCGCCTTCCACCTTGAACCGGCCGTCGCGTTCCTCCTGGTCCAGCACGGCGCGCAGGTGGGCTTCGTCCAGGTCGGCGCGCATGCACAGCGCAATCACATGCGAGGCATCGACGATCTTCGGATGGTTGTACGAAAACGTGCCGGTGGCCGCCCTGGCGATGGTCTCGCGGCCCTCGGGCGTCGATGCCACCACGAAATGCCACGGCTGCGAGTTGACCGACGACGGGCTGTTGTGCAGCCACGCCAGCAGCATGTCCACCTGTTCCTGCGGCAAGGTCTGGCCGCCTTCGTAGGCCTTGACGGTATGGCGGGACAGGACGGCGTCGGTGAAATTCATGAGGAGCTCCGGATCGTGGATAAGTAAATCGACTATGCGTCGCATTATCGCAGCCGCGATGCTATCGAAAAACCGGGGAAATCTGTCAGCACTTTCACTTCGGGAGTGAAAATGACCAGGCGTTCCATGGAGCCCGCCGCGGCAGGCGCGGGTGCCCGGAGGGCGATCACCCTCTCAGCGGTCAGGAAACACCAGCCGGAACGTGGTCAGGCCGTCGGGCATGGATTCCACCTGCACCGCGCCGTGGTGCAGTTCCATGATGGTCTTCACGATGGCCAGCCCGATGCCCGACGATTCCCCGGAATTGGCGCGGGCGGGGTCGCCACGGAAGAACCTGTCGAACAAACGTGGCAGGTGCTCGGGCGCGATGCCGGGCCCGTGGTTGGCCACTTCGATCACCACCGTGCCGGCTTCATCCCGGCTCCGGAGCGCAATCACCGCCGATTCGGGCGAGTGATGCACGGCGTTCGACAGCAGGTTGCCCAGCGCGCGCCGGAATAGCGTGGCATCGGCGTAGAGCGTGCCCCGCGCGTCCACCTGGATGGCGATGCCGCGCGCATCGGCCAGCAGCTCGAAATAGTCGGCCTGACGGGCCAGTTCGGACGGCAGGTCGAGCTCCACCCGGTGCATGGCCACCTGCGCATTGTCGGCGCGCGCCAGGAACAGCATGTTCTCGATCATGCGTGACAGCCGCTCGTATTCCTCGACGTTGGATGCCAGCAGCGCCTGGTATTCCTCCACAGACCGCTCGCTCGACAGCGCCACCTGGGTCTGGCCCAGCAGGTTGCCGATCGGGGTGCGGAAATCATGGGCCAGGTCGGCCGAGAACTGCGACAGGCGCTCGTAGCGCTCGCGCAGGCGGTCGATCATTCGTTGCAGCGCGCTGGCCAATTCGTCCAGCTCCGCCGGCAGCCGCGACGGATCGACTGGCAGCACGCCGCTGGCAAACGTCACCGACGCCGTGCCGGCCGCAATGCGCCGCAGCGGCGCCATGCCTGCGTGCAAGGCCGCGTAGCCCAGCAAGCCCGCGCCCAGCGCCCCCAGGCACACGGCGACGCAGAGCTTGAGCCGATAGTCGCGCAGCAGCAGCACGCGCGACGCCGCTACCTGGTAGATCTCCGCCCGCACCGTCCGCGCGCCCGCGCCGGTGCCCACGCGCGCCTGCATCGCCAGACCGCGCGCCGGTATCGCGCCCGGCGTCTCCCATGACTGAATGGCCGCTGCCGATGGCGGCGTGTCGGCGCCAATGGCGTCCACCGCCGGCATGTTGCCCGGCTGCGCGCCCGCCTGCGTCAGCAGCGCGCCATCCGGCGCCAGCAGCCGCAGGCCGAATTCGTCGTTGCCCGCGACAATGCCGCGAATCTCCTGCCACCGACCGGCCTGGGCGTCGGCGGCCGGCAATTCGGCCAGCTCGGCGCGCGCACGAACGGCCTTGCGCAGCAGCTCCGAGTCGTCGCGCTCGATGATCTGCGTGGCCAGCGCCCGGTACAGGTACAGGCCCACGCCCGCGAAGGCGCAGCCGGCGATCAGCGCGAATGCCACCGCCAGCCGCGCGGTCAGCGAGCGGGGCAGCAGGCGGGTATGCCGGCGCGCCGTCACGACGCGCGCAGTTCCAGCACGTAGCCGATGCCGCGCACACTGTGGATCAGCTTGGGCGCGAAATGGTCGTCCATCTTGGCGCGCAGGCGCCGGATGGCCACATCGACCACGTTGGTGTCGCTGTCGAAATTCATGTCCCAGACATGCGATGCGATCTGCGTGCGGCTCAGCACCTCGCCGCTGCGGCGTGCCAGGAAATGGAGTAGCGCAAATTCGCGCGGCGTCAGGTCGATGCGCTGGCCGGCGCGCATCACGCGATGCCGGATCAGGTCGATTTCCAGGTCGGCCACCTCGATGCGGTCGGCCTCGCGCACCGGCCCGCGCCGCAGCAGCGTGCGCACGCGCGCCAGCAGTTCCACGAACGCGAACGGCTTGGCCAGGTAGTCGTCGCCGCCCAGCTCCAGGCCGCGCACACGGTCTTCCACCTCGTCGCGCGCCGTCAGGAACAGCACGGGCGTGTCCTTGCTTTCGCGCAGCCGGCGCAGCACGTCCCAGCCGTTCATGCCGGGCAGCATCACGTCAAGGATGATCAGGTCGTAGTCGTCTTCCATCGCGTGGTGCAGGCCATCGGCGCCAGTGCGCGCCAGATCCACCACAAAGGACGACTCGGCCAGCCCCTTGCGCAGGTATTCGCCCGTTTTCGGTTCGTCTTCGACTACCAGGATCTTCATCGGTCCAGTCCTCAACCATCGGCGGCGCCAATCCGCCGCATTGCCAGCTGGATGGTAGCGAGCGGCGCCGCCGGTTTGGATGACAAGACTGTAATCGTTTTGACCGGAATTCACAGGGCGGGCGGTTTCTAGAATCGGCTCCATTCCTTACGATTGCCGCGCCATCGGGGCGCCGGGAGAGAAAGCATGTGGATTGTCAGGCTCGCCCTGCGCAGGCCCTATACCTTCATCGTGCTCGCCATCCTGCTGTTGCTGGGCGGCGTGGTGGCCATCCAGCGCATGCCGACCGACATCTTCCCGTCGATCGACATCCCGGTGGTCAGCGTGGTGTGGAGCTACAACGGCCTGTCGGCGCAGGACATGGCCCAGCGCATCGTCACCGGCTACGAGCGGTCACTGACCACCGATGTCGACAACATCGAGCACATCGAGTCGCAGTCGCTGCCGGGCGTGGCCGTCATCAAGGTCTTCTTCCACCCCGGCGCCGACATCAACCGTGCGATTTCGCAAGCCACGGCGGGCGCGCAATCGATCCTCAAGCAGATGCCGCCCGGCGCCACGCCGCCGCTGGTGCTGAGCTATAACGCCTCGACGGTGCCGATCCTGCGCCTGGCGCTGGGCAGCGACACGCTGCCCGAGCAGGAACTGTACGACCTGGGCAACAGCTTTATCCGCACGCAACTGGCCACGGTGCAGGGGGCGTCTGTGCCGCTGCCCTATGGCGGCAAGGTGCGCCAGGTGATGGTGGATCTGAACGTGGCGGCGCTGCAGGCGCGCGGGCTGGCGCCGCTGGACGTGGTCAACGCCATCAACGCCCAGAACCTCGTGCTGCCCGGCGGCACGGCCAAGATCGGCGCGCTCGAATACCGCGTGGACCTCAATGGCAGCACCCAGACCGTGGCCGCGCTGAACGACCTGCCGGTACGCAGCGGCCCCGACGGCACGGTCTATGTGCGCGATGTGGCGCAGGTGCACGATGGCTACGCGCCCCAGACCAACGTGGTGCGCCACGACGGCAAGCGCGCCGCGCTGCTCGAAATCGAGAAGACCGGCAGTGCGTCCACGCTGACCGTGGTGGCGCAGATCCGCACCCTGCTGCCGCACATCCTGTCCGGCCTGCCGAAGTCGCTGCAGGTGCAGCCGCTGTCCGACCAGTCCGTGTTCGTCACCTCGGCCATCGACGGCGTGCTGCACGAGGCGCTGGTGGCCGCCTGCCTGACGGCCATGATGATCCTGCTGTTCCTGGGAAGCTGGCGCGCCACGCTGATTATCGCCATCACCATCCCGCTGTCGGTGCTGGCCGCCCTGATCGGGCTGGCGGCACTGGGACAGACGCTGAACATCATGACGCTGGGCGGCCTGGCGCTGGCCGTGGGCGTGCTGGTGGACGACGCCACCGTGGCCATCGAAAACATTGCCCACCACCGCGAAACGGGCAAGCCGCTGGAGCAGGCTATTCTCGACGGGTCGGGCGAGATCGCGCTGCCCACGCTGGTGTCCACGATGTGCATCTGCATCGTGTTCCTGCCGATGTTCCTGCTCAGCGGCGTGGCGCGCTACCTGTTCGTGCCGCTGGCCGAGGCGGTGGTGTTTGCGATGATGGCTTCGTACTTCCTGTCCCGCACCCTGATTCCCACGCTGGCGCATTACCTGCTGCGCGGCGAGTCGGATGCGCGGACAGCCAAACGCCCCGCCAGGGGGTGGCTGGCGGGCCTGACCCGCTGGTTCGGCACGGCCCACCGCCGCTTCGAGGCCGGCTTCGAGCGGGTGCGCGGCGCCTACGGGCGCATGCTGTCCGCCGCGCTGGCCAGGCCGCGCCGGACCATGACGCTCTTCGCGCTGGCCTGTGTGGGGTCGATGACGCTGGTGCCGTTCCTGGGCCAGGACTTCTTCCCGGCCGTCGATAGCGGCGAGATCCGCCTGCATATGCGCGTTCGCACCGGTACGCGTATCGAGGAGACCGCCCGCATCACCGATCAGGTCGAAGCCGACATCCGCCGCGTGGTGGGGCCGCAGCACGTGGCGGGCATCGTCGACAATATCGGCCTGCCGGTCAGCGGCATCAACCTGACCTACGATTCGTCGCTGCCGATCGGCACCGGCGACGCCGAGATCCTGGTGTCCCTCAAGCCGGACGCGGGCCGTTCCGGCGTGCTGGTGGACCAGCTCGACGCCGTGCTGCAGAAGGATTTCCCGGGCGTCAGCTTCTCGTTCCTGCCGGCCGACATGGTCAGCCAGATCCTGAACTTCGGCCTGCCCGCCCCCATCGACATCCAGATCGTCGGCAAGGATCTGGCCGGCAACCGCAAGGTGGCAGACCAGTTGCTGCGCAAGCTGGCCGGCGTGCCGGGCCTGACCGATCTGCACCTGCAGCAGCCGGCCGACCAGCCCGCGCTGACCGTCGACGTGGATCGCACGCGCGCGCTGCAGGCCGGGCTGTCGCAGCGCGAAGTGGCGCAGAACATGCTGATTGCGCTGTCCGGCAGCGGCCAGACCGCGCCCAACTTCTGGCTCAACCCGAAGAACGGCGTCAGCTATCCGCTGGCCGTCTCCGTGCCCCAGTACGCGATGGACTCGCTGCAGCGGCTGTCGAACATTCCGCTGGGGCTGGGCGCCGACACCGCGCAACAGGGCGGCGCCGGGCAACTCGGCCAGTTCGGCACCATCGCCCGCGGAAGCCAGCAAGGCGTGGTGTCGCACTACAACGTGCAGCCCGTGCTGGACCTGTTCGGCGCGGTGCGCGGCCGCGACCTCGGCGCCGTGGCCGGCGACGTGCAGCGCATCGTCGATCAGGTGCGCCCGCAACTGCCGGCCGGGTCCGACATCGTCGTGCGCGGCCAGGTGCAGACCATGCGTGCATCGTTCACAGGGCTGGTCACGGGCCTGGCCGCCGCCATCGTGCTTGTGTATCTGCTGATGGTGGTGAATTTCCAGTCGTGGCTCGATCCGCTGGCCATCGTCGGCGCCCTGCCCGTGGCGCTCTCGGGCATGGCGTGGATGCTGTTTGCCGCCGACACCACCATCAGCGTGCCGGCGCTCACCGGCGCCATCATCTGCGTGGGCATTGCCACCGCCAACAGCATCCTGGTCATCAGCCATGCGCGCGACAGCCTGTCGGCAGGCGCGAACCCCATCGACGCCGCCTGGGACGCCGGCTTCAGCCGCTTCCGGCCGGTGGCGATGACCGCGCTGGCGATGCTGTTCGGCATGGTGCCGATGGCGCTGGGCTCGGGCGGCGCCGGCGCGCAGAACGCCCCGCTGGGCCGCACCGTGATCGGTGGCCTGGCCTTCGGCACCGTGGCCACGCTGGTGCTGGTGCCGGTCTTTTTCTCCGTGCTGCATGGCTGGATGGCCCGCCGCGCACGATCCGATCACAACACGCCCCTTCAGGAGCGCCTGGCATGACCCGAACCGACCTCGATCCCAAGGCGGCCGCGCCGCGCCGCAACCCCAGGCTGGCCATGCTGGCCCTGGCGGGCGCCGCCGTGGCGCTGGCCCTGACGGCCGGCATCGTGCCGCGCTGGCAAGGCCACGCCGTCTTGCAGCAGCGCGCGCAGGCCGCGCAGACGCCCATCGTCAGCGTGGTGCAGCCGCGCGCCGCAGCGGCCGCGCACGACATCACCCTGCCGGCCGACGTCCGCGCCTACGAGGACGCCGCCATCCATGCGCGCGTCAACGGCTATCTGCGCCACTGGTACGCCGATATCGGCACCCCGGTCAAGGCGGGCCAGTTGCTGGCCGAGATCGACGCGCCCGAAGTGGCCGACCAGTTGCGGCAGGCACGCGCCGACGAAGCGACCGCCGCCGCCAACTACCAGTTGGCGAGCACCACGGCCAAACGCTGGCAGGACCTGCAGGCGACGAACTCCGTCGCCCAGCAGGAAACCGACCAGAAGGTGGCCGACATGAACGCCAAGGCGGCGCTGCTGGCGGCGGCGCGCTCGAATACCTCGCGGCTGGCGCAGCTTGCCAGCTACACGCAGATCCGCGCGCCGTTCGACGGCGTGATTACAGCACGCAACGTCGATACCGGGGCGCTGATCGATGCCGGCAGCGCGCCCGGCCAGGGGCGCGAACTGTTCCATATCTCGGCCGGCACTCGGCTGCGCGTCTACGCGCAGGTGCCGCAGGACGTCAGCGCGGGAATGGGGCCGGGCACGCAGGCCTGGCTGACGCTGCCGCAAGCGCCGGACAAACGCTACCCCGCCACGGTGGCGCGCACGGCCGGCGCCATCGATCCCGTCACGCGCAGCCTGCGCGTGGAACTCGATGTCGATAGCCAGGACGGCCGCATCCTCCCGGGCGCCTACGCACAGGTGCATCTGGAAGTGGGCAGCGCACACGCGGGGCTCGATCTGCCCGCCAATACGTTGATGTTTCCGGCCGGCGGCCCGACCGTTGCCGTGGTCGGCCCGGACAACACACTGACGATCCGCCACGTGGCGCTGGGGCGCGACTTCGGCACCCATGTGGAAGTGCTGGACGGACTGCAAGCCAGCGACCGCGTCGTGGTCAACCCCGGCGACGGCATCGTGGCCGGCATGACGGTACGCGTGGCCGCGCCGGCAAAGCGAGATCCGGCATGACGCTCACCATGAAACCGCTCATCAAGCGCACCTTCCATTGCACCTTCCACCGCACCGTCATCGTGCTGGCCTGCGCATGGCTGGCCGGCTGCGCCAGCGTGCCCTATCACGTCCCGGCGATGCCGATGCCGGCCGCCTACCACGAAGCCCAGGACGGCGGCGCCCAGGGCGCGCAGCCGGACGACGCCATCGCGCCGGACTGGTGGCGCGCGTACGACGACGCCACGCTCGACGCCCTGCTGGCCCGCATCGACGTATCGAACCAGAGCCTGCTGAAATCGATGGCCCTGCTGCGCGATGCCCGTGCCCAGGTGGATGCCGCCCGCGCCGATTACTTTCCGACCGTCGGCGCCACGGCCAGCGTCACAAGTACGCACCTGTCGGCCAACGTACTCGGGCACTCGCGGGCTGGAAAAACAACGCCCGATCACCTGCTGGGCCTCGGCGCCAGTTGGGAACCCGACCTGTTTGGACGCATCGGCAACAACGTCGATGCCGCAAAAGCCCGCCTGCAGGCCAGTGCCGACGACGTGGCCGCGGTCCGCCTGAGCCTGCAGGCCGAAGCCGCGATCGATTACTTCGGCATCCGCTCGCTCGACCGCGAAGCCGCGTTGCTTCAACAGACCGTGGACGCCTACGCGTCGGTGCTGCAACTGGTGACCAACCGCTACAAGGGCGGCATCGCCGCCGAAGGCGATGTCGCGCAGGCGCAGGCTCAGGTGGAAAGCACACAAGCGCAACTGGCCGACCTGCAACTGTCCCGCACCCAGTTGCTGCATGCGCTGGCCACGCTGGTGGGCGAACCCGCCAGCACGTTTGCGCTGCCGGCACTGCCCGCCGACGCCGCGAACATCGCCGGCACCGCAAGCGCCGATATCGCCCTGCCCGTCACCCCGGCCGCCGTGCCCGCCACCCTGCTGCAGCGCCGCCCCGACATCGCGGCCGCCGAGCGCCGCGTCGCCGCCGCCAACGCGCAGATCGGCGTGGCCCGCGCGGCCTTCTTCCCGACGCTGATGCTGAACCTGAACGGCGGACTGGAAAGCTCGGGACTGGCCGGCTGGCTGACCGCGCCAAGCCGCTTCTGGGCCGTAGGCCCCGCGCTAGCCGCAACGATATTCGACGGCGGCAAGCGCCAGGCGGGCGTGGACAGCGCCCGCGCCCAGTTCGACGCCAGCGCCGCCGACTACCGCGAAACGGTGCTCAAGGCCGTACAGGACGTGGAAGACAACTACGCCGCACTACGGTTGCTGGACCACGAAGCCGCCAGCCAGCAAGCCGCCGTCACCGCATCCCGCCGCGCCCTGCAACAGGCCACCGACCGCTACCGCAAGGGCGCCGCCGCCTACCTCGACGTCAACGTCGTGCAAGCCGCCGCCCTAATCGACGCTCGCGCGCTGGAAGCCGTGCACCGGAGGCAGTTGGCGGCCAGCGTGTCGTTGTTCCGGGCGTTGGGTGGGGGGTGGCAAGGGACGGGCACTGGACTCCAGTAGAACTGGTTGTTTCTCGCCCGATTACTTCGGAGAAGCATCATCATCCATGCAAATCGCTTAAGCAGCCACGCCGAAACTACCGAAAATCACGCTAATAATTACGCTGTTCATATATGCGCCGCCGACCAACGTAGCCTTGTGCCTTCTAGTGGTTTTCCATGAGCTTTACCACTCAGTCCAGATCTTCGAGATATTCCGCCTGAGCGAAGTGGCGTCCTTGTATTCGAAAACGACTGACTCTCCATTTTTCCATTCGCCATCCCAGCCCTCTGGAAATTTACTCATCAGCGTACAATCTCTCACAAAGGCTTCGGCGTCGGTCAATTCAATACGACGATAAATGAATACACGATAGTAATCGCCCGAGAAATCAGCGGCGCGCGAACTGACCGACCACTTCACCAACACCACTATTCCTTTGCCGTTCCAGATCATGGCGTCCACCACTTGAGGAGAACCGCCATTAATTCCATATCTATCGATAAGCAACCGTTGATCGTCACATTGCCAAACGGGAAAAAGAAAAAAAGGAGGCACGTCGCCCGAACCCTTCTTCTGATCGAGATACTCTCGCTCAAAGACGACCGAGCACCCTGGGTGCAAGGCACTTCCGTCGATAGGCGCATGGCTAGCTGCATCGCCGATTGCAGGCTTGGATATAATTAAAATTACAGCAACACCTACCCATTTAAGATACCGCAGCGGTCGGCTCACCGTCCATTCCCCTTCGCCGTTGATGCAACCGAGTTATCAAAAACAGTAATCACTTAAGATCTCCGGGGTGTCACTTCGCGATTTCCCATAAAAGTTTCTCGACCACTTCCTGCCGAAGCATGGCCGCGTCGAGCTTCGAAAATCATTCACCCGATCAGTCACATCCTTGATATTGGGAGATGCTTTGGAAAATTTCGTCGCCCGTATCGGCCAGCGTATTGACGACAAGCATCATTCTGTTTTTTTTCCACAGCCAACCACAAGGCCCTAACTCCACGCCCGAACACGCGATCATCTCTGGGCGGCCCTTGCAGCGCAAATCATACGATTCACATGGAAGCGCATGGGATGCTTTATATGGCGTCCAGCCGGCCGAGATTAGTTGTTGCCGCACTTTCGAGTATTTTTCGCCAACCCTCATCTCTGGATAATCGCGAATTTTTTCGACCGTACAGGTAGCTCCCGCATTAACATGCAAGAAGCATAAAGAAACAAGAAAAATTGATCGCATCAAAACCCTCCATTCATGCCAGCATGTTGACAACATTGCTGCTTTCACAGCAGATCAAAATCTCATCAAGATCACCGCTCCAACCACATTTTCATTATTTCAATGAACGAATTTCGTGATAAACCCCGATGCTATTAAAACGATTGTCCTCGGCTTCATGAATCCGCGCGTCACATTCGATGCAGGCGGGACCTGCACACCCATAGAACTGTCCAATGCCGACGAAGAGTTCATCACCAACATCTGCAAGCGTGTCAACGATGATATTTTTCTTCCATAGCCAGGCGCAGGGACCCATTCCAACACCAGAACATGCAAGCATTTCGGGACGATTCGCACCGCGTTTATCGTCGAGTTCACATGGAAGTGCATTAGGAGCGCGATACGGTAAACATCCCGCGGAAAGTAGTTTTAGGCGTACATGGGAATATCGTTCATCAATCGCGATGTGGGGCACGTCTCGAATCGGCTCGATGTCACATTTTGCGTAGATTTCCATTTGAACCACGATCGCCAATATCGGAATTAGCTTTCTTTTCATCGGAGATTTCTCCCGACTTGAATATGGCGAGATCTCGTCAAAGCGCCATAGCCAAATTTATTCCGATGGCGGGCACTCGTGATAAACGCCGACGCCTGTAAATCGCTCATCCTCTACTTCGTAAATCGTCCCTACCACGATAAATACCTTATTTTTCCGCCACAGCCACGCGCACGGCGCCAACTGAACTCCGGAACAGGCGAGCATTTCCGGTCGATCTTTGCATCGCTCGTCTTCGTCCGCACAGGGCAGCGCTTCAGGAGCTCGATATGGCGCCCACCCCGCCGAAAGTAACTTTTTTGCGGACTGATGAGTAATTTTCCTGCTGCATGAACTGAGGCAAAGTTGGTAAGGTACTATCGATGACGCAGTCGGCTCGCGCGGTGACACCGAAAAGTCCGATGGTTACGCAAATGATGAGCTTTCTTTTCATATGCGCACCTACTCTTTCCAATACTCTGATATCTCTTCTAATATCTCACGTAGCATTTTTGTGGACTCCGGATTGGCAAAGTTCGGCGGCTCATCGTAGTAGGATTGGTTTCCGTCAGAGACGGCCTTCCTCAATCGTACTCGCCCCTTTGGCGTCGCAATAGAAGCCCACTCCTGTGACGCCCCATATTGCGCCTCATCGGCGGATCCAACCCCGCGCTTTATAAAGTTCGCCAGCTTTCCTTTACCCGCCTTCTCAATGAGAAACTCCCTGAAAAAGTACTCCTGCGTCTCAGCATCGAATATTTCATCTCCAGTCAACTTCAATGCAGCTTTTCCTTGCGTCAGGGTTGTTTCTATCACCTGATATTTTCCTGCCGCAAATATTCTATTTGTATCTGTTGGATGTAATTTAGCCGCCTCGAGTATGGCGTTGATCGATTTCTTGGTTATTGTGCCTTCGGGCGGATTTACGAACGAGTGAACCACTTTGTGGTTGATAGTGCCGGTGTTGTAAGACTCATAATTTCCCTCCCCGTGCGCGATAACATCCCCGATTCTCCGGATGAAATCATGCACACGCATATCCACGAAGAAATTCCCCACCGCCCCCACCGGATGCATATGAAACACCGCCGGACCAGGTAAATCAGGCAGTCTCGCCTTGACCTCTTCCCACCACACCAGTTTCTCGATACGCCGTTGCTCGGCTGCGTACTGGGCATTTGCACCCGTTTCCTTTTCGAGTTCCGCAGTCAGCGATTTCCATTTGGACGGGTTGGCCCATTCGCTTTCGTGCCGAATAATCAGGCGCGACGCGCGCAGCGACTGCCATCTGTCTTTCGCGGCCACGCATAGCTCGTCGATGGCACGGTCGCCGTTACTGCCGGGGCAAATTGCCTGATAGACGCTTTTCATTAGCGGACTAAGTTTGTCCAGCGCAGCGGTGGCCGGCATGTCCTTGTCGCAGGCATAGTCGACGTACGCTTCTGATTTGGCGCATAGCGTATGGGCGGAGTCATGCGCGCCCTCGATGGTCTGGAAGTCCACCCACCCCTGCGGATACTCGCGCGTGACGCGACCGCCCGCGAAATTCTGTTCTCGTACCCAGCCACTGATTTCGTTGCCAAGCATATTGGCGCTGTGCACTTTCCACCAGTTGAGCTTCAGGTTGTCCGCGCCTGGGCTTGTCTCTTTGAACTTGTGTTCCTTTCGCCGGCCCAGTTCCGCTAACGACAGCATTAGGACGACATCGGTGCGCGGAGCGTCCTTTCCCTCCTGATGGGCCGCCTTATAGAGCTTTGTTCGCCTGTCGATACGCAGCAGCGTGGCTTCGCCGGGTAACCCCAACGCCTTCCAGCGCGCGGGATACGGCGAGTGTTCCTGGATCCAGGCTCGGCTCGTCTGAAGAAAGGTCTTGATGTCTTCGCCGCAGAAGAACTCGATGTGAACCATGCGGGTGGGCGCCGAATGATTGAGCGAGTCGTACCGGCCAAGGTGGCCGAGCAACTGGCCCGCTTTGACCTTGATCGGTTTTGGAGGAACGACTATGCAGTCGAGCGCGGTGTCGGGTATGAATTCCTCGACCACCTGTCCACCATGCTCGCGCCCAAGGAATACCCAGCCGCCGACCGCAGCATCGGGCGCCACGAAGTCTCCAACGCTGGCCGGAATCGGCGGGCCGCTGCGTGCGATCTTTCCCCAGTTGCCAGTGCGCTCGCTGATACTGAACTGTGTGCCCTGCGGCAGGATGCCAAGCGCCGTGCCGCCGGCCCGTGCTGACCGCACGCGCAGCCCCTTCTGCTTGGCGGGCGCAGCGCGCAGGCCCGGCCTGGCGCGTGGCTGATCCCGGGCGAACGTCGTGACCTTGAACTCCGGTGACCAATGGGCCGGGCGGGGCAACGTCTTCCTGTCCTCGTAGCCAGCCAGGTCCTGCAGGTGCATGTACAGGCTGTAGAAGGTCAGCCAGGTCCCGCG
>NZ_JBYOJT010000011.1:0-182514 GCF_057798875.1 Cupriavidus sp. 94F1
CGCTGCCGTTCGACTTGCATGTGTAAGGCATGCCGCCAGCGTTCAATCTGAGCCAGGATCAAACTCTTCAGTTCAATCTCTGTGTGGTGCCGAAGCACCTCGCTCTTTCGAGCGGTCGCTCACTCTCAGAAAACTGACTGGTTCACGTCTCGCGACGCAAACCAACATGTTTTACTGTGCGAGCACTGATAACTTTTGAAGCATCACGAAGCCGAAGCTCCGTGGCGTTCGCCATCAAGCGCCCACACTTATCGGTTGTTTGTTTGTTAAAGAACCCGAGCGACCGGCTTTGCCGTTCGCTGTCGCTGCGTCTTTCGTCGCAGCGGAGAAACGAGATTATGCAGAGCATTCAACGTTTCGTCAACAGTTTTTGCAGAACTTTTTTCTGCCGGCCGGTGCCGCGAACATCGCAACGCCAACCTCCTGCCAACCCCGCAACCGTTGCCGCCGCTGCGTTTGCAGCGCGCTTTGTGTTGCGAGGGGGCGAATATTAGATGGGATTGGCGGCCTGCGCAAGGGGTTTCGCAAAAGAATTTTCCGATCCCGTAGAATCGCCGGATGACGACGCTGCCGGAACCGCCCACCTATCTCCCCGAACGCCTGGCCAGCCGGGACGCGGGGGCGCTCGATGCCCTTGGGCTGGCCACCGCCCTGGCCCGCCCGATTGCCTTTGTCGATCTGGAGACCACGGGGCCAGACGCCCAGCGCGACCGGATCACCGAGATCGGCGTCGTGGAAGTGGGCCCCGACGGCATTCACGAGTGGGACACCCTCGTCGACCCACAGGCCAGCATCCCGCCGTTTATCCAGGGGATGACCGGGATCACCGACGACATGGTGCGCGGCCAACCCACCTTCGCGTCGATAGCCGAACTATTGGCCGAACGGCTACAGGGCCGGCTGTTTGTCGCTCACAATGCCCGCTTCGACTACGGCTTCCTGAAGAACGAATTTCGCCGGGCCGGTGTGACGTTTCGTGCCGATGTCCTTTGTACGCTGCGGTTGTCCCGCTCGCTGTTCCCCTCGGTGGAGCGCCATGGGCTCGACGCGCTGATCGCCCGCTTCAACCTGATACCGAAGGGCCGCCACCGCGCGCTGGCCGACGCCGAGCTGCTCTGGCAGTTCTGGCAGAAGATCCACGGCCTGTATTCGGTCGATCTGGTGGAGTCGGCCGTCAAGACGCTGGTCAAGCATGCCAGCCTGCCCGCCGGCCTGAGCGAGACCGCGCTGGACGACGTGCCGGACCGTCCCGGCGCCTACCTGTTTTACGGTGACGACGACGCGTTGCTATATGTCGGCAAGAGCATCCACCTGCGGCAGCGCATCCGCGCCCATTTTTCCGGCGACCATACCAACCCGAAGGAAATGCGCATCGCACGCGCCGTGCGGCGCGTGGATTGGCGTGAGACCGGGGGAGAGATTGGCGCGCTCCTGCTGGAGGCCCACCTCGTCAAGACGCTGCGGCCGTTGCATAACCATCAGCTGCGCCATAACGACGAGCTGTTCGCCTGGGAAATGGTCGATGGCCTGCCCGCGCCGCGCCTGCGCTCGGACCGTCAGATCGACTTCAGCCGGCATACCCGGCTATATGGTGTGTTTCCGAGCCGCGCCGCGGCACGCGCACGCCTGGTGGCGCTGGCCGAGGAACATCAGCTTTGCCTGGTCACGCTGATGCTCGAAGCGACGGCCCGACGCGGCCACCCCTGTTTTGCGCGGCAAGTCCACCGTTGCGCGGGAGCCTGCACCGGCCATGAATCGCGCGCCGCGCATCGCCTGCGCACGTTGGCGGCACTCGAAGCATTGACGGTGGCCCAGTGGCCATTCGACGGGGCGATTGCCTGGCGCGAAGGCCAGCAACCCGACCAGCCCTGGCACGTGATCGAGGACTGGTGCTACCTGGGCACCGCGCCGACGCTGGCCGACGCTGAAGGGCTGACCTCCCTGCCGGCGCGCTTCGATATGGATACCTACCTGATCCTGGCGCCGCACGTGGCCAGCCTCAGGGCGACGGCCGTGCCGCTGGCCTCGGCGCGCCCGTTCGTGCTGACAGCACCGGTCGCGCCGGTCACGGCGCCGATCGCCACGCCGAGCGTTACCGGTCTCGATACCGGGCTGGCGACAAAGCCACGCGCCACGCCCAGGCGCACGGCAGCCATGACGGACGCCCAGTCATCCCTGTTTGGCTAAACAGGAATCGGCAAGGCCGGCACCGCCCGCAAGGCCACCGGCTGATACCCGGCGTCGATCAATCGATCTTGGCGCCCGATACCTTGACGGCCTGTCCCCAGCGTTTCTGCTCGTTGACGATGGTTGCCGCAAACGCCTCCGGCGACTGCCACGCCGGCTCGGCGCCCTGCGCTTCGAGCTTGGCCTTCGTGTCCGGGTCCGCCAGCACGGTGCGCAGCGCGCCCGACAGCTTGTCGACGATTTCCTTCGGCGTGCCGGCCGGCGCCAGCACACCGTAGAAGCCCACCACCTCGAAACCCTTCAGGCCCGACTCCTCCATGGTCGGCACATCGGGCAGCGCCGGCGAACGCTTGCCCGACGTCACCGCCAGCGCGCGCACCTTGCCGGCCTTGATGTGCTGGGTGAACAGCGGAATCGAGTCGGCCATCATCTGGGCCTGGCCGCCCATCACGTCGGTCAGTGCCGGCGCGCTGCCCTTGTACGGGATATGGACAATGAACGTGCCCGACGCCTGCTTGAACATCTCGGGCATCAGGTGCGAAATGCCGCCATTGCCGCCCGACGCAAAATTGAGCTTGCCCGGGTTGGCCTTGGCATAGGCGATGAATTCCTTCAGGTTCCTGGCGGGCACGTTGTTGTTGACGACCATCACCAGCGGAATCAGCGCGGTACGTGCCACGGGCGCAAAGTCCTTCGGCATGCTGTACGGCAGCTTGGGATAGAGCGATCCGTTGATCGCCATCTGGCCGGTATTGGCGATCAGCAGCGTATAGCCGTCGGGCGCGGCCTTGGCCACGTTGTCCGACCCGATATTGCCGGCGGCGCCAGCCTTGTAGTCGAGCACGACGGGCTGGCCCAGGATCGGCTGCAGCTTCTCGGACAGGATGCGTGCATGCGTATCGACCGGCCCGCCAGGCGGAAATCCCACCACCATGCGGATCGGCTTGTCCGGCCACGCGGCCTGCGCGGCGCCGGCGGCCAGTGCCAGCGGGGAAAGGACCAGGGCAGCCAGGACATGCCGGGCGCGGCGGCAAGCGAACAACGTCATTTCTCTCTCCGGATGCGGCCCCGCTCTACATGGCGGGGACCGGACCGGTATTGTGACGTTTTTGTGACAAATTTGGAAAGGGCTTTGGTCACCGGGCCCGAC
Source organism: Cupriavidus sp. 94F1 (assembly GCF_057798875.1). Classification (NCBI taxonomy): domain Bacteria; kingdom Pseudomonadati; phylum Pseudomonadota; class Betaproteobacteria; order Burkholderiales; family Burkholderiaceae; genus Cupriavidus; species Cupriavidus sp. 94F1. The sequence goes on from NZ_JBYOJT010000011.1 coordinate 3,338, forward strand.
CGGTAACCCTCCGCCATCCTCCTCAACCCTCCCCTCACTCCAGTACGATGCCGCGCGCCTTGATCAGCGCGCCCCATTTCCTTACCTCCCCGTCGATGAACGCGGCAAAGTCCGCGCTGCTGCCCGGCGACGGCTGCAGGCCCAGCGCCAGCAGCTTCTGACTGATCGGCGGATCGGCCAGCGCCTGGCTGGCATCGCGGTTGATCTGTTGCACGATGGCGGGCGGCGTGCCGGCCGGCGCCACGATGCCGAACCAGCCGTAGCCGACCACGCCGGGCACGCCCTGCTCGGCAAAGGTGGGCGCATCGGGATAGACCGGCGTGCGCGCATCGGCGGCCGCCGCGATCACGCGCAGCTTGCCGGCCTGGATAAAGGGCAGCGCGGTCGTGATCGCCGTCAGCGTGGCATCGACACGTCCGGCCAGCAGTTCGGTATAGGCCGTGGCGTCGCCGCGGTAATGGACGTTGAGCGCCTTGAACCCCGACTGCGCGGCAAACAGCTCGGCCGTCAGGTGCGGGCCCGAGCCGATGCCAGGCGACGCGAACGTGACGCCTTCCGGCTTCTGCTTCGCCATCTTCACGAAGTCCGCCACGGTCTTGACCGGGGAACTGGCGTTGACGATCAGGAACACTGGCCCCAGCACGCGCGGCCCCACGGCGATGAAATCCTTGTGGATATCGAACCGCTGCGACAGACCGGCTGCTGTATTGATGGCGAACGGCGCAGCGGCCCACAGCAGCGTGTAGCCGTCGGCGGGAGCGTGCGCCACGGTTTCGCTGGCCACGCGCGTACCGGCGCCCGGCTTGTTCTCGACCACCACCTGCTGGCCGTATTTGCGGCTCAGCGCCTCGGCCAGCACGCGCGCCGACGTATCGTTCGAACCGCCGGCCCCGTAGGGCGACACCAGCCGCACCGGCTTGCCGGGCCAGGTATTGCCGAAGGCATGCGGCACGACGCCGGCCAGGGCCATCGCGCCCAGCAGGCGGCGGCGGGTCAGTTGCGATGGGGTCATGATGCCTCCCTGATCCGCTCGATGGCGGGATAGCGATAGGTGCGGTCAAGGTGGTCCGGTTGGGGCACGTACAGGCGCAGCGCCACATAGAATGCCCCGGCCGGCGCCGGCAGCCAGTTGCCGAGCAGCGCGCGGTCCTGCGGCGGCTGCGTCGACAGGTACACCGTCAGGCTGCCATCGGCGCCGCGCTTCAGGGACGGAGACCGATCGCCCAGCGAATAGCGCGCAAGGTCGTTCGGCACCAGCATGCAGTCGCCCTTGTCGTACATGGTCAGCGACCAGAACGCGCCCACGCGCGGCAGGTTGTCGGCCGCGAAGTGCAGCCGGTAGGCGTGACCGCCGTCGAGCGGCGCGCCGTCGGCACAGCGGTCGGCCATCACGTACATGGCCTCCTGCACGCCCAGCGCACCAATATAGTTGCGCGCCACCAGCGCGCGTTGCAGGTAGTCCGTGCCATACGACTCGCGCACGTCCACCGACATCGCCCAGCCCCCGCCCATGTCCGACGCTTGCGGCTCGGCCAGGTCGGCCAGCACGCCCTGCAGTGCCGCGCCCAGCGTCTCGACCTGCGCCGGCGTGGGCGTGAGCCCCTGGCCGATGCCGGCTTCGGCGAAGCGGGCCACCATGTCGGCTTCTGCCGGCGGCGGCGGGTTGTCGGCCAGCATCTGGTTGACCACGGCGGCGAAGCGCCGCGGATCGCCCAGATGCTCGCGCGGGTGCATGCCCACATCGAACGCGAACGCGGCCGGTTCCCCGTCGAGCCGCTTCAGCGCAATGGCGTCCTGCAGCGCATGGCCGGCGGCAAGGTCGGCATCGCCGTCCACCAGCAGCCGGCCGATCATCCACACCGCGTTGGTCGGACACGGCACGGCCCGCATGCCGGCAGGTACTTCGCCATGCCAGTCGGGCCCGTGCAGCAGGAAGCGGCCCGCGCCGGTGCCGGTGGTGCGGCTGCCCAGATAGCCAAACGGATTGGTATAGAAATCGAGCAGCCCCAGCACGTAGTAGCGGCCGGCGAAGTCGGGCACTTCGAGCACCACGGGCTCGCGCGACAGGTCGAGCCAGGCATTGGTGTACAGCGTGTCGTTGTTCGGCGTGACCACCTGGCGATGCTGGGGGCCCAGCAGTTCGCGCGTGTGGATCAGGTGGTTGACCCAGCGCAGCGACGATTCGGGGCCGTCGCCGGCAAACCGCCCGGCGCGGTCGCGGCGCGGGCAGGTGGCCGCGCGCATGCGGGCCATCTCGTAGAGCGGCAGCGTGTAGATCACGGCTTCGCGGGCAAGCGGCAGGCCGGGGCTGGCGGTGGTGGTGGCGGTGGTCGTGGCGGTGGTGATGGATTGCGGCATGGGCTGGTGTCTCCTTTCTCTTATAGATATGAGATATGGCGATGCGTGTTCCGAGCCGGGCTCAGCCGATCCGGCGCACGGCGGGGATCGTGTACTGGCCGGCGATAAAGCTGGCGGACGGGTGGTAGAGCCGCAGGATCAGGTAGAACGGGCCATCGGGTGCGGGCAGCCAGTTGGCGTCGTCGGCCGGCCGGGCATGGCCGATGGGAATCACCAGCGTGCCGTCCGGCTCCATGCGCAGTCCCGGTGTGCGGTCGCCCACCGCATAGCGGCCGATCTCGTTGGCCGAGAAATAGCGATCCTCCCCGTAGAGCGACACCGACCAGAACGCTTCGGCCGGCGGCAGCATGCCGGGCGCAAAACGCAGTTCGTATCGATGCCGGCCGTGCAGCGGCTCGCCGTCCGCGTCGAAGTCGGCCATCGCGTAGACGGCTTCGTCCGCGCGCAGCGCGCCCAGCCCCTTCATCGCCGTGCAGGCGCGCAGCACCCAGTCGTCGCCATAGATCCCCAGCCGCATGCTGTAGCCCCACGCCTTGTGCCCCTGGCTGCGGGTATGGGCTTCGATCAGCGCCATGCCCTGGGCGTATGCGCTGCGCAGGCCGTTGACGACGGACGGCCGCAGCGCGGCGATCTCCACATCGTCCTCCAGCCGCAGGCCCACCTTGCGGAGCAGCGTGAACAGGCCTTGCTCCTGCGCGTTGGGCGGGAAGTCGCGCATCGCTCGGAACAGGTTCTGGAAGAAATCCACGCCGGCATCGCCGGAGTCCTGCCACTGCGCCACGCTGGCCGGCCGGGCCGGCCCGGCGCTTTGCACTACCTGGAAGCCCTGCTCGAAGGCGTTGGCACGCGCCAGGTCGTCAGGACCGGTCACCAGCACGCGGCCAATAATCCAGACCAGCGTGGTGGGCGCCTCGACCACGTGCACGCCGCTGCCCCGCTGGCCGGGTCCGACGATCTCCACATTGGCGCCTTCGCGCGGCACGTTGCGCGGACCCAGGTTGGCGAAGTTGTTGGTATGGGCATCGAGCAGTTCGACCACGTAGTAGCGGTCGGCATCGGGCAGCGCGGGCACGCGGATCGTGGCCGGGCCCTCGGCCAGGTTGAGCCATCCGCAAAAATAGAGCAGGTCGTTGGCGGGGGTGACGATGTCGCGGTCTTCGTGCGTCCACTGGCGCGCGCTGGCCGACAGCATGTTCATCGGTGCGCGGCCGTAGCGCGTGGGGGCGTCCACCGATGTCTGCAGCCGGCAGGTGCGCAGGGTTTCGATCAACGGGTAGCCGTAGATCACCAGCGGCAGCGCGGCGGCGGCCACCAGGGCCTCTTGCGGACTGGCGTGAACCGGCGAAGCCAGGGTGGAAGGGGTGTCGGCCGAGGTAGCTGCTGGGTGGGGAAAGGCAGGATGATTCATGGCGATGGTCAGGGTGGATGGGGATGTCGGGTTCATTCCAGCGCGGCGCCGCTCGACTTGACCAGCGCGGCCCATGCCCGCGCGTCGTCGCGCATCTGGTTGGTGAACTGCGTGCGCGACACGGGCTGGTAGCGCATGCCCATGGCCGCGATCTGCGCCTGCAGCGCGCTGTCCTGCATGGCTACGTGCATCGCGCTTTCCAGCCGGTCGACGATGGCCGGCGGCGTCCTGGCCGGCGCGAACAGCGCGTACCAGCTGTCGACACGGAACGCGATGCCGGACTCGGCGAACGTCGGCACATCGGGCAGCGCGGCCGACCGCTCCGAGCCCGACACCGCCAGCGCACGTACCTTGCCGCTGCGGATCAGCGGCAAGGTGCCCGCCAGATCGGACATGGCGATGGGCACCGTGCCGCCCATCACGTCGTTCAGCATCGGCGCCACGCCCTTGTACGGCACGTGCCGCAGGTGGATGCCGGCGGACACGTTCAGGCTCTCGCCGGCCAGATGGCCGCCCGATCCCTGGCCCCAGGAGCCATAGGCGAGGTCCGCGCCCGGCTGCTTCGCCATGGCAATCAGCGCGCGCACGTCCTTGGCCGGAAAGGCCGGGTTGGCCACCAGCACATTGCCGCCGTAGGCAATGCGGCCGATGGGCACGAAGTCGCGCAGCGGGTCGTAAGTCAGCTTCGGAAAGATCGCCGGGGCAATCGCGTGCGTGGCCGAGATGCCCAGCAGGAGCGTATAGCCGTCGGGCGCGGCACGCGCCACCTGTGCCGCGCCGATGGTGCCGGTGGCGCCCGCCACGTTCTCGACGACCACCGTGCCCTTGAGCGCCGCCGACAGGCGCGCGGCCACCATGCGCCCCACCACATCGGTGCCGCCACCGGGCGGGAACGGCACCACCAGCCGGATCGGCTTGCTGGGGTACGCGTCGGCAGCCACTGCCGCGGGCAACATCATCCCGCCCGTCACACCGGCCGCCAGGCACAAGGCCAGGGCGTGCCGCATCCTGCGAATTGCTGATCGCATGGTCTGTCTCCGTATTGTCCAGGATGGGATGCTGCGTCAGCGCAGCGTGATCACGGCATCCGCCGCCACCAGCCCATCGGGGCCGACGATGAACGGATTGATTTCGAGCGTGTCGAGCCGGTCTCCAATCGCGGCTGCCGCGCGCGATACGTTGACCAGCACGTCGGCCACCGCATCGAGATCGATGGCGGGATGGCCACGGTGCCCGCTGCACAGCGCGGCGGCGCGGCTCTGCGTCAGCATGGCCCGAGCGCGCTGGCGCGACAGCGGCGCGAGCCCGAACGCCATCTGCCGGAAGATCTCCACGGCCGTGCCGCCGATGCCGGCCAGCGCCACCAGGCCGAACACCGGATCGCGCCGCACGCCCACCATGATCTCGCCCCAGCCGCGCGCCATCCCCGCGACGATGGCGCCTTCGAACGGCACCGCATTGCCGTCGGCATCGCGTGCCTGCGCTGCGGCCCGGCGCACCTGGGCGAACGCGGCGCGCACGGCGCCGGCATCGCGCAGGTTCAGCGCCACGCCGCCGATATCGCTCTTGTGCAGGATATGGCGCGAGCAGATCTTGACGGCCACTGGATAGCCGATCGATTCGGCAAGGTCCACCGCCGCTTCGGCATGCTGGGCCACGCCGTGCGGCACCACCGGCACGCCGGCAGCGGCCAGCCATGCCATGGCCTCGGCTTCCGACAGCGCGGTGGCGTCGGGCGGCAGGGCTGGGGGATGAAGAGGCGCGCTGTTGTCCGCGCCAACAGGCGCGTCTGCGGCCGCTTCCATGGCGGCCGCCTTCGCCAGCGCGGCCACGGCCTCCATGGTATGCGCGGGTTCGCGGAACACCAGGCAGCCACGCGCCTCGAGCCAGGCGCGCTTGTCGTCGTCCATCACGCCCGAGATCAGCAACGGTGCGGCGTGGCGGTCGGCTTCGAGTGCGGACACGGTGTCCTGGAGCACGGGCCAGAGGCGCGGCGCATTGACACCGCCGGCCAGAAATGCCGCCACCGCCCCGTACTGGCCGCAGCGCGCCACGTTGGCCAGCGCATCGACGAACACCTGCGGCTGCGCCACCACCTGGCCGGTGACGTCGATGGGATTGGCGGTACTGGCAAACGGGATGGCCGCGCGCAGCGCCTGCGCGGCGGTATCCGGCATTGGTGGCAACGGCAGGCCCAGCGTCTCGGCGCTGTCGGCCATCATGATGCCGACCCCGCCCGATACCGTGACGATGGCCACGGGCGCCACCGCATCGGCGGCCAGGCCCGTTGGCGATTGCCATTGCGCCGGCCGCCGGCCACGCGCCAGCGTATAGCCAAGCCGGAAGAATGCTTCGAGCGTGTGCGCGCGATGCACGCCGTATTCGTCGAACACCGCCTGGTACACGGCGTCCTCGCCAGCCAGGCTGGCGGTATGCGATTGTGCTGCGCTGGCGCCCGCCGCCGTGGTGCCCACCTTGGCGATCACCACGGGCTTGCCCGCAGCGCGGGCGGCGGCAAGCGCGCGGCGCAAGCGCATGCCATCGCGCGCGCCCTCGACATAGGCCAGGATCACCTGCGTCTGCGGATCGTTGGCCAGCCATTCGATCACGTCGGCCACCTGCAGCCCGGCTTCGTTGCCCGTGGTCACCCAATGGCTCAGGCCCAGCCCCGCCTCGCGCGCCAGCGCAAATGCGTACGCGCCAAATGCGCCGCTCTGGCTCACCAGCCCCACGTGGCCGACCGGCGGCACGCCACTGAGCGGAATCGGCGAGAACGTGGCGAACATGCGCTCGCGCAAGTTCATCGCCCCCAGGCAATTAGGGCCCAGCAACTGCACGCCGTGCGCATGGGCCTGCGTGGCCAGTGCGTGCTGCAGGGCATCGCCGCCGCTGACTTCGGCAAAGCCGGACGTGAACACCACGGCCGCCCGCGTGCCGGCCTGGCCCAGTTGCGCCATCACGTCGGGCGCGGCGGGTGCCGGCACGGCCACGATGGCCAGATCGACGGGCTCGCCGATGTCGGCCACGGTCGCATAGGCGCGCAGCCCCTGCACGGTATCGGCGCCCGGGTTGACCGGAAACACGCGGCCGCCGTAGCCGAGTTCGCCAAGCAGGCGAATCGGCACGCCACCCACCTTTTCGGGCTGCGTCGATGCGCCGATCACCGCGATCGATCGCGGGCACAACAAGGGCTGCAGGTCCAGCATGGTGTCTCCGTTGATGACACCGCGGTACGTGCCACGGCGTTCTGTCGTGCGGGCGATCCGGGCCCGCGTCCGGCGGCTAGCGTCCCACGCCGGCCATGTTCTCGATGGCGCGCACCATCTCGCGCAGCAGCGGCGCCACGCGCTTTTCCATCATGCCGCGCCTGACGCGCAGACCCGGCAGCGCGCAGTTGAACAGCAGCGGCCGGTTCAGGTACGTGATGCGCGAATACACGCCCACGCCATGGATGTCCTCGCCGGCATCGCCTTCATTGAGCGTGAAGCCGCGCTTGGGGTAGTGCGCCACGTTGTGGCAGACGGTCTCGTAGCAGACGCCGAATTCCTCCGGACGCTCGGTGCGCGCCAGCATCATCAGCTTCTCGAACTCGCCCTTCGACAGCGTGCAGAGGAAGGCCCGCCCCATTGCCGTGGTCAGCACCGAACGTACGGCGCCCACGGCCGGCCGCGCCGACGTGCCCTCCATGTGCGTGCACGACTCCAGGTACGTCACGTCCAGCCGGTGCGCCACGCCCATCGACACCGCGCCCTCCACCTGGTTGGCCAGTGCCTGCATCAGCGGGCGCGCCAGGTGGCGCACCTGCAGGCCGGCCAGGTAGGGATAGCCCAGCGCCAGCACCTGCGCCCCGACGAAATACTTGTCGAGCTTGGGGTCCCAGTCGAGATATCCCAGTTCGAACAGCGTGCGGCAGATGCGCGACACCGTGGCGCGGGGCAGTTGCAGCCGCTGCGACAGTTCGCCATTGCCCAGCGGGCGCGGATCGTCGATGAAGCAGCGCAGCAGCGCAAACCCCTTGGCCAGCAGCCCGCCGAACGAAGGGTCTTCGCGGCGGCGTTCGGCAATGAATTGTTCGACCGGGGTGTTCATGGGCATGTCGTCTCCTGGATTCCAGTGTGGGCGTCGATTCGGCATCGTGTCAAAAAGCGGAACGCATTTCCATATATTGGAAATCAGGAGCGTAAACCCCGACTTGACGGTGCACGCGGCCGAATCGTAAGGTGCAAAACCGAATCCGAATTCGCATACGGAAAATCGTCATGCAAGCCACCTCCCCAAGTAACGAAACCGCCACTTCCGTATCGGCCTTTCCCCGGGTCGATACGTCGTCGATCCTGCAACCGCCGCGCCAGCGCCGGGCGCGGGAGACCGAGCAGGCCCTGCTGACGGCCGGGCGCCAGTTGCTGGCCGAACGCGACTTCGCGGCCGTGTCGGTCGCGCAGATCGCAGCCGCCTGTCAGGTGTCGGTGGGTGCGTTCTACGGCCGGTTCCGCGACAAGATGGCGTTCTTCGATGCGCTGCGTGCGTCGGTGATGGAGGAATCCGATGCGTCGGTGGCGCGCTACATGGCCGAGCATCGCTGGCAGGAAGCCCCGGCGGCCCAGATCCTCGACAAGACCATGCGCTTCATGGTCAATGGCTGCCGCAATAACCGTGGCGTGATTCGCGCATCGCTCAAGCACGCCACCACGCATCCCGAGCAGTGGCTGCCGCACCAGAAGAACGGGCAGGCGCTGATCGAGCGGCTCGTGATCCTGCTGGTGCCGCGTCTGTCCGGGCCGGCCGACGAAGCCGAGCTGCGCGTGCGGTTTGCCATGCAGATGGTGTTCGGGATGCTCGTCAATGCGGTGCTGAACAATCCCGGGCCGCTGCAACTCGATGACGAGCGCCTGCCCGGCGAAATGGCGCGCATGGTGGGCCGCTACCTGGGCATCGAAGCCTGACGGGCCTGGCCACCCCCGCACCGCTTTCCCTCGCTTCATCCGTCCAACCGCCCGCATCAGCCGCAACCATAGCGGCATGTCTGGGAAGCAGACCGGGCACAAAAAGAGGAGACACACCATGAAGCAAACCACGCTGCCGCGCCGGCGGTGGGCGGCTCGCATCGCCTGCGCGGCGATGTCGTTGCTGCCGCTGGCCGCGCTTGCGCAGGGCGACTATCCGACCAAGCCGGTCCGCCTGGTGGTGCCCTACCCGGCCGGCGGCCTGACCGACACGCTGGCGCGCCAGGTGGCCGACGGGCTGTCCAAACGGCTTGGCCAGCCGGTGGTGGTGGAAAACAAGAGCGGCGCGGGCGGCATTATCGGCACCGATTTCGTCGCCAAGGCGGCGCCCGACGGCTACACGCTGCTGATGACCATTCCCGGGCCGATCACCGCCAACCTGGCGCTCTACAAGAAGCTGCCCTACGACCCGCGCACCGATCTGCGCCCGGTCTCGGACGTGGCGATGGCCCGCACGGTGCTGGCGGTCAACAGCGGCGTGCCGGTCAAGACCGTCAACGAACTGATTACCTACGCGAAGAAAGAGCCGGGCAAGCTGCGCATGGGATCGTGGGGGCCGGGCACGCAGCCACACACCATCCAGGCCTACATGGACAAGACCTACGGCGTTGACATCCTGCATGTGCCGTATCGCGGCGAAGGGCCGATGGTGACCGACCTGCTGGCCGGCCAGGTCAACGTGACGATCGGTTCGGTCACCACGCTGCGCCAGCACATCGCCACCGGCAAGCTGCGGCCGCTGGCCGTGGCCGGCACCACGCGCGCCCGGGCCTTGCCCGACGTGCCGACGTTCGCTGAGGCCGGCTATGGCGATGCGGCCTACAAGATCGTCGGCCCGACAACGCTGCTGGCGCCGGCGAAGACACCTGAGGCCATCGTCGAGCGGCTGGGCCGCGAAGTGGCGTCGCTGGTCAAGACGCCCGAGATGCAGGCAAAGATCGACGAAATGGGCGCCGAGCCGATCGGTAACACGCCGGGCGAGGCCGAACGCGCCTACAAGGCCTACCTGCCGGTGGTGCTGAAGCTGACCGCCGATACCGGCGTGACGCTCGACTGACTTCGCGCCTTTGCCTGCTGCATGCCGCCGTGTGTGCGGCATGCAGCGAAACCATGGCCATCATGAATTCCTGCGGGTCATGCTGGGCCCGCCGGCATCACGCGACTAGAATCGCGCCATATCCTCTCTGCAGATGCCCATATCATGGCCACGCTCTTCCTGGTCCGTCACGGCCAAGCCTCGTTTGGCGCCGCCAACTACGATTGCCTGTCGGACGTCGGCCGCCAGCAAGCCCGCTGGCTTGGCGAATATTTCAAGGGGCGGGATATCACGTTCAAGCGCGTAGTGGCTGGTTCTCTGGTGCGCCAGCAGGACACCGCCACCGAAATCCTGAACGGCATGGGCGCCGCCGGGACCGCCGTGGACACGCACACGGGCCTGAACGAATACGACGGCGAATCGCTCTACCGCAGCTTCACCAAGGGCGCCGATCACCGGGCCCACCAGAACGGTGACTACCAGGATTACTGGCGCACCTTCCGCGCGGCATTCGCGGCCTGGACGCAGGACCAGCTGGCCGGCATGCCCGAAAGCTGGGACGCGTTCGGGGCGCGCATGCAGGCCGCGCTGTCGACGGCCACGGAAGGCGCGGCGCGCGAGGATGCGCTACTGGTGGTCAGCTCCGGGGGCGCCATTGGCCGCGCCATCGCCGACCTGCTCGGCGCACCCACGCAGACCGCCATCGAGCTGAACCTGCAGTTCCGCAACACCGGCTTCTGCGAACTGATCGTCGGGCGCGGCACGCAGCGCCTGCTGAGCTTCAACAACGTGCCGCATCTGGAACACCCCGAGCGGCGCCGCGCCATCACGTTCGCCTGACCGGCAACGCGTCAGCGTTGGGATAGCGCCAGCTTGCCAGCCAACGCCAGGAATACCGTTCCCGCAAACCAGTTGACGGCGCGCTGCACCCGCGCCGAACGCATCAGCACGCGACCGAACAGGCCCGAGAACCACGCGATGGATCCAAACACCAGCAGCGTGGCCGCGATGAAGGCAAAGCCCAGCACCATGATCTGCAGGGCCACGTGCCCCTGTTTTGCGTTGACGAACTGCGGCAGGAACGCCAGAAAAAAGATCACCACCTTGGGATTGGTCAGGTTCATGACCACGCCGCGCAGATACATGTTCCTGACCGGGCGCGCCGCGGCGGCGTCCTTGCCGATGTCGCCCACCGGCGCACGAAACGCCTGCCACGCCAGATAGACCAGATAGAGCGCGCCAACGATTTTCAGCGCGGTGAACGCCACCATCGATGCCGCCAGCAGCGCGGCCAGGCCCACGGCCACCACGGCCGTATGCACCAGCAACCCCGTACACAGACCCAGCACCACGGTCAGCCCGGCGCGCGTGCCGTGCATCGCCGATTGCAACAGGACGAAGATATTGTCGGGGCCGGGCGCCAGGCTCAGCAGCACGGCGATCCCCAGGAAAGGCAGCAGCGTTTCTAACGGTGGCATGCGGGCGCTCCGCGAAATGTGAGACGCCATGGTAGCCCATGGCCGCACGGCGGGCGAGCCACCGCTTTTCGACTGGATCGATCAATCCATTCAAACAATCAATTTATCAGCACAATGCTGCCGGCCTATATTCGAGTCGCCCTCCCGCGCAGGACGGGACGGCCATTCGAAAACAAAGACGAGGAGACATCGATGGATGCACGTGCACATGGGCGGCACGCGGCGGCGCTCACCCTTGCGGCAACGGTAACGCTGCTGGCGGGCTGCGGCGGCAGCGACGACAGTGGCAATGGCGGCAACGGCGGCAGCTCTGCCGGCACCAGTACACCGGCCGCCCGCACGCCGGGCGTGACGCTGAAGATCACCGGCACGCAGGATTTCGCCGGCACCTACGGCAGCGTGGGGCAGTACGAGCAGGTCACCGGCACCGTGAGCGGCGAAGTCGATCCGAAGGACCCCAGGAACGCGGTCATCCAGGACCTGGCGCTGGCACCGGTCAACGCCAACGGCATGGTCGAATACTCGGCTGACTTCGTCATGCTCAAGCCGAAGGACATGAGCAAGGCCAGCGGCGTGCTGCGTTACGACGCGCCGAACCGCGGCAACATCCTGACGATGCCCAACCCGACCGCCTCGCCCAGCGACGCGGTGTACCTGGAACGCGGCTACGTGCTGCTCTATTCGGCCTGGCAGGGCGACGTGCCCAAGTCCACCGCGGCGCGCCTGACCGTGACGGTACCCGTGGCAAAGAATGCCGACGGCACGTCGATCACCGGCACCTATCGCTCGGAACTGGTCCCCACCGCTGCCACGCCGATGATGTCGCTGCCGGGCGGCGTGTTCAACGGCACGATGCTGCCCTACGCGCCCGCCAGCCTCGACAACACGCAGCCCGGCTATTCGCTGACCCGGCGCATCAACGAGACCGATCCACGCGTGGCCATCCCGGCCAGCGACTGGAAATTCGCCAAATGCGATGCGGGCAACCCGTTCCCGGGCACCGCCGACCCCGCCAACGTCTGCCTGCGCGGCGGCTTCGATCCGCAATACCTGTACGAACTGGTCTACGTGGCGAAGGACCCCAAGGTCATGGGCGTGGGCCTGGCCGCGCTGCGCGATACGGTCAGCTTCTTCCGCACCAGGACCGTGGATAGCGCCGGCACGCCGAATCCGCTGGCCGGACGCATCCGGTACGCCATCGGACAAGGCACGTCGCAGTCGGGCAATGCCATGAAGACGTTCCTGCACCTGGGCTTCAACCAGGCGCTGGACGGCTCGAAGGTGTTCGACGGCATCTACGCCCATGTGGCCGCGCGGCAGACCAACATCAACACGCGCTTTGCGGTGCCGGGCGGCGGCGGCGGCCTGCGCACCGACCACACGGCGTTCGGCCAGACCGCGCCGCGCGGGCTCGATGCCAACTACGTGGACGACGTCTCCGGCAAGACCGGCGGTGTGATGGCGCGATGCTCGGCCAGCAACACCTGCCCGAAGTTCTTCCTCGGCTTGTCGGGCACGGAGTTCTGGCAGCTGCAGGGCTCGCCGGTGCTGACCGATGCCAACGGTTTCCGTGACCTGAAGCAGCCCGACAACGTCCGCATCTATTACTACACGGGCACCCAGCACGGCGGCGCGGGCGGCGCCAGCAGCATCGCGTTCGCCCCCACGCGCAATGTCTATCCGGCCGGCACGGTGATCCACCACAACGACACGTTCCGCGCGCTGTTCATCGACCTGGAGGACTGGGTGGTCAAGGGCACGACGCCGCCAGCAAGCCAGGTGCCGGCACTGGCCGACGGCACGCTGGTGCGTCCCGCCAGCCTGACGCTGCCGGCGATGAAGGGCACAAGCTGGCCGGTGTCTGGCGTATCGACGACGATTCCAGACTTCCAGTACCTGGCGCGCTACAACGGCTATCCGCTGCTGGACTTCGGGCCCCAGTACCGGCGCGAGGATGAATCGGGCATCGCCACGATCCTGCCGCCCGCCTATCTGAACCGCGACTATGCGATCCTGGTGCCGCAGACCGACCCGTCCACCGGCATTCCGCGTGCAGGCATCCATAGCGTGGAAGCCCGCGCACCGATCGGTACCAGCCTGGAGTTCAACTACGTGGCCACGGCGGGCATTGTCGACCTGTCCAACCTGACCGGATCGTTCATTCCGTTCCACAAGACCGAAGCCGCACGCATCGCCGTCGGCGATGGGCGCCCGTCGCTGGAGTCGCTCTATACCAACCAGGCCGGCTATGTGGCCGCGGTGACCGCTGCGGCCAACGATCTGGTGGGGCAACGCCTCCTGCTGCAACGCGATGCCGACGCGATCATCGCCCGCGCGGTGGCGAACCCGGTGTTGCCGTAAGGCGGATCGGGCGGCGGTGGCGGTGCCTACATCAGGCGCGCGATTGCCTCCGCCCGGATCGACTCGGCCTTGGCCTTCAGGCGCAGCGCCACGTCGGCGCCGCGCTCGTTGGCCACGCGTTCGATAAAGGCGGAACGCAGCACGTCGTTCAGTGTGGCCACGTGCGAGGCTTCGCAGAACATCTTCCATGCCATCGGCTGACCGCTGTATTCGTCGCGGCGGCTCAGCATGGCGGCGTCGATGGCGGCGACGATGGCGGCATCGCGCACGATCACGGCATTGGGGTGGGCGGCAACGGTCTGGAACATGATGGTCTCCCGGTCGGCAAGTCTGGCGCTGCGTTTCAAATCGTGTTGTCCGATCAGGATCTGCAAACGACATGCCAATATTGCCGGGCCGGCGCGGTTTCCATACCCGCGTTTCAATCGGCGCCCCGCCAGGCCGCGCCGCACGGGCGTTCCTGGAATCGTTACCCCACTTCAGACGGGCGTTTGCGGCCCCTTGCAACGGCTTCCGCCCGACGTTCCACAAACAAAAAAGGCGTTACGGGTTACGTAACGCCTTGCTCGTTTCGGGTAACAGCCATCATGCACGCGCGCCGTCGAGGTACGGATCGAAGGTGCGGGCCGGGGCAGCGGAGACTCCCACGTTATCGAGGCCGGCGACGAAGCGCGCGCCGTCGGTGTACGGGTCGGCATTGCGGGCGCCGTCCAGGTACGGGTCGGCGGTGCGTCCGGGGGCTGCCGAAACGCCTGCCTTGTCCAGACCGGCTACCGTGCGGGCGCCGTCGGTGAACGTATCGGGCTTGCCGACGCGGGCGCCGTCGGTGAAGACGTCGTGCGTGCGGAATTCATAACCATACTTGTCGGCCGAAACCGTCGTGCGGAACGTGTAGCCATACTTGTCTGCCGATACCGTTTCTGCCTGAGCGGCGCCGAGGGCGGCCAGCGACAGAACCAGGGTCGATGCGATCTTGAGGGCGGTGGTCTTGGTCATGATTTCTTCTCCGTAAAAGATTTTGCAGATTTATTCAGTTTGTATGAATGGTCCCGGTGTGCTGTGCCGTCGCTGCTTCTGTCTGCGTTGCGTTGCGCGCCGTCCATGAACAGAACTATAGGCTTGCCGCTTCCGCCAAAAGTGATGCATTCGCGGACAAGTTATTCAGTTTTTTTGAATTCAGGAAACCTGCCATGAAGCGCCGCCGGGCCGACGCCTGGCCGGCGGCCTGCTGCAATGCGCTACAGTGACGCGCATGCTGGCCATCTGACGGCGACCCTTTCCGCCCGCGTCCCTTACATGCACAGCTCGCGCCCCCTTTTGACTGCCCTGACCCGGGCCATGGCCTGGTGCCGTGCCCTTCTGCTGATGCTGCTTCTGAGCGGCCCAGCCTTTGGCGCCGGTTCGCCACTGCTCAATGCCATCAAGGCCCCGGCCGACAAGCCGGCGTCGGCGCCGGCCGCCAGCGCGGCGCTGGCCAGGTCGCTCGACGAGGTCATCGACACGCTACAGAACGATGCCGAACGGCGCGCGCTGGTCACGCAGCTCCAGACTCTGCGCCAGGGCCTGGATGCCTCTGCCCCGGCCGCAGCGGCCAGCGCCCCGGCTCCCGGACTGATTGGCGCGGTGGCGCAAGCGTTGCAGGACATCGACAGCACCCCGCACCGCGATCGTGGCCCCTGGCAATACTGGCGCTGGCGTATCCGCTTTGCCGGCGAGGAAATGCGCGAGGCGATCACGATCGGCCATACGCGGGCTGCCCTGGAATCGTGGCGCGAGTTCGGCATCGTGCTGGCTGGCTGGGCGCTGACGGGCTGGCTGCTGTTCGAGCTGTCGCGCCGGCTGCACCGCAACAGGCTGCGTCCGGCACGCCCCACCCAGTTACCGGTCGTGCCATCGTGGGTCGATGTCGGCATCTATTTCCTGCGCCGGATCGGGCCATGGATCGTCGCCTTCGCGCTGACGGTGCTGCTGGCCTACAAGGTCTTCGGCCGGACGCCCGCCAGCATGGGCGCGGTGCTGGTGGCCTATGCCATCGTGGCCGGCGCGCTGATGTCGGCGGTCTGCCAGGTCATCTTCGCGCTGTTCCAGTCGGGCCACCGCTCCCATGCAGTGCGCGACCTGCTCAGGCATTCGCCGATCCTGCTGTTCGTCACGGGCGCCCTGGCCGCGCTGGGCGAAGCCAATACCGACGCCCGGGTCATTGCCGCGCTGGGCGTGAACCTGTCCGCGCTGGTCAGTACCTTCGCCAATATCCTGGCTGCCGTGCTGATCGGGGTCTTCACGGTGCGGTTCCGCCGGGCCATCGGGCAACTGATCGCCTTCCGCCCATTTGCATTCCGCCAGGAGCATCCGGCCCTGATGGAGTTGTTGCGCATGGCCGGCCAGGCCTGGTACCTGCCCATGCTGGCGGTGGTGGCGGCGTCGGTCATCGGCACCATCATGGCCACCGGGCGTGCCGACGAATTCCTGCGCCGCGCCGTCATTACCGTGGCGCTGTTCGTGGGCGCCATGCTGCTCACGCTGGTGGCGGGCCGGTCACCCAAGGCGTCGGTAAGGGCGCCGCGGCTGCGCGACCGCCGGCGCTCGGCCTACCTGCGGCGCTTTGGCCGCTTCGGGGTGGCGCTGGTACGCGTGATCATCTGGCTGGCATTCCTGGAGCTCAATGCGCGCATCTGGGGGACATCGCTGATGATGCTGGCCGACTCGACCGTGCTGGGGCGCCATATCACGCGATCCGTGCTCAGCGTGATCGGCGTGGTGCTGCTGGCCTGGCTGGTCTGGCTGCTGATCGATACGGCCATCACCCAGTCGCTGTCTCCCACCAACAACCGCGCCGCCCAGCCCAGCCTGCGCGCCAAGACCATCCTGCCGCTCGTGCGTAACGCGTCTTTCGTGGCCCTGCTGGTGGTCGCGATGATTGCGGTGCTGGCCAACCTGGGCGTCAACGTCACGCCGCTGCTGGCCGGTGCCGGCGTGGTGGGCCTCGCCATCGGCTTCGGCGCCCAAAGTCTGGTGCAGGATCTGATCACCGGGCTCTTTATCGTGATCGAGGATTCGATCGCCATTGGCGATTCCATCGAACTGCCCGACCACGCCGGGGTTGTGGAAGGCATGACGATCCGCACGCTGCGGCTGCGTGATGGCAAGGGTGCGCTACACACGCTGCCCTATAGCCAGATCAAGGCGGTCAAGAACCTGTCGCGCGACTACGCGTTCGCGGTATTCAGCGTTTCCATCGCCTACCAGAGCGACTTCGACCGCGCGCTGGAGATCATTCGCGAGACCGGCGCCGAGGTGGCCCGCGACCACCGCTACTCCCGCAACCTGTTGTCCGGACTCGATATCCTGGGCCTGGACCGCTTCGATCCGAACGGCCAGGTGGTGCTTGCGCAATTCAAGACGCGCCCGCTGACCCAGGCCGAGATCTCGCGCGCCTTCAACGTGCGACTCAAGCGCAACTTCGACGCCGAAGGCATCCGTATGGCCGCGCCCTACGTGACCGTGCAGGTAGACGGCGGCGGCAACGGCGCCACGGGCGAAGCCGCCTTGACGGCTGCCGCCGGCGCAGGCGCTGAATTAGTCACCTCGGCAAAAGGCAAAGCCTGAGTTGCGCGACCCAAATGTGAAGACCCGGGCGCCTTGACGGGACGTTGTCGCATTTGCGCCATGGCGGCGCGCGAACTTGGCCGTGAATCGTTTGAAATACGCGTGTCACGGCATTACTATCTCGCGAACTTCAGCAATCCGACGCGGCCACTGCCGCGTGCCCGGATGCCGGAAACGCAGGCGTGGCGCCGGAAAACGGCAAGCACACCCCTCCCTTGGCGGGATATTCCGGCACCGTGTTTTTGCAGGATCATCGCCGTACACATTGCCGAGTTCACGCGCTCCCAGTCAATCCGGCCCGGCACTGTGATGACATACAAAAGAATGACCGCGCCTCGACGCAGCGGTCTTGAGGAAAAAGGCGTTTGCCACCGGGGAAAAAAGAAATGGGCGAACACTTGTCTGCCGACGACGTCTTCTATCGTCTGGTCGATTGCATCTATGAATCTGCCATGGACGTGGCGGCCATGCCCGCGGCGCTCGACCTGTTTTCCGACTACACCTGTTCCGCCAGCCCGAGCTACCTGATATGGGACAAGCTTGCCGGCAAGGCACGTCTGGGGGTCACACCACACGGCTGCTTTACCAGCACCAGCACCATGCCCGAAAGCATGCGGGCGCTGCCGTCGCATGCCGCGCTGGCGGCCGCCACCGCCGACGCCGGCATGCTGCCGGGCCCGGATGCGGAAGGCCCGACGCCGTTCGACTGCAACGGCCTGGCCAATGGCATCCGTCTCTTCGACACGCACGATGTCTGCGTCTGGATGAGCGCAACCCCCGGCTGCGACAGCTGCCGTGCGGTCGATTGCAACCAGCGCGTGGCACAGGTAATGCCGCACTGGGCACGGGCGGCCCGCATGCAGCACCGCAATTTCGAGCTGAGCGGGCTGGCGTCAATGGGGCTCGCGGGGCTGGACACGCTGGATTTCGGCGTGATGGTGCTGCAGGCCGACATGCGGGTGCGCTACGCCAACAGCTGGGCCGAAGCCCTGGTGCAGGCGGATTCCAACCTGGCGCTCGACAACGGCGTGCTGAGCGCGCATCCCGAATCGCTGCAATCGGTACTGACCAGGCTGCTTGACGGCGCCGTGCACGGCGGCCGCCATGGCGATGCCGCGGCGGGCTCGTGGATGCATATCACCTCGGGCGGCCAGCCCGTGCCGATCATCGTCATGCCGCTGGTATCGCGCCAGCCGGTCGAAGGCCCGTGGCAGCTGCCGATGGCCATGATGCTGCTTGGCAACTCCGAATCGCGCTCGGTGCTGGATGCCGGCGTGCTGACGTCGCTGTTCGGCCTCTCGCGCAAGGAGAGCATCATCGCCATCCGCCTGGCGGCCGGCGAAACGCTCAACGAGATCGCCGAACGCGAATTCCTGTCACCGCATACGGTACGCGTGCACATCCGCGATACGCTGCGCAAGACCGGCACGCACCGCCAGTCGGAACTGGTGCGCCTGCTGCACTTGTTGCCGGGCGTGGACCTGGAGCGCGCGGGCGCCTGCTCGCCGGCCCGGCCGCGTGGCCAGGCACGGTCCCGATAATCTTTCCCGGGAAGTCCCCGCCCTTCCGGCGGGGACCCAGCCATGAACGCTAGGCAGCCTTGCGATGCTGCTGGTGGCGGCGCTCCGGCTTGCACTCGTACTTGAGCTCGCGCCGGCCGTCCTCGTAGACCACTTCCAGCCGCACCGTAAAGCCCCATAGCCGTGTGACGTGGCGGATCACCTCGTCGAAGTTCTGCGCCAGCGGACGGCGATCCTGCTGCAGATGGCGCAGCGTCAGCGAGCGGTCGCCCCCGATATCGACATTGGTCACCTGGATATTCGGCTCCATGTTCGACAGATCGTACTGGGTCGCCAGCAGCCGGCGGATCTCGCGATAGCCTTCGTCGTCGTGGATGGCCGTCACGCGCAGCTTGCCCTCGCGATCGTCGTCCAGCACCGAAAACAGCTTCAGCTCGCGAATCACGCGCGGCGACAGGAACTGCAGCAAGAAGCTTTCGTCCTTGAAATTGCGCATCGCAAAGTCGAGCGTCTGGCGCCAGTCGCTGCCGGCAATCTCGGGCGCCCAGCGCCGGTCTTCCTCCGTCGGGTTCTCGCACATGCGGCGCAGGTCCTGGAACATCAGGAACCCCACCGTGTACGGATTCAGGCCGCTGTAGTACGGGCTGTGGTACGGCGGCTGGTAGATGACGTTGGTATGCGCCTGCAGCAGTTCGAGCATGAACGCATCGTTGACCAGCTTTTCCTCGTACAGCTGGTTGATGATGGTGTAGTGCCAGAACGTGGCCCAGCCTTCGTTCATGACCTTGGTCTGCCGCTGCGGATAGAAATACTGGGCGACCTTGCGCACGATGCGCACGATCTCGCGCTGCCACGGCTGCAGCTTCGGCGCGTTCTTCTCGATGAAGTAGAGCAGGTTCTCCTGCGGCTCCGGCGGGAAGGTTACCTCGTACTCGGCAGCCTCCTCTTCCTCCCGCAGGGCGTGGGGCCGGTGCTTGGGCAGCGTGCGCCACAGGTCGTTGACCTGCATCTGCAGATAGTTTTCGCGTTCCGCCTGCCGCGCCTGCTCTTCGGTGATCGACAGCTTCTTGGGCCGCTTGTAGCGGTCCACACCGTAGTTCTGCAGCGCGTGGCAGGAGTCGAGCAGCATTTCGACTTCCTGCTCGCCGTATCGCTGCTCGCACTCGGCCACGTAGTTCTTGGCAAACAGCAGGTAGTCGATGATCGCGTCGGCGTTGGTCCAGGTGCGGAACAGGTAGTTGCCCTTGAAGAACGAGTTATGGCCGTAGCAGGCGTGCGCGATGGTCAGCGCCTGCATCGGCATCGTGTTCTCCTCCATCAGGTACGCGATGCAAGGATTGGAGTTGATCACGATCTCGTAGGCCAGCCCCATGTAGCCGCGCTGGTAGCCGCGTTCGGACGCCAGGAAGTGCTTGCCGTACGACCAGTGGCTGTAGCCGACCGGCAGCCCCGCCGACGCATAGGCGTCAAGCATCTGCTCGGCCGTGATGATCTCGATCTGGTTCGGATAGGTGTCCAGCCCGAACTCGCCGGCGATGCGGGCGATTTCACGGTCATACCGCTGGATCAGCTCGAAGGTCCACTCCGAGCCCGTAGAAAGATAGGCCATAGACTTCCCCAGTGACATGCCGGCCCGCGCCGCGCGCAGCGCCGGTTTGCTGCCGAATGCCCTGCTATCTGGCGGCCGGCCAGGCCGCGCGTTTCTGGAACAGGTCGTGCAACACGGGGTAGATCTCGTCCGCACCGATGATGCGCTGCATCGCAAAGTGCTCGAACTGGTTCTTTACCGTGAGGTACTCTTCCCAGAGGTTCTGCGGCTCTTCCGAAGCCACCTCCACATATGCGTAGTACTGCACCAGTGGCAGGATCGACTCGCGCAGCAGGCGGCCGCACAATTCCGAATCCCCTGCCCAGTTATCGCCATCCGACGCCTGGGCGCAATAGATGTTCCACTGGCTGGGCGGATAGCGGTCATGAATCACATCGACCATCAGCTTCAGCGCGCTTGAAACCACGGTACCACCGGATTCCCGGGAATGGAAGAAATCCTCCTCCTCCACCTCCTTGGCCACCGTGTGATGGCGGATGAACACCACGTCGATGCGCTCGTAGTTCCGCTTCAGGAACAGGTACAGCAGCATGAAAAAGCGTTTGGCCAGGTCCTTGCGGCTTTCGTCCATCGAGCCCGACACGTCCATCAGGCAGAACATCACCGCCTGCGCCTGCGGCCGCTTCTTGAGCACGCGGTTGTTGTAGCGCAGGTCGAGCTTTTCGATGAACGGCACGCGGTCCACCTGGGCACGCAGGTGACGCATCTTCTCCATCAGCGCCTCGGCCTGTTCGGAGTATGGCCCTTCCTTCTCGAGCACCTCGTTGTACTCGATCTCCAGTTCGTGCAACCGCTTCATGTAGGGGCTGGACAGCGCAATGCGCCGCCCGAGCGAACTGCGCATGGTGCGCAGGATCGACAGGTTCGATGGCGTGCCGTCGATCGAGAAGCCGGCGCGCACCTTACGCACCTCGGCAATCTTAGCAAGGTGGCGCTTGGCCAGGTCCGGCAGCGCCATGTCCTCGAAGAAGAAATTGAGAAAGTCCTCGCGCGACAGCGTGAAGACGAAATCGTCCTCGCCTTCGCCGCTGTCGCTGGCACGTGACCCGGTGCCGCCACTGCCCTGCTGCTGGCGGTCGAAGCTGTCACCCCGGACGAATTTCTTGTTGCCGGGATGAATCCACTCCCGCTTGCCGCCCTGGCCGTGGTGGAAGATCGGCTCGGAGATGTCCTTGACCGGAATGGACACCTGCCCGCTCTGCTCGATGTCCATGATCTTCCGGCCGGACACCGCCTTCGCCACCGCCTGCCGGATCTGCTCGCGGTAACGCTTGATGAAGCGTTGCTTGTTGACGGCGCTCTTGTTGCCGCCGTTCTCGCGCCGATCGATGACCGTACCCATATGCCGTCTGTCCGCCGTGGTAAGAGACGCCAGGAAAAGCGCGCCGTGGATAAAGACCGCGTCCGGAACCGGTTACGATGATTTCCTGACGCGCAGATACCACTCCACCAAAAGCCGAACCTGCTTGGGTGTATAGCCTTTCTCAACCATGCGGTTGATGAAGTTTTCGTGCTTCTCCTGATCCTCGCGCGACGACTTGGCATTGAACGAGATGACCGGCAGCAGGTCTTCCGTGGTGGAGAACATGCGCTTTTCGATCACCATCCGCAGCTTCTCGTAGCTGGTCCAGACCGGGTTCTTGCCCCCGTTGTTGGCACGGGCCCGCAGCACGAAGTTGACGATCTCGTTGCGGAAGTCCTTCGGGTTCGAGATACCGGCCGGCTTTTCCACCTTCTCCAGTTCGTCGTTCAGCGCATTGCGGTCCAGGATCTCGCCGGTATTCGGATCGCGATACTCCTGGTCCTGGATCCACAGGTCCGCAAACACCACGTAGCGGTCGAAGATGTTCTGGCCGTATTCGGAATACGACTCCAGGTACGCGGTCTGGATCTCCTTGCCGATGAACTCCACGTACGGGGTAGTCAGGTACTCCTTGATGTACGACATCAACTTGGCTTCCTGCTCCGGCGGGAACTGCTCGCGCTCGATCTGCTGTTCGAGCACGTACAGCAGATGCACCGGATTGGCCGCCACCTCGGTATTGTCGAAGTTGAATACCTTCGACAGCACCTTGAACGCGAAGCGGGTGGACAAGCCGTTCATGCCTTCGTCGATGCCGGCGTAGTCGCGATACTCCTGATACGACTTTGCCTTCGGATCCACGTCCTTGAGGCTCTCGCCGTCATAGACGCGCATCTTCGAGAAGACGTTCGAGTTCTCCGGCTCCTTGATCCGGGTGAGCACGGCGAACTGCGCCATCATCTTCAGCGTGTTGGGCGCGTTCGGCGCCGCCGACAGCGAACTGCTGCGCAGCAGCTTGTCGTAGATCTTCACCTCGTCGGACACGCGCAGGCAGTAGGGCACCTTGACGATATAGATCCGGTCAAGGAAAGCCTCGTTGTTCTTGTCGGCCTTGAACGTCTGCCACTCGGCCTCGTTCGAGTGCGCGAGGATGACGCCATCGAACGGAATCGCGCCAAAGCCCTCCGTGCCCTTGTAGTTGCCTTCCTGCGTGGCGGTCAGCAGCGGGTGCAGCACCTTGATCGGCGCCTTGAACATTTCCACGAACTCGAGCAGGCCGCGATTGGCCAGGCACAGGCCGCCGGAATACGAATAGGCATCCGGATCGTCCTGCGGGAAGTCTTCGAGCTTGCGGATGTCGACCTTGCCCACCAGCGACGAAATGTCCTGGTTGTTCTCGTCACCCGGCTCCGTCTTCGAAATGGCAATCTGCGCCAGCACCGACGGCCGCAGCTTCACCACACGGAACTTGGTGATGTCCCCGTTGAACTCGTGCAGCCGCTTGACGGCCCATGGCGACGGAATGGTATTCAGGTAGCGCACCGGAATGCCATAGTCTTCCTCCATGATCTTGCCGTCCTCTTCGGGCGAGAAGAGGCCGAGCGGCGATTCATGGATGGGCGAACCCTTGAGCGCGTAGATCGGAATCTCTTCCATCAGCGCCTTGAGCTTCTCGGCCAGCGACGACTTGCCGCCTCCGGGGGGCCCAAGCAGGTACAGGATCTGTTTGCGCTCTTCCAGGCCCTGCGCCGCGTGCTTGAAGAAGGAGACGATCTGTTCGATCGTGTCTTCCATCCCGTAGAAGTCGCGGAACGCCGGGTAGACCCGGATAACCTTGTTGAAAAACAGTCGGGACAGGCGCGGATCGTGGTGGGTATCCACCAGTTCAGGCTGTCCGATAGCGGCGAGCATGCGTTCGGCGGCAGTCGCGTAGGCAGAAGGATCCTTCTTGCAGATCTCCAGGTATTCCTGGATGCTGTATTCCTCTTCCTTGCGAGCTTCGAAGCGCGTGGCGTAGTGGCCAAAAATGTCCATACCTCACTCCCGTCAGAGTCCCACGTCCGAGGCGAAGGTAGTTCTACTCCCTTAAGACTTCGCGGCAACTTTGCTTTCCGCCACCCCGGCTTGGTGGAGTTGCCAAGTTGCGAAGTCTTTACTTCATCATAGTCAAATAACGGTGAACGTGAATCCCGAGTTGACTTCAGTTGCCTGTCGGTTCAGTCGCTCCGATGCACCCTCAAGCCATGCACGCATTGCGACTGCACACTCGTTTCATCACCCCGCCGCGACGGGCCATCGACCATGCTTGTGACACACATTACACCTTTCGAGTGCGTCCTGCACAGCGTGTTGTGTAACGATCAATCAAATCCAGAAACATCTGACAGGCGCTGTCGGCAATGCTCCTACACCCATGTCGCCGCTGGGGATGGATGACCTTTCCGCCCTGCTCGTCCAAATGCACGATATGCACCGCTTTCCGCATATCGACCTGCGCAATACCCGCTTCATGGTGCCGTGCATTGGCCCACGCCGCCAACTGCTGACGGGTGTCTTCCTCAAGCTGCCTGTGCGATATGCCCCTGCGCGCATCATGGCTGCCCAGCGCGTCATCCGCTGCGACCACGCGTCGCACCCATCAGCACTGTCCGACCTAGAGTGCCAGTGGGCAGACGCACGCATGCACCGATTTAGCGTTGGAGCCCGGCCCACATCGCACAGTCAGAGTGCGTGAGGCCCCCGTGAACGGGGGATGAGCAGAATGCGTGCCACGCGCGGGCGAATTGCTGCACCGCAGCGCGTGGCGAAGAGGGTGGCGACGTCGAGAAACGTCCTTAGGAAGGCCGACAGCAGGGGGTCCGGATCAGATCGGGTCCCAGTTGATGACGTCGGGCGACCGATCCAGCTTGAAGAAACTCGAACGCATGGCCGGCATGGCGATCTCGGCGACGGTTTCAGGGGTCCAGCCCTCGCTGGTATGCACCGAGCGCACCGGACGCGGCTGGCTCATCAGCATGATCTCGTTGGCGCGTACGGCAAAGATCTGGCCATTGACCTCGCTGGCCGCATCGCTGGCCAGGAACACCGCCACCGGTGCGATCTTGCCGGCCTCCATCTTCTGCAGGCGCTGCACGCGGGCCTTTTCCTCGGGGGTCTCGGCCGGGATCGAGCTGGTCATGCGGCTCCAGGCAAAGGGGGCGATGCAGTTCGAACGCACGTTGAAGCGCGCCATATCCAGCGCAATGGATTTGGACAGCGCGGCAATGCCGAGCTTGGCCGCCGAGTAGTTGGCCTGGCCCAGGTTGCCGATCAGGCCCGACGTCGACGTCATGTGGACGAAGGCGCCGCTTTCCTGATCCTTGAAATAGTTGGCCGCGGCGCGGCTCACGAAGAACGTGCCGTGCAGATGCACGTCGATCACCGAGCGCCATTCCTCCTCGTTCATCTTGAAGAACATGCGGTCGCGCAGGTTGCCGGCGTTGTTGACCACGGCGTCGATGCGGCCGAAATTGTCGAGCGCGCACTGGACGATGGCATTCGCGCCCCCCCACGAGGACACGCTGTCGGTATTGGCCACGGCCTCGCCGCCGGCCGCGCGGATTTCCTCCACCACGCGCTGCGCCGGCCCGGCATCGCCGCCTTCCCCGCTCATCGACACACCCAGGTCGTTCGCCACCACGCGCGCACCGGCCGCGGCCATGCCCAGCGCGATGCCCCGGCCGATGCCGCCACCTGCGCCCGTCACCACCACGACCTTGCCTGCCATCATTCCACTCATCTTCGACTCCTTGCGTGCGAGATTGCCGGGTTCCGGAACGTCACCCGTTCTATTGCCAACGCGGATACGATAAATTGTCGGCGGAGTTTCTGGAATTCACGAATGACAAAAGTGGGCTTCACGCTCGCTGAACCCATGCACTACGACCTGACCGACCTGCGCCTCTTCCTCAACGTCGGCGAAACCGAGAACCTGACCCGCGCTGCAGAACGCAGCTTCCTGTCGCTGCCGGCCGCCAGCTCGCGCATCAAGCAGCTGGAAGAGGCCTTCCAGACCCAGCTGCTGATCCGCCAGGTCAAGGGCGTGCGCCTGACGCCGGCCGGCGACGAACTGCTGCGCCACGCCCGCGAGGTGTTCCGCCAGCTGGAATGCCTGCATGCGGACCTGCGGCCCTACGCCAAGGGCGTCAAGGGCCGCGTACGGCTGCTGGCCAACACCACGGCCACCAATTCTTTCCTGGCCAACGGCCTGTCGCGCTTCCTGTCCGAGAACCCCGATGTCGACGTCGAACTGGAGGAACACCTGTCCGCCGATATCGTCTCGGCGGTCGGCAACGGCGCCGCGGACCTGGGCATCGTGGCCGGCGAGGTGGCCACGGCCGACCTGGACACCATGCAGCTCTGCAGCGACGAACTGATCGTGATCGCCCCGGTCAACCATCCGCTGCCGGCCTTCAAGGCGCTGCATTTCGCCGATCTGCTCGACACGTGCCGCTTTGTGGGACTCAACCAGTCGTCGGCCATCCAGTCGTTCCTGGACCGTATTGCCAGCGGCATGGGCAAGCGCATCAGCCTGCACATCCAGGTGGGCAGTTTCGATGCCGTGTGCCGCATGGTCGAGGCCGGCGCGGGTATCGCCATCGTGCCCAACAGCTGCGCACGGCGCTACGCCAGTCGCAAGGTGCTGCGCTTTATCCGGCTGGAAGACGACTGGGCCCGGCGCGAGCTGCGCCTGGTGCGCCGTCCGGGCCGCGAGCTGCCGCAGTTCGCGGAAACCCTGATCCGCTATCTGGCCGACGCGGCGCGAGAGCCGGTGTAGCTGGTTTTTTGGGGGGCTCCCCTCTCCCACGATGCGGGTCAGTACACGCGGGAGAGGCGAGACAACCCTCCGGACCGCTCAATCCGCGCGGACTCCCGCTGCCTTGATGATCGGCGACCATTTGTCGATTTCCGACGCCAGCCAGCTGTGCAGGCCTTCGGGCGTCTGCTTGTCCGCCGGCACGATCACCGCGCCCAGATCCTTCATGCGGGCCACCACGGCCGGGTCCTTGAGCGCCGTGCGCAGCGCGCCATTGAGCTTGTCGATCACGGCCGGCGGGGTGTTCTTCGGCGCATAGACCCCATGCCAGACCTTGACCTCGAAGCCCTTCAGCCCGCCCTCGCGCAGCGTGGGCGTATCGGGCAGCGCCGGAATGCGCTCGGCCGTGGTCACGCCGTACAGCTTGACCTTGCCCGACTTGATATGGGGCAGCGTCTGCGTGGTCTGGTCGCAGAGGATGTCCACCTGGCCACCCAGCAGCGCCGTCAGCGCCGGTGCCGTGCCTTGGTACGGAATCGTCTGCAGGTCCACGCCAATCGCCTTCTGGAACAGCATGCCGCACAGCTGCGACACGGCGCCCAGGCCCGCATTGGCCAGATTCACCTTGCTCTGGTTCTGCTTGATGTAGCTGACCAGCTCCGGCAGCGTATTGGCCGGCAGGTCGTGCCGGCCCAGCAGCGTCATCGGCACATCGGCCACCTGCCCCACGAACGAGAAATCGGTCAGCGGCTTGTATGGCAGCTTCGAGTACAGCGCCGGGGCCGTGGCCATGCCGTTGTGGTGGATCAGGATCGTATAGCCATCCGGTGCGGACTTGGCCACGTAGGCGGCCGATACCGTACCACCGGCGCCAAGCCGGTTTTCCACCACCACGCTCTGGCCGAGCGATTTCGACATGGCCGCCGCCACCGAGCGCGCCACCACATCGGTCGGTCCGCCCGCCGCGAACGGCACGACCATCGTGATCGGCCGCGACGGATAGGCGTCCGCCGCCCGTGCGATGCCTGGCGCCGCAACGGCCACGGCGGCTACCGCCAGTGCGGCCCAGGTCACGGATGCTGAAAGTTGCCGGTAGAACGTCATTCACTGTCTCCTGTCTGGTCTGCGCGTATGGCACGCGTCTGGTTGTTCTGGAATCGTGAGCCGCAGGGTGCAAGCAATGGGCGCGGCACACAATTCCGATTTGCCGAAGGGAGGACACGGCCCCGGAAAAGCCACGGGATTACCCTGAGCCGGTCCCGGCCCCCATCCCTAAGCCGGACAGAAGCCGCGCTTCAGCAAATGCGAATGTTGCTGCCACGGCAGCTCGGGAATAATGGCCTCACCCCCGACATAGACGGACATTGCCATGCACGCTGCACAGGACCAAGACCAGATTTACCCCGAAATCCGCGAGGCCGTACGCGACCTCTGCCAGCAGTTCGACTCCGCGTACTGGCAGCGCATCGAGGAACACAACGGCTTTCCGGAGGAATTTGTCCAGGCGCTGACCCAGGCGGGCTGGCTGTCCGCGTTGATCCCCGAGGCCTATGGTGGCTCGGGCCTGCCGCTGACCGCCGCGTCGGTCATCATGGAAGAGATCAACCGCAACGGCGGCAATTCCGGCGCCTGCCACGGCCAGATGTATGTGATGGGCTGCCTGCTCCGCCACGGCTCCGACGCGCAGAAACAACGCTGGCTGCCCGGCATCGCCTCGGGCGAACTGCGCATGCAGTCGATGGCCGTGACCGAGCCCACCACCGGCACCGACACCACCAAGCTCAAGACCACCGCCGTGCGCCGCGGCGACAAGTACGTGATCAACGGCCAGAAGGTGTGGATTTCGCGCGTGCAGCACTCCGACCTGATGCTGCTGCTGGCCCGCACCACGCCGCTGGACCAGGTGAAAAAGAAGTCCGAAGGCCTGTCGGTCTTCGTGGTGGACCTGCGCGAGGCCATCGGCAACGGCCTGACCGTCCAGCCGATCCGCAACATGGTCAACCACGAGACCAACGAGCTGTTCTTCGACAACCTGGAGATCCCCGCCGGGAACCTGATCGGCGAGGAAGGCCGCGGCCTCAAGTACATCCTCGACGGCCTGAATGCCGAGCGCATCCTGATCGCCGCCGAATGCATCGGCGACGGCTACTGGTTCGTCGAACGCGCCAGCGGCTATGCACGCGAGCGCATCGTGTTCGACCGTCCCATCGGCCAGAACCAGGGCGTGCAGTTCCCGATCGCGCGTGCCTACGTCAACGTGGAAGCGGCCAGCCTGATGCGCTACAAGGCGGCGCAGCTGTTCGACGCCGGCAAGCCGTGCGGCAAGGAAGCCAACATGGCCAAGCTGCTGGCGGCCGACGCGTCGTGGGAAGCCGCCAACGTGTGCCTGCAGACGCACGGCGGCTTCGGCTTCGCCGCCGAATACGACATCGAGCGCAAGTTCCGCGAAACGCGCCTGTACCAGGTGGCGCCGATCTCCACGAACCTGATCCTGTCCTACGTGGCCGAGCACGTGCTCGAACTGCCGCGTTCGTTCTGACCGCCTGACTCCAACGCCGAACATGCCCAACGACACCTATCCGACGCGCCAGCTCTGCGAGTTCCTGGCGCAACTGAAGCTCACCGACGTGCCCGCTCCGGTGGTCGAACGGACCAAGGACCTGTTTCTCGACTGGATCGCCTCCGCCATCGCCGGCAAGGACGCGCCGGC
This sequence comes from Cupriavidus sp. 94F1, assembly GCF_057798875.1. NCBI lineage: Bacteria > Pseudomonadati > Pseudomonadota > Betaproteobacteria > Burkholderiales > Burkholderiaceae > Cupriavidus > Cupriavidus sp. 94F1. Next base: position 32,525 of record NZ_JBYOJT010000011.1, read on the forward strand.
CATCCGCCGCATCCAGGAATTCGCCGCGGCCATGGGGCCGCAGTCGGGCGATGCGGAGGTCTTTGTCGACCGCCGCCGCACGTCGCCCTACTTCGCCGCGCTGATCAACGGCGCGTCGTCGCACGTGGTGGAGCAGGATGACGTCCACAACGGCTCGGTGCTGCACCCGGCCGCCGTGGTCTTCCCGGCCGTGGTGGCCGCCGCGCAGGCCGAGGGCAAGACCGGCGCCGAGGTGCTGCTGGCATCGATCGCCGGCTACGAGGCGGGCATCCGCATCGGCGAATTCATGGGCCGCTCACACTACCGCGTGTTCCACACCACCGGCACGGTTGGCACGCTGGCCGCCGCCGCTGGCGTTGCCAAGCTGTACGGGCTGGACGCCGAAGGCATCAACCAGGCGCTGGGCTCCGCTGGCACGCAGGCCGCCGGGCTGTGGGAATTCCTGCGCGATGCGGCGGACTCCAAGCAACTGCATACCGCCAAGGCCGCCGCCGATGGCCTGCAGTCGGCGTGGCTGGCCCGCGCGGGCTTTACCGGCGCGAAGCAGATTCTGGAAGGCGCGCAGGGCATGGCGGCCGGCATGTCGAGCGACGCCAACCCCGCCGCGCTGACCGACGGGCTCGGCACGCGCTGGGCCACGGCCGAGACGTCGTTCAAGTTCTTTGCCTCGTGCCGCCACACGCACCCGGCGGCCGATGCGCTGAAGGCCCTGATGCAGCGCGAAGGCCTGCAGGCCGAACAGATCGACGCCGTGACCGCGCACGTGCACCAGGGCGCCATCGACGTGCTCGGCCCGGTGGTCAATCCCGTGACGATCCATCAGGCCAAGTTCTCGATGGGCACCGTGCTGGGCCTGGTGGCCGTGCACACGCATGCCGGCCTGGGCGAGTTCGAGCAGCACGCGCTGCAGGACCCGCGCATCGCGGCATTCTGCAACAAGGTGACGATGGCGCTGGACGACGAGATCAACGCGGCCTACCCGCGCCAGTGGATCGGCCGGGTGACGGTGCGCACCACCGACGGCCGCGCGCTGGAGGCCAGGGTCGATGTGCCCAAGGGCGATCCGGACAACACGCTGTCGCGCCCCGAACTCGAAGCCAAGGCCGTCCAGCTGGGCGCGTTCCGCCACGGGGCCAGCGAGGCCGAAATGCGCACCATCATCGACCGTGTCTGGCGCCTGGACCAGCAGGCCAACGTCAACGACTGGCTGCCCGCCAGCCGCTAACCGTCCACCGACTACCCATTGCCATGACCACCCTTACGCTCGAACAACTGCGCGAATGGATCGGCCGTTCGGAGTCGCGCACCGAGACCCTGGCGGCCGAGCCGGTCCATGCGCTCGCGGCCACCTTCGATCTCGATGGCGCAGCCATCGCCAGCCAGCCGCTGCCGCCGCTGTGGCACTGGCTGTACTTCCTGCCCCGCGCGCCGCAGCACACGCTCGGCCAGGACGGTCATCCCACGCTGGGCGGATTCCTGCCACCCGTGCCGTTGCCGCGCCGCATGTGGGCCGGCAGCGAGCTGTCCTTCCACCGTGGCCTGCGGGTCGGTGAGACGGTCACCCGTACCTCGACCATCACCGACGTGCAGCACAAGGCGGGCCGCACCGGCGAACTGTATTTCGTGTCCGTCGATCACGTGTTCACGGTTGGCGGCGAAACCGCGCTGACCGAGCGGCACGACATCGTCTACCGTGCCATGCCGCCGAAGGGGCAGCCCCAGCCGCCGCGCCCGGCACTTGAGCAGACCGCACAGTTCGGCCGCACGCTGCAGGCCGACCCCACGCTGCTGTTCCGCTTCTCGGCGCTGACGTTCAACGCCCACCGCATACACTACGACCTGGACTACGTGCGCGACGTGGAAGGCTATCCCGGCCTGATCGTGCATGGCCCGCTGCAGGCCATGCTGATGCTGGAACTGCTGCGCCACGAGCGTCCCGACGCGCGCGTGACGCGCTTCGGCTTCCGCGGACTGGCGCCGTTGTTCCACCAGGACACCGTGGCCGTGGGCGGTGCCGACGATGCCGGCACGCCGGGCCGCGTGCTGCTGTGGACCGGCGACAATGCCGGCGGGCAGGCCATGGCGGGCTGGGCCGAGACCGAAAGCCGCGCCTAGTGGTGGATCGGATTGAGGGTCATCATCAGCTGCATCGGCGGGTTGGCGGTGTCCCGGCTGCCGAACGTGTAGATGCGATCGCCGTTGCCGCGCAGGCAGAAGGCGATGGTGTCCTTGCCTTCCGCAATGGCTTCGTTGATGGCCTTGCCGACCTTGAACGTGCGGTACTGGATCACGTTGTCCAGGTACATGTCCGTCATGGTGCCCTCGCAGGGCGGCGCATTGTTGGCCGTGATGGTGTCCTCCGTCCAGTCCGTCGACACGCGGTACAGGCGGATGATGGCGGCCGTCGTGTCGGTGGTGTTGCCGCCGTAGATCCGCAGCTGATAGTCGGGCGTGAAGCTTGACGGCACGCTGGCCGCACCCTGCGGGATGCGGAACTTCATGTAGATCATCGACTCCGGCGTGGTGCCGCTGGCCCGCTGCGCGTACAGCGACAGGTCGTTGCCATAGTTCTTGTCCGCCGTGTCGCCGCCGCGTACCGTGGCATCGCCAAGCGACTCGCTGTACGCGTAGGGCACCTGCTTGTTGCAGAGCCGGCCCGCGTTCAGGCAATAGTCGGCCATGTAGCGCAGCGATTCGTCGCGCCATCCGTTGAAGAAGTCGGCGTGCGCGGTGTAGAGCGTGCCCCAGTTCTGCGCCACCACCCTGCCAAACGCGTCCAGCGTGGGGTCCATCGACAGCCGGGCCTCGGTCAGGTCGGTCACCTGGCCGATCATGTAGGCCAGGTTCAGGTTCACTTCCGGGATGTGGATGGGATGCGTCGCCGGGCAGACGCCCTGCTTGTCCGGATACACCACGTTTTCGATCACGCCCTTGAGCGGAGCCAGATTCCGGCCGTCCCAGCACGTCGGGAAATTCACGCCGATATTGAACTGGGTGCCTTTCTCGGGATCGGGCACGCAGTCGGTGGGAATCGTGTTGGTATAGCCGCGTCCGTTACACAGGAACGATATCCTTGGATTGGGCAGCGCGCCGTTGTGGTCGCCGGCCAGCATCCGTAGTCCTGCCGGCAGCGGCTCCACGCGCACGCGGCGCCCCGACGGCACCGCCACGTTCGTGTAGTAGGTCTTCTGGTACGTGGGCGGCACGATCCTGCCATCGGGCGTCTTCAGTGCAGGCGCCCAGTACGCCGTGGCGTCGGCCGCGTTCTCGCAGGTCGTGCCATGTTCGGCGCGCAGCGTCTCCGGCGTCGACAAGGCGTTGGCCGTCGTGTTGCCGAGGAAGTCGTGGATCATGGCGATACCGGGCTTGCCCGGGTAGACGATCGGGTCGTCCGCCAGCGTGTGCGAATAATCGCAGATGATGGTGGCATTGCCGTCGGCCACCGATTGCGCGGAGACGCCGCCCGCCATCGCCAGGCCACAGCACAGCGCGGCCCACTGCATTCTCGATTTCTTCATGATGTGCCCCCTTGGACGAAGTACGCAGGGTCATGCTGCTGCGCGGCCATCCACGGGGCAATGGAACATCATGGAACATCATGGGTCAGCGCCGGCCCATGTCCGGGGCCGCGCTGCGGGTGACCAGCCCGCTCAGATCACCAGTTCGATCAGGAACGGTCCCTTGCGCTGGTTGGCCTGCTGGAACAGGTCGTTGAACGCGTCCATGCTGTCCGCGCGTGCCGCTTCGACGCCCATGCCGTTGGCCATCTTGACCCAGTCGAGGTCCGGATTGCCGATGTCCAGCATGTCCATCGCCGTCTTGCCGGGGTTGGCGCCCACGCCAGCCAGTTCGCCCAGCAGGATGGCGTACTTGCGGTTGGCCAGCAGCACGACGGTCACATCGAGCTTTTCACGCGCCATGGTCCACAGCGATTGCAGCGTGTACATGCCCGAGCCATCGGCCTGCAGCGCCACCACGCGGCGGTCCGGCGCGGCGATGGCGGCGCCCGTGGCCAGCGGCAGGCCGGCACCGATCGCGCCACCAGTCAGCTGCAGCCAGTCATGCGGCGCGGCGTGGACGGTGCCCGGATAGAACGCACGGCCGAAGCTCACGCTTTCTTCCACCACCACGGCCTGCTCGGGCAGCAGCGCGGTCAGCGACTGGGCCACCGCCTCGGACGTGATCGCGCCCTTTGCGGCCGCCACTGGCATCGCGGCCGACGCAGGCAGCTTTGCCTGGCGCGCACCCAGTTCGTCGGCCAGGCGCGCCAGGGCTTCGCCGAGGTCTTCCTCGGCGCGGGCCAGCACATGGATCGTGGCGTCTTCCGGATACGGGCGCGGCGACTTGCCCGGATAAGCGAAGAACGTGACCGGAGGCGGCGCACCCACCAGGATCACGTTGCGGATGCCGGCCAGCTTCTGGCGCGCGGCATCGCCCGAGTACGGAATCCGGTCGATCGCCAGCCGGCCGCGACCGCGCGTCACGCGCGCGTTCGACATCGGCGTGATCAGGCGGGCATCGGTGGCAGCGGCGATGCGGTGGGCGTCGCCCAGCGCACCTTCGCGCAGCGCGCTGCCGGCCAGCACGATCAGCGTCGGCTGCCCGCTGCGCAGGATGCGCGCGGCATTTTGCACGGCGTCCGGGGACACCTTCGGCACAGCCAGCGGGGGCAGCGGCGCGGCCACCTGGCCCCCCTCGTCCCAGCACACGTCGGACGGCAGGATCAGGCTGGCCACGCCGCCGGGCGCGCTGCGCGCGGCCTGCACGGCTGCCGCGGCATCGGCACCCACCGACGCGGCATGCGTGGCGGTGCGCGTCCACACCGATACGGGCCGAGCCCAGCCTTCGGTATCGGCGGTCAGTGGCGCATCCAGCGGGCGATGGTAGGTGGCCTGGTCACCAATGATGTTGACGATCGGCGTCTGTGCGCGGCGGGCGTTGTGCAGGTTCGCCAGGCCGTTGGCCAGGCCGGGGCCGCAATGCAGCAGCGTGGCGGCGGGCTTGTCGGCCATCCGCGCGTAGCCGTCGGCGGCGCCCGTCACCACGCCCTCGAACAGGCCCAGCACGCAGCGCATGCCGGGGATGCGGTCCAGGGCGGCCACGAAATGCATCTCGCTCGTGCCGGGGTTGGCAAAGCAGGTATCCACGCCGCAGGCCAGCAGCGTCTTCACCAGGCTCTCTGCGCCGTTCATCTTGTCTTGTGTCTCCATCTTGGGTTCCATGCGGTTGGCGGTGGTCAGCAACGATTGGCGAGCAGGTCGAAATCCAGGCAGACGTACTCGGTGGGAAATTCGATACGCGCGTAATAGACGATCACATCGTCGACGCAGGCAAAGCGGCGCAGTTCGGCCACGGGCGCGCCGACGGCCAGCTCCAGCGCGCCGGCGCATTCCGCGCCAGCCGGCACGATGGACAGGCGCTGGCGGGCGGCATTGACCTTGAGGCCGGGAAAGCGGTCCAGCACGGGCACCGACGCGCCCTGGCGGAACGCCTCGGGCTCGCGCGCAAACACATCGGCGGCGATATAGACCTCACCCACGGCGAACGGCCGGCCTTCCAGGCGATGCGCGCGGCGCAGGAAATGGTAGGCGTCGGCGCGCCGGGCGGCGCAAGGCATGCCCAGATCGTCGGGCAGGTGCACATCGGCAGTGGATTCCACCATGGCTTCGGTGGATAGCTGGTCACCCACCGCCACGGCCTGGTCCCAGCTGATCGGCAGCGCCAGCGGGCGGCGCGCACGGCCGGCGGTCTTGACGAAGGTGCCGCGGCCGCGCGAGCGCGCCACGAGCCCTTCGGCATCGAGCTGGGAAATGGCGTGATGCATGGTCATGCGCGCCACGCCGTACTGGCGGCACAGGGCATCGAGCGATGGCAACTGCTCGCCCTGACGCCAGGCGCCGCTCTCGATCTGGCGGCGGAATATCGTGGCGAGCTGCAGGTAGACGGGCTCGCGGCTGCGGGAAAGAAGGTCGGTGGCGTCCGGCATCGGGGGTACATGGCGCGGCCGGCCGGCGCATGACTGCACCGGCGCTTCCGGCCGATACCGGACTCTATTAAAAGTCTAGCTGGCTAGACTACTAGGGTTTACACCCCGGCCGTTCTGCCATGCGAGCCGCAGCACACCCAGATTGGCGACCGGCGCTCAGGCCGCGGGGATGACCGCCAGCGCAAACCCATCGTTGCTGGCCGCATCAGCCTGCGGACACAGGCCGAGCGCGACCGCGTGGCGGATCGACGCCGCCAGCGCCTGCTTGCGCCGCCACGCCGAACGCTTCTTCGACGCCACTTCCGCAATGTCGCGCTCGGGTTGCTGCACGGGCAGTTCGAAGTTGCCGCTGGATAGCGCCGTGCCGTGGTATTCGGCCCAGAAGCTTTCGTAGTCCGCCTGGATTTCGCGGGGACGGTGGCGCTGGCGGCCCACGTGATTGGCGCGCGACACCGCCACGATCCGGCGCGCGCCAATCTGACCAGCCAGGGCCAGCAGCGCCTGCATGAGCGCATCCTTCGGCCGTAGGCCTTCACACGCCTTGGTGGCGGCGCGGATCCAGTCCCGGCTGGCGTCGTTCATCGGGCCCTGCAGCCCGCCTATATAGAGTTCCACGCCATCGGCGGCACGTCGCAGGTAAAAGCTCAGTTGCGCCAGGCTGGCCCCCGTTTCGTTGTCGATCCAGTAGAGCCCGAGTTCGCCTTCCCGGGGATTCGGCCCCGAGTCGGTCAGCCGCAGCGTGTAGCGGCCATCGCCGAAGGCCCAGTCCAGTCCGCCGCCCAGATAGATACGGTCGCAGACGCCAGCCGGTAGCGCATCGTGCATGAGCGAAAAATGCTCCAGCACCAGCCGCGCGCGCTCGCCAAAGCACAGGCCGTAGGCCCCAAGCGGCCGAAACGGCTTTTCCAGCACCACCGGCCGTGCGGCAATCACCCGCTCCAGCAACGCGCACGAAGACGCCTCGCGCAGCCAGAACTGTGCCGTACTGCGACGGATGGCCGACAGCGCGACAAGCTTGATGCGCCGGGACAGCCATTTGCGGCTGCCCGTCGGATAGCAAAACGTTGAAACCGACGCGACTGTGCCGAGATAGCGCACATAATCGGCCGGCAAAAGATGAAGAAATCCCCCTGCGTGGCTCTGAAGGCTCTGCAGACATGAAACTGGTCCATGCACGACTAACTGCTCCCCTGGTTGGCATGCCGATCTTCTTCGAGACCTGATCACGCAGTGACGACCCTCGCATTCGCGGCCGGTATCCGCCGCAACGCGGCCGACCGCCTTTGTTGGATTTGTTCGTGGGGAAGGCGGCCCAGCTCGTAATATTCCGTAACGCGTTGAAATATTGTAGGTTGACATTGTTACATGCTGGCGATAATCCTGTAACAAACCCACGGCAGGAAACGATTGCCCATCAATGAAAAAAGGCGGAGCCCGAAGGCCCCGCCCGTTGATCGTCACACGTGTCCGCGCATGACGCGTGGTCCGGCCTTGTGGGCCGGGACGTGCTGGCTTACCAGCGAACGTCCCGCTCCCAGGCCTTCATTTCCTCTTCCGCCCGTTCCTTCGTATAGCCGTAGCGTTCCTGGATCCGGCCGGCCAGCTGGTCACGCTTGCCGTTGATGACGGTGATGTCGTCGTCGGTCAGCTTGCCCCACTTTTCCTTGATCTTGCCCTTGGCCTGATCCCATTTGCCTTCGATCTGGTCCCAGTTCATATCTGGCTCCTTCGTGTGTCAGTGGACTGTGGATCATTGCGTTGCGGCGTCATACGTGCCGGTTCGCGCGTCTGCCCGCAGCGGGCTGGCTTGCGTCGTTACTTGGCGTACTTGGCCTTCACATTGGCCTGGCACTTATCCTTGGCATCGCCGGACATCGCGTCGCACTTTTCCTTGTCGGCCTTGTAGGCGGCGTTGGTCGTGTCCTTGCGGGCATCGGCGCGGGCCTCGGCCACGTCGGTGCTGGTACCCGTGGCGGCGGCCTTGTCGACCTTGGCTTCACCCAGGGCGCGCTCGTGCGATGCCTTGGCTTCCTTCACGCACACGTCCTTGTCGTTGCCCTTCTTGTCGTCGCACATTTCCTTGGCCACGTCATAGTCGCGGTCGGCCTTGGTCTTCAACGCCTTGGCGTGCGCCTTCTCGGTGCCGTCGCGCTTGGCTTCGGCGTTGGCCTTGGCCACGTCGTGGTCGCGCTTGGCTTCGGCCTTGCAGACGTCCTTGGCATTGCCGGACATCCCGTCACATTTGCTCTTGGCCGTCTTGTAGTCGGCATCGGCCTGCTTCACGGCAGCGTCATAGTCCGCCTTCGAACCCGCCTGCGCATAGGCCATGCCCATCGGCGCGGCCACCATCAACGAACATACTGCTGCACTCAGCCACTTCTTTGCGATCATGTCGTGCTCCTTTCTCGAGGTGGATACTTATCGGGCCCGGCAATCTCCGCGTTGCAAGCTGCTGGATTGCGTTGTGGCCCCGCTGTAGTTGCAGGTTATGTTTTGCCACCCCGTCGAAGCAGAAGGCCGCTGCTGAAACATTCGTAAGACAATTCCCACAGCATCACATTTGCTTAATGCAAGTGTCAAAGCGGGACGGCCGGCAAGCCATGCGGCATAACGTGGCGGCCCATGAAAAAGGGCCGGCATGAGCCGGCCCCGGGCAATGACTGCAGCCCTTAAAAAACGGCGTCGCGTTCAGTGGGGCACCGAGTCGAGACCTGTTTCCTTCACTACGGCCTGCGCGGCAGGCGCCGCCAGGAATTCCAGCAAGGCCTTCGCCTCGGCGGGGTGCTCTGCCTTGACCGGCACGCCGCCCGCGAAACGCGTGACGGACTGCACTTCCTCGGGAATGCGGCCCACAAACGTCACACCGGGTACGGGCAGCAGTTCGGCCACCTGCTGGAAGCCGATCTCGTACTGGCCATTGGCCACCGTCGACGCGACCGGAATCTTTTCCACTTTCTTCGCCTTGGCAGCCAGCGCCGGAACGCCAAGCTTCGTGAACAGCTCGCGCTCCACGTAGACCCCGCTCGCGCTATCCGAATACGCGATCGACTTCGCCTGCGTCAGTGTCTGGCGCAAGGCGTCCACGGTGCGGATATCGGGCACGGTCGCACCCTGGCGCACCACCATGCCGATGCGCGAGTCCGCCAGTTCCACGCGCGACTGCGGATCGACCACGCCCTTCTTGATCAGGTCGTCCAGCGCATAGCCCACCATGATGACCACGTCGGCATGCTCGCCGCGCGCCAGCCGGTTCGGAATGGCCTCGGGCGATTTGCCCATCGACGGCCCGTGCTCGGTGTTTAGCCGGGCACCGTACTGCGCGGTGAAGCCGGGCGCCAGCTTCTGGTAGGCGGCCGTGAAGCCGCCAGAAATCATCACATGCAGATCGGGCGCCTGCGTCGGGGCCTGCCCGGTTGGCTGGGCGGTGGACTGCGCATGGACGCCCGGCGCCAGCAGCATTGCTGCCGCAGCGCCCACCGCCATCCAGTTGGTCTTGCTCATGTACTTTTCTCTCCTTATCGGTCAGGCGGTACCCGCAGACTATAAGGGATGGCGGGGCGGCGCCGCAAAGTCACATTTCAAGAAGACCCCTTCACGAATACCGAAGGGGTCGGCCCGGAACGAACTTGCGTTTTGTATCGATCGCTCTATAATCAGCCCTACGTTTCATACAGATCGATACAAAACGAGATCCGCCATGGCACGACCCCGACAATTCAATGCGAATGCGGCGCTGTCCGCAGCCCAGGCCACGTTCTGGGCCAAGGGCTACCACGCCACGTCCACGCGTGAGCTGACCCAGGCCATGGGGCTGACCCAGCCAAGCCTGTACAACGCATTCGGCGACAAGCGGCAGCTGTTCATGCAGGCACTGGACGACTACCTGAACCGCACGCTGCGCGAACGTATCGACCGCATCGAGGCCAGCTATCCGCCGGCGCAGGCGCTGGTGCAGTTCTTTGCCGAAAGCGTCGAACGCGGCGCCACCGAGCTGCCGCACCGTGGCTGCATGCTGATCAACACGGCGCTGGAGGCCTCGAACGAAGACCCCGAACTGAAGGCCGCCGTGGCGCTGGAACTGTCGCTGCTGCGCGCGTTCTTCGGGCGGGTGATCCGCGCGGCCCAGGCCGAAGGCACCATCGCCGCCGTCCATGACCCCGACGACGCCGCAGCCATGCTGCTGTCGCTGCAGGTTGGCATGCGCGTGCTGTCGCGCGTCATGCCGGAGCGCGCGCTGCTGGAGGCCTCAGTGCGCCCCGCACTGGCGTCGCTGGGCCTGCAGGCCGACGGCCCGCCGGCCTAGAACCGCCCCACTCCCCCGATTTTCGACACGCTCCCACGCGGCCCGGCGCCGCGTGGCGGAGACGTTCGCCCCGACATTCGTGAAGGAAAAACCATGTCTCAAGATGCCCCCGCCGCCGTTCCCGTTCCGGGCGCCCCATCCGACAGCCGATCGCTCGACACGCGCGCCCTCCATGCCGCGTTTGCCGGCCTGTCCGCCAGCCTCGTGGCCATCGGCCTGGCCCGCTTTGCCTACACGCCGCTGATTCCGGCGCTGATCCAGGCCCACTGGTTCAGCGCGGCCGATACGGTCACGCTGGGCGCCGCCAACTTTGCCGGCTATCTGGCCGGCGCGCTGCTGGGGCGGCCGCTGGCCGCGCGGATGTCCAACCGTCATGCACTGCGCTGGCTGATGGTGGCCGTCACGGCGGCATTCTTTGCGTGCGCGTTTCCGCTGTCGGTTGGCTGGTTCTTTGTCTGGCGCTTCCTGTCGGGCCTGTCGGGCGGTGCCATCATGGTGCTGGTGGCCACGGCCATCCTGCCGCATATCGCGCCGGCCCGGCGCGCCTTTGTCAGCGGCATGATCTTCCTCGGGCTCGGTATCGGCATCGCCGCATCGGGCACGCTGGTGCCGGAACTGCTCAAGTTCGGCCTGCGTACCACGTGGTTCGGCCTTGGCGCCGTGTCGCTGCTGCTGACCGCGCTGAGCTGGACGGGCTGGCCTGCCACCGACACGCCGCCGGGCATGCCGGCGGCCACCCCGGCCGGCCACCATGCGGCCGACAGCGCGCTGGCGTCGCATCGTCGCGCGTTGCGCGTGATCTATATCCAGTACGCGGCCAATGCCCTGGGACTTGTGCCGGCGATGGTGCTGCTGGTGGATTACGTGGCGCGCGGCCTGGGCCAGGGCGCGTCGGTGGGCGCGGGATACTGGGTGCTGTACGGCATCGCCGCGATCGCGGGTCCGGTGGTCAGCAGCTGGCTGGGCGGCCGGATGGGCTTCGGCAACGGCTACCGCATCGCCATGGTGCTGCAGGGGCTGGCGGTGAGCCTGCTGGCGCTGTCGCACCAAACGGCGGCGCTGTGGGCGGCCACCATCGTACTCGGCGCATTCACCCCCGGCATCGTGCCGATGGTGCTCGGCCGCGTGCAGGAACTGCTGCCGCATGACCCCACGGCCCAGCGCGCCGCGTGGAGCCGCGCCACGGCATCGTTCGCGCTGTTCCAGGCGCTGGGCGGCTACGGCTATGCGTGGCTGTTCTCGCATACGCACGAGAACTACACGATGATCTTCGCGTGCGGCGCGGTGGCCATGGCCTTCGCGTTCGCGGCAGACTTCACCGTGCGGCGGACGGCCCCGGAGCGGGCCCAGGCATGAATCCGGACGGCGGCCTCAGCTGCCGTCCGCGAACTTTTGCAGCAGGCGCATGAACTCGCCAAATTCGGCCTCGGAGAAATTGCGCAGGCGATGATTGAGCACTTCGGGCGCGATATGGGGCAGTTGCGCCGCCACGTCCCTGCCCTTGTCGGTCAGGATCAGGTGGATGACGCGACGGTCCTCGTCGCTGCGCTGGCGCTGCAGCAGGCCCTTGTTTTCGAGCTTGTCCAGCATGCGCGTCATCAGGCCGGTGTCGATGCCCAGCAGCCGGCTGACCTCCAGCGGCGTGCTGGCCATCCCCCGCATCAGCGACAGCAGGATGCCCATCTGCTGGGCGGTAATGTCCAGCGGGCGCAGCGCGGCATCCATCTCCATGAGCAGGCTGTTGCGTGCCCGGTTCAGGTGAAAGCCGACACTTTGCGTTAGCTGGAAGTTTTCGCGTGTGTAGTGTTTCACGGCATTTCAGGCAAATCAGGAAATGCCAATGTATCTGAGGCGTCAGAAAAAGAAAAGGACGCCGAGCGGCGCCACAGGGGCGCCCTTCGTTTCGATCCGTTTCAGACGGACGATTCAGATACGTGGGGCCCCGCCCGGCTGGCCCAGCATGGCCATCACCTGCTTGACCACGGCATCGCCCACGCGCTGCGCTTCGCCGGCAAGGCTGTCGCGCCGGGCTTCGGTCGCCCCGTGCAAGCCGGCGCTGGCCGCCACCGACGTGGCCACGTGGCTGGCCGCCGCCCCCACGCCAGCCATCTCGGCCACGCCGGGCATATGGCCGCTGTCGGCGCTGGTATCGAACAGCGCCAGCGGAATCGGCTGGGCATGTGCCGGCTGGTACAGCACCTGGACCGATGCCGACACATCGCTCTTGCCCGCGCCCAGACCGATCATCGTGCGACGGCGCTGATTGCCTTCGTCGATCCTGTCGAAGCGGCCTTCCACGATCAGGGCGTTGGCATCGGCGGGCACCGGGCCGTCGAGACGCACGGCATGCAGCCCCTTGGCCTGAAGCTGGCGGACGATCTCGTCGGCCGTGGCATTGCGCGCGGCCAGTGCGGCCTGGTCCTGGGCACCGCCGCCAGCGTCGCCAGCAGCCATTGCCTTGATCCGGTGCATCATCGTGTTGTCGACCTTGACCTGGCTGGCGCTCACGTCGAAGCCACGCACATAGACCACGTCAGCCTGCACGTGCGACAGCGACGCCGGCACCGACGCTTCGGAGATCATCGTCGTGGCCGACGCGCCGCCAGCCATCATCATCGATGCCGCAGCCACGGCGGCGATGGTCAGTTGCCTGGCGGTGCGCGAGAGCGTCTGGAAAGTGTTCGTCATGATAGGGGGTCCTTGCTGGTGGTTGCGGTTGGCGCCGGACATCGGCGCCGGCAGACCCAGTATTGGACGAAGCCGCGCAACAGGCCAGGCGATAACTATTTCATCCCATGTCACGCGGGCAGCGACACCACCACCTCGAGCCCACCGCCTTCGCGCTCGCGGAACGACAGCGCGCCGCCGTGCAGCCGCGCGATGCGATCGACGATGGCCAGCCCCAGGCCCGTGCCGCCCTCGCCATGCGTATTGCAGCCCCGGCTGAACGGTGCGCGCAACGGCTCCAGATCCGCCGCGCCCAGGCCCGTGCCGCGATCGCAGATCGCCACATGGGCCTGCCGGCCGTCGTGCCAGGTGCGCACGAACAGGCCCGTCTTGCCGTACTTGATCGCGTTCTGCATCAGGTTCATCAGCATGCGCAGCATGCTGGTGGGCCGATACACCACCGGGGGCAGCGGCCCAAGGTCGAGCTCGAATTCGTGCCCCAGCCCTGCGAAATCGGCCGCCAGCTGGCGCACCAGCGCATTGAGGTCACCCGGCTGCGGCGTCTCCTTCTCGCCGCTGCCGGCGTAGTCCATGAACTGCTGCAGGATCATGTCGATGTGATCGAGATACCCTTCCACCGACGCCACGAATGCGTCGTCGGTGCCGCGCGGCAGCGTCATCGCCATGGCCAGGCGCAGCTTGGTCAGCGGCGTGCGGATGTCGTGCGAGACGCCCGCCAGCATCAGCGCGCGCGTTTTGTCGGCCTGGCGCAATGCCTCGGTCATATCGTTGAAGGCACGGCTGACCTCCGCGATTTCGGTGGGGCCATTGGTCGGCAAGGCCTCGGGCATCTCGCCCGCATGGATGCGGTTGGCCGCCTGCGCCAGGTCCTGCAGCGGCCGGTTGAGATGGCGCTGCAGCAGGTAGCCGGTCAACGCCGCCAGCAGCGCAAGCGCCGCCGACAGCGCAATGGCGGCCGTGATGCCGCTGGCCTGTGCGTCGGCCGTCATCGGCAGCGCAATCCACGTGGGCGATCCGGCGGCATGCACCTGGATCCACAGCTTTTCGTCGTCGTCGCCGCCCCGCCAGCGCACATCGGTGTCTTGCGCCAGGTCGCGCCGCAACGCGCGCATGAACACGTCGCGCTGCCAGGTGCGGAAAGGGTGGGCCGTGTCGGCGCCGGGCGGATCGTCGGGCGGCGGATCGGCCTGGCCGCCCATGCGCGCCACGGCCGCGCGGGCTTCGCCGGCGGGCATGGTGCCGAGCGCGCGGTCCATCAGCATGACGTAATGAGAAAACACGGCGGCGGCCCGCTCCACGCGCGGACGCTGCACGTAGTGCAGCAACACGAATAGCGAACAGGCCTGCGTCAGGAAGACCAGGATCACCAGCAGGACGATGTTGCGCGCCAGCAGCGATCGCGGCAGCATGCGACGCATCATGCATCCACGCCCGCCACCAGCATGTAGCCGACGCCCCAGACGGTCTTGATGAAGCGGGGCCGGGACGGATCTTCCTCCACGATCTGGCGCAGCCGCAGGATCTGCACGTCGATGCTGCGGTCCAGCGCGTCGTGGTCGCGGCCCCGGGCGCGCGCCAGCAGGTTTTCGCGGCTGACCGCGCGGTTGGGCGACGATCCCAGCGCGTGCAGCAACAGCATCTGGGCCGAGTGAACTTCCACGGGCGCCCCGCCGCGCGTCAGCGTCTGCTTGCCGACATCGAAGCGGAATTCCCCGAAGCTCAGGGTCTGGCTGGTCACCGTCGGGTCGCCCGCGGCGATCTTCTGGCGCCGCAGCAGCGCGCGGATACGCGCCACCAGTTCATCGGGCAGGAACGGCTTGGCCAGGTAGTCGTCGGCGCCGGTATCCAGGCCGACCACGCGGTCGGCCGGGTCGCCCTTGGCCGTCAGCATCAGGATGGGCAGCGTCTGGCCTTCGGCCCGTAGCCGGCGGCAGATCGAGAGCCCGTCCTCGGGTTCCATCATCAGGTCCAGCACCAGCAGGTCGTAGGGCTCGCGCTGCAGGTAGCGGTTGAGTTGCTTGGCATCGGCCACGGCCCGCACCTGAAAGCCATGGCCGGTCAGAAAACGCTGCAGCATGTTGCGCAGCTCGGCCTCGTCGTCGAGCACGATGATGCGGTGTCCCTGGTCCATGCCGTCCCTCCGGTTCTTGTGCTTCTGATCCTGGACTGACCTGCCGGCCCCGGCAATGCCCCTCAACGCGACCGCATGCGCTGGGCCATGAACGCCTCGATCTGCGGCAGCGTCAGATAGCCCGCGTGGTGCGCGTCCATCTCGTCGAAGTGCCGCGCCACCATCGGCATTCCCGCCTGCGCCTGTGCGCGCGTCAGCTTGCCGTCCCGCGTGGTGTTGGCGTTGGCAAAGCGGGTCTGGAGTTCGGACAGCACCTGCTCGGTACGTGCCATGCGGTTTTCACCGCCGCCGCCCGCCAGGCCTTGCGCACCGGCCCCTGCAGAAACAATACACAAGATCATTACCGTGATCATCTTCTTCATGATGCAACTCCGTTGGTTTGCCGGCATCTGGCGGGCTTGCCCCCGGCCGGCGAGGTTGAAATCGTTGCGGCGAACGCCGCCGCTCAGGCGTAGTGCGCCGGCACCCAGACGCGGCCCACCCAGTGGCCCGGCACCAGCACGGCCACCCGGGCCGGCGCCACATAGACCGGCGGCGGGGCCACCACGACGGGCGCCACGCGCACCGGCGGGGGCGGTGTGACGACCACGGGCGCAGGCACCACCACGGGCGGCGGAGGCGGCGGCAGGACGGGAGCGGCCGGTGCCACGACTGCCACGGGTGCGGGCGGCGGCACTATCACCGGCACCGGCACCGGCGCCACGACCACCGGCGCAGGTGCGGGTACATAGATCGGGGCCGCCCCCACCACGACCGTGCTGCCGGTGCTGACCGTTGCCCCGTGGTAGACGGTGCTGCCGCCGCTGGTCGTCACCACGCCCGGCGCCACGCGGGTGGCGCTGCCGGAATGGGTGACGCTGCCGTCATCGCTGTTGCTGACGGTGCCGGACCGATCGCAGGTGTTGCCAGCGCAGTTCGTCCCGGCCGAATGGTTCCAGCTGTTGCCATTGCCGCCCGTCACGGTGCCCGACGAGCGGTACAGCCCGGGGCCGTCGCGCGTGACGCTGCCGCTGGTGCTGGCCGTGCGGCCGTTGGAACCGGTCATGTCGCCCGTATGGTCACAGGTGCCGCCCGCGCAGCTGGTGCTGCCGTCGTGCTGCACCGAACGGCCGTTCGGCCCGACCGCCGTGCCGGCATTCGAGAACTGGCCCGGTGCGTTGCGCGTCACGGTGCCGGTGTTGGTGGCTGTCCGGCCCCAGGGGCCCACGGCGCCGCCGGCATGCGTGCAGCTGCCGCCGCCGCAGGACATCGCATGGCCGCCGCTGAATTCGCCGCGCGGCGTATAGGCATGGAAGTGACCACCGCTCCAGGCGAAGGCCGAAGCATTGGCGAGCAGCATCAGCGATCCGGCTGCGGCGATCAGGCGGCGGTTGGCCATGGTGTGTCCTCTCGGTTCGATTGACGCGTGGTGTTGCGTCGACGGGCTGAACTCTAGGAGGCGGATCGCTGGCTGTCGCCCTGGCATTCATGTCGGGATATGTCACGCCGGTCCGGTGTAACCGGACGACATGATTGGCCGCGGGAAGCTGTCCCGCCGCGTGCGCCATGCACATCGCCGGCCCGGTGTGCGATCATCTGGACCTGTCCCGACTTCCGTCCCGCCGCCCCCAGACCATGCCCGAACGCATCAGCGAAGACATCACGTTCCGCAAGCTCGAAGCGTTGCTCGCGTTCATGGACACGGGCAACCTGGCCAAGGCCGCCGAGGTGCTGGAGGTCAGCACCGTCAGCGTGCACCGGGCCTTGCATTCGCTGGAGGAAGGGTTGCGCTGCGCACTGTTCCGCCACGAGGGCCGCAACCTGCTGCCCACCGAAGCGGCCCACGTGCTGGCCGATGTGGCGCGCGACGTGCTCAAGACCATGGCCGATGGCGTACGCGTGACGCGCGAGGCCGCCGGCTATTCGGCCGACCAGCTCAAGATCGGCTCGCTCTATTCGCTGACGATCCGGACGGTGCCGCAGGTGGTGATCGGCATCAAGATGCGCCGCCCCGAACTGCAGACCGAGCTGGTGCTGGGCTCCAACGCCGACCTGCTCGACAAGCTGCGCCAGGGCACCATCGACGCCACCTTGATGGGGCTGCCCGAGCCGAGTGCCGAGATCGAGTCGATCCCGATGTTCGAGGACGACATCTTCTTTGCCACGCCGGCCGACTCGCACTACGCGAAGCTGCCCGCCGTGGACCTGCGCCTGTGCCGCGACGAGCCGTTCGTGTCGCTCGGTGACGGGTTCGTGACGTCGAGTGGCTTTGCCGAGGCCTTCCGCATTGCCGACTTCACGCCCAACGTGGTGATGAAGGTGGGCGACATTTTCTCGCTGATGAACCTCGTGGGCGGCGGCATCGGCTACTCGCTGCTGCCGGGCCGCGTGCGCGACGTGTTCGCGCGCAACGTGGCCTTCGTGCCGCTGACGGCCGACTACGGCATGAAGCAGACCATCGGGCTCAGCTTCCTGCGCCGCCGCGAGCGCGACCCGAACCTGCTGGCGCTGGCCGCCGTCTGTCGCATGCTGACGCAGTCCGGCGGCCGCCCGCCCTGCTGATCCACCCCCGGGATCAGCCTCCCACGATCGCCTTGGTGGCCAGGTACAGTACCGACGGCCCCAGCAGGCAGCCCAGCCCGGTGTGGAACGTGGCCACCAGCGCGCCGTAGGGCACCAGCCGGCGGTCCGTGGCGGCGAGTCCGGCCGAGACCCCGCTGACCGTGCCGGCCAGCCCGCCGAACACCATGGCGGCGCGCGGGTTGTTCAGGCCAAGGAAGCCCGCGGCGAATGGCGTGCCGACCATCACGATGATGGCCTTGATCAGTCCGGTGGCGATCGACAGGGCAATCACGTCCGAACTGGCGCCAAGCGCCGCGCCGGTCACGGGGCCCACGATATAGGTCACCGCGCCCGCGCCGATGGTCGTCATGCTGACGGCGTCGCTGTAGCCGAACGCCCGCGCCACCAGCGCGCCGACGATGAACGGCACCACGGTCCCCAGCAGCAGCGACACGGCGCCCACCATCCCCGCCTTGCGCGCCTCGCGCACCTGCACCTCGAAGGCCGTGGCAACGATGGCGAAGTCGCGCAGCATGGCGCCGCCCATCAGGCCGATGCCCGAGAACAGCGCAAAATCGGCCAGGCCTTTTTCCTTGCCGGTGACCACGCCACCGTAATAGGCCAGCCCCAGGCCGATCATGATGGCGATGGCCGACGCATGCAGCCGCCCTTTCGTCAGCCGCCTTGAAATCTGCGAAGACACCCACATCACGATGCCGACCGTGGCAAAGGCGGTTACCAGGCCGTTGTGGAGCAGGACGTTGTCGAACATCATGGCCGGCGCAGCGATAGTCATGGCGATCTCCCGGCTTATTGCGAAACGGCTTCGGCCGGCAGCGGCGGCAGCGGCTCGTGATCGCCGGTGCGGCTGAGCAGCGCGATCAGGCAGGCGCAGGCCGCCACGGCCAGGATGGCCGCCAGCACGGCCACCGGTCCGCCGCGCAGCGCGGCCACCACATTCTGCTGGGCCGCCATGGCCACCACCACGGGGATGTACATCGCCCCCCAGAAGCCCACGCCGGCCTCGGTCTCCCTGGGCATCAGCCCCCGGTCGTGCAGGTAGAGCCGGATGAATATCAGCAGCAGCATGGCAATGCCCACCCCGCCCACATTCGACTTGACGCCGATGGCCGCGCCGAGCAAATCGCCCAGGTACAGGCCCACCAGGTGGCAGATGGCCAGTAAAGCGGTTCCGTAGATGATCATGGTTGTCTCCAGTTGGTATGGTTGGTATGGCGGGCGCCGCGTCCCCGGTGGGGCGGACATTTGCAGACAACTCTAGGAACGGCGGCGCGCCGCATCAATCAACCAGCGGCGCACGATCGTTACGGTCCGGTTAATCGTCCCGTTACCGTGGGTGAAGGGTTTAGTTACGCCCGCCGTAACGGTCCGTCGCCGACGTTGATTGTTCGCCCGCCGCCGCGTGGCCTATCGTTGCCGTAACGACCGCAGCACACCGGAGACGTCATGCTGAATCCGATACCGGAACGACAATGGGACACGCGCCGCAACGAAAAGCGGCGCCGCCAGGACCTGGGCGCGAAAATCGCCACGGGCAAGGTGGTGCCCACCGGCGACATCGTGCGCTTTCTCGAAACCATCACGGCCCCCGGCGACCGCGTGGTGCTGGAGGGCAACAACCAGAAGCAGGCCGATTTCCTGTCGCGTGCGCTGGCCGAGGCCGATCCGTCGCGCGTGCATGACCTGCACATGATCATCCCGAGCGTGAGCCGGGTGGAACACCTGGACCTGTTCGAGCGCGGCATCGCCCGCAAGCTCGACTTCGCCTACGCGGGCGCCCAGAGCGTGCGGATCTCGCAGTTCCTGGAAGACGGCCTGCTCGAAGTGGGCGCCATCCACACCTATATCGAGCTGTATTCGCGGCTCTATGTCGACCTGACGCCGCAGATCGTGCTCACGGCCGGCTACAAGGCCGACCGCGAGGGCAACCTGTACACCGGCCCCAGCACCGAGGATTCGCCGGCCCTGGTGGAAGCCGCGGCGTTCCGCGACGGCATCGTGATCGCCCAGGTCAACGAGATCGTCGATGACCCGGCCGGCCTGCCGCGCGTGGACATCCCGGGCTCCTGGATCGACTACGTGGTGCAGTCCGACAAGCCGTTCTTCTGCGAGCCGCTGTTCACGCGCGATCCGCGGCTGATCAAGCCGGTGCACATCCTGATGGCGATGATGGCGATTCGCGGCATCTACGAGCGCCACAACGTCCAGTCGCTGAACCACGGCATCGGTTTCAACACCGCCGCCATCGAACTGATCCTGCCCACCTACGGCGAGCAGCTGGGCCTGAAGGGCAAGATCTGCAAGTACTGGACGCTGAACCCGCACCCGACGCTGATCCCGGCCATCGAATCGGGCTGGGTGGAAAGCGTGCACAGCTTCGGCAGCGAACTGGGCATGGAGGACTACGTGGCCGCGCGCCCCGACGTGTTCTTCACCGGCCGCGACGGCAGCATGCGCTCGAACCGCGCGCTGTGCCAGCTGGCGGGCCAGTACGCGGTGGACCTGTTCATCGGCTCCACGCTGCAGATCGACGGCGACGGCCATTCCTCGACGGTCACGCGCGGCCGGCTGTCCGGCTTCGGCGGCGCGCCGAACATGGGCCACAACCCGGGCGGCCGCCGCCATGCCACGCCCGCCTGGCTGGACCTGATCGAAACCGACGACCCGCTGGCCCGGGGCCGCAAGCTCGTGGTGCAGATGGTGGAAACGTTCCAGGCCGGCGGCAAGCCGACCTTCGTGGAATCGATGGATGCCGTGCAGGTGGCCAAGGACAGCGGCATGCCGCTGGCGCCGGTCATGATCTACGGCGACGACGTCACGCACGTGCTGACCGAGGAGGGCATCGCCTACCTGTACAAGGCGCGTTCGCTGGAAGAGCGGCGCCGCATGATCGCCGCCGTGGCCGGCGTCACGCCGATCGGCATGCGGCACGATCCGGCCACCACGCGCCTGATGCGCAGCGACGGCCTGATCGCGCTGCCCGAAGACCTGGGCGTGCATCGCGCGCAGGCCACGCGATCGCTGCTGGCCGCGCGCAGCATGGCCGACCTGGTGGAATGGTCGGGCGGCCTCTACAACCCGCCGGCCCGCTTCAGGAGCTGGTGATGACTGCCGCGCTTGCCCCTCTCCCACCGGCCGCCCATGGCGATGTCGCGCCGTCCCGCCTGGCCGGCGCCATTGGCGGCCTGGCCGTCGCCGTGCTGGTCGACGAAGCCCGGCTGGCGCCCAAGCCCGGCCTGGTGGACGCGCGCGGCAACGGCACCCATGCGGACATGTCGCTGACACTGATGATCGCTTCGGCGCACAGTCTGGCCGACAGCTTCGCGGCCATGGCCCTGGCCGGGCAGCACGCGCGCCGCATCGACGTGGCGCTGCGCGAGCGGCTGGGCGCACTGGGTCGCGAGGCCGAAACGGCCATGCTGCGCGCCACAGGCGGCGTGAACACGCATCGCGGTGCGATCTGGGCGCTGGGCCTGCTGGCCGGTGCGGCCGGCTGGCTTGGCAAGACGCGCGGCGCCGTGCCGCGCGCGAAGGCCATCGCCCAGATGGCCGCGGTCATCGCCCGCATGCCCGATCGCCATCGTCCGGCCCACACTGGCAACAAAGGCGAGCTGGCACGTGCCGCCTACGGCGTGGGCGGCGCGCGCGAACAGGCCGAGGCCGGCTTTCCGCACGTGATGGGCATCGGCCTGCCAACGTTGCGCGAGGCCCGCGCGCGCGGCGACGCCGAGCCCACGGCGCAGGTCAACGCGCTGCTGGCCATCATGGCGCGGCTCGACGACACCTGCGTGCTGGCGCGTGCCGGCCGTGCCGGGCTGGCCGATGTACAGGCCGGCGCCGAGGCCGTGCTCGACGCCGGCGGCATCGGCACGCTGGCCGGACGCCGGCGCCTGCACGACCTCGAAGCCACGATGCACGCGCGCCGTGCCTCGCCGGGCGGCAGCGCCGACCTGCTGGCCGCCACCCTCTTTCTTGATCGGCTTGGCGGGCTTTGGGCCGCGCCATCTGGAGAACACTGATGGAACAGCTCCGTTTCGAATATGCGGCAGGCGCCCCGGCCGCGCACCGCGTGCTGGTGGGCGTGGTCGGCTCTGGCGACCTGGAAGTCATCATCGAGCCCGGTGAAGCCGGCAAGACCCGGATCGATGTGACCACGTCGATCAACGGATACGGCCGCGTCTGGGATGCCCAGCTCAACCGCGTGTTCGGCGCCGGGCCGCGCCCCGCGATGAAGATCCGCATCCACGACTTCGGCGCCACGCCCGGCGTGGTGGGCATGCGCCTGGCCGAGGCGTTCGAAGCCCTCGACGACAAGGAGCCGACATGACCCGCGCCGCCCTGCTCTCCCGCGAAAGCTTTGTCGAACTCGGCGCACGCGAGCGCGCCCGCGCCCTGCTGGACCCCGGCACCTTCCGCGAACTGGCCGGGCCGTTCGATGGCCTGACCTCGCCGTGGCTGGAACGCCAGGGCGTCGTGCCGCAGGGCGACGACGGCGTGATCGTCGCCAAGGGCCGGATCGACGGGCAGCCCGCCGTGGTGCTGGCCATCGAAGGTTCGTTCCAGGGCGGCAGCCTG
Organism: Cupriavidus sp. 94F1; assembly: GCF_057798875.1. Classification (NCBI taxonomy): domain Bacteria; kingdom Pseudomonadati; phylum Pseudomonadota; class Betaproteobacteria; order Burkholderiales; family Burkholderiaceae; genus Cupriavidus; species Cupriavidus sp. 94F1. Next base: position 54,770 of record NZ_JBYOJT010000011.1, read on the forward strand.
GGCGAAGTGGGTGGCGCCAAGATTGCCGGCGCGCTGGAACTGGCCGCCGACGACAACCGCCACGGCGTGCCCACGCGTGCCGTCATCCTGTTCGAAACCGGCGGCGTGCGCCTGCAGGAGGCCAACCTGGGGCTGGCCGCGATTGCCGAAATCCATGCCGGCATCGTGGACCTGCGCCGCTACCAGCCCGTGATCGGCGTGATCGCCGGCCAGGTGGGCTGCTTCGGGGGCATGTCGATTGCCGCCGGCCTGTGCAGCGCGCTGGTGGTCACGCGCGAGGCGCGCCTGGGCCTGAACGGTCCGGCCGTGATCGAACAGGAGGCCGGCGTGGGCGAATACGATTCGCGCGACCGCCCGTTCATCTGGGGCCTGACCGGCGGCGAGCAACGCCATGCCACGGGCCTGGCCGACCGCTATGTCGACGACGACGCCGCCGCGATCCGCGACGTGGTGGCCGAACTGGCATCCGCGCCCGTGCAGGACACCCCGCGCAGCGAACGCTACGCCGACTATCTGCAACGCATCGCCGCCTACATCGCTGGCGACGCCGTCCATCAACCGGACCCGGCCACCGTGCGCCGCCTCTATGGAGACCGTCAATGAGCGCCACGCCCACACAATCGGCACCCCGCGCCCCGAGCCGGGGCGACACCTGGCTGGCCGCCCTGAGCGGCAACGCCGCGCGACTGCCCGGCTATCCGGCATCGGTCCAGGTGGCCGACGTGGAGACCGCCGGCCGCGCCGCCCGCCTGATCGCCGTGGTGCCCGATGCCGCCAGCCCGTTCCCGCGTGCGCGCCAGGGCGAGGTAGGACTGCTCGAAGGCTGGTCGCTGGCGCGCGCCGTCCATGACGCCGTGGCCGCCGACCGCGATCTCCCGGTCAAGCGTGCCATCGTCGCCATTGTCGATACACCCAGCCAGGCCTATGGCCGCCGCGAGGAAGCGTTTGGCATCCATCAGGCCCTGGCCAGCGCGGCCGCTGCCTATGCCACGGCGCGGCTGCAAGGGCATCCCGTGATTGCGCTGCTGGTCGGCAAGGCGATGTCGGGGGCGTTCCTGGCGCACGGCTACCAGGCCAACCGCATCCTGGCGCTGCGCGACCCGGGTGTACAGGTCCACGCGATGGGCAAGGAAGCCGCCGCGCGCATCACGCTGCGCAGTGTCGAAGACCTGGAGGCGTTTGCCGCCACCGTGCCGCCGATGGCCTACGACCTCGACAACTACGCCACGCTAGGCCTGCTGTGGCGCACCGTCGCCGTGCAGGACGCCGCCGCCCCCACCGCGCAGGACATGGCCGCCGTGCAAGGCCAGCTTGCCGAGGCACTGGCCGACATCGACGCCGATCCGCAGCGCAACCTGCGCAGCCGCCTTCACGGCGAAAACCGCAGCGCCACGCGTCAGGCCCGCGCATTGCTGGCCAGCCAGTGGCAGGACCGGGACTGACATGCACGTCCGGCCGCACGACCTGATCTGGCTGCGCGATCCCGCGGCGTTCATCGCCGAGGGATCGCTGCCGGACTGGGCCGATGCGGACTGGCTGGCGCAGGCGCCGCTGGTGGTGCGGCGCGACCGCGACACGGCCGGGCGCCTCCCGCCGCGTATCCCGATAGGGGTCCGGGGCAGCACCCGCGCGCAGCGGCACGCCGGCTGGATCGACGCCGACCAGTGCGCGACGGTGGTCTCGCCATTCGACATCGCGCGTGAAGGCTTCTGGCGCCTGCATCCGCGCCGTGACGAGATTCCGGCGCTGCACGCGCTGGATGCGCTCGCCCGGCAGCTGGGCGCATTGCCCCAACCGTGGGGCGTGACGGGCGCCGTCGGCTTCACGCTGGCTTCCGGCATCGACGTGCTGCACACCGGAAGCGATATCGACTTGCTGCTGGACGCCGCCGAGCCGCTATCGCGCGCCACGCTGGCAACACTGAAATCGCTGATCGATACCGATGCCGTGCGGCTCGACATCCAGGTGGCCACCCCCTACGGCGCCTTTGCGCTGCGCGAACGGCTGCGTACCGGGGGCCGCGTGCTGCTGAAGACCGACACCGGCCCCGTGCTCTGCGAAGACCCCTGGCGCGCGCCATGCCCACCCTGCTGACCTTTCCCGGCCAGGGCGCCCAGCGCCCCGGCATGCTCCATGCGCTGCCCGATCATCCTGCCGCGGCGCATACGCTGGCCGAAGCCAGCGACGTGCTGGGCGCGGACATCCTGCTGCACGACGATGCCGCGCATCTGGCTTCCACGGTATCGGTACAGCTCTGCCTGCTGGCGGCGGGCGTAGCCAGCGCCCGCGCGCTGCTCGACGATGGCGCCGAGGCCCACGCCGTGGCCGGGCTGTCGATCGGCGCCTATGCGGCAGCGGTCACGGCCGGCGTGCTGCCGTTTGCCGATGCCGTACGGCTGGTTGCACAGCGCGGCAGGCTGATGGAGGCCGCCTATCCGTCAGGCTTTGGCATGACCGCGATCCTGGGGCTGGAACAAGGGCCGCTGGAGGCCGTGGTCGCCGATGTGCATCGGCCCGGCATGCCGGTCTTTATCGCCAACTACAACGCCGACACCCAGATGGTCGTCGCCGGATCGGACGCGGCCATGGCGCGCGTGGCGGCGCTGGCATTGGCGGCAGGCGCGCGCACGGCGCAGCGGGTGGCGATTGCGGTGCCGTCGCATTGCGCGTTGCTGGACGATGCCGCCGCGACGCTGCAGCGGGCCTTTGCGGACATCGCGTGCCGCCGCCCGACGCTGCGCTACTTCAGCGCCAGCGCGGCGCGCGAACTGCGCGACCCGGCGCGCATTGCCGAAGACCTGGCGCGCAACATGGCGCTGCCGGTGCGCTGGCATGAAACGATGCTGCTGGCACGCGCCTGCGACATGCGGCTGGCGGTGGAAATGCCGCCCGGCAACGTGCTGACCCGCCTGTGCCAGCCGCTGTTTCCACAAACACTGGCACTGGCGGAAACCCGCGCGGACAGCGTGCGGCTGCTGATGGCACGCGAGGCAGCGAGCTGATCGCGGCTTTCCTCTACCACCGGCGGCCGATCGATGACGGCCCCCCTCTCCCACCTGCGGCCGATCCATGACGGCTCCCCTCTCCCACTCGTGGGAGAGGGGCTGGGGGAGAGGGCAACGAGGCCCTGCTTGCCGACATATCGCACGTCGACCCGCAACGCCCCATCCCCCGCCCCACCAAAAGGCCAAAAAACCACAGCATCTAGTCGCGCGGCGTTTTCAACGTGGCCTCGACTGCCTCGCGCAGCGCCTGCAACAGCCGGCTGTCCTCGTCCACCTTGCGCAGCACCAGCGACATCTGCAGCACCGGCGCGTCCGGCCCCAGGCGGATGCGGCGCACCGGGTAGCGGTCCACGACGGTGGGGTCCATCAGTTGCACCACCGACACCCCAAGGCCCGCGCTGACCATCGCCACGATGGCCGTCACGCTGTCGAATTCCATCGCGCTGCGCTTGTCCGGCAGCAGTCCGTGGACGTGGCGCGCCGCCATCGCGCCCGACACGGTAGCCCGGTCATAACGGATCCAGTCGTAGCGGGCCAGCAGATCGGCCGGCGATTCGTTGCGGCTGCCGGCATCGGGCGGCGCAATCAGCATCAGTTCGCGGGTCGCCACCGGATACCAGCGCAGGCTGGCCACGCGGCCCGATTCGGGGCGCGCCACCACCGCCGCGTCAAGCTGGCCGGCCTTGACCATCTCCATCAGGCCCGTGCTGCGGCCCCGCAGCGGCTTGACCGTCAGGCGCGGATAGCGTTCGCGCAGGTAGCGCAACGTACCGGGCAGCAGCACCGGCTGCATCGATTCGATCACGCCGAGTCGCACCGCGCCTTCCACCGCCACGCTGGCCCGCCGGCGCAGCGTGTTCAGGTGCCGCAGCCCACCTTCCATCGACGCCGACACCTCGCGCGCCAACGCATTGGGCCGCACCTGCAGCCCGGAGCGATCGAACAACGGCTGTCCCAGGTATTGCTCCAGCTGCTTCATCTGCATGCTGACCGCGCTTGGCGTCAGGTGCATGGTGGCCGCCGCCGCCGCGAACGACCCTTCCTCGATAACGGCCGCCAGCGTGGCGAAGGTCTCCAGCTTCATCAAGATTCCTTATCAAGGACGTCAAACAACATCACTTTTTCTTGGTGCCAGCCAAGCATAGACTGGCTGCACGACGTGGCGCAAGGCTGTCACGGCCCCACTCAAACCCCCGGCCTGAACCGATAAAGAAGACGATACCGATGCCTGCACAACGCCCCCAAGCCTGGCGCGCCGCCGATGCCCAGCGCGACACCTCCTGGATCCTGCGCCTGACGGCCGCCCACGTGGCCAGCTTCGATCACGCCCTGGCCCACGCCAAGGCCGTCGGCAAGGCGCCGCTGGACATGACGCGTGACGACTTCCCGCTCGACGACGGCGCCCGCCAGGCGCTGGCGCGCGCGGTGGACATGACGCAGGGCCGCTGGGGCATGTGCCTGGTCAAGGGCTTTCCGGTGGATCGATGGAGCGAGGACGACACCCGCCTGGCCTACTGGGGCATCGGCCTGCATATGGGCGTGGCCCGCACGCAGAACCGGGCCAGCGATTTCATGAACGATGTGCGCGACGTGGGTGCGGCCTACAAGACCACCAACGGCCGCGGCTACAACACCAACGCCGGGCTCGACTTCCATACCGATTCGGGCGATATCGTGGGCCTGATCTGCCGCCGCGCCGCCAAATCGGGCGGCGAGAGCAAGGTGGTCAGCTCGATCGCCCTGCGTGACGCGGTGGCCCAGCGCCGCCCCGACCTGATCCCGGTACTGCAGCAGCCGTTCTACTACAGCTACCAGGGCGCGCAGGACCCGTCCCAGCCGCCCTACTACCCGTTGCCGATCCTGGGCAGCCACCCGACGGCCTTCGCGTTCCGCATCAACCGCAAGAACGTGGTGGCCGCGCAGCGCGACTTCGACGACGTGCCGCGCCTGACCCCGGCGCAGATCGAGGCACTGGACCTGCTCGACACGTTGCTGACCGATCCCGAGCTCTGCTTTGCCATGCAGCTCGAACAGGGTGACATGCAGCTGCTGAACAACTACGTGACCGTGCATTCGCGCACCAATTTCGAGGACTACGAGGAATTCGACCGCAAACGCCACCTGCTGCGCCTGTGGCTGGCCGTGCCCGGTTCGCAGCCGCTGCCTGACGACTGGGCCGTCTACTTCACCGACGTGCGCGCCGGCGCCGTGCGTGGCGGCCTGCGTGGCAGCGCCCGCAGCGCGGCATTCGATGCCTTCGAGCAACGCCAGGCCGCCACGATGGGCATGCCGTTGATGCCCTGGCCGGCAAGCCCTGCGGACCGCGCCGCCGCCAGCCCGGCGGCGACCACCGCCTGATACCGCAGAGAAGGCGGCCGGCGGCCGGCGGCCTGCTGCCGTGACGTACCCCTCACGGCGCCCGCCTGACGAGGCGCCGGCTTCATAAAGAGAAACGGAGACAACCCATGCAACGACGCGACTTTCTGGCGCTGCTCTCGGCGGCGCTGGTGTTGCCCCCCGACCTTCACGCCGCCCAGTCCGTGACCAGGCTGCTGGTCGGGGCCACGCCGGGCGGCGGCACCGACATCGTCGCCCGCTCGCTGGCGGCCGACCTGGAACAGCGCCTCAGGCATCCGTTTATCGTCGAGAACCGTGGCGGCGCGGCCGGCAATATCGCCGCCGTGGCGGTGGCCAAGGCCGAGCCCGATGGCGGCACGCTGCTGCTCAGCTATACCAGCCATGCCATCAACCCGGCCCTGTTCGAGAAAAAACCGTTCGATCCGATCAAGGACTTCACGCCGATTTCGCTGATTGCCAGTTCCCCGCTGATCCTGGTGGCCCGCTCCGGCCTGGAGGCAAACAACGTGCGCGAGCTGATCGCGCTGGCCAAGGCCAAGCCTGGCAAGATCAGCCTGGCCGTGGCCGGCGTGGGCAGCGCCAACCACCTGGCCGGCGAGATGCTCAAGCACGAGGCCGGCGTCGATATCGTCAGCGTCCCGTACAAGGGTGCCGGCCCGGCCGTGGCCGACGTCGTGGGCAGCCAGGCCGACCTGCTGCTGGGCAATGTGGCTACCGTGCAGCCGCTGCTGCAGGCGGGCAAGATCAAGGGGTTGGGGGTCAGCTGCCCGCAGCGGCTGCCGGCATTTCCGAACCTGGCGCCGATTGCCGATGTGATTCCGAATTTCGATTACCGGTCGTGGTACGGCCTGCTCGGGCCGGCCGGCATGGCGCCCGAAACGGTCAGGGAACTGGAAGCCGCCGCCGCAGCGGCCGTGGCATCGCCGGCCATGCGCAAACGGCTGACCGGCGAGGGGCTCGACCCGGTTGGCAATAGCGCCGCACAGTTCACGCAGTTCCTGCAGGGCGAGATCACGCGATGGGCCAAGGTGGTGGCGGTGACACATACGCGCCTGACCTGAAGCCTCCGCTGGCCGCCGGCCTGTATGCGGCGCGCAACTGCCCGTGCTTGAGCGGGATGCACGCGCTGCCCGCGCGGTCGTATGATGGGGGCTTCCGTCGCCCCCGCCCTTGCCGCCATGCCACTCGGGTATCTGCGCAGTCTGACCGCCCACCGCCGCAACCCGGTGTCGAACCGCCGGCTGGCAAGGGTGCTGTGTTTCGTGGCCGGCGCCGCCAACGCGGGCGGCTTCCTGGCGGTCCATCAATACACCTCGCACATGTCAGGGGTGGTGTCCTCCATTGCCGACGAGCTGGTGCTCCATCGCTATGGCATGGTGCTCAACGGCATCGGGGCGCTGGCGTCGTTCATCGGCGGCGCGGCCTGCTCCGCCATGCTGATCCACTGGGCGCGCCGCGCGCGCCTGCGCAGCGAGTACGCCATTCCGCTGCTGTTCGAAGCCTTGCTGCTGGTGGGCTTCGGCCTGCTCGGCACGCACCTGGACGACATGGAATGGCTGTTCGTGCCCGCCACGGTGATGCTGCTGTGCTTCATGATGGGGCTGCAGAATGCGCTGATCACCAAGCTGTCGAATGCGGAAATCCGCACCACCCACGTGACCGGCATGGTCACCGATATCGGCATCGAACTCGGCAAGCTGTGCTACTGGAATGGCCTGGCGCGATCCGGCGCGCCAGGCGGATCGCGCTCGGGACCGCCGCCGGTGATGGCCGACCGGCAGAAGCTGCGGCTGCTGGCGGTGCTGGTGGGACTGTTCTTCCTGGGCGGACTGGTCGGCGCGCAGGCCTTCAGCGCCATCGGCTATTCGGCCACCTTGCCGCTGGCGGCCTTGCTGCTGGTCGTCGCCATCATGCCGGTGGCCGACGACGTGCTGACGCGTGCGCTGCTGCGCGCCCACCGACACCACCTGGTCAGGCGCGCGCGCCGCTGGGGCGCGCGACGCCAGTTCATCGGACCACCGTCACCACCTCGAGACTGATCAGGTTCGGCCCCCCGCGCCCGGCGCCGCGCATCGGTGGCGTCCACGGATTCAGGCCGCCTGGCGTGCCAGCCAGTCCAGCAGCAAGGCGTTGATCGCGTCGTGGGCCTCGTACTGGACCCAGTGCCCGGCGCCATCGATCACCACGCCCTGCCGGTGTGGCCGGCCATCGACCAATGCCGCCAGCACGGCGGACGGGTCGGCGGTCACATCGTGTTCGCCGTAGGCGATCAGTACGGCGCCACCGGCCCGGGCCTGGGACTGGAAGCGGTCCAGCGCGGCGGCCAGGCCGCCCGCGCGCGAAATCTGCTTGCTGCGAAAACGCGTGTGCCGGCAAGACTCGGTATAGGCCAGCAGCGCCAGCGCATCGATCTTGTCAGGGTCCGCGATCATGAACGCCGCCACGTTGTGACGCATCGCCCCGGTCAGCGCGGCGGCATCGCCGGCACGCCGCCAGTCCACCAGGTCGATGGTCTGGCGCCGCACGCCGCCGTGGCCGCCGGGCCCCATCAGCGCCAGGCCACGCACGTTGGGCAGTGCGCTGGCCAGGTAGGACGCGGTCAACCCGCCAAACGAAAAGCCCACCAGATCGACCGGCCCTTCCACCGGCAGTTGCGCGAAGCCGGCCGCTACGGTGGCCACCAGCGTCGCCATCTCGCCATCGGCCGGATCGCCCGAGGCGCCAAAGCCGGGCAGGTCTGGCACCCAGACCGTATGCCGCGCGGACAGCGCCTCGATATTGCGCGCCCAGTGCAGCCAGCTGCCGTGCCCGCCATGCACCAGCAGCACATGCGGCCCCGCGCCAAAACGGCGCCAGACGATACGGCAGCCGTCGACATCGGTGGAATGGATATGCCCGGTCTGCGTCAGCCGGTGCACGAACGCGGCCGCCTGGCGCGCATCCGGCGCGCCTGCGGCTGCAATGGTGTCGATCGATTCCGCTTCACTGGCGGCCATATCCGTCATCCTGCGCTCTCCTGTCCGTTACGCGCCGAGCACCGCCACGCCGTCCGCCGCGCGAACGCCCTGGCCCACCGGCAGCACAAACACCGGGTTGATCTCGGCTTCCATCAGACGTGGCCCCAAGGCGGCCGCCATCCGCGAAAACGCCACGATAGCATCGACCCGCGCATCGGCGTCGGCTTTTGGCCGTCCGCGACAGCCATCGCGCGACGGGACTAGACCGCCGACGCTTCCTTGCCCTGCTTCACCGTGGCGTCGAGCACCGGCGGCGCGGTAACGATCGACGTCAGCGCGGGCTCGGCCGGCTTGAGCGCGGCCAGGTCCGGCAGCGGGCGGCGCAGCGACGGAATGGCCGCGAATGCCTGCTCCATCGCGTGGGAAACGCCCAGCGTCTCGTGGTCCTTGCGGAAACCGCCCACGATCTGCAGGCCGAACGGCATGCCCGCGTGATCGCGGCCGCACGGCAGCGACAGCGCCGGATGCGTGGTCAGCGTGACCACGTAGGTCAGCGACAGCCAGCGGTAGTAGTTCTCCTGGCGTACGCCATTGATCGATTCGGCGTAGAGCGATGTCCACGGGAACGGCGACACCGGCGTGGTCGGCGACAGGATCACGTCGTAGTCGCGATACAACTGCTGGAACCGCTGCAGGATGCGCGTCTGTTCGGCTTGCGCCCAGGCGCTGTCCACCAGCGACATGCGCGCGCCCATCTCGTAGTTGGCCCGCGTGTTCGGGCCCAGCTTCGACGGGTCGCGCGCGTAGGCGTCGCGCATGCCGGCCACGAAGCTTTCCGCGCGCAGCACGTCGAAGCAGCGGTGCGCTTCGCCCAGATCGATATCGATGGCGTCGCAACGGCGGAACAGGTGACGCATCGCGGCGATCTTCTCGCGAAACGTGCGGCGGATGCCGTCATCGACATCGCAGCAGCCAAAGTCTTCGGTGTACGCCACGCGCAGGCTGCCCAGGTCCACCGGCATCGGCGCCAGGAACGACAGCGGATCGAGCGGGTAGGTCAGCGGATCGCCGGCCGATACCCCGGCGGAGGCCGCCAGTTGCAGGCAGGCATCGGCCACGGTGCGGCCCATCGGCCCCACCACCGAGATCGGCGTCCAGCCCAGCAGCTTGCGCGAACTCGGCACCACGCCCGGCGACGGACGGAAGCCCACCACCCCGCACTTGGCGGCCGGGATGCGCAGCGACCCTCCGGTGTCCGAGCCCGTGCAGACCGGCAGCAGGTCTGCCGCCAGCGCGGCAGCCGAGCCGCCCGACGATCCGCCCGCGTTGAGGTTCGGATTGAACGGATTGCCCGTGGCGCCCCAGACGTCGTTGCGCGAATTGGCACCGGCGCCCATTTCCGGGATGTTGGTCTTGCCGGCCACGATGGCTCCCGCAGCGCGCAGGCGCGCCACCAGCACATTGTCTTCGGCCGGTACGTTGTCGCGGTACAGCGGCGAGCCGTACGTCGTCAGCAGGCCGGCCGTGGCCTCCAGGTCCTTCACGCCAAGCGGCAGGCCGTGCAGCAGGCCCAGCGGCTTGCCATCGAGCACCGCCCGTTCGGCGGCGCGGGCTTCCTCGCGGGCGCGGTCGAAGCAGGTGGCGGTCACCGCGTTGAGGAACGGGTTCACCTGTCCGATCTGCGCGATGCAGGCGTCCAGCAGTTCGACCGGCGAAATTTCCTTGCTGCCGATCATGCGCCGTAGCTCGGTGGCCGGGCGCGCCACCAGCGTCTTCTGTGCTTCGTTCACGACTGTCTCCAGAGGCCGTCTCAATCGGCCGTAATGTTCGCACGCTGTGCCGTGGCGCGCATCAGCGGCAGTTCCTTCGCAATCAATGCGGACACCGCCGCGCCGTTGCCGTCCAGCGGTTCGAAGCCCGCATGGGTCAGCGCCTTGCGCGTCTCCGGGTCGGCCATCACGTCGGCCAGTGCCTTTTCCAGCTTCAGCTTCACGTCGGCCGGCAGGCCGCGCGGCGCCACCAGCGCCAGCCAGGTGTCGGCGTCGATGCCGGGATAGCCCGCTTCGGCGGCCGTCGGCACGTCAGGCAGCAGCGCGGACCGCCTGGCGGTGGTCACCGCAATGGCCTTGACCTTGCCCGACTTCACCTGCGGGATCGCGGCGGCCACGGTATCCACCGTGAACGGGATCTGCCCGCCGATCAGGTCGGTCATGGCCGGCGCGCTGCCCTTGTACGGCACGTGCAGCAGCTTCACGCCGGCCAGGTTGAACAGCATCTCGCCGGCGAACTGGGCCGTGGTGCCGCTGCCGAACGAGCCGTACGTCAGCTTGCCCGGTTGCGCCTTGGCGGCGGCCACCAGCTGCTTCAGGTTGCCGACGGGCTGGTCCTTGTTGGCCAGCAGGATCAGACCGGTGCGGCCCATAAACCCGATTGGCTCGAAGCTCTTCACGGGGTCGTACGGCAGCTTGGCGTGGATGGCCGGGTTCACCGTGAACGTGGTGCCCGAGCTGGCCAGCAGCGTATAGCCGTCCGGCGCGGCCTTGGCGACGTAGCTGGCGCCGACGATGGTGCCTGCGCCGGGGCGGTTGTCGATCACCACGGTCTGGCCAAGCTTGTCGCCAAGCTTCTTGCCGACCAGGCGCCCGATCACGTCGGTGGCGCCACCGGGCGGGAACGGAATCACCAGCTGGATCGGCTTGGACGGAAAGGTGTCCGCAAACGCCAGCGAGGCACCGGCTGCGAGGCTGCACGCAACGACGGCGTGGGCAATTCGGGAAGGCAAACGGGTCATGATCAAGCTCCGCAACGATGCAATCGAAAGATCGGGATTCGGTTCAGGGGACTATCAGGCGGCCAGCGCCGCGCCACGCTCGGCAAAGCGCGCGTATTCCTCGGGCGGCACGAACAGGCCGCCCGTCGTCCACACCAGATGGGTGGCATGGGCCATCGCGCCGTCCAGGTGGTGCTGTGCCAGGTAGGCGCGCCCGGCTTCGGTGCCGGTCAGCATGCCCGGGCCGCTGAAGCCAGCCGCGGCGGACGGCTCGATGCGCAAGCCTTCGGCTTCGCGCACGCGATGGAGGTCGGCAAACAGCGTGTCGTCGGTTACGGTGCAGACCCCGGCCAGCAGCGCACGCATGGCCTGCGCGGCCAGCGCCGACGCCTGCGGCACGGCCAGCCCGTCGGCCTCGGTGCGGTTGGTAAGGCCCACGTCGTACACCGTTGCGCCCGGTGCCAGCATTTCCACCAGGAAGCACGGCGACTGCGTGGGCTCGACAAAGACCGGATGCACGTTCGGGCCATAAAGCTGGCGCAATCCGAAGGCGATGCCGGCTGGCGCGCCGCCCACGCCGCATGGCAGGTAGACGAACAGCGGGTGCGTGGCATCGACCTTCAAGTCTGCCCCGGCCAGCTGGTCGTGAAGATGCAGGGCGGCGGCACTGTAGCCCAGCATCAGCGACAGCGACCGTTCATCGTCGACGAAATAGCTGTATGGGTCGGCGTCGGCCTCGCGGCGGCCGGCCGCGACGGCGGCGGCATAGTCGCCCGTGTGTTCCACCACGGCCACGCCGCGCGCCCGCAGGCGGGCCTTCTTCCATTCCTTGGCGTCGGCCGACATGTGGACGGCCGCGCGGAAGCCCAGCGCCGAGGCCATCACGCCGATACTCAGCCCGAGATTGCCCGTGGAGCCCACCGCCACCTGGTAGCGGCCGAACAGCGCGCGCGCCGGGGTTTCGGCCAGCACGCCATAGTCGGCGTCACGCGTCACCAGGCCGTGTTCGAGCGCGAGCGACTCGGCAAACTCCAGCACTTCATGAATGCCGCCGCGCGCCTTGATCGAACCGGCCACGGGCAGGCTGTGATCGGCCTTGATCCACAGCGCGCCGGCCGAGGCCGGCAGACCGAGCGCACGCTGCATGGCCGGCGCTGGCAGCAGGTCCGATTCGATCCGCCCTGCGCTGCCTTGCAGTTCGGGAAACAGCCGCGCCAGCAGCGGCGCAAATCTGTCGAAGCGCGCCCGGGCCGTTTTCACATCAGCTAGACTAATGCCGCGCCCTTCCACGACGGTGGGTACGGCCGCAGCGTCACTGCGGTGGGGGTTGCCCCAGAAGACCGGGCGGGCGGCCTGCAGATCGGCGAGCAGTTGTTGCGGGAGTGTGGAAAGATCGGTCGGCATGAAGCAGGGAAAAGCGGAAGGGGTGACTTCATTCTTGTCCCATTACACCGTCGTGACAAACCATTTGTACTGATCCGAGCATTAGCCTGACTAATGGCCAATACGCTTTCTGCATCATTATTGGGCTGGCTGCGCTGTTTTGAGGCGGCGGCCCGACATTGCAACTTCACGCAGGCGGCCGCCGAGCTGTGCGTGACCCAGGGCGCGGTCAGCCAGCAGGTCAAGCAGCTGGAGCAATGGCTGGACCGGCCGCTGTTCCTGCGCACGCCGCGCGCGCTGGTGCTGACGCCGGAAGGCGAGCGCCTGCGCTTTGTGCTGCGCGAGTCGTTCCAGGCCATCGAAGGCACGCTGACGCAGTTGCGCAGGCCGCGCGACAAGCAGCCCATCGCGCTGTCGTGCTCGCCGTCATTCGCGATGGTGTGGCTTACGCCCCGGCTGGGCGGCTTCTTCCGCCAGCATCCGGACATCGGCTTGCGCGTCTATGGCGAATTCCACGCGCTCGACCGCTCGCGCATGCTGCGCGACGGCACCGAGGCCGCCGTGCGCTTCGATCCCGGTGGCTATCCGGACCTCAAGGCGCATCAGTTCCTGGAGGAATGGCTGATCCCGGTGGCCAGCCCCGCCTATCTCGACGCGCACCCCGAACTGCAATCGCCCGAAGGCCTGCGCGCCGGCATGCTGCTGCACGACGTAACCCCGTGGGATGGCGCCGGCGAGTTCGAGGAATGGCAATGCTGGCTGCGCCACGCCGGCCTGACCCTGGCCGATGCATCGGCCGGCCAGCGATTCAACCTGTCGCAGCTGGCCATCAATGCCGCGCTGGCCGGGCAAGGCGTCGCTATGGGACGTTCCGCGCTGGTGCTAGAAGACCTGGAATCGGGCCGCCTGGTGGACCTGTGGGGCATCCACGCGCGCAGCCACGCGTCGTACCACTTTGTCTGCGCGCACGGGCAGACCGCCCAGGTGGCCGAAGTGGAAGCCTGGCTGGTGGCCGAGGGCGCGGCATTCGACGCCGCGCGCCGGCGTGTGCTGGGAATCGGCTAGGGCGCCTGGCTAGCGCAGGTGGCTAGGCCTGCATCGTATCGATGTGGACCTCGGATTCCAGCGTGCGATGCACCGGGCATTTGTCGGCAATGACCATCAGCGAGGCGCGCTGCTCTGCAGTCAGCTCGCCACTGATCGCGATGCGCCGCTCGATCCGGTCCACCATGCCCACGGTGGTCTCGCAGTTGGCGCAGTCCTTCGCATGGATCTTTTCGTGCCGCAACTGCACGGCCACGTGTTCCAGCGGCAACGCCTTGCGTTCGGCGTACATGCGCATCGTCATCGACGTACAGGCACCCAGCGCCGACAAGAGCAGCTCATAGGGATTCGGGCCGGCATCGTCGCCGCCCAGCGCAGCGGGCTCGTCGGCAACGAACGCATGGCCGCCCACGCGGACGGTCTGCTGGTATCGGCCCCGATGGCGCTCGGCCACCACCACCACGCCGGGCTCGGGAATCTCGGCCTGGACGTCCTCGGTCAGCGTGGGCAGGTAATGCTGCGCCCACGCCGCAATCATGCTGGCCGCATACGCCGCGCCGGCGCGGTTCTGCAGCAGGTGGTCGGCGCCGTCCAGCGCCACGTAGCTCTTGGGCTGCGCCGCGGCCTCGAAGATCGCCAGGCCGTTCTGCACTTCCACCGTGTCGTCGGTCGGCGACTGCAGGACCAGTAGCGGCTTGCCAAGGTGGGCCACCTCGTCGAGCAGCGTGTGACGGGAAACATCGTCGATGAACTGCCGCGCGATGCGGAACGGACGCCCCGCCAGCCTGACCTCCAGCTCGCCTTCGGCGCGAATGCGCTCGACGTTGTCTCCCAGCAGCCCCAGCACATGGCGCGGATCGCTGGGCGCGGCGATCGTGACCACGGCGCGGAGTTCGGGCAGGCGGCGGGCCACGCCCAGCACGGCGGCGCCGCCCAGGCTATGGCCGATCAACAGCGTGGGCGCCTGGCCGCGCGCACGCATATACATGGCCACGGCCTCCAGGTCGGCGAGGTTCGACGAGAAATTGGTGCTGGCGAAATCGCCCTCGCTGGCGCCGATGCCCGTGAAATCGAAGCGCAATACGGCAATGCCCTGGGCCGTCAGTGCCCGCGCGATGCGCGTGGCCGCCAGGCTGGCCTTGCCACAGGTAAAGCAGTGCGCAAACAGCGCATGCGCGCGCACCGGGCCATCGGGCCACTCCATCCGGCCGGACAGCGTACCGCCCTGACTGCCGGGAATCTCGATTTTCTCGACGCTCATCACCGCCCCCTCGACACGCGTTGCCCGAACTCCCGAAGCATAGTCCACGCACCGGTTTCGCGTGAGGGCGCGCCATCGGCGCGGTCGCCTGGAACCTGTCTCAGGCCATATCGATCAGCGCGGGGTCCATGTAGCGTTCGGCGTAGGCGCGATGAATGCCTGCCGCGATGAACAGGTCGAACAGCTCGGCGTCGATATGCTGCTGGTCGCGCAGCCGGGTCATGATGCCCACGGCTTCGGACAGCGTCTTGGCCTTCTTGTAGGGGCGGTCGGCAGCCGTCAGCGCCTCGAAGATATCGGCGATACCCATCATCCTGGCTAACGGGCTCATCTGGTCGCGCTTGAGACCACGCGGATAGCCGGTGCCATCCATCTTCTCGTGGTGTCCGCCCGCAATCTCCGGCACGTCACGCAGATGCTTCGGAAACGGCAGGCGCGACAGCATGATCTGCGTCTGCACGATATGGTCCTCGATCTTGAATCGCTCCTCCGCGGTCAGCGTACCGCGCGATATCGTCAGGTTGTGCAGTTCGCCACGGTCGTAGAGATACGCGGGCGCGCGAAGCCGGAACCCCCACGGATTGATGTCGGCGATCTGGTCCCTTGCGGCACGTTCGATCCGATGATCCGGACGGTCGGCCAGCAGCGGCTCCATGACCGGCAGCGGCACGGCCGGCATGCTGTTCCGGCGGCTCAATTCCTCGTGCGAGACGCCGAGCCGGTCGTCCAGCGTGCGCCGCCAGGTCCGCGTGGCGATCTGCCGCAGGCGGGCCTGGTCCCCGGCCTCCATCTGCTCGCCGCCCACATTGCACGCCGCCACGAACGCGAACTCCTCGTCGAGCTGGCGCAGCAGCCCATCGCGCCGCTCGCGCGCGGCCTGCGGATCTTCGCCATCGGCCACGGCCTGCAGACAGGCGATTTCCGCGTCGCGCTTCAGCACCTCGAAGCGCATGCGCACTTCATGAATACGGTCATACAGCGTTTCGAGCTTGGTGGCCTTGTCGATCACGTAGTCGGGTGTGGTGACCTTGCCGCAGTCATGCAGCCAGGCGGCCACGTGCAGCGCCTCCCATTCCGTTTCGGTCAGGTTGAAGGACTGGTAGGGCCCTTCGGTGGCATCGCAGGCGGCCCGCGCCAGCAGCTTGGCCAGTTCCGGCACGCGCGCGCAGTGGCCGCCGGTGTGCGGGCTCCTGGCGTCGATGGCGCCGGCCAGCAGGCGGATGAACGCATCGAACAGGTCGCGCTGCGCCGTGGTGAGCTCGCCCACCTCCAGCGCGCCGGCCGACAGGCTGGCCATGGTGCTGGCAAATGCCAGCTGCGCGGCTTCGATCGGCGTATCGCGCAGCACCAGCACGACGCCCAGCAGCGCCTGCTGGCGGTTGATCAGCGGAATGACGGCGGCGTGTACCGGCGCCGCGCCCGCCAGCACATCGAGCCGCGCGGCGGCCACGTCGGCCGATGTCAGATGGCCGGCGCGCGCCGTGCCTTCGCGCACGGCCGTGCGCACCAGCGCCAGGGTGTCGTGCGCCAGCGTCTCGCTCATCGTGGTCACTTCGGTGCCACTGCGGTCGAAGCCCACGGCGGGGCGCAGGCCTTCGTCCTCACTGGCCGCCAGGTACAACGCCCCGGCCTGTCCGCCTGCGGCGCTCAGCGTCTCCTGCAGCAGCAGCGGCAGCAGCCGGTCGAGACGGTGCTCGGCCGATACGGCCCCCATGACGTGCAGCATGCGCTGGATGGTGCCGCGCATCTGGTCCATCGTCATGGCCAGATCGTTCACTTCGTCAATTTGCGAGCGGACCGACACGGGACGCACGAAATCGAAGCGGCGGATGGCGTCGGCCTCGGCGGCCAGCGACTGCAGCGGCCGCGCCACGCTGCGCGCGACCAGCCAGGTGACCGGCAACGCCAGCAGCAGCACCAGCCCGGTCATGACCATGCCCCACGCGGCGTGTTGCCGGGCATCGTGCAATAGCTCGGTCTGCGGAATGGCGGACACCAGCAGCAGCGAATTGGGGTCCTTGGGGTCCAGCCAGTCCACCGACGTGTACCAGGCTTCGCCATCGGCACGTTCCAGCTGCATGGGGTGCGCGACGGCCTGCCGGTCGCCGGGCGCCGCCACCCTGGCGGCAAGGCCGGTCAGTACGGCCAGGCCGTAGTCCTCGGGACGACCCGCCGGATCCATGATCACCGTATCGGGCGCGGCCACGGAATCGGGCGTCGTACGGTTGATGGCGACGAGCCTGCCCTTGCGGTCCAGCAGCGCCAGCACCGCGCGCGGCGTCAGCGTTTCGTGGTTCAACAGCTGGCCCAGCGCGTCCAGCCGGAAGTCCCCGCCAACCACGGCCTGCCCGTCAGCGGTGCGCAAGGCCAGCGTGGCGCCCGATTCGCGGTCGGAATAGAACATGTACGGATCGGTGCGCACCAGCGTTCCGGACGCCATGGCCGAGGCGTACCAGGGCCGCGTGCGCGGGTCGTAGCGCCCGGCAAAGTCGGCGGCATCAGCCTCGCCGACCGGAGCCAGATCAGACGCAAGGTAATAGTACCGACCCACTGCGCGACCGCTGTCGCGGTCCACGCTTTGCACCAGGAATGCCGCGCGCGGCGGCGCCTTGTAGGCGCCGCGCTCGCCCTCGTCGCGCAGCGGGCGCATATAGAAGAAACTGCCGTCCGCGTAGCCGATATACAGCGCCTGCAGGATCGGCGAGCTTTCCAGCGCGTCGCGCATCAGCGCCATGCGCTGCTTGCGCTGCGCCAGCAACCTGGCATCGGCCAGCGAACTGTGGGTGAGCAGCCGGACCGCCATCTGGGCCGGCTGCAACAGGTTCTCGACTTCCTCCAGGCTCTCGCGGCTGACGCGCTGGGTGGTGTCCGTGACGGACCGCTCAAGCGCGTCCTTGGTCATCACGTAGTTGATGCTGCAAATCAGCGCCCCCACCAGCAGCACCAGCGAGCCGAACCACGTCCAGAGATGGAAATGGAGCCGCACGCTCCGTCGCACTGCCGTTGCCATACAGCCCCTCCCGATGTGGGGTGCTTCGTGAAATGACAGTTCAGCGTCCGTCGAATCTGCGCGCCAGGCCCTTGCGCTGGAAGGCATCGACGACGAATTCGATGAACACGCGCGTCTTGGGCGGCAGCAGCTTGCGGTTGGGATAGTAAAGCGCCAGAGGGCCGTTGTCAGCACACCAGCCAGGCACCAGGCGCACCAGGTCGCCGCGTTCCAGCCACGGCGCGGCATGCGGCATCGGCAGCAGCGCCACGCCCAGGCCCTGCATCGCGGCGTGGGCCATGGCTTCGGGGTCGTCGAAGATCAGCCGGGTACGCGGCTCGGCCAGGGCTTCCTCGCCAATCTGGTTGCGCAGGTTCCACAGCCGCAGGCGGCCGGTGGAGGCAGACCGGCGCACGATTCCATCGAACGCGGACAGGTCGGACGGATGCTTCGGAAGGGTCTTGCCTGCCAGGTAGGCGGGGGAGGCTACCGCCACCACGTAGGTCCGCGCCAGTTCGCGCGCCACCACGCCCTCGGTCAGTTCGATGCCGCCGCCAATGGCCGCGTCGAAGCCGCCGGCAATCAGGTCCACGCTCCGGTTCTCGAAATGCCAATCGGGAACGATGGCTGGATACATCGACAGGAATTCGCCAAGCAGCGGCACCAGGTATTCGCGTCCAAACGCCACGCCCATGCTGACCTTGAGCACCCCGGCCGGCTTGCCGTCTTCCTGCGCGGCGCTGGCAAACGCATCGCGCAACGTGGAATAAGGGTCGGACACCTGCCGGAAGAACTGCTCGCCGCCCATGGTCAGCGTGAGCTTGCGCGTGCTGCGCTGGAACAGCCGCAGTCCGAGGTGGTCCTCGAGCCGGGCCACGTTCTTGCTGACGGCGGCGGGCGTCAGGCCGAGCCGGCGGGCCGCAGCCGAAAAGCTGCCCGTTTCGGCACTCTGGATAAACGATTCGAGCAGATTCAAGGCTTCCATGGCGGCAAGCTTATACCAATGGTTGAAAAAGTTGATCCGGATTTATGACTACCGGTAGGGGATACCACAAACCATACTTCGCTTACCAACCCTCTCTCAACAAGGAAACGGATCATGACCTCGCTCTCGAACAAAGTTGCCTTCGTAACCGGCGGTGCACGGGGCATCGGCGCTGCCGTGGTACGCCGCCTGGCCCGGGACGGCGCCGCCGTCGCCTTTACCTACCAGAGCTCCGGCGCCGCCGCACAGGCGCTGGTGGAGTCGATCCAGGCAGCCGGCGGCCGCGCCAAGGCCTATCGCGCCGATGCAGCCGACGCCGCCGCGCTTACCGACGCCATCAACGATGCGGCCGTGCATTTCGGCAAGATCGACATCCTGGTCAACAACGCCGGCGTGCTGTTCCTGGGCGCGGTCGAGGACTTCTCGCTGGAAGACTTCGACAAGACGCTGGCCGTCAACGTCCGCGCCGTGTTTGTGGCCAGCAAGGCCGTGCTGTCGCACATGGGCGAAGGTGGCCGCATCATCAACATCGGCAGCACCAACGCCGACCGCATGCCGTTCGCCGGCGGCGCCGCCTACGCCATGAGCAAGTCCGCCCTGAAGGGCCTCGTGCAAGGCCTGTCGCGCGATCTGGGCCCGAAGGGCATCACGGTCAACAATGTGCAGCCCGGCCCGGTCAACACCGACATGAACCCCGAGAACTCCGACTTCGCCGCATCGCTGCATGGTCTGATGGCCCTGCCGCGCCACGGCCACCCGGATGAAATCGCAAGCATGGTCGCCTATCTGGCGGGCCCGGAAGCCAGCTTCGTCACCGGCGCCAGCCTGAACGTGGACGGCGGCTTCGCGGCGTAACGCCTAACGCCGGTCGCTCGGCGCGCAAGCGCCGGCATCGACGCTCCGCTCGGCATCGCCCCTCCGCCGCATGCGGTCGAGGGGCCATTGACCGTCATGCCCGCACGCATGCGGGGCAGTCGCAACACGTACGGCGCCACAAAGTTGCGAACAACAAGCGGTGTGAGACAATCGCAGGCGTTTTCCGGGCAATTGCCCGGCATACCTTTTTAACGCCCCGTACATGTCCAGCACTACCCAGCACATTCCGGCTACCACCGAGGGCATCGATCCCTGGTCACACCTCGACGAAGCCGGCACCGGGCTGAACGTCAACGACTTCCTGACCACCATGCTGAGCCAGCTGGTGACCGCCCTGCGCAGCAGCGTCACCGAGCCGTATGCGACGCAATTCGACCTGACCGTGCCGGAATGGCGCATTCTGGCGCTATTGGCCCACGGCGAGCCGATGTCCTTCGCGGAACTGGTCAAGCAATCGACGTCGGACAAGGCCCTGGTCAGCCGCACGCTGCGATTGCTCGAAGACCGTGGCCTCGTCACGCTGGAATCGGAGGGCACGACGCCGCGCAAGCGCCTGTCCTGCAAGATCAGCGAAGCCGGGGCGGCCCTTCATGCACAGGTGATTCCACTGGCGCGGCGCGGTCAGGCTTCCGTGATCCGGCTGCTCACGCCCGAGGAGCGGCAGGGTCTCTATGCTGGCCTGCGCAAGCTGCACGGGATCTGCACGGGCCCCGGCAAGGCATAGCGCGCCTTGCCGGCAACGGCGGCGCCGGCAGTTAGCGGCGCCTGGCGACGTGATCGAGGACGCGATCCAGCTTGGCGTCCATCGTTGTCAGTTGCACCTCGACCTTGTTCAACCGCTCGTCGGTCCGGTCGGCTCGCGCTTCCAGGCGTTCGAGCCGTTTGTCCATGGCAGCGAACCTGCCGTCATAACGCTGGTCCATGGCTGCCAGCTGACCGTTGAACCGCTTGTCCATCTCGTCGAAACGCACATGGATGCGCTTGTCGAGTTCCTCGATGCTCCGCGTCACGGCAACCAGCTTGTCTGCCATCGACGCGTTGATCGTGGTCATGATGTAGAGCACGAACGTCACGCCTGCGCCGACCATCGCCAGAACGGGCGCCCACTCCGCCACGCCGTAGCGGCCCGGTGGCGGCCCGCCCGCATCGCCCGGTGCCCGCGACCTGCCCCGGTGCGGCTTCGCATCGATGGCGTCATTGGCGCAGTGTTCTGCCATTGCGGCAGTTCGAAGAATCCTCATGATTGACCCCTGAAACGAAGGTTGCCCGTCGGTGGCCCGCTCCGTTTTGGGCGGACTTCATCACACGAAACAACCATACCGCAGCGTACAGAAAGCCGATATCGTATTTGTCTCATCGCGGCTAGATTCAGATTGCTCTCATATGCCGCGGGGCAAAGGACGCGCCCATGGTCGCGTGCACCCAGCGCGCCATGGCGCAAATTACAAACGTCGGTAAGTCGGCGCTGCCAGTTGCCGGGTCAAATGGCAGCGAGCCGCGCGGCGTCAGTGCATTGGCCGCTGGTATGAAACCTGCGCCAGCAAATTTCCGCATACGCACCCAGCGAGGAGACGCCATGGCCGCCTTTGACCCCAACGACACCAATGTATCCAGCACCCAGCAAAAGCTCCAGGCCGATACCCGGCAGCTGGCGAAGGATCTCGATGACCTGCTGGCCCAGCTGCCAAACCTGACCGGCGAGGCAATCGAAACCGCCAAGCAGACCTTCCTGGCGAAGGCCGCCCAGGGAACGGACAAGCTGGCATCGATCAAGGCATCGGTCAGCGACAGCGTGTCGCGCGGCCAGGAATGCGTGACCGACTATACGCACCGGGAGCCGATCAAGGCGCTGGGCATGGCGCTGGGAATTGGCGTCCTGCTGGGCGCGTTGCTATGCCGGCCGACCCGTCATGGCGACCGCTACGACGACTGACGCGCGGGCCCTGGCGGCTGGCTGAATCAGGCTGCCAGGGCGTCCGGCACCGGCGTGCCGGGCAGCGCCGCGCGCAGGATGTCGGCAAGCCGCTCCACCTCGGGCGGCATCGTGGCCGACGCGCGCACCATCGCGAGCGACATCGACGGCAGCGCAGGCAGGCCATGTTCCCCGGCCTGCAGCGCCCGTACGCCCGCGGGCAATCCGTAGCGCGAGCGCACCGTCAAGCCCAGCCCCGCAGCGGCGGCGGCCCACAGCCCGCCAAGATTCGGGCTCGAAAACGTGATTCGCCACGGAATGCCTGCACGGTCCAGTGCGGCCACCGCGGCCGAATGAAACTGGCACGGGCGGTCGAAGGCCACCAGCGGCAACGGCTCGCCATCGTCCGGCTGCCAAGGCATCGTCGCCGCGCCGGTTGCGGCGCCGACCCAACACATCGGCACGTCGTCGATCCGTTCCACGTACCGGTGCCCCATCGCATACCCGGCCACATCGTCCGATATGGCGGGATGCATGTCGGCCCACACCAGCGCCAGATCGCACCGTCCGCTGTCGATCCGCTCCAGCAGGTCGGCATTGCGGGACACCACCGCCTCGATGCGCACCCTTGGGTGGGCGCGTGCGAAGCGGCCCAGCACTTCAGGCAGCAAGCCTTCGCCAAATTCCTCCTGCAGCCCCAGGCGGATGCCGCCCGACAGGTCCACCCCGCGTACCGCACTGACGGCTTCGTCGTTGAGCTCCACCAGACGGCGCGCGTAACCCAGCATCGCCTCGCCAGCGGCCGTCAGCGCCAACCCGCGCCCGGCCTTGCGGAACAGCGGCGTGCCGGCCTGTTCCTCGAGCTTGCGGATCTGGGCGCTGATGGCCGACGTGGATCGGCCCACGCGATCCGCCGCGCGGGCAAAGCTGCCCAGTTCCATGCCGGCCAGCAGACTGCGCAGCGCAGCCAGATCGAGATTGGTTCGGGACATCGCAACCATCCTGTTTTATCGAACGAACTGTGAAGAATTTTCCGATTTTCAGGATGAATTCTCGGTGACAGACTGGATCACGTCAAACAGCTTCGGGATCACCTGTCACCTATGTCTTCGCACACCGTTCCGCTTCCCGTACCGCCAGCCCGGCGCCTGACACCTTCCCATCGCTGGAAGGTATTGGGCGTCGGCGTGGCGGCCAACGCCAGCGTACTGGCCGCTGTCGGCGGCATTCCGACCACAGCCGTCTGGATGCGCACGGGCTACCACCTGGACACCGCGCAAGTCGGCCTGGCCGTCGGCGCGATCGGTCTGGGCACCGCGCTGTCCGAACTACCGTGGGGCGTGGCGGCCGACCGCTGGGGCGATCGCCCGGTGTTGCTGGGCGGACTGGCCGCCACCAGCGCGGCGCTGCTGGCGATGGCCCTCTGGCTGTCGCCCATGACGGGGCCCGCCGCGCATATCCCCTCACTGTCATGGCTGGTGGTGGCCATGACGCTGGTCGGGCTGGTGGGCGGCAGCGTCAACGGTGCCAGTGGGCGCGCGGTCATGCGCTGGTTTCACGAAGGCGAACGCGGGCTTGCCATGAGCATCCGCCAGACTGCCGTGCCGATGGGCGGCGGCATCGGGGCGCTGACCCTGCCATGGCTGGCGTCAACCGTCGGCTTTACCTGGGCTTATGGGTGGCTCGCGCTGTTGTGCGGCGTCTCCGCCCTCCTGACCTGGTGCTGGCTCCATGAACCGCCCGACTTCCAGGCCACCTCCGTGGCGCAGTTGCGCAGCCCGAACCCGCTCGGCCGGGCAGGCATCTGGCGCATCGTGCTGGCCATCGGTCTGCTTTGCGTGCCGCAATTCGCAGTGCTGACCTTCACCTCGATCTTTCTGCATGACTACGCACAGGCCGGGCTGGGTACGATCACGACCACGCTGGTCACGATCCAGGCCGGCGCGATGCTCACGCGCATCTGGAGCGGCCGCTGGACCGACCGGCACGGCAATCGGCGAACCTATCTGCGTGCCTGCACGCTGATCGCGGCGATTGCCTTCCTGCTGCTGGCCGGCTGCGTGCATGGCAGTGCGGCGGACAGCCGGTGGATGGCGCTGCTTCCGGTGGTGCTGGCGCTGGCCGGTATCGCGGTATCTGCCTGGCACGGCGTCGGCTACACCGAACTGGCGGCCATGGCCGGCGCCGACCGGGCGGGCACCGCGCTCGGCATGGCCAACACGGTAGTGTTCTTCGGTTTCTTCCTCACGCCGCTTGCGCTGCCGCACTGGCTGGCGCTGACATCGTGGCCAGTCGTCTGGGCAACGACGGCCGTGGTGGCGCTCGGCGCCTCGCCGCTCTTTCCGCGGCCAGCCAGCCGCTGAAGCCGGGCCAGCCATCCGCGCCGCACAGGGACGAAAAAAAACCGGGGCGCGTTGCCCCGGTCTTCGTTTCGGCTTCTCGAGCCCTGCTCAATGCGCCATCGAGTCGTTCAGGCGGTTCTCGTTGTTCGACTGGCCTTCCTCGTCCGGCCAGTTCCGGCCCACCATCCACTCGTAGAGCGTCGGCAGCACGATCAGCGTCAGCAGCGTGGCCGTAATCAGGCCGCCGATGATGACGATGGCCAGCGGACGCTGCGTTTCCGAGCCGATGGCGCGCGAGACGGCCATCGGGAACAGGCCCAGCATGGCCAGCATGGCCGTCATCAGCACCGTGCGCAGGCGGTCCATCGAACCGGTCAGCACGGCCTGGCGCACCGGCATGCCTTCCTGGCGCAGCTGGTTGAAGTACGTCACCATCACCACCCCGTTCAGCACGGCCTGGCCAAACAGCGCGATAAAGCCGATGGCCGCCGACACCGACAGCGGAATGCCGGTCAGGAACAGCGCGAACACCCCGCCAATCAGCGCGAACGGGATGTTCGAGATGATCAGCGCCGCGCTCTTGAACGACTGGAACGCATTGAACAGCAGCAGGAAGATCAGCAGCACCGACAGCGGCACCACGATCGACAGGCGCGCCATCGCGCGTTCCTGGTTCTCGAATTCGCCCGACCAGCTGATCTTGACGTCTTCGGCGTTCACGTTCTTCTTCACCAGTTCCTGCATGTCTTTCACCACGCTGCCCATGTCGCGGTCGTGGATGAAGATGCCGATCGACGTGGTGCGCTGGCCGTTCTCGCGGCTGATGTTCATCGCGCCGGACGCCGCCCGGAACGTCACCAGCTGCGACAGCGGCACCTGCGCCCCGTCGGCGGTCTGCATGAAGATGTTCGGCAGGTTCGGCAGTTCGCGCTCGCCCGGCTTCAGGCGCACCACCACGCTGAAGTGCTTTTCGCCCTCCCACAGTTCCGTGGCGGCCTTGCCGGCCAGCGCGCTTTCCATCAGGTCCTGCACATCGGCCACGTTGATGCCGTAGCGGGCCGCCTGGGCGCGATCGAATTCCAGCACGTACTGCGGCAGCTCTCCGTCGCGGTCGATGAACGCGCGCATCACGCCCTTGACCGACTGCACGTTCGCCAGGATCTGGTCGGCCACCTTCTTGTTGTGCTCGAGGCTGTCGCTCTGCACCTTGATCACGATCTGGCCCTTGATCTGCGAGATGCTTTCCAGGATGTTGTCGCGCACCGGCTGCGAGAAATTCGGCTCGATGCCCGGCAGCTGACGCAGGTTGTGGTTGATCTCGTTGATGATCTTGCGCTTGTCGAAGCCCGCGCGCCACTGCTTGTCGGCCTTCAGGTCGACCAGGATCTCCACCGTGTTGATCAGCTTGGGATCGGTACCGTCGTCAGGGCGGCCCACCTTGGAAATCGTGGTGTTCACCTCGGGCGTCTTGCGGATCACGTTGCGCAGGATGCGGGCCTGGTCGCGCGCCTCGACCAGCGACACCGACGCCGGCAGGTCGAAGCTGACCCACATCGAGCCTTCGTCCAGCTCGGGCAGGAATTCGCTGCCCAGGAACTTGCCCACGCCCACGGTCGCCACCAGCAGGCCCAGTGCAATGCCCACCACCTTCTTCTTGTTGTCCAGCGCCCAGGCCAGCATCGGCTCGTAGATGCGCTTGCAGTACCGCACCACGAAGTTGTCGTCGTGGGCGATGTTCTTGGTCAGCAGCAGATGGCACAGCAGCGGCACCACGGTCAGCGACAGGATCAGCGAGCCGATCAGCGCGCCGGTCACCGTGTACGCCATCGGCGCGAAGATCTTGCCCTCGTGGCGCTGCAGCGTGAAGATCGGGATGTGCGCCGCGATGATGATGATCATCGAGAACACGGTCGGCCGGCCCACCTCGGTGGTGGCCTGCAGGATCGCGTAAAGCCGCGCGCGGCTGTCCTTGATCTGCTGCTCCTTGAGCTCGCCCAGCCGCTTGAAAATGTTCTCGACGACGATCACTGCGCCGTCGACGATGATCCCGAAGTCCATCGCGCCCAGCGACAGCAGGTTGGCCGGAATGCCGACCCACGTCAGGCCGATGAACGTCGACAGCAGCGACAGCGGAATCACCAGCGCCACGATTGCCGCCGCGCGCACATTGGCCAGGAACAGGTAGAGCACGGCCAGCACCAGCAGCGCGCCTTCCACCAGGTTGCCGAACACCGTGTGCAGCGTCTTGTCGATCAGCGTGGAGCGATCGTAGTACGGCACGATCTTCACGCCCTTGGGCAGGATCTGCGAGTCCAGCAGTTCGATCTTCTGCTTCAGTGCCTCAAGCACCACCGACGGGTTTTCGCCCTTGCGCATCACCACGATGCCCGAGACGATGTCGTCCTCGTTGTCCTGGCCCATCAGGCCCTGCGGCGGCGCCGAGCCGATCTTCACCTCGGCAATGTCCCTGACCAGGATCGGCGTGCCGTTGTTCTCGGCCACCACCACGTTGGCGATGTCCGCCGAAGAGCGGAAGCTGCCCAGCGAACGCAGCAGGTACTGCTGGCGGCCATGGGCCACCGCGCCGCCACCGGCGTTCGAGTTACCGCGCTGCAGCGCCGTGAACAGCTGCGACAGCGAGATCTTGGCGTCGCGCATGCGGCCCAGGTTGGGGTTCACCTCGTACTGCTTGATCGAACCGCCAATGGTCACCACGTCGGCCACGCCCGGCACCTGGCGCATGTTCTTTTCGACCACCCAGTCCTGCAGCGTGCGCAGTTCCTGCGCCGTATAGCCCTTGCCGGTCAGGCGGAAACGGAAGATTTCGCCGATGGCGGTGGACAGCGGCGCCAGCTCCGGCTGCACGCCGTCGGGCAGGTCCACGCTGCGCAGCCGCTCGATGATCTGCTGGCGCGCGGTGACGTCGGTGGCCTTGTCGTTGAAGGTCACCATCATGAACGACAGGCCGAACTGGGTGTGCGAGAACACCCGCACCGAGTTCGGCGTGCCTGCCAGTGCCGTTTCGATCGGAATCGTGACCTGACGCTCCACCTCCTCGGCGGCCCGGCCCGGGTACAGCGTGATGATGTTGACCTGGATGTCCGAGACGTCCGGGAAGGCCTCGATCGGCAGGTTCTTGAAGGCGGCCAGGCCGCCCGCGACGAAGATGATCAGGCCGAGCCAGACGAACAGCTTCTGGTGCAGCGCAAAGCTAACGATACGTTGGATCATCGGGCCGCCTTTATTGCTTGGCGGCCGCACGCGCGGCATTCACCGCGGTGGCATCGCGCAGGATGTCCTGCAGGTAGAGGTTGCCATCCGTGATGACAACGTCACCGTCCTTCAGGCCCGCCACCACTTCGGTCGTGCCCGGCAGCGACACGCCCAGCTTGACCTCGCGGCGCTCGAACACGAACGGCGTGGACGACGTGCGCACGAACACGTAGTTCCTGTTGTCGGCCAGGAACACGGCCTTGGACGGCACCGCAATCCCCTGGAACGACGCGGCCTGGAGCTTGGCCGTCACGAACATCTCGGCCTTCAGGCGGCGGTCGGCGTTGGGCACCACCAGGCGCACCTTCACGCTGCGCGAGGCCGGATCGACATAGTCGGCGATCTTGACCACGGTGCCCGTGAAGGTCTCGCCGGGATAAGCGGCGCTGACCAGCTGGACGTTGATGCCGGGCTTGAACAGGCCGAGGTCCGCCTCGGCGGCGTCGAGCTGGGCCCACAGCGTGCTGGGATCGGTGATCAGGAACAGCGGCGCATTGGGCTGCTGGTCCGGGCGCACTTCCATGCCGGGATTGATATTGCGTTCCACCACCAGCCCGTCGATCGGGCTGCGCAGCGCGAAACGCTGGTTCACGGCGTCGCCGCTGCCCGCGCCATACATGCGCAGCGCGGCCTGCGTGCGGGCCAGGTCGGCGGCGGCACGGGCGTTGTCGGCCTGCGACTGCTCCAGGTCCTTCTGGGCGATCACGCCGGCCTGGTATAGCTCGCGCTGGCGGGCCAGTGCCTTGGCGGCCACGGCGCTGTCGGCCGCAGCCTTGCGGGCGTCGGCCTGGGCCACGCCGAAGTCGGGCGATGTCAGCATGGCCAACGCCTGGCCGGCCTTCACCGTGGCACCCGGCTGCACCATGATCTCCATCACGCGGCCCACGAACGGCGTGGCCACGCGCACGGTCTTGTCCTCGTTCCAGACCAGGCGGCCCGGCATGCTCAGCATGCGGTCGCCGCCGCTTTGCACGGGCTGGCCAACCACCCCGGAAAGCGCCTTCACGCTGGCCGGATACGTGATGGTCTGGCCGGAGATCTTCGGCTCGTCATCGTTTTCCGGGACTTCCTTCTTGCCACAGCCGGCCAACGCCAGCGCGCACAGAGACACCACGGCGGCCATGCGGAAACGGCCGGAGAGAGACGGGAAATTATGGGCGCGACGCATCGGTACGAACCTGGGGAAGCTTGTTGATATCGGATTGGGTGGATTGCAGCGCGGTCAGGTAGGCCGACAGGGCCTTGGCATAGTTGCCCTGCGCTTCCACGGCATCCACACGGGTCTGGCGCAGCGCGCGGCGTGCGTCCAGCAGGTCCAGCACGCCGCTGGCCCCCTTGGAATAGGCGAATTCGGCACTGTTGGCCACGCTTTCGGCGGCCGGCAGCACCGATTCACGCATCTGCTGCAGCGACGCCCGGGCGGCGTCCAACTGCGCACGCAGCCGGCCGATCTCGTTCTGGGCCTCGAGCAGGATGCGATTGCGGTCGTCCAGCGCCGCGTAGTAATCGACCTCGGCCCGGCGCGCCTCGCCGCCGAAGCTGTGGCGCACGAACAGCGGGATCGACACGAACGCGCCGTAGCTGTTGCCGCTGCCGGTGGTGTTGGTCTCCGAAACAGGATAGTGCTCGTACTGCACGCCTACGGTCACGTCGGGCACGCGGCCGGCACGGGCCAGGTCGCGCTGCGACGACGCGGCGGCCAGCCGCGCTTCGGCGGCGGTCACGTCCGGGCGGCGCTGCAGCACTTCGGGATCGAACGGCGGCACCGGCGCATCGGGGGCCGGCCAGTCCGCCACCAGGCGGTTGTCCATCAGCGTGCCGGGCACGCCCATCGCGGCGGCCAGCGCGGCCTTGTCGCTGCTGTGGTCGGCCATGGCCGCGCGCAGGTCGTTCTGGGCGCGCAGCGTTTCGAGCTGGAGCTTGGTCACGTCCGCGCGCGACACATCGCCCGCCTTGAGCCGCGTCTCGTTGGCCTGCTGGGTCCGGCCGTAGAGCCCGACGGTTTCGGTCAGCACCTCCACGCGGGTCTGGCTGACCACGGCTTCGTACCAGGCCTGGTCCACGGCGCCCAGCTGCTGGGCCACCACCGCCTGGGTCTGCTCGCCCGCGGCGGCGCTGGCCTTGCGGGCGACCTCGGTACGCAGGTTGCCCTTGTTGGCCGTCTCGATGACCTGGTCCACGCGAACGGTCGAATCCACCGTCTTGCTGCGCAGGTTGCCAGCGCCCACGCCAAGGTGCGGGTTGATATTGGCCACGCCCAGGCTCAGCACCGGGTTGGGCCGCTGGGAAGCAATCTGGATGTCGGCCTGGCTGGCCTCTTCGTTACGGCGGGCGGCGATGATGTCGCGGTTGCAGCGCAACGCGTCAAGCCGGGCCTGCGCCAGCGTCAGGGCAGCCTTGGGGGGTGGTGGCACACAGGGGCCGTCGGGCGGCATTGGCGCGCTGGCGGCGTGACCAGCACTGACCACCAGGGCAAGCAGCGTTGCCGCGGCGGCACGGAAAACAGCAGGAAAATGCACGATCGGCCTGGCTCAATTCGACTTGCGGTCTGGAGTAAACGACCGTGCCAGCCGAATGGTGGACCGGGTAAGTGACTTTTATCGTTCTGTTTTACCCGGCGTCCAGTCCATTAATACCGCATGCATGGCAGCGCACGATCTCCCATGCGCATTTGACAGCAACCCCATTACAAATTGCTTTCATCCTGTCGATAAATTTCGACATTTGCATCGAACCCACCGGTCAGGGAAAACACCGATTGGCGCCGTACGGACGTAAATGGCTGCACCGATGGTTTATTAGCGAAACATTAACGGCCTGCCGCCACGACAATACGTTGCGCGCGATCAAGGACCGGCCGGTCGACCATTTTCCCGTCCACCGCAATGGCGGCGCCCTGCGCGGCCGCGGCCTGCTCCACCACGCGGCGCGCCCACGCTACTTCGGCATCGGTGGGCGCCAGCGCCGCATGCACGCCGGCTACCTGGCTTGGATGAATCAGCAGCTTCGCGCCGAACCCGAAGCGACGCCCACGTAACGTATCGGCAGCCAGCGCCTGGGCGTCGCCGATGGCGGTGCAGACGCCGTCCACCGGAGCCGGCAGGCCGGCAGCCCGGGAATGGAGCACCAGGGCACTGCGGCAGTAGTGCAGCGGAAGGTCGTCGTCGCCCACGTCGAGATCGAACATCAGGTCGATGCTGCCGAACAGCAGGCGCGTGACGCCTGGCGTCCGCGCCACATCCGGTAAATCGGCAAACCCGGCGGCGGTTTCCAGCAAGGCATGGCAGGGGATATCCGGCAACCCTGCGCGAAGTGCCGCCAGCGACGCATTGTCTGCCTTCGGCAGCACGATGGCCTGGACCGCCTGCGTGCGGCAGAAAGCCAGATCGTCGCAAAAATACGGCGTATCGGCGCCGTTCAGGCGCAGCAGCAGCGCCACGCCCGCCGCGTCGGCCTGCTGTTGGAGTGTGCCCCATACTGCACGCAAGCCGTCGCGCGCCTGGGCCTTGGCATCGGGTGCGACGGCATCTTCCAGATCGACAATCACCGCATCGGCACCGGCCGCGATGGCTTTCCCGATGCGATCCGGCCGCGACGCTGGCACAAACAGATAGCTGCGCGGGACGCGCGCCTGGGCAGGAGTTGCGCTCATGCCGCCTCCTCAGACCACGCCGTCGGCGTGCAGGCTGGCGATCTGCGCCGCGCTGCAGCCCACTTCGGCCAGGATGGCATCGGTGTGCTGGCCGACGCCCGGCACGGCATCCATCCGCGCATCGGTCATGCCTGGCGGCAGCAGCGCCGGAATCGGTCCGGCCGGCGTGTCCACCTGGCGCCACCGCGCGCGGGCGGCCAATTGCGGGTGATGCCACACATCGGCCATGGTATTGACGTTGGCATTGGCGATCCTGGCCTCTTCCAGGCGGTGCACCACCTCGGCGGCACTGAGCCGGCTGAAGGCCTCGACGATGCGGGCGCGCAGCTGCGCGCGGTTGGCGCTGCGCAGGCTGTTCGTGGCAAAGTCAGCCTGCGTGGCCAGATCGGGCTCCTGCAGCACCACCTTGCAGAACACCGCCCATTCGCGCTCGTTCTGCAGACCCAACATGACGGTTTTGCCGTCGCCGGTCGGGAACGGCCCGTACGGATAGATCGTGGCGTGGGCGGCGCCCGCGCGGGGCGGCGGCTCGGCGCCTTCGAACGCGTAATACATCGGAAAGCTCATCCACTCGACCATCGATTCGAGCATCGACACGTCGATGCGCTTGCCGCGCCCGGTCTGGCCCCGCTCGATCAGTGCCGCCAGCACGTTGCTGTAGGCGTACATGCCAGCCGCGATGTCGGCCACCGATGCGCCCGCCTTGACGCCCTCTTCCGGCGTGCCGGTGACGGACACGAAGCCCGACTCGCTCTGCACCAGCAGGTCGTACGCCTTCTTGTCCCGATAGGGGCCATCGCCGCCGTAGCCCGAAATATCGCAGACGATCAGGCGCGGATAGCGTTTCGACAGCGTTTCATAGTCGAGCCCCAGCCGCGCGGAAGCGCCGGGCGCCAGGTTCTGCACCAGCACGTCGGTCTTTTCCAGCAACGCCTCCAGCACCGGCCCTGCGCCGGGCGCCTTGACGTCCAGCGTCAGGCTTTCCTTCGAACGGTTGGTCCACACGAAGTGCGACGACAGCCCCCGCACCCGGCCGTCATAGGCACGCGCGAAATCCCCGGGGCCGGGACGTTCGATCTTGATGACGCGCGCGCCCAGGTCAGCCAGCTGGCGGGTGCAGAAAGGCGCCGCAATGGCCTGTTCGAGCGAGACTACGGTGATGCCTTCAAGCGGTCTGGACATGGCAGTGTCGGGGGCGAAAGATGCGCATGGCGCGATGCCGACAATCTACCTGCCGGCGCCGGCCGTGTGAAATAGGGAATGCGGAAGGCACCATAAGTAGAATCAATACTCTGGCGTTTTCATATCTGATAAGTCGAAGGGGAGAGACCCACCATCATGGACATCCGCGCCATGCGCTATTTCGTGGCCATCGTCGACCACGGCAGCCTCACGCGGGCCGCCGAGGTGGTGTGCGTGGCACAGCCCGCGCTGTCGCAGCAGCTGGCCGCGCTGGAGGACGAGTTTGGCGTGCCGCTGGTGCATCGCGGCGCCAAGGGCGTGCGACCCACCGAGGCCGGCAAGACGCTGTACCGGCATGTGCGTAATATCCTGCGCCAGATCGAGATTGCCGGGGCCGACGTACGCGTGGCCGGCACCGAGGTCTCGGGCACCGTGGCCATCGGGCTGCCCACCACCGCTGCCGCCGCCTTCGGCATGGCCCTGGTGCGGGCCGTACGCCAACGCTATCCGCAGGTGCGGCTGCAGCTCTTCGAAAGCATGAGCGGCTATATCTCCGAACTGCTGAACCAGAACCGGCTCGACTTTGCGATCCTGTTCCGCGACACACCGTCGCGCGCGGTGGAGCCCGAGCCGCTGGCCAGCGAACCGCTCTACCTGATTGGCACACCACCCGGCCCGGCGCCGCGCGGCAAG
The DNA here is from genome assembly GCF_057798875.1 of Cupriavidus sp. 94F1. Taxonomy (NCBI): domain Bacteria; kingdom Pseudomonadati; phylum Pseudomonadota; class Betaproteobacteria; order Burkholderiales; family Burkholderiaceae; genus Cupriavidus; species Cupriavidus sp. 94F1. Next base: position 87,452 of record NZ_JBYOJT010000011.1, read on the forward strand.
GCCACCGAGACGGTGGCGCTCAAGGCGCTCGACGCGCTGCCACTGGTACTGCCAAGCGGATCGCAGGGTCTGCGCGAGGTGGTGGAGCGGCGCTTCGCACAGGCCGGCATCGCCCTGAACGTGGTGGCCGATCTCGATTCGCTGCCGTTCCTGCTGGCCGCCGCCCGCGAAGGGCTGGCCTGCACGATCCTGCCGGCCTCGTCGCTGGATGAAAGCGATGCCGCCGTGCCGCGCCGGCGTATCGTGCCCGAACTGCGCCGCACGCTGTCGCTGTGCTGGCCGCGCGCGCTGCCACGTTCGAACGCGGCGGAAGCCGTTGCCGACGTCCTGCGCGACATCGTCAAGGAGAGAATTGCAGAAGGCGGTTCGTTGGCGCCGCCGGCATTGCAAGCATTGCCAAAGAGCTGACCCCGGACAACCGCCCGGCAGGGCGCCCCGGGCCGCGCTTGCCACGCGGCGGTTCCTCCCGCATCATCGCCACATCCCACGTCGTTCGTCGCCTACCAGTCAGCCATGGCAACTGCCAGCTACGCGTTCAAGCCGCATGAACGGCCGTCGATGCCGGGGTCGCCCGCCACGCCGGACCACCCCACGCCACGGCGCGTCGCCTACTTCTGCGTGGGCGTGCTGATCGGGCTGACCGGCGCCTTCGGCAACGCGCTGGTGGTGGCCAACCTCAACAACATCCAGGGGGTGTTCGGCCTGTACAGCGACGAGGCCGCGTGGCTGTCCACGGTCTATGTCATGACCAATGTCTGCATGTCGATGCTGGTGATCAAGTTCCGCCAGCAGTACGGCCTGCAGCGGTTCACCAAGGTCTTCCTGCTGTCCTACGCGCTGATCACGGGCGCCCACCTGCTGACCCACACCTTCGGCACCGCCCTGCTGGCGCGCGCCGCCAATGGCATCGCCGCCAGCGGCATGTCCACGCTGGCGCTCTACTACATCATCCAGTCGCTGCCGGCGCGGCATCGCATGCGTGCGGTGGTGATCGGCTTCGGCGTGCCGCAGCTGGCCACGCCGCTGGCGCGGACGTTTTCCACGGGCATGCTCGAAGCCGGCAACTGGCAGACGCTGTACCAGTTCGAATTCGGCCTGTCGCTGCTGTCGCTGGTCACGGTGGCGCTGCTGCCGCTGCCGCCCAGCGAGCGGATCAAGGCCTTCGAGCCGCTCGACTTCGTCACCTTCGCGCTGTTCGCCCCGGGCATGGCGCTGCTGTGCGCGGTGCTGGGCCAGGGCCGCATCCTGTGGTGGACCGAGGCGCCGTGGCTGGGCTACGCGCTGTGCGGCGCGGTGATCCTGATCGCGGCGGCGCTGTGGATCGAGCACAGCCGCGTGAATCCGCTGCTCAATACGCGCTGGCTGGGCAGCATGGCGATCATCCGCTTTGCCGTGGTGGCCACGTCGGTGCGTATCCTGCTGTCCGAACAGCCGTATGGCGCGGTGGGCCTGCTGACGGCGCTGGGCATGGGCAACGACCAGCTGATCTCGCTGTATATCGTCGTGTCGATGGCCACGGTGGCCGGCATCGCGGCCAGCGCCCTGACCCTGAATCCGCAGAACCTCGGGCGGCCAATCCGCATTTCGCTGATCCTGATCGCGATCGGCGCGTTCGTCGATGCCGGCTCGACGAACCTGACGCGGCCGCAGAACATGTATTTCACGCAGTCGCTGATCGCCTTTGCGGCAGTCTATTTCCTGGGTCCGACGCTGCTGATCGGCATGGGCAGCGCGCTGCAGCGCGGCATGAGCCATTTCGTCAGCTTTTCGGCGCTGTTCAGCATCACGCAGTCGCTGGGCGGGCTGGCGGGGTCGGCGCTGCTCGGGACGTTCCAGACCTGGCGCGAGAAATTCCATTCGCATGCGCTGGTGCAAGGCATCAGCCTGTCCGACCCGCTCGACGCCGCGCGCCTGCAACTGCTGGCCAACGCCTACAGCCGCGTGCTGGCCGACCCGGTGCTGCGCCAGACCGAAGGCACCATGGCGCTGGCGCAGCAGGTCACGCGCGAAGCCAACGTGCTGGCGTTCAACGACGTCTTCCTGGTGATCGGCATCCTGTCCACCGTCACCTTTGTCTGGCTGCTGGCGCTGTACCTGAACCGGGTGGTGCCGGGACATATTCCAGAGAAGAAGCCATCGCCAACCCCGCCCTCCACGGAGAAAGGCACTTGACCCCACCGCCCGACCGGCCAGAACCGCCCGAATCGCCCGAATCACCAGCGCAGCCCGATCGCACCCCCGCCCAGCCCCCGGCCGGCAAGCCCGAACGGCTTGACGACCCGGTGGAGGTCGATGCTTCGCCCAAGGGCTGGGCGCCGCCGCGCGGATCGCGCCGGCTGACCGCGCTGATCGTCGTCGTGGCGCTGGCCAGCGTGCTGATCATCCTGTACGCCTGGGGCCTGCCGCCGTTCTCGCCGTCGATCCAGAGCACCGACAACGCCTATGTGCGCGGCCAGACCACGATCATCAGCCCGCAGGTGAGCGGCTATGTGACCGAGGTGCCGGTGCATGACTTCGACCTGGTGAAGACCGGTCAGGTGCTGCTGCGGATCGACGACCGCATCTATCGCCAACGCGTGGCACAGGCGCGCGCATCGCTGAACACGCAAATTGCCAACCTGGCGAACGCCGACCAGACCCAGCGCGCCCGCGAGGCCACCGTGAAGTCGCAGCTGGCCAATGCCGACAACGCCCGCGCCCAGCTGCTGCGCGCCCAGGCCGACATGAAGCGTGTGGACGAACTGGTGGCCGACGGTTCGGTGTCGCTGCGCGAACGCGACCAGACCCGGGCGGCGCTGCGCCAGGCGGAGGCTGCCGTCGAGCAGTCGCGCGCCGCGGTGGAGATCGCCCGGCAGGACGTGGAAGCCATCATCGTGGGCCGCGAGGGCCTCAAGGCTGCCGTCGAACAGGCGCGGGCCGCCCTGCAGCTGGCCGACATCGACCTGTCGAACACCGTCGTCATCGCGCCGCAGGACGGCCGGCTCAGCCAGATCGGCGCGCGGCTGGGGCAGTACGTGACATCGGGCTCGCAGCTGATGTTTCTGGTGCCGCCGCAACGCTGGGTCATCGCCAACTACAAGGAAGCCCAGACCGCCCGCATGGCGCCGGGCCAGCGGGCCACGTTCCGCGTCGATGCGCTGGACAACGCGCGCCTGACCGGCCGCGTGGAGCGGCTGTCGCCGGCGGCCGGTTCCGAGTTCGCGGTGATTGTCGCCGATAACGCCACCGGCAATTTCGTCAAGGTGGCGCAGCGTATCTCGGTGCGCATTGCCATCGACCCTGATCAGCCGATGGCGGATCGCCTGCGTCCGGGCATGTCGGTGCAGGCCGAAGTCGACACCCGCACCAATCCGCCACCCACGCGATGACGCACACGCCTGTTCCTGCCGCCTGCATCGCGCTGCGCCTGACGCGCCGCGCCGTGCTGCCCGCCATCGGCCTGCTGCTGGCCGGCTGCATGGGACCGCGCCCGCCCGCGCCGGAGCCCGTCGCGCCGCCGGTCGCCTGGCGCGTGGACCCCGGCCCCACCGTCGCCATCGAGCGCGAATGGTGGCAGACCTACGGCGACCCGGCGCTGACCGCGCTGGTGGCCCAGGCGCTGGGTCAGAACGACGACATCGCCATCGCCGTGACACGCGTGCGCCAGGCCGATGCCCAGGCGCGCATCGCCCGCGCCGCGCTGTTCCCGACGCTGGACTTCACGGCCAGCGGCACACGCGCCCGCGGCATCAACGCATTCGGCACGGCCCGCACCGCCAACACCGGCCAGTTGGCGCTGGATGCTTCCTACGAGGTCGATCTGTTCGGCCGCATCGCCGATTCGGTGGGGGCCGCGCGCAACAGCCTGCTGGCCAGCGAGGCGGCGCGCGACACCACCATCCTGTCCGTATCGGCCGCCGCCGCGCGCGGCTATATCACGCTGCGGGCGCTCGATGCCCAGCTCGATGTGGTGCGCCAGACGCTGACGTCGCGCGCCGACGCGCTGCGCCTGGCGCGCGACCGGGCGCGGGCTGGGTACACGTCCCAGCTCGAATACGAACAGGCGCGGGCAGAATATGAATCGACCGCCCAGGCCGTACCCCAGGCCGAACTGGCCGTGGCACGGCAGGAAAACGCGCTGGGCGTACTGGTGGGCAATCCCGATGCGGGCGCCATCGCGCGTGGCCTGCCGCTGCAGGCGCTGCAGCAGCCGCCCGTGCCGGCGGGCCTGCCGTCCGAACTGCTGCGGCGGCGGCCCGACATCGCCCAGGCCGAATACACGCTGGCCGCCACCGATGCCAGTCTGTCCGCCGCCCGCAAGGCCTATCTGCCCCGCATTCCGCTGACCGCCTCGGCCGGACTGGTCTATGCAACGGGGCTGGCCAATCCGGTCCGGATCTGGACACTCGGCGGCAGCGTGCTGGCACCGCTGTTCGAGGGCGGCCGCATCGTGGCCGGCGCCGATGCCGCCGCCGCACAGCGCGACGAGGCCGCCTATGCGTACCGCCGCGTGGCGCTGACCGCCTTCCGCGAAGTCAACGACAACCTGGCCGCGGTGCAGAAGCTGGGCGAACAGGAAGCGCGGCTGCGCGAGCAGCGCGACGCGCTGGCGGCGGCCCTGCGCCATGCCATCAACCGCTATCGCGCCGGGTACTCGCCCTATCTGGAGCAGCTGGACGCCCAGCGCCAGCTGTTCAGTGCCGAACTGAACCTGATCCAGACTCACACCGACCGCCTCAATGCCAGCGTGGCCCTGTACCAGGCGATGGGCGGCGGCTGGCAGCCGGCTGGCGGGACCGGCCAATAAGAAAAGCTTATGGCGCCAGTCGCCGATTGAATTTCTCCTGCGTGCGGGGCTGGGCTAGAGTGGGCCCCACAACACCCGGCAAGACCCCAGAACACCGGCCGGGCGGCTTTCATCAGGAGACAGCATGACCCGTACCCTTCGCGCCCTGGCCGGCGTGGCACTGGCGGCAGCCGCCATCGGCCACGCCCAGGCAGACACCTACCCCTCGAAGCCGGTCCAGATGATCGTGCCGCAGGCGCCGGGTGGATCCAACGACATCGTCGCGCGGCTGGTCGCGGCGGACCTGTCGCAGCGGATCGGCCAGCAGGTGGTGGTCGAAAACCGCCCCGGTGCCGGCGGCAACATCGGCACGCAGACCGCCGCGCGTGCCACGCCCGACGGCTATACGCTGCTGATGACCATCAGCAGTACGCAGGCCATCAACCCGTCGCTGTACCGCAGCGTGCCGTTCGACCCGGTCAAGGATTTCGAGCCGATTTCGCTGGTGGCCACGGTGCCCAACGTGCTGGTGGTGAATCCGGCCTTCCCGGCCAAGTCGATGTCCGAACTGATCGCGATGGCCAAGGCCAAGCCCGACTTCTATCGCTATGGATCGGCGGGCAATGGCACGCTGAACCACCTGCTGGGCGAGATGCTGAACACGATGGCCGGCATCAAGCTGGAGCATGTGCCCTACAAGGGCGTGGCGCCGGCGCTGAACGACGTGCTGGGCAACCAGGTGCCGATGGCGTTTGCCAGCCTGCCGTCGGTGCTTTCGCACATCAAGGCCGGCAAGGTGCGCGCACTGGGCGTCAGCTCGGCCAAACGGTCGCCGTTCGCGCCCGACATCCCGGCCATCGGCGAGACCGTGCCCGGCTATAGCGGCGATCTGTGGGTCGGCCTGTTCGCGGTGCGCGGCACGCCGAAGGAAGTCGTCCAGAAGCTGTCCACGGCCATGCAGGCCGCACTGGCCGACAAATCGCTGCGCGACAAGCTGGCCGCGCAGGGCGCCGAAACGCTCGGCGGCACGCCGCAGCAACTGGCCACCACGCTGCGCGCCGATATCGACAAGTGGGCAAAGATCGTCAAGCAGTCGGGGGCCCAGGTGGACTGAGCCGCGCCGGGCACGGCTCGCCCGGACCGCTTCAATTGGCTTCAATTGGCTTCAACGGGCTTCAACGGGCTTGAGCCGTAGCACGACGCTTTGCTCTCTTGCCGTGGGAGCGGACCGTCGGCCGCCGATCCGGGCCCTGCGCGACCGGCATCGTGTCGAGGATTTCCCGAATGTCTGCGCCATGTCCGCGTATCATCGTGCGCTTGCCTGCTCCGTACCGCACCCCTGATTCGCCATGCCTGACCATTCGTTGTTGTCCGCCCTGCTTATCTTCGGACTTGGAGGGCTGCTCGGTGGGGTGGGCGGCCTGTTCGGCATCGGCGGCGGCCTGATCGCCATTCCAGCGCTGGGCCTGCTCTACGGCATGGACCAGCAACTGGCGCAAGGCACCTCGCTGGTCATGATCGCGCCCAACGTGGTGATCGGCTTCTGGCAATACCGCAAGCGCGCCGACATCGACCTCAAGACGGCAATCGTCCTGGGGCTGTCCGCCATGCTGTCCACCTATCTGTCCGCAAGGCTCGCCACGTCGATCGACGCTGCACTGCTGCGCCGCATCTTCGCCGTGTTCATGATCGGCCTGGCCCTCTACTTTCTCTGGCGGCTATTGCCCGGCCGCGCCGCGACGCACCAGCAGGCACGGGTATCGGCATCCTGGATTCCGGCCGTCGGCGTGGTCGGCGGCGCGTTCTCTGGATTCTTCAGCGTAGGCGGCGGCGTGGTCGCCGCCCCTGCCCTGGTCGGCCTGTTCGGCATGCGCCAGGCCGCCGCCCAGGGACTGGCCCTGGCCCTGGTCACACCCGGCGCGGTAGTGGCCCTGCTCACCTATGCACACGCCGGCCATGTGGATTGGACCAGCGGCATCCCGCTGTCGCTGGGCGGCATGCTGACGATCTCCTGGGGGGTGGCACTGGCCCACCGCATGCCGGAACGGCGCCTGCGCGCAGCATTCGCGATATGCCTGATTGCAACGGCGGTGGTGATGCTGCTGCGGGGGTAGGCAGCCTGCCACGCAGCACTGCTAGCGGCCGTCCTGCGGGAGATAGCACGGATCGCGGCACAGTTGCCGGTGAATTGGCATATCCTCGAATCTGACCGTGCGTATCGTGATCGCACGCCGCCACACACCGGCAGCAAGGACTTCCTTCAGATGCGCGCGAGCTGGCATCTCGATACCGAGGCTTGCGGAATGGGTGACATTCATGCGTGAGGCCCCTCCCGCTCCGCCAGCAGTGCCTCATGATGTGTCAGCACGATCCGCTGACGTTCTTTATCAGATCTGGCGAGGTAGTCGGCCTGTTCCATTGAGACGGAGCGACGGGTCACGAAGAGCTTTCCGCAAAGTAGCTCCGCCGGCGTCAAGTCGAAGAGGCCCTCGTACCGGATAGTCCAGAAGTAGCGCGGATCCACGGCGCCCGCTTCGTGTACCGCCCGCATGACGGGCGGCAACAGTTGCGGAGCCGGCGTGACGAACTGCCATGCAGGAAATTCCAGGTCGCTTGCCTCCCTGCCGCGCCCTCCACAGAGCCGCCCCGCCGCCAACTCGCGCACCAGATCATCCATCGACATGCCGGCGAAGTGGCTTTCGATAACTTCCGCAGGCGTCAGCGTTGTCAGCGGCAATACGGACAATTCGCGCATTGCCTTCAAAAGATCGCCTGCCACATTGGTGGCGTGGCTGTTTCGCGAAACGCTGCGAACATCCTGAGCTTGGATTACCGCTACGGCTTCGGCAAACATACTGACCTCCTGGTTGTCACCACGAGACCAAGGCTACGCATGCCGTGGGGGCCGCTCAAGCACCGCAACAGGATTATGGCAATCCTTAACGCTTCCGCCACATTCCGTTGCGCGCCGCCCTCAACCGGCCTTGTGGAACACCAGGCTGAAGTTGTTGGCCGGCATGGGAATCGGTTCCGCACAGGTCAAGCCGTGCGCCGCACCCAGGGCGATGACGGCTTCCATGTCGCGTACGCCCCAATCGGCATCGGCCACGCGCAGCTGCCGGTCGAACGCTTCGTTGCTGGGTGCGGTATGCGCGCCGTTGCGGCGGTAGGGGCCGTAGAGATACAGCACGCCACCGGGGGACAGGTGCCGGCCGGCGCCGGCGAACAGCGCCTCGGCGGCGGCCCAGGGCGCGATGTGGATCATGTTGATGCAGACGATGGCATCCACCGCGTCGATGCCCCAGGGCTCCTGCCTCACGTCGATGGGCAGCGGCGGCCGCACGTTCGCGGCCTTGTCGTGGGCCGTCCAGGCCGCGATCGATTCGCGGTGCGTGGCGTCGGGATCGCTGGGCTGCCAGGTGAGCCCGGGCAGCGCGGCCGCGAAGTACACCGCATGCTGGCCGGTGCCGCTGGCGATCTCGAGCACCGTGCCGGTTTTCGGCAGGGCGTCGCGCAAGACGGCCAGGATAGGCGCGCGGTTGCGGTCGGTGGCGGGCGCCATGCGGCGCGCGGTCAGGTCTGCGGCGGGCTGTGTCATGGGGATTCCTGTGGACGTGCGCCGACGATGTGCCGGGCGCCAGCCCACAGGGTAGCAGGCCCGCCGTACCTGCGTGGTCAGACAGCGCAAGGCGCCGCTGATGCGCGTCTTGTGCCGCGCTTAGGCGCGGCGGTTCAGCCGCAGCGCCGACGGCGTGGCAGTCAGGTAGCCGACCGCCGCGCCAAAGCGGTCCTTGTAGTTGGCGCGCACCAGCGGGTCCAGCGTGCCCTTCACCTTGTCGTGCAGCCCCTTTTCCCAGTCGCCGGCATGCTGGAAGTTGGTCATGATGTAGGTCCAGCCGTGGATCTCGTCCACCGCGTGCAGCCCGGTGGATTCCGCGCCCGCCGGGCACGACAGCACGCGGGACAGCTGCTTCGTATCCACGTTGTAGGCCCACAGGAAGTTGTTCACATGCGTGTTGCTGTCCTCGCCGACAAACAGCGTGCGGAGTGCCTCCGAGAACTTGAGGTTGTCCGGCGTGGCCACCTTGTCCGGATTGGCGTAGTTGCCCAGCGCGTCCTGCGCCTTCTTCGGGCCGCCGCCCAGGTCTTCCGACACCAGCGCCGGCACGGCCGCCATGTCGACCGGCACCCATTCGCTGTCCATGCGCACGCCCGCCCGGTCCGACTGCGCCCCGCGCAGGTTGAGTTCGTAGACCGCGCCCGAGTACGGGCCTTCCACGCGGATGTCGCCGGCATTGGCGGCGTTGCCGGCCAGCATGCTGGTCTCGATGCGCGAGATGGCCGAGTACGCTTTCTTGTCCGCGATATTGACGGTCGTGCCTTCCATCTTGGTGAAGCCCAGGCTGCCGCCCACCAGTGCGGCGTAGCGGTGGGTTTCCAGGAATGCAGCGGCCTTCTCCTGCCCCGGCTTGAGCCTCACCCAGTTCGGCTTGCCGTCCAACAGGATGCGCGTGAAGCTCGCATCCTCCGGGTCCTTGAACTTCACGTCCATGATGTCGGTGAGCTGGATGCCGCCGTCCACGAGCCTGCGGATCTCGTCGCTGCTGGCACTGCCCAGCGGAATCCACGACAGCGTGGCCGCGCCCGGGCCGGTGCCCGATGTCTGGTGCCACTTGGCCACATACAGCCTGCCCGCCGACAGGTCGCGCGGACGGTCGGCGATGAACAGGAACAGCCCGCCATTGGTGGCGTCGTCGCCCATCAGCACGGTGCGCTCGTCGGGCATCACCTGCACCAGTTCGTGCGAGATACGGCCCAGGCAATAGTGCTTGCGGATCGACCCGGTGCCGTCGGGGTGCACGGTCACCTCCGGCAGGTGGCCGTAGTGATACGGATTGGCGCGGCCCGCATCGCCATACAGGTGACGGCTGAAGCCGCGCAACTTCTTGTCGGTGGCGGCCTTGGCCGCGTCGGGCTCGTATTCCTCGCTCGACAGGTGCGTGTTCCACGGCGACAGGCTTGCGCCGCAGGTGATCCACAGGCCATTCACGCCTGACGTGTCCACATTGTGATACTGCACCAGGCTCAGCTTGCCGGTCTTGGGGTCCTGGTCCAGCGTCAGCACGGCGATGGGCGACGGCAGCATGCCGTGCATCTCGGCATCGGCCTGGTCGCGCGTGGTGTACTCGAACTGCACCACCGCGAACACCGTGTTGCCCTTGACGCCGCGCACCCTGGCGTTGCGCAACGTCAGCAGCGAACTGCCGTCGGGGGCATCGGAATAGAACTGACGCGCCTTGCCCGGCACCGAGCCGTCCATGATCGGACGGTTCTGGATGTCGTAATAGCCGCCGGCCAGCACCTTGCCGCCCTTGCCGTCCGGCACCAGGTCGCCGGTGACGAAGAACGGCTGGTAGGCCAGCGTGTAGTCCTGCCAGGTGCCGTCGGTGTACGACACCTTCAGCGACGAACCCACCGTCGTGGTTGCCATGGCCGCGGCGTTGTCCAGCGTGGGCGCGGCCATGCCGCTGAACGTGGCGGATGCAAAGGCAGCGGCCTTGCGGCGGGGCGCGGCGGCAAAGGCGGCCTCCATTGCGGACATGCCGCCGGCCAGGCTGGCGGCAGCGGCACCGAGGGGCAGCATCGGGGCGCCGCCCAGGATTTTCAGGGCGCGGCGACGGGCATTGACGGTCTGGTCGGACATGGGATGGAAGTGGGCTCTGGTGGTGTCTGGCAGTTCTTTTGAAGGGATGCGCGGTGGCAGAAACGACATCTGCCCGTCCGGATGGTAAGGCCCTTTCATGACAGATGTTTGATGGTCAGCAAACTGTCACGCATTTGGTGCCCCGGCCGGCTGCGCTACACTCGCCCTCCTGCCTGTCGAATTCCCTGCCCTGTCTTGCCGACCTTCACGCTAGCCGCCCCGGTACACGCCGACATCGAGATACGCAAAAGCCGCTTTATCGCGCTGGCCGTGCCGGTGCCCGATCGCGAGGCGGCCATGGGCGTGATCGCGGACCTGCGCGCCCGGCATCCCACGGCCACGCACGTGTGCTGGGCCTTGCTGGCCGGCGGCCAGTCGGGCATGTCCGATGACGGCGAGCCGTCCGGCACGGCCGGCCGGCCGATCCTGGAGGTGCTGCGCCATCACGACCTGGACGGCGTGCTGGCCGCCGTGGTGCGCTATTACGGCGGCGTCAAGCTGGGCGCCGGGGGGCTGGTGCGGGCCTATACCGACGCCATTGCGGGCGCGCTCAAGGATGCGGAGCGGATCGAGCGCATCGCCTACGCCACGCTGACCGTGCTGGTCGATTACCCCGACGAACCGCGCGTGCGCCGCTGGATCGATCAATCGGCCGATGCGGGCTGCACGTTGGCCGAGACCCGCTATGGCGCGCTGGCCACGCTGGTCATCCGCCTGCCGGCCGCGCTGCGCGAGCAGGCGCAGGCAGCCCTGCGCGATGCCACCCACGGGCGAGCCGGGTTTCCGGCCGATGAGGACTAGCCCAATGGCCGAATCGCAATCCGGCATGCCAGCCGACATCCTGGACGACAACCGGGAATTCACGGCGCAGGTGCTGCCCGGCCCGGTGCGCTTTACCGCGCCGGCGTCGCTGAGCCTGCTCGAAAGCGCCCTGCTCGATGGCGTAAGCCTGCCCAGTTCCTGCCGCAACGGCACCTGCCGCGCCTGCATGAGCAAGCTGCACGCGGGCAGCGTGCGGTATCGGATCGAATGGCCGGGGCTGAGTCCGGACGAGAAGGACGACGGCTACATCCTGCCCTGCGTGGCCTGCCCGACGGGCGATGTGGTGTTCGAGCCGGTGGGCGCGGGGTGATCGCGCCAGCGGACGTCTGGCACCTTCCTACAGGCTTCAATGGGTGACGCGGTAGTCGCCGACGGCGTTTCCCGCGACCCTGCGCCCACGCTCAGCCGACGGTATAGCGCGTGTAGACGCGCATCTTTTCGCTCATCTCCAGCAATCGCTCGCGCAGCATGGCGTGCAGGTAGCGCACGGCCGGCGAAAACTGCCGGCGATGCGGGCATACCAGATTGAGCGGCACCGGCTCGCCAGGCTGCTCGGGCAGCAGCAGTTCCAGCCGACCCTGCTCGACGTCGGCACAGACATCGATCCACGACTTGTACGCGATGCCGCGCCCGTCGATGGCCCAGCGCCGCGCGATCTCCGCGTCATCGCATAGCAGCGTGCCCTTGATCGTGATCTGTCGCCGCATGCCGGCCGCAGGGAAGTGCCAGCGATCGTACAGGCGGCCACCCAGCACAAACGGCAGGCATTGGTGCATGAACAGGTCATCCAGCGATGCCGGGCGTCCATGGCGTTTCAGGTAGTCCGGCGAAGCCACCAGGACGCGCCGATTGTGCTCGGCCAACGGCAGCGCCACGTAAGTGGCGCCTTCGTTGGCGCCGTAGCGGATGGCGATGTCCACCGGGTCCCGGAATACATCGGTGACCTGGTCGGACAACGACAGCCGGAGCACCAGCTTGGGGTGCGATGCCTGGAACGCCGTCAGCAGTGGCAACAGGACATTGCGCCCCAGGTCGGAAGGCGCTGCAATCTTCAGGGTGCCCTGCAGCGCCGTCTGCTCGCCATGCATGCGCTCCCGGCCTTCCTTGAGCATCGCCAGCACTTCGTCGGCATAGGGCAGGTATTGCTCGCCCTCCGCGGTCAGCCGGAGGCTGCGCGTCGATCGGGCGAACAGCCGGATATCCAGTTCCTTTTCCAGCCGCAGGATGGCTGCGCTGACCTGGCCGGGCAGCAGATCGGCCTCGCGGGCAGCGTTCGAAAAGCTGCCGAGCGCCGCGGTTCGTACAAAAAGATGAAGGTCGTCGAGTCTGATCATTTTCACTGCACAAGTGAAAGTCGTGCCTGATTATCACAGCTGGATCGACCTGACCTCGAAAGACCGCACTCACCGCCCGTTTATCGGGCTCAATCCCGCTGGCGCCCGTTGACCGAAAAGAAGCGTAGCGCGATCTTGAGCGCGTCGGGCCCGCTGGGGTCCGAGAACGCCTGTCCGGGCGCGCCGCCGCTCCATGCGTGGCGCAGCCCTTCCACCTTCACCACGCGCAGATAGGGACGCGGCCCCGCCTGCCAGTCGAACACGTCTACCGCGCGCCGCGTGCCGCGCCGTACGCGCCTGGCCGGCAGTGCCCTGGGGGCCGGGGTGCCCGGTGGGAACAGTTCCAGCCACATCGCCGCCGTGGACGTGGCGTTGTCGTAGGACACCACGCTGTCTTCATCGCCGTGCAGCAACAGCAGCGGGGGTGGGGAGCGCCCGGCCAGCGCCAGGCGGGCCGCCACGGCGTCGGGCGCCCGGTCGCCGCGCATGGCTTTTGGCGCCTGCGAGGCATTGATGGCGCTAAAGGGCGCGGCGCCCGAATGGGAACCGATGGCCGCAAAGCGATCCGGATAACGCAGGCCCAGCATCATCGCCATGGCGCCGCCCGCCGACAGGCCGAACGCGCAGACGCGATGGGCCAGGATGGCGTAGCGTTGGCTGACATGGTCGATCATCGACATCAGCAGCGCGGTTTCCGATGCACCGCGCGCCGCGGGACGGAACCAGTTCCAGCAACGCTGGGCATTGGCGTGTACCGATTGCTCGGGCATCAGCACGACCCAGCGCGCGTCGCGCGCCACCGTGGCCACACGGGCGCACGCGGCAAAACTGGCGGCATCCTGCCCGCAGCCGTGCAGCAGGACCAGCAACGGCGCGGGCCGGGCCGCGCTGACGCCGGGCGGAACGAACACCCGGTAGCGGCGCTGCCCCACGCTGCCGATCCCCAGGCTGAAGCCCCACAGGCCTTCCTCCCAGGATCCGCCGCTCTTGCTGACCGGCACGCGCGCCGGTGTCACCACGCCGGTCAGGGCCTGGCGCGCCACCTTGCCCACGGCGCGGCCCATGGCCTTGCTGACGGCCTGGCTCTGTTGCCGGGCCGCGCGCACCATCGGATCGGTCACGGTCCTGGTGACCGTGCGGCTGAACTGGCGTGCGCTGCGCGTCGCCTGCTTGCTCAGCGTTGCCCACAATTTGGTGCCGCCCGTGCGCCGTTTCATGCCGCATCGCCCTTTCGTTTCCGCTGCTGCGTGGCCAGACCTCCGCTGCGATGATGCACGAGTCTACGGGACGAATATGTCAGATTGTCATGAACCGGCGCGTCCGGAGACCGCCCGGATGCGGTCAATCCGTCAAGCAGGACCGTCAACGGCCGCCCGCGTCATGCACGGCGCGGCTATCGGCCGGCGCTTCGTCGCGTTCTCGCAGACCGTAGTCGCGCAGCACCTGCGCCACGCGCAGCCGGTAGTGGGCGAACACGCCGCCGCGCCCGGCCGCCTGCGCCTGGCGGTGGTCGAGCGTATTGCGCCAGGCCAGTACGGCTGCCTCATCGCGGAAGAACGACAGCGACAGCAGCTTGCCCGGGTTCGTCAGGCTCTGGAAGCGTTCCACCGAGATGAAGCCGTCGATGGCTTCCAGCGTCGGTTTCAGGTGGGCGGCAATGTCCAGGTAGGTGTCCTGGCGCCCGGGCGCAGGCTCGACTTCGAAGATTACGGCAATCATCGGGGGGCTCCTTCTTATGGTTCAGGGTTGTACGTGAAACTGCGGAATCCGGGCGTTGACCGATGGCCGATAGCGTACGCGATCCACCAGTCGCGCCGGTTGTATCCCGCGCGACAGCAGTGCCTGCACGGTACAGGCGGCCAGCACCTGGGCCAGCGCATCGCCGGGGCAGCCGTGACGCCCGGCACCGAATGTCCAGGGGCGGCCCGCCGCTGGTGTCGCCCCTGGGCCCGCCTGCGGGGCAGCGTCATGCGCGGCGGCGGCCAGCAGCACCAGCACCGCATCGCCGGCGCGAACGGGCTGGCCGCACACGATGGCGTCGGCGACCATGAAGCGCCGCGTGTTCTGCACGGGCGGGTCCAGGCGGGCCACGTGTGCCACCAGCCCATCGGTGCAGCTGTCCGGGCCGGCGGGCTGGCCGGTACGCCCCAGATGGACCAGCGTGTTGCCGATCAGGCCAGCGGTGGCCTCGCACGCCTGGATCATCAGGCCCACGGCGTTGGCGACCATCGTCGGGGTGTCGATGCCCGCCAGCGCGGTGTCCTGCGACAGCGCGTGCAGCAGGCTTCCCGCAGGCGCCGACGGCGTACAGTCGCGCGTCCATTGCGTGAGCCATTGCGCGGCCGCCGCGCCCGCTTCCACTTCGGCCGGCGTGGCCAGCGGCGACATCGCCATCGCAAAGGTGGAAACGAAGCCGGCTACCCGCGTGGAAACATGGCCATCGGCGTCGCGTTCGAGCGGCAGGCCCAGCAGGTCCGCGGCGGTCAGCACGGGCAAGGTGAACATCCAGCGCGTGGCTTCGTGCGCATCGTCGCCGGTCATGCGCGGCAGCGCCGCGGCCAGCGCATGGGCGCGCACGCGCACCAGGCCCAGGTCTAGCCCGGCCAGATGGGGCAGCACGATGGCCTTCAGGGCAGCGTGGGCGGGGCCGTCGGTCATGCGAACCAGGCGGCCGAACAGGTCGCCCGCCGGCCCGCCGGCCAGCGCAGGCGGCACCGGCTGGCCAGGCGGACGCACGCGGGCGTCGGGATGGTCCAGCACTTCCGCCACGGCGGCGGCGCTGGCGGCCACCCACAGCTTCAGCGACGCGTCGTAATGGAACGCACGCGTGCGCGCCAGCCGGCGATACCAGGGATAGGGGTCCGGATGGGTGACCGCCGCAATGGGGTCTGCGGGGCTGGCATGGGCGGCGCGCGCCACGCCTGGAGAGCACAGCGCGTGCAAGGCATCAAGGGACGAATCCATCACGGTTTCCGGCTGAATGGGCGATACGGCCATCTTCGCAGCGCGGGGACCGGAAAAGGTTCGTCCTGTCGTGAAATGTCGAATGCGCGGCCCGCGCGGCGCGTGACCCCGGTCAAGCTGGCGCCAGACTCGGACGCGCCGCAGCCTGACAGCCAGTCGCTGCATGCGCAATATCAGATATGTCATGGAGACCGTTCTGCTATGCTGCCTCGCACTCCAACCACCCTGACCCAATGACCCGGCGCCTCTGGCTCTTCATGTTCTGCGCGATCGCGCTGGGCGTCTGCGGCCCAGTGGCGCTCACCACGTGGGTATCGCGCGAACTGGCCGAGCAGTTGTTCCGCCAGCGTGTGGACGCCTTCACCGAACGCGCACTGCTGCGTGTGGAAGTGGTGGCGCGCGATGCCGTCGAAGCCGCCCGCCAGGCCGACCAGTTCGGCGGCACGCCATGCACCCAGGCCCATCTGGACGCCATGCGCGAGGCCGACCTCCATCACCGCTACGCACGGCAGATCGTCTTCCTCGATGGCGAGCAGTTGCTGTGCGCGTCGTCATCGGTGCCCGGGGCGCTGCGCAGCATCGAAGGCCAGAATCCGCACTGGACCGCGCTGCCGGCGCTGCGGGCCTTGTATCGCATCGATGCCGCCGGGGAACCGCCGCCGGCCGTCCAGTTTCGCGTGGGGCGGCACGTGGCCGTGGTCGATGCGCAGTTCTTTATTGATATCGTGCCGCTCGATGCGCAGATTCGCCTTGGCATGATCGACACGCGCTCGGGCAAGGCCGTGGCGATCTGGGGCGACACCGATACGGCCACGCTGCAGCGCGCATGGGCCGAGAAGCTCGACGGCAAGGTGCGGCGCGACCGCTATCTGGACGTCAAGCAGTCGCAACACCTGCCATTCGCCGTGGTGGCCTACGAGCCGCTCGACGCGATGACCGGCACCTGGCGGCAACTGCTGGTCGTCGGCCTGCCCGTGGCGCTGCTGGTCAGCGCGCTGGCCGCCTGGCTGATGCTGCGCTGGGGCCGGCGCCTGCGCAGTCC
This sequence comes from Cupriavidus sp. 94F1, assembly GCF_057798875.1. Classification (NCBI taxonomy): domain Bacteria; kingdom Pseudomonadati; phylum Pseudomonadota; class Betaproteobacteria; order Burkholderiales; family Burkholderiaceae; genus Cupriavidus; species Cupriavidus sp. 94F1. Next base: position 104,083 of record NZ_JBYOJT010000011.1, read on the forward strand.
CGCGTACCTGCTGCAGGACGCCATCCGCCGCAAGGCGTTCTTCGCGGTCTACCAGCCCGTGATGGCGCTCGACGACGGGTACTGCGTCGGCGCCGAGGCGCTGGTGCGCTGGCGCATGCCGGACGGCTCGGTGGCGCTGCCGGACCGCTTCATTCCAATGGCGGAATCGGTCGGTGCCATCCATGCCATCACCACGTGCGTGATCGAGGCCGTGCTGGCAGACCTGGGACCGCACCTGGCCGCCGATCCGGCCATGCATGTATCGATCAACCTTTCGCCGGACGACTTCCGCGCACAGGACACGCTGCCCGCCATCAGCGCGGCACTGGCACGCGCCGGCGTGCGCGCCGGGCAGATCTGGATCGAGGTCACCGAGCGCGGCTTTGCCAATGACACCGCCTGCCGCGAGATGATCGCGGCCTTCCGCAAGGCCGGCCATCCCATCCTGATCGACGACTTCGGCACCGGCTATTCGAGCCTGGCCTATCTGCATGACCTGGACGTGGACGGTATCAAGATCGACAAGGCCTTTGTCGGCTCGATGACGACGGATGCCCCGTCGAAGTCGGTCGGGCCCCATATCATCGGGATGGCCCGTGCGCTGGACATCGATATGGTGGCCGAGGGCATCGAAACCGAAGCGCAGCGCGTGGCGCTACGGCAACGCGGCGTGCAGTACGGCCAGGGCTGGCTGTTCGGCAAGGCCATGCCGGTGGCCGAATTCCTGTCGTTCTGGCAACAGCACGCGGGCACCACCGTCGAAGCCTGAGCGCCGATGCCGGCGTCCGCGCGCCAGTTTGCACCTATACTCGCCGTTTCCTTCCGCGCGAGCGCGTGCGAACCACCATCGACGAGCAAACCACCATGCCTTGAGCCATCAACACCTGACGGAACGAAGGTTCCGCACTGCCGGCATCGGGGACAGGGCCGGCATGGCGGAGTTTGACGGGCACCACGGTTCATGAACCTGTCGTCGACGATGGCAAACGTCGCGGCGCAGGGCACACATCAGAAAAACAGGAACCGGGTAGTCAGGACGCGGAAGACCGCCATCCAGCCTTGCGGCGCACAGCGCACGGGGCACGCGATCGGCGGCGGGCATGAATCGATGACACAAACAGATCGTGCGCAGGGCGCCGCGCTGGCCGGCTTGCGCGCCGCCGACGGGGCAAACGGCGGAAGCCTCGGCGGGAACCTCAGCAGACATACCGCGGGCATCGGCGGCGGTGCGGCCAGCGGGCCCGTCAATCCCGTGGAGGCGGCCCTGCCCTGGCAGACGCGCCACGACCAGCTGCTGGCGGTGCGCCGCACGGTGCGGCTGTCGATTCCGATCAACATCATCCTGGGCCTGAGCGTGCTGGCCGTGGCCTGGCACGCCGGGCGCGGCGCCACGGCGGCGGTGTGGTTCGTGATATCGCTGCTCTGGAACGTGCTGCGCATCTGGATGTGCCAGGTGCCGGTGGGCCCGGCGCCCGGCATCACGCGGCCGGACGCTGGGCGGCTGGCACGCACGGTGGCACGCCACCTGCGCATCCACTGCACGCTGGCGCTGCTGTCGGGGCTGACCTGGGCTGCCATTCCGGTGCTGTGCGATGGCTACACGTCGCCGCAGACGCTGTTCTACCTGACCGTGGTCTGCGGCATCACGGCCGGCGCGGTGACCCACGGCTTTGCGTACGCGCCCATTCCGCTCTGTTTCATCACGCCACCGCTGCTGTCGGCGGCCGCCTGCCTGGTCTTGTTTGGTGACTTCGACAGGTACTGGCTGGCCGCCACCACCCTGCTCTACCTGGCCGCGCTCATCCGGGGCACGCTGGAAAGTGAACGGCAGATCCGGCATTCGATCCGGCTCAAGAACGAGGCCACTGCCATTCAGGATTCCCTGCGTATCGCGCATGACCATGCGGTGAATCGTGCCGACGAAATGTGGACGCTCGCCAGCCTGGATCCGCTGACCGGCCTGCTGAGCCGCAGCGGCTTCTTTGCACGGGCCAACAAGCGTTTTGCCAACGGGTTGAGCGGCCGGCACTGCCTGTTGCTGCTGAACCTGGACGGCTTCAAGCTCATCAACGACGCGTTCGGCCACAAGGCCGGCGACGGCGTGCTGCGCGAGGTGGCGCGGCGCCTGGAGGCGGTGGCGGGCCCCGCCATGCTGGTGGGCCGCATGGGCGGCGACGAGTTCATGCTGCTCTACGATCCGATCGACAACGACGATTGCCCGTCGACGCTGGCCGCCCGGCTGATCGAGGCCGTGCGCCAGCCGCTGGACGGCTACGAATTCTGCGCGGTGGGCATCAGCATCGGCATCTGCCGCGGCCCGGACATCTGCCTGGACGACATGCTGCTGTTCGCCGACGCGGCACTCTACGCGGCCAAGCGGGCGGGCCGCAACAGCGTGTACGTGTTCGACGACGACCTGCATCGACACCTGCAGATGCAGCGCGACATCGAACGCGACCTGCCGCGTGCGCTGGCCGACGACACGCTGGAGGTGTGGTTCCAGCCAATTTTTGCCGAAGGCGGCGCACAGGTGCGCAGCCTGGAGGCCCTGATTCGCTGGAAACATGCGCGCCATGGCTGGGTGCCACCGCCGGAACTGGTGTCGGTGGCCGCGGCGTCCGGCTTGTCCGAGACCTTGCTGCGCGCCACGCTGTCAAAGGTCTGCCGCCTGTCCCAGGCCATCGGAGCCCAGGGCGGGCCACGCATTCCCATTGCCATCAACCTGTCGCCCCGCGAAATGGCACAGGTCGAGATCGACAAGCTGCTGCTGTCGACGCTGGAGGCCTGCCGGATCGAACCGGGCCTGCTGACCGTGGAAATCACCGAGGAAGTGGCGCTAGACGTGGTGGCCGTGCAAGGCAAGCTGGCCAACATGGCAAAGGCCGGCGTGGCGATTGCGCTCGACGACTTCGGCGTGGGCTACTCCGGGCTGGGGGCGCTGCGCCAGCTCGGCGCGGCATGCGTGAAGGTGGATCGCAGCTTCATCACCGATATCGCACAGTCGCCCCGCAACCAGGATCTGATGCGTGCGGTGCTCAATCTCGGGCGCTCGTTCGGCTTCGAAGTCGTGGCCGAGGGCGTGGAGCACGAAGCCGACCGGCAGACGCTGATCGGCATCGGCTGCGATGCCATGCAAGGCTACCTGCTGGCGCGTCCGATGCCCGAAGCCGAACTGCTGGCCTGGCTGCGCGCGCGCGCGGCCACGGCCACGGCGAACAGCGAGGCCAGCATCGACGGCGGCGGGGCCTGACGTCAGCCGCCGCGCGCCCGGCGGGCCTCGTACGCCTTCAGGTGGGTCAGTGCCATGGCCAGCGTGGGCGCGTCGGTGCTGCCCCGGCGTGCAAGCAGGTCGCCGACGATCTGGTCCGATTCGATGGCGGCGCCCCGCTCCACGTCGCGCAGCATCGACGCCGTGATGGGCGAGCCTTCCGTGAACAGCGTGGTCCTGGCTTGCTGCATCGCCGGCTCGCGCACCGGATAGCCATTGGCTGCCGCGATGGCGGCGCATTCGTCCAGCAGGGCCGCGATGGTCTCGCGGCCGCGCGGCGCGGCAAGGATGTCGCCGATGGTGGCCCGCATCAGGCAGGTGGAAGCCGCCAGCGTGGCCAGGAAGAACCATTTTTCCCACATGTCCTGCAGCATCGCGTCGCTGCGTTGCACGTCGAAGCCCGCGTTGCCGAATACTTCGGCCAGCGCCTGCGCGCGGGGGCTATTGCCCGACGGGCGCTCGCCAAATGACAGGATGTGGAATGCCGACAGATGCAGGATGGTGCCCTGGTCGTCGAGCGTGCTTGAAATCATGCAGCGGCCGCCCATCACGCGGGCCGCGCCAAAGCGGGCATCGAGCTGGTCCAGGTGCCGCATGCCGTTGAGCAGGGGCACGATCACGGTGTCCGGGCCCACGGCCGGGGTGATCGAATCCATGGCGCCGGCCAGGTCATAGGCCTTGCAGCTCAGCAGCACCACGTCGTACGGCGCGGCGATCTGCTCCGGAAGTACGACCGGGGGCGTGGCGATATGCAGATCGCCATGCGGGCTCTTGACGCGCAGCCCATGCTCGGCAAGTTGCCCAGCCCGCCGTGCGCGCACCAGAAAGGTCACGTCACGCCCGGCCTGCAACAGCCGTGCTCCGAAATAGCCGCCCGTCGCGCCGGCACCGACCACCAGAATACGCATCCTCGACTCCCAGGTCTGGCCCGGCACCTTGCCGGGCGATGCGCCATTCTAGTGGGGTTCCGGCAAGGCTGCCGGCGGCTTGCCGATCCTGCCGATCAGGCCGGAAACGGAAAAGGGGCCGTCAGTGGCGGCCCCCCCTCGTCGCGTCGCGTCATGTGAGCAGATTGAACACGAAGCCTAGTGCAATGGCGCCGCCCAGAGCCTCCAGCGTGGCCAGCGCCACTAGTTCGCGGAAAATGCGTGATTCGTCCTGCTTGGTCACCATGGTATTGTCTCCAGTCGGTTTTCCAAACGGCTGGCCGGTGGTGTCGTACCGGTCAGTCACACTGCAACCTGCGACTTCAGTAGACTGCAACGCCGGTGTGCAGAACAGTTGGCATAAACCCGCATGGGGTGATCCCCGATGGCATGCCGCGCTGTGGGTTTCCACCCCATGCAAGGAAAACCCCTACAATAGCGCCCCACGCAACGGCACCCGATCCGCCCCGCCACATGGCAGCGGACAAGCGCGCCGCCTGCATCCTGCTGTACCTGAACCCCTGCATTCCCATGATCTCAAACGCTTGCGGCGTCGACTTCGGCACGTCCAATTCCACCGTCGGCTGGTTGCGTCCCGGCGCCCCCACGCTGCTGCCGCTGGAAGACGACAAGTCCACGCTGCCATCGGTGATCTTCTTCCACGCCGAGGATCCGCTCGTCAGCTACGGGCGCGCCGCGCTGGCTGACTACCTGGCCGGCTACGAAGGCCGCATGATGCGGTCGCTCAAGAGCCTGCTGGGCACGTCAATGATGGACGACAGCACCGAGGTCATGGGCCAGGCCATGCCGTTCCGCAAGCTGCTGGCGCACTTCATTGGCGAACTGAAGGGCCGCGCCGAGCGCGCTGCCGGCCGCCAGTTCAGCGCGGCGGTGCTGGGGCGTCCCGTTCACTTCATCGACGAGGATGCCGCCGCCGACCAGCTTGCCGAAGACACGCTGGCGGAGATTGCCCGCGACGCGGGCTTCAAGGACATCGCCTTCCAGTACGAGCCGATTGCGGCCGCCTTCGACTACGAGGCCGGCATCGGCAGCGAGGAACTGGTGCTGGTAGCCGACATCGGCGGCGGTACGTCCGACTTCTCGCTGGTGCGCCTGTCGCCGGCGCGCGCGAAGAAGACCGACCGCCGCGAGGACATCCTGGCCAATGGCGGCGTGCACATCGGCGGCACCGACTTCGACCGCGCACTGAGCCTGGCCAGCGTCATGCCGATGCTGGGCCTGAACAGCCAGTTGCGCAACGGCAAGGCGATGCCGTCGGGCCAGTATTTCGACCTGGCCAGCTGGCACACGATCAACCTGGTCTATACGCGCCGCGCCTGGGCCATCGTGATGGACAACTATCGCGATGCCGCCGAAACCGAGAAGCTGGACCGCCTGATCCGTCTGATCAAGGACCGTGCGGGACACTGGCTGGCGATCCAGGTGGAGGCCGCCAAGATTGCACTGTCCGAGGCGCCGCTCACCACCATGGACCTCTCGCGCATCGCGCCCGATACCACGCTGGATGTCACGCGCGACGATTTCGACCAGTCGATCTCGAAACTGGTCGACAAGACGGCCAGCACCGTAAAGGGCATGCTGAAGACGGCCGGCGTTCCGGCCGATGCGGTGGATACCATCCTGTTCACCGGCGGCTCCAGCAGCGTACCGATGCTGCGCGAGCAACTGGCGCGGCTGCTGCCGGGCGCGCAGCGCGTGGAAGGCGACCTGTTCGGCGGTATCGGTTCAGGGCTGGCGCTGGACGCGGCCCGCAAGTTCGGCTGAGCCGGATTCCCGGCGCGTGCCCGGGGACGCTGGCAGACTGACCTGCTGGCCTGCCGGCGTGCCGACCGATTGGCCTACTGCTCGGCCTTGCAGAGGCCGATCTGCTGGGCCATCAGCACCAGGTCGGCAAAGGTGCGGGCGCGCATCTTGCGCATGGCCTGGCCACGATGGATCTTCACCGTCACCTCGCTGATGCCGATTTCCCCGGCGATCTGCTTGTTCAGCAGGCCCGAGACGGCCATGCCCATGACTTCCGCCTCGCGCGGCGTCAGCGTGGCGTAGTTGCCGCGAATCTCCTCCACCTTGCGCAGGCCCCGGCGACGCAGCCGGTCCTTCTCGATGGCCGCCGACACGGCGTCGAGCAGGTCCTGGTCGCGGAACGGCTTGGCCATGAAATCCTCGGCGCCCGCCTTCATGGCGGTCACCGTCATGGCGATATCGCCGTAGCCGGTCATGAAGATGATCGGGATATGCACCCCCATCTGCGCCAGGCGGGTCTGCAGGTCGAGCCCGCTCGGGCCGCGCAGCCGCACGTCGAGCACCAGGCAGCACGGCACATCAGGCAAGCGGTATTCCAGCAGCTCGGCTGCCGAGCCAAACAGCGCCGCCTGCATCCCCACCGACCGGAACAGATTGCCCAGGCCGGCGCGCAGCATGGCGTCGTCATCGACGATCAGCACCATCGCGTCGTCGTCGGCGCCCGTACCGGCGGGGTCCCCGCTCTGGGATGTCACGGCTCTGTTCTCCAAGGTCCTTGAGGGCATGTTGCGGTGCCGCCCGACGGGCGGCAAGTCAGGCGAAATCCGCGCGCACGGGGGCGACACGGGCCGGGGCGCGCCCAGCATTTCAGCACAGCGCGCGCCGCTTCGCCACCCATACCATTGGCTGAGTGGACAGCGCCGCCAAAACGCCCCGCAAAACCCTGCTTGTCGGCGGGCCCGCCAAGACCTATACCAAGTGGGTATGGCGAAGCCGCACGCGCCCGCCTACCCTGCGCGTGCCTTGTTATCCCGTCGCCCCCTGTTGCCCCCGTCGCCCATGTCCAGTCCTGTCCACTGGCGTGATCGCACGCCCGCCCGTCGCCGCCTGCCCGGCGCCTGCAAGTTCGCGCGCGGACGCCGCGGCGGACCGCTAATCCGTAGACACGATCGCCTAATACGATGGGCCAATGGCTGCAGACGCATGTGCCGTCTAGTCTTGCGTCGGGTCGCATCTTGCCTGTGCCCAGGCATGACGACTTCGATGCAACCCCGGTGCAGGACGGGCCAGCGCACGCTGCGCCGTCCGCGCCCAGCCCCAACCTTCGTTTCAAGGAATTTTCATCATGTCGAACCCGAAGCTCGAAGTACTGACCCCGCAGAACAGCCAGCTGATCATCATCGACCACCAGCCGCAGATGGCCTTCGGCGTGCAATCGATGGACCGCCAGGCGCTGAAGAACAACGTGGTGGGCCTGGCCAAGGCCGCGAAGATCTTCAACGTGCCGACCACCATCACGACCGTCGAAAGCGAATCGTTCTCGGGCTACACGTACCCGGAAATCCTCGACGTGTTTCCGAATGCCAAGACGCTGGAACGCACCTCGATGAATTCCTGGGACGACCAGAAGGTGCGTGACGCCCTGAAGGCCAACGGCCGCAAGAAGGTCGTGGTGGCCGGTCTGTGGACCGAAGTCTGCAACACCACCTTCGCCCTGTGCGCCATGCTGGAAGGCGACTACGAGATCTACATGGTGGCCGACGCCTCGGGCGGCACCACCAAGGAAGCCCACGACTACGCCATGCAGCGCATGGTGCAGGCCGGCGCCGTGCCCGTGACCTGGCAGCAGGTGCTGCTGGAATGGCAGCGCGACTGGGCGCACCGCGACACCTACGACGCCGTGATGAAGCTCGTCAAGGAACACTCGGGCGCCTACGGCATGGGCGTGGACTACGCCTACACGATGGTCCACAAGGCCGCCCAGCGCACCGGCACGCCGCATGAATCCATCGCGCCGGTGCCGGCACGCTAATCACCCGCGCCATCGGCATTCAATTTATTTGAATGAAATGTACAGCGCGAGTGCGGCAGTCACCGCATTCGCGCCGCTACAGTTCATGCCATCGCAGCACGGCCGGCGGATAGCCAGGAAATGCGCCGGGCCGATAACTCAAACAATCTGAACTACTTCTTGCAGGGATATCTCATGTCCAACATCGCCCCCCAATCCCAGGCCGAACAACACGACGCGTCGCGCCGCAAGCTGCTGGTCGGCAGCACCATGGGCGCAGCCGCTGCCACCGTGGCATCGATGGCCGCGCTGACGCCGGCTGCCGCGGAAGCCGCACCGGCCGCGGGCCGCCAGTCGAAGCAGGGTCACTACGTGACCACCAAGGACGGCACGCGCATCTTCTACAAGGACTGGGGTTCGGGCCGCCCCGTGGTGTTCTCGCACGGCTGGCCGCTCGACGCCGACGCCTGGGACGCCCAGATGCTGTTCCTGGTGCAGAAGGGCTTCCGCGTGATCGCCCACGACCGCCGTGGCCATGGCCGCTCGGACCAGCCGGCGCAGGGCAACGACATGAACACCTACGCCGATGACCTGGCCGCCGTGCTCGACGCGCTGGACATCAAGGGTGCCACGCTGGTTGGCCATTCCACCGGCGGCGGCGAAGTGGCCCGCTACATCGGCCGCCACGGCACGAAGCGCGTGGCCAAGGCAGTGCTGATCGGCGCCGTGCCCCCGACCATGGCCAAGAGCGCCGCCTACCCGAACGGCCTGCCGCTGGAAGTGTTCGACAACATCCGCAAGGGCGTTGCCGAGAACCGCTCGCAGTTCTACAAGGACCTGGCCACGCCGTTCTTCGGCTTCAACCGCCCCAACGCCAAGGTATCGCAGGGCACCATCGACGCCTTCTGGGCGCAGGGCATGGCCGGCGGCATCCTGGGCCAGTACCTGTGCATCAAGGAGTTCTCGGAAGTGGACTATACCGAGGACCTGAAGAAGATCGACGTGCCCACGCTGATCCTGCACGGCGACGACGACCAGATCGTGCCGATCGACAATTCGGCCAGGCTGTCGGCCAAGATCGTCAAGAACGCCACGCTGAAGGTCTACCCCGGCGCTTCGCACGGCATGTGCGTGATCAACGCCAACCAGGTCAATGCCGACCTGCTGGCCTTCCTGAACGCCTGAGCCGCCTGAAATCATGTCAGTTACCCGCCGGCAGTTCATCGCCTCGGCCGCCGCGCTCGGCGCGGCAGCCTCTTCGGAGCTTTTCGCCATGTCACCGAACCCGACTCCCGATCTCATCCTGGTCAACGGCAAGTTCACCACCCTTGACAAGTCCAACCCGCAAGCCGATGCCGTGGCCATCCAGGACGGCCGCTTCCTCAGCGTCGGCACGCGCGACGAGATCATGAAGCTCGCGGCTGCCAGGACGAAAGTGATCGACCTGAATGGCCGGCGGGCCATTCCCGGGCTGATCGACAGCCACATGCACATCATTCGTGGCGGCCTGAACTACAACATGGAGCTGCGCTGGGACGGCGTGCGGTCGCTGGCCGACGCCATGCGCATGCTCAAGGACCAGGTCGCCCGCACGCCCGCGCCGCAATGGGTGCGCGTGGTCGGCGGCTTCACCGAGCACCAGTTCGCCGAAAAGCGCCTGCCGACCATCGAGGAACTGAACGCCGCGGCGCCGGATACGCCCGTGTTCATCCTGCACCTGTACGACCGCGCCATCCTGAATGGCGCCGCGCTGCGCGCCGTGGGCTACAACAAGGACACCCCGAACCCGCCGGGCGGCGAGATCATCCGCGACAAGAGCGGCAATCCCACCGGCCTGCTGCTGGCCAAGCCCAACGCGACCATCCTGTACGCCACACTGGCCAAGGGTCCGAAGCTGCCGCCCGAGTACCAGAAGAACTCCACGCGCCATTTCATGCGCGAAGTGAACCGCCTGGGCGTGACCGGCGTGATCGATGCCGGCGGCGGCTACCAGAACTACCCCGAGGACTACAACGTCATCGAGGAACTCCACAAGGAGGGCAACCTCACGGTGCGTCTGGCCTACAACCTGTTCACGCAGAAGCCCAAGGAAGAACTGAGCGACTTCAAGGCCTGGACTTCCACGGTGAAGCCGGGCCAGGGCGACGACCTGTACCGCCACAACGGCGCCGGCGAAATGCTGGTCTACACGGCCGCCGACTTCGAGGACTTCCGCGTCGAGCGCCCCGACATGCCGCCGTCGATGGAAGCCGACCTGGAGCCGGTGATCCGTCTGCTGGCCGAAAAACGCTGGCCGTGGCGCCTGCATGCCACGTACGACCAGACCATCGACCGCGCGCTGGACGTCTACGAGAAGGTGGCCAAGGACGTGCCGTTCAACGGCCTCAACTGGTTCTTCGACCACGCCGAAACGATCTCCGACCGCAACATCGACCGCATCGCGGCACTGGGCGGCGGCATTGCGGTGCAGCACCGCATGGCCTACCAGGGCGAGTATTTCGTCGAACGCTACGGGGCCAAGGCTGCCGAAGCCACGCCGCCGATCAAGAAGATGCTGGAAAAGGGCGTCAAGGTTGGCGCCGGCACCGATGCCACGCGCGTCGCGTCGTACAACCCGTGGGTGTCGCTGTACTGGCTGACCACCGGCAAGACCGTGGGCGGCATGTCGATGTATCCGCAAGCCAACCTGCTCGACCGCGAGACGGCGCTGCGCCTGTGGACCGAAGCCAACACGTGGTTCTCGTCCGAAGAAGGCAAGAAGGGCCAGATCAAGGCTGGCCAGCTGGCCGACCTGGCCGTGCTGTCGGCGGACTACTTCGCCGTGCCGGGCGACGACATCCAGGACATCACGTCCGTGATGACGGTGCTGGGCGGCAAGGTGGTCTATGGCGACAACGAGTTCGGCACCCATTCGCCCGACATTCCGCCGGCCATGCCGGACTGGTCGCCAGCCCGCCATGGCAGCCAGTACCAGCCGCGCCCGACGGCCAAGGCAAGGCAGCTGGCGATGAACACCGCCTGCGGCTGCGCCAGTTCGTGCGGCGTGCACGGCCACGCGCATGCCAGGGCGTGGACGTCCAGCGTGCCGACGTCGGACGAAAGCAGCTTCTGGGGCGCCCTGGGCTGCTCCTGCTGGGCGTTCTGACGCCGGCCGCATCCCGCCATCCGCATTGCATCGAACCGGAGACCCGTCATGCCCTATACCTCTTCCCCGCTGGCGGCGGCCGGCGACACCACGCACCGGCTGCCACGCTGGATGCACTGGATCGCCCTGCTGCTGCTGTGCGCGGCGTACCTGCAAGGCGGGCTCGTCAAGCTGTTCGACTTCTCCGGCGCGGTGGCCGAGATGCAGCATTTTGGCCTCAGCCCCGCCGTGCCGATGGCGGCGGCCACGATCGCGCTGGAACTGGCTGCGCCGGCCATGATCCTGCTCGGCGTGTACCGCTGGGTCGGCGCGCTGGCGCTGGCCGCCTTCACGCTGGCCGCCACCTTCATGGCCAACCGCTTCTGGAGCGCCCCGCCCGATGCCTACTTCATGCTGATGAATGCGTTCTTCGAGCACCTGGGCCTGGTGGGCGGCTTCCTGCTGGTCGCCTGGCACGACCTGCGCACGCGGGGTCGCGCATGACGCAAGCTGCCGCACCCTCCACGGCCAGGTCGTCCGGCTCGTTCGCGCCGCTGGCCCAGTCGACGTTCGCCGTCCTCTGGGTGGCCACGATCCTGGGCAATATCGGCAGCTTCATGCGCGATGTGGCCAGTGCGTGGCTGGCCACCGACCTGTCGTCGTCGCCGGCCGCCGTCGCCACCATCCAGGCGGCGGCCACGCTGCCGGTCTTCCTGCTCGCCATTCCGGCGGGCGTGCTGTCCGATATCCTGGACCGCCGCCGCTTCCTGATCGTGATCCAGATCGCGCTGGCAGCCGTCAGCGGTTCGCTGGCCTTCCTGTCGTGGCAGAACGGGCTGACGATCGAGATCCTGATTGCGCTGGCGTTTGCCGGCGGCATCGGCGCGGCGATGATGGGGCCAACCTGGCAGTCCATCGTGCCCGAACTGGTGCCGGCGAATACGCTGCGCCAGGCCGTGGCCCTGAACGGCCTGGGCGTCAATATCGCGCGCGCCATCGGCCCGGCCATGGGCGGCCTGCTGCTGGCCGGGTTCGGCGCGGCCGCCACCTACTGTGCCGATCTGATCAGCTATGTGTTCGTGATCGGCGCGCTGATCTGGTGGAAGCGCCCCGTGCAGCCGAGCGATCCGCTGCGCGAGCATTTCTTCAGCGCCTTCCGCGCCGGGCTGCGCTTCACGCGGGCCCATAGCAAGCTTCACATCGTACTGCTACGTGCGGCCGTGCATTTCGCGTTTGGCAGCAGCGTCTGGGCGCTGCTGCCGCTGGTGGCCAAACAACTGCTGCACGGCGGTGCCGGGCTGTACGGCGTGCTGCTCGGCGCGGTTGGCGCAGGGGCCATCCTGGGCGCGCTGTCGATGCCCACGCTGCAAAAGCGCCTGGATGGCGATGGCGTGATCCTGGTGTCGGCCATCGCAACCGCCGTGGTCATGGCCGGGCTGTCGTTCGCCCCGCCGGTGTGGCTGGCGCTGCCGCTGCTGTTGGTACTGGGCGCGGCGTGGATCCTGGCGCTGACCACGCTGGGCGGCGCGGCACAGGCCATCCTGCCGAACTGGGTGCGCGGCCGTGCGCTGGCCGTCTACCAGATGGTATTCAACGGCGCGCTGGCCGGCGGCAGCCTGCTGTGGGGCTTTGTGGCCCAGGCACTGGGCACGCCGCACGCGCTGCTGATTGCCGGCGCGGGCCTGGTCGTGGCGGCACTGTTGCTGAACCGCATCCGCCTGCCGCGCGGCGAGGAAGACCTGGGGCCGGCGCATCACTGGCCCGAACCCGAGATGGCCGACGACATCGCCCACGATCGCGGCCCGGTCATGATCCTGATCGAATACTGCATTCCGGCGGCCAACCGCGAGGCATTCCTGCGCGCTGTCCATCACCTGTCCGAGGAACGTCTGCGCGACGGCGCCTTCAACTGGGGCGTCATGGAAGACCCGGCCAACCCGGAACTGCTGACCGAATGGTTCCTGGTCGAGTCGTGGGCCGAACACCTGCGCCAGCATCGGCGCGTGCCGAATGCCGATGCCGACCTGCAGCGCGACGTGGCCCGGTTCCATGTGGCCAGCGAGCCGCCGCGCGTGCGGCACCTGCTGGGCGTGGGGCTGCCGGGCGCCACGCGCTGATCCCGGCATCCACCGTTTCGTTGTTTTGTTGTGTTGTTGTGTTGTTGTATTGCGAGACCATCATGAAGATCTATCTTGTCTCTCTTGGCGCCGGCATCCTGGTCGGCATCATCTATGCCCTGATGCAGGTGCGCTCGCCCGCGCCGCCGGCCGTGGCGCTGATCGGCCTGCTGGGCATGCTGATCGGCGAACAGGTGGTGCCGCCGATCAAGCGCATGATCGCCGGCGAGCCCGTGACCCTCTCGTGGTTCCATTCCGAGTGCGTGCCGAAGATCACCGGCACGCCCGGACCCGCCACGCTGACGGCAAAGACCGATGAAAAGACCGATGCGGCGCACTGACGGGCTGGCGTTGCTGGCGGCGCTGGCCGCACCCGCATCGGCGCTGGCGGCCGACTCCGTGACGATCTACGGCCGGCTGAACACCGCCATCGAATACTCGCGTGCCAGCACGGCCACCGACGGCACGTCGCTGGGCAGCGTGGTCCGCCAGACCAATTACCGCTCGGTATGGGGCCTGCGCGGCGAGGAAGGGCTGGGCGGTTCCCTCAAGGCCGTCTGGCAGATCGAAAGCAACCTGTCGATCGACAACGGCCAGGGCGGCATCGCCACGCGTAATTCCCGCATCGGCCTGCAGGGCGACTACGGCCTGCTGTTCATGGGGCACTGGCATACGCCCTATACCGAGTCGACCATGGCGTACGACCCGTACTATCCAACCACGGCCGGCTACATGGCGCTGATCGGCAACGGCTCGACGTCCAGCTCGGATAACGTGCAGGACACCAGCTCGTTCGACCGGCGCCAGAAGAACATCCTGCAGTACCGCACGCCGCAGCTGGCCGGCGTCAGCGTCTGGCTGGGCTGGGGCCTGCCGGAGGAGAAAAACACGGTCGCGCGCAACCCGGCGCTATATTCGGCCGCCGTGGTCTACGACCAGGGGCCGCTGAATGCCACGCTTGCCTACGAAATCCACCAGCACTACCAGGCCGCCGGGCGTAACGACGATGCACTGAAGGTAGGTGTGGCCTACCAGCTGTTCAAGGGCACGCGCATTTCGGCGCTCTACGAACACCTGCACTACCGCACCGACACCGGCGACCTGCAGCGCAACGGCTACTATGCGTCGCTGGTGCAGCAGCTGGGCCCGGGCAGCGTGCGGCTGGGCGTTGCGCTGGCCGCCAACGGCACGGGGTCATCCACCGATACGATCGGCTTTTTCCGCAGCGGCCCGGAGACCGGCGCCACGCAGTTCACGGTCGGCTACGACTATCCGCTGTCCAAACGCACGGCGCTGTTCGTCTTCTACAGCCGCATCAACAACAGGAAGAACGCGATCTACGACTTCGCGATCAACGAACTGGGCGTCAGCGCCGGGGCCGACCCGCAGACGTTCGCCCTGGGCATGCGGCACAACTTCTGAGGTCGGATGCCACGCACGGGGCGTCACTCATACCTTGGTATGGGTTCGCTCCGATTCGTGGCGGAGCGGGGCGGAAGCGAATATCCTTGTGGGTTTCCGCGCGGATCATGGTTGCTGCGCCGGCTTCCGCTGCCGGCGGCGCACCGGCAATACCACCGTATGATGTCGAGCATGGCCCGGCGGGATTATGCTGTGCGCGAGCGGTGGCCCCTGTCACCGCTCCAGACTTCTCAAGGATTCCGTGTGACTGCCACCCCCGTGATTGCCATTGTCGACGACGACGCCTCCGTCCGGCATGCCATGGGCAGACTGGTGCGCTCGCTGGACATGACCGCGGAACTCTATGGCGGCGGCTCGGAACTTCTGGCATCCCCGTCGATCGCCGGCATCGACTGCGTCATCACCGACGTGCAGATGCCCGGCATGAACGGCTTTGCCCTGTGCGAGGCGCTGCGCGCCCGCGGGCACAGGATGCCCGTCATCTTCATGACCGCCTTCGCACAGGAAGGCTACGAACAGCGTGCCCGCGACGCCGGCGCGGCCTGTTTCCTGAACAAGCCCTTTCAGGATACGGATATCATCGGCTGCATCGAGGACGCCCTGCACATCCGCCCCGGAAACTAGGCCCGCTCCCAGGTCTCCCATTTTTCTCCGGCGCCGCCCCATGACGACCGACGAATCCAGCCTGCCGACTCACTTCCGGAACGGCCCGCAAGACGCGCTCTCCCTGTCGGAATACCGCTTCGAAGCCTGCGTGCAGGATGGCATCGTGGCACTCTCGCGCGGTGCGCATGCCCGCACCGGCAGCACGCTGATGCTGGCACACGCGGCGTCCCCGCGCGCGGAGCCCGATGCCGCGCGGCGCATCGAGACCGAATTCGCGCAGCGCGGACTGCTGCGCGCGGAATGGGCGCTGGTGCCGCGCGCGCTCACCCGCTACCGCCAGGGCGTGGCGGCCATCTACGACGACCACGCCGGCACCCCGGTGTCCGCCCTGGCGGGCCAGCGCCTGCCCGTGGCGCAGGTGCTGTCGATCGCGCTCGGTGCCAGCGCGGCGCTGAAGGCCGTACACGAGTGCGGCCTCGTGCATCGCGCCATCACGCCGTGCAGCCTGTTCGTCGATGACGCGGGACGCTGCCGGATCGGCCGCTTCGGCTTTGCCATCCACGCCTCGCAGCCCGATGCCGACCGCCCCGCCCTGACCATGCTGGCGGGCGAAGCCCCGGCGTACATGTCGCCCGAGCACACGGGGCGCACGCGGCATGCCATCGACGCACGCAGCGATCTCTACGCGCTGGGTGTCATCGTCTACCAGTTGCTGACCGGGCAATTGCCGTTTGGCGTCAGGAACCCGGATGACCTTGGCGAATGGATTCACGGCCACGTCGCCGGCACGGCGCTGCCGCCCGATGCCATCGCACCCGGCGTGCCGTCCATGCTGTCGCGAATCGTGCTCAAGCTGCTCGAAAAGAGCCCGTCGCGCCGCTACCAGACCGCCGCCGGACTGCACGCCGACCTGACCCGGTGCGTCGATGCATGGCATTCGCATGGCCATATCGAACCGTTCGAAACCGGCGAGCGCGACATCTCCGCCGATCTGGCGCTGCCGGACAGCCTTTACGAGCGCAATGGCGAACTTGCCGCCCTGACCGACGCGTTCGCCAGAGTGCAGGCCAGTGGCACACCGGCCGTGGCGGCACTGGCCGGGCCATCGGGGGCAGGCAAGAGCACCCTGACGCAGGCCTTCCTCCAGACCATGCAGGCGCGGCGCGCGTGGTGCGCGACCGGCAAGGCGGACCCGTCCCGCCAGGCCGTGCCCTACGCCGTCCTCGCCGATGCCTTCCGCATGCTGGTTCATCAGATCCTCGGCCTGCCCGAAGAGGCGGTGCGGATGTGGCAACTGCGGCTGGCGCAGGGCCTCGGCAGCTACGGGCAGGTTGCGGCGCGCATCGCGCCGGCCTTGCGACTGCTGGTCGCCGATTTTCCGGCGCCGCCCGCCGCGCAAGGCGCCGATGCCGATGTGCACGTCGGCATCGCGATGCGCCAGCTGGTGCAGGCGTTTGCGCAGCCAGACCTGCCCTTCGTGCTGCTGATCGACGATATCCAGTGGATCGACCAGCCGTCGCTGCAGCTTCTGGCGCGCCTGGCCGATGCCTCGACGCCGCTGCCCATGCTGCTGGTCTGCAGCGCGCGCACCGCTGACGCGTCGCCGCTGGCCGCACTGCGCCAGCGGTCCGCCGTGCGGGACATCGCCGTGCCCAACCTGTCGGTGGCATCGGTCGCCACGTTGCTCGCCGAGGCCCTGCGCATGCCCGAGCCGGCCGTGCAGACCCTCGCGCAGCGGGTCCACGCCAAGACGCTGGGCAACCCGTTCTTCGTCAGGCAGTTCCTGCGGACGCTGGCCGACGAACGGCTGATCCACTGCTCGCCCCAGGGCGACAGCTGGCAGTTCGACCTGGTGGCCATCGAGCAGCGCAGCTACACCGACAACGTGGCCGAACTGTGCCTCCAGCGGCTGCACCGGCTGCCGGCGGAAACGCGCGACTGCCTGCGCGGCATGGCGTGCCTGGGCAGCCATTCTCCGGTCGCACTGCTTTGCGACATCTTCGACCTGTCCGAACGCGCACTGCATGCGCGGCTGGCGCCGGCGCGCGCCGCGGGGCTGCTGATGCTGGCCGAGCAGGCGTACTTCTTCACGCACGACCGCATCCAGGAAGCCGCACACGACGGCCTCGACGCGACCGCACGCGCCCGGCTCAGCCTGCGTGCAGGACGCCTGCTCTCGCAATCGACCGGGCGCGATGGGCGCGACGACCTGCTGTTCCGTGCCGCAGACCTGCTGATGCACGGCGAGACGCAGCAGACGTCGATCGACGACGCCCGTGCGATTGCCACGCTGTTTCTGGACGCCGCGCGGCGCGCTCGCAGCACGGCCGCCTACGCCGCGGCGCTGCAGTACATCGACAGCGGCCTGCGCCGCGCGTGCGGGCCGGGCATGCCGTCCGCTGCCGCAGACGGGCTGGTGTTCTCGCTGCGCGAGGAACAGGCCCACTGCTGGTTCCTGCAAGGCCGGCTCGACGAGGCGCTGGCGCTGGCCGCCGAACTGCTCCAACGGCCGACCGGCCCATTGCGGCAGACCGGCGTATACCGGCTGCAGATCGAAATTCACATGCGACGGTCCGAGAATGCACTGGCGGTACAGCAGGCCATCGAGGGGCTGCATGGCTTCGGCATCGACCTGCCGCCGCATCCCTCCGATGCGCTGTGCGATGCGCTATATGCCGAGATCCGGCCGCAGCTAGACGCCACGCAGCTAGACGCCCTGCTTGCCCTGCCGGATGTGGCCGACGCCCGCATCGACGCCGCCATGGGCCTGCTGGCGGCACTGCAGATTCCGGCCAGCTTCACGGACCCGAACCTGGCGTTCGCCACGCTGTGCCAGATGATGCGGCTCACGCTGGCACGTGGCATGAGCGCATCGGCCACCGCGTCGCTGGGCTGGCTCGGCGTGCTGGTGTGCCATCGCTATGGGGCATACCACGACGGCTTTCGCTACGGGGAACTGGCGCGACGGCTGACCACACGTGCCGGCTACGCCGGGCACGAGGCGCGCACCCTGTTGCCGCTGGACCAGCTCAGCGTATGGACCCAGCCGCTGTCCTATTCGATCGAGTGCGCACGGGCCGGCTTTGCCGCGGGCGTGGCACACGGCGACATCACCACGGCCTGCTATGCGTGCTGTCATGTCGTGGCCGTCATGCTGGCGCGTGGCGATCCGCTCGACGAGGTCGAGGCCGAAATCGCGCGCGGCCTGCAGTTCGTACGCGCCGCCCGGTTCGGCGACGTGGAGGCCATCCTGCTGCTGCAACAACGGTTCGTCGAGGGGCTGCGGACGCTTGCGTGGCAGGCCGCCGGCGTGCCGACGGGTCAGGCGCCCGCCGAGGAACGCCTCAGCACGTTCGAGTTCTGGCAGGCCGTGTATCGGTCGAACGTCCTGCTGCTGGCTGGCCATGTCGATGCGGCCGCGCGGTGTCTCGACCACGCGGCCACGTTCGCATGGTCAGCGCCGGCCCATATCCATCAGCTCGACTTCCACCTGATGCGTGCGCTGACGCTTGCCGCCCAGCTCGACGCATCGCCGGCCGCGCCCGATGCGGCAGCCTGGCAGATGCTGCGTGCCGACGCCCGCAAGCTGCGCGACTGGGCGCAAACCAACCCGTTGACGTTCGCCGACAAGGCGCTGCTGGTGGAGGCCGAGTTGGCCCGGCTGGAAGGCGACGCGCTGACGGCCATGTCGCGCTACGAACGGTCCATCGCCCATGCCACCGCGCACGGCTTCGTGCAGGTTGCGGCCATGGCCCACGAGCGCGCGGCGCGGCTCGGCGACGCGCATGGGCTGGCATCGGCCGCCGCCGCGCATCGTCGCCATGCGCGCGACGCATACCTGCGCTGGGGCGCCGTCGGCAAGGCACGGCAACTGGAATCCGACCATCCGGATATCGTGGAGGCCACGCCACTGCGTACCTGGCATCTGGGCACCAGCGCGCAGACGCTCGATGCCGAGAGCGTGATCAAGGCATCCCGGGCACTGAGCGAGGAAATCCGTCTCGACCGCCTGATCGACAAGCTGATGACGATCGTGCTCGAGTACGCCGGCGCCCAACGCGGCCTGCTGATCCGCATGCGCCCCGAAGGGCCGGTCGTCGAGGCCAGCGCGGACACCACGGCCGATGGCATTCATGTGCGCGTCACCCAAGACCCGGTCACCACCAGCGCACTGCCCGTGACCATGCTCCATACGGCGGTACGCACGGGACAGGCCGCCATGGCCGGCACGTCGGCCGGCGCCAACCCGTTTGCGACCGACCCGTACTTCGGGCTGGCCGCCCACCGGGCGGAGCTGTCGGAGCCGGCGGAACTGGCGGGCATGGCGGACATCTCCGCGCTGTGCATTCCGATGCTGCGCCACAACGAGGCCATCGGCGCGCTCTACCTTGAAAACCGCCTGGTGCGCGACGCCTTCACGCTGGACCGCACGCGCGTGCTGGAGCTGATCGCCTCGCAGGCGGCCATCTCGCTGCGCACGGCACGGCTTTACGACGACCTGCTGGCCGAAAACGAACGCCGCCAGCAGGTGGAGCGCGAACTGCGCGCCAGCGAGGCATCGCTGGCCATGGGCGAAAGTGTCAGCCACACGGGCAGCTGGCGCTGGGACCTGAAGCGCGACCGCTTCACGGGCTCGGACGAACTGCGCCGCATCTACGAACTCGACCCCGACCAGCACGACCTGCCGTTCGCGGTCTTCCTGTCGCACATGCATCCCGAGGACCGCGAGATGGTGCGGCACGTCACCGAGACCCATGTCGCGCGGCAGGCCACCGTCCGCGTGGAGCACCGCATCGTGCGGTCCGACGGATCGATCCGCTACCTGGCCGCCATCGGCAAGCCGTTGCCCGGCGACGATGGCGAACTGGACTACGTGGGCACGGTGACGGACATCACCGCGCGCCGCCAGGCCGAAGACGCGCTGCGCAGCGCCCAGGCCGACCTGGCCCGCGTAGCGCGCGCCACCACGGTGGGCCAACTGACCGCGTCGATCGCGCACGAGGTGAACCAGCCACTGATGTCGATCGTGTCGAATGCCGGCGCCAGCCTGCGCTGGCTGGCCCGGCCCACGCCCGACATCGCCAATGCGCGCGAAGGGCTGGAGGCGATCCGCAGCGAAGGCCAGCGCGCAGGCGACATGATCCGCAGCTTGCAGGCGCTGACGCGCAACGCCGCGCCGGTGCTGGCCCAGGTGGACATCCACCAGGCCATCCGCCATATCCTGGCGATTTCGCGCAACGAGTTCGAGCGGCGCCAGATTGCACTGAAACTGTCGCTCGATGCCGAACCCGCGCATGCCTTTGGCGACGACATCCAGTTGCAGCAGGTGATCCTGAACCTGGTGGTCAACGCCATCGACGCCATGGGCGAGATCCACGACAGGCCACGCTTGCTGCACCTCGCCACGCGCCTGGTCGATGACCAGTGGCTGGAAGTCAGCGTAGCCGACACCGGCACCGGCATCGGGCCGGACCTTGCCGAGCAGGTGTTCGAGCCGTTCTACACCACCAAGGTCAACGGCATGGGCATGGGGCTGGCCATCTGCAAGTCGATTGTCGAAGCGCATCGCGGCCAGTTGCGCGCCGAGGCGCTGGCGCCGCACGGCAGCCGCTTTGCCTTCTCGATTCCGCGCCAGCAGTAGCCGCCCCGGCGTACCGTGCGAATTCGAAAGTGCGGCCACCGGAATACAAGGCTGGCGGATCTGCCCGACGTAGGCTAGGTTGAATCTTTCGCTGCCTGGCTTATCTGACAGGCATCCCTTCCGGACAAGGAGCACAGCATGGCCACGGAAAATGCAGCCGATCTGATCACCTCGGTGCTGCACGGCGCCGGCGTTCGCCGCATCTTCGGCGTCGTTGGCGACAGCCTCAACGGACTGACCGAATCGCTGCGCCAGCGCGGCGACATCGACTGGATCCACACCCGGCACGAGGAAACCGCTGCCTTCGCGGCCGGCGCGGAAGCGCACCTGACCGGCAACCTTGCCGTGTGCGCCGGCAGCTGCGGGCCGGGCAACCTGCACCTGATCAACGGGCTGTTCGATTGCCATCGCTCACGCGTGCCGGTGCTGGCCATTGCCGCACACATTCCAAGCGCCGAGATCGGCCGCAACTATTTCCAGGAAACGCATCCCGAGCAGCTGTTCCGCGAATGCAGCCACTATTGCGAACTGGTGTCCAGCGTGGAGCAGCTGCCCGGCGTGCTCGAGACCGCGATTCGCGCGGCCGTGGGGCGTCGGGGCGTGGCGGTCATCGTCATTCCCGGTGACGTGGCGCTGCGGGCCGTTGCGACGGCAGGGATATCCGCACCGGCGTCGATGACGCTGCCCGCGCCCGTGGTGGTGCCCGACGCCGCTTCGCTGGACGCACTGGCCGAACTGCTGCGTGGCGGCCAGCGCACCACGCTGCTGTGCGGGCGCGGTTGCGCCGGCGCGCACGACCAGGTGGTGCGGCTGGCCGAGACACTGAAGGCGCCGGTGGTGCACGCGCTGGGCGGCAAGGAATTCATCGAATACGACAACCCCTACGACGTGGGCATGACGGGGCTGATCGGCTTCAGTTCCGGCTACCACGCCATGCAAAACTGCGACACGCTGGTCATGCTGGGCACCGACTTCCCGTATCGCCAGTTCTATCCCGAACGAGCCCGCGTGGTGCAGATCGACGTACGGCCGGAAAACCTGGGGCGTCGCACGCGGCTGGATCTCGGCCTCGTGGGCGATGTGGCCGCCACGCTCGACGCGCTGCAGCCACGCCTGACCCCGCAGGCCGACACCGCCTTCCTCGATGCGAGCGTGCGCCACTACCGCGACGCACGCAAGCAGCTGGACGACCTGGCCACCGGCGACAGCGGCCGGCGCCCGATCCATCCGCAATACCTGGCCCGGCTGGTCAGCGAGCAGGCCGCCGACGATGCGATCTTCACGTTCGACGTGGGCACGCCCACCATCTGGGCGGCACGCTACCTGCACATGAATGGCCGGCGCCGGCTGATCGGATCGCTGGCGCACGGGTCGATGGCCAACGCGCTGCCGCAGGCCATCGGCGCGCAGGCCGCCTTCCCCGACAGGCAGGTGGTGAGCCTGTCCGGCGACGGTGGCTTTGCCATGCTGATGGGCGACTTCCTCACGCTCGTGCAGCAGGGGCTGCCGGTCAAGGTGGTGATCTTCAACAACAGCGTGCTGGGCTTCGTGGCGCTGGAGATGAAGGCATCGGGCTTTCTGGAGAGCGGCACCTCGCTGCAGAACCCGGATTTCGCTGCCATGGCTCGCGCGGTGGGCGTGCACGCGCAGCGCGTGGAAGACCCGCGGCTATTGCCGGATGCCGTTGCGTCGATGCTGGCGCACGATGGGCCGGCCCTGCTCGACGTCGTGACCAACACCCAGGAGCTGGCCATGCCGCCCGCGCTCAAGGCGGAACAGGTCAAGGGTTTCAGCCTGTGGGCGCTGAAGGCCGTCATGAACGGCCGCGCCGACGAACTGGTCGAACTGGCGAAAACCAACCTGCTGCGCTAGGCGCCCGCTGCCGCGCCTGACCTGGCTGACTCCCCTCGCCCACACGGCCGAGGGGAGTCAGCCATTGCGCCCGCCACCACACGCCTGACCGCTCCCATCTCATACCTTCGTTTAGCGCGTCACCGACCACGCGGCAATTGAAGCCACCCTGCCCTGACTTCTACGATGCCTGTCAACAAGACACAGGAATCCACGGGAGCCCCCAGATGCCGTTGCCACGCCGATGGTTATCCATCCTCCTCATTGCCGCCATGCTGGCCATCGCAATGGCCGCGTACCTGATGTGGGAGCCGGCTATCGCGCCGGTGGCACCACCGGCTCCGGCATCGTTCGACCGGCAACGCGTGCTGCGCGGCGCCCAGGTGGTGGCACAGGGTGATTGCGCGGTATGCCACACCGCCAGGGGCGGCAAGCCGTTTGCGGGCGGCCTGCCGCTGGCCACGCCGTTTGGCACGATCTACTCCACCAACATCACGCCCGACCCGGAAACGGGCATCGGCAACTGGTCGCCCGAGGCATTCACGCGCGCCATGCGCCGTGGTATCGCCCGCGATGGGCACCAGCTCTACCCGGCCTTTCCGTATATCCATTTCACGCGCATGTCGGACGACGATATCGCGGCGGCCTACGCGTACCTGATGCGGCGCGATCCGGTACAGGCCCGCACGCCAGCCAACGCGCTGGTGTTCCCGCTGAATTTCCGCCCGCTGGTGGCGTTCTGGAACGTGCTGTTCCTGCGGCCCGGCCCGCAGGCCCCCGATACCTCGCGCAGCGCGCAATGGAACCTCGGGCGGTACCTGGTTGACGGCCCCGGCCACTGTGCTGCGTGCCACACGCCGCTGAACCTGATCGGCGGGGAGAAATGGAGCCAGGCGTTCGAAGGCGGGGTGATCGACGGCTGGGAGGCACCGTCGCTGGCCGCCCTGGCGCATGGCCCCGTGCCGTGGACAGCGCCGGAACTGGTGACCTACCTGCGCACCGGTGTCTCGTCGGCACATGGGGCCGCGGCCGGGCCGATGCTGCCCGTGACCCGCGAACTGGGCACCGTGCCGCAGGCCGATGCCGAAGCCATTGCCGCCTATCTGCTGGGCCTGCGCAAACCCGCCCCCCGGCAGGCCGGCCCCGGCAGCGCACCCGTCGATACGCAGGCCGTCCAGCGTGGCCAGGTGCTGTTTGCCGGCGCCTGTGCGTCGTGCCACGGCGATCGGTCGCCCATGCAGCAATTCGGCGACCGGCCAAGCCTGGCCACCAGCAGCGCCATCCATGCCACCACGCCGCGCAACGCCATCCAGATGATCCTGCAAGGCGTGCCATGGGAAGGCGAGGACGCCCTGCACTTCATGCCCGCGTTCCACCAGGCCCTGGATGATCGCCAGATCGCGGACCTGACCGTCTATCTGCGGGCCACCTATTCCCGCCTGCCGCCGTGGAACGACGTTGCGCAGGCCGTTACCGACATCCGCAAGGGAGATGCCCCGCAATGATCCAGCTCACCGTCAACGGCACCACCCATTCCCTCGACATCGATCCCGCCACGCCGCTGCTCTATGCCTTGCGCGAAGACCTGCGGCTCAACGGCGCGAAGTTCGGCTGCGGCCTGGGCCAATGCGGCGCCTGTACCGTGATCGTCGATGGCCAGCCGACTTTCTCGTGCCTGCTGCCGGTGTCGGCCGTGGGCAAGCGCCCGGTGCGGACCATCGAGGGCCTTGGCAGCGCGCGCAAGCCCGGCGCGCTGCAGCAGGCGTTCATCGATCACCAGGCGGCGCAATGCGGCTATTGCATCGCCGGGATGATCATGCGCGCCCAGGCGCTGCTCGATCGCAACCCGCATCCGGACGATGCCGAGATCCGCGCGCACATGGAGCCCAACCTGTGCCGTTGCGGCACGCATATGCGCATCCTCGCAGCCATTCGCGCAGTGGCGGATGCCGGCAAGACCGGCATCAAACCCGCCACGGAGGCCGCATGATGGATCCCGTAGACGACATCGCGAACGTGGCCAATCCGGGCCGGCGCGCCTTCATTGTGTCCGGCTCGCTGCTGGTGGGCTTCTCGCTACTGCCGGGCAGGCAGGCGCTGGCGCAGATGGTGCTGGCCGACGAAGGCGCGGCCATTCACGTGGGCAAGGGGCTCGAAAAGCTGCCCGGCAGCCTGAAGACCAACCCGTATCTGGACGCCTGGATCCGCGTGGCACCTGACAACGCCGTCACCGTCCATACGGGCAAGGTCGAACTCGGTACCGGTATTCGCACCGCGCTGCTGCAGGTGGCCGCCGAGGAACTGCAGATCGATCCGCGCCGCATCACGTTCCTGACGGCCGACACCGTGCGGCTGCCGGACGAAGGACTGACCGCCGGCAGCCATACGATGGCCGACAGCGGCAGCGCGCTGCTGCATGCCGCAGCCCAGGTACGCGGCCTGATGACCGATGCCGCCGCGCGCGTGCTGCGCGCGGACCCGGCCACGCTGACCGCGCGCGACGCGCGCATCGCGGCCCGCGATGGCCGTTCGGTCACGTTTGCCGAACTGCTGCCGCATGTGAACCTGCACACGATGGCCACGCCGACGTCGCCGCTACGCGATCCGGCATCGTTCACCGTGATCGGCACCGCCATGCCGCGCCTGGATATCCCCGGCAAGGTAACCGGTGGACCCAGCTACGTGCAGGACCTGAAGATGCCTGGCATGGTGCATGCCCGCGTGGTCCTGCCGCCGGCCTACGAGGCGCCGCTGCTGTCCGTGGACGAAGCCGGCGCGCGCGCCACGCCCGGCTTTATCGCCATCGTGCGCGACGGCAGCATGCTGGCCGTGGTGGCCCAGCGCGAATGGCAGGCGGTGCAGGCCCAGCGCGCGCTGTCGGCCGGGTGCCGCTGGGGCAAGGGCCGCGCCCTGCCCCAGCCAGACCAGGTGGCGGCGCAGTTGCGCCAGATCGCCACGGAGCGCATCGTGATTGCGGACACCAGGGCGCCGATGCCGCCGGCGGCGAAGACACTGGAGGCCACCTGCACGAAACGCTACCTGATGCACGGATCGATCGGCCCGTCGTGCGCGGTGGGTCATCTGCAGGACGGCAAACTGACCGTCTGGACCCATTCGCAGGGGGTCTACCCGCTGCGCGACGGCCTGGCCGAGATGCTGTCGCTGCCCAAGGATGCCGTCCGCTGCGTGCATGTGGAGGGCTCGGGCTGCTATGGCCACAACGGCGCCGACGACGTGGCCGCGCACGCCGCGCTGCTGGCCCGCGCCCTGCCGGGGCGCCCGGTGCGCGTGCAATGGATGCGCGACCAGGAACACATGTGGGACCACTTCACACCGGCCATGGTCACGCACGTCAAGGCATCGCTGTCGGCCGACGGCACGATCGTCGATTGGGACTATGCGCTGTGGAGCAGTTCCCACAACGAACGGGTGGTCAACGCCGGCCGGCTGCTGCCTGCCACGCAGCTCGCGCGGCCGTTCAAGCCGGCGCCGTCCACGCCGATGCTGCAACCCGAGGGCGGCGGCGACCGCAACGCGATTCCGCTCTACCGGCTGCCCGCGAGCCATATCGTCAACAACTTCTCGCCGACCATGCCGCTACGCACGTCGGCCATGCGGTCGCTGGGCGCGCACATGAACGTGTTCACCATCGAGACCTTCATGGACGACCTGGCACGTGCGGCGGACACCGACCCGGTGGCATTCCGCATCCGCCACATGGACGACCCCCGCGCGCTCGACGTGATCCGTCTGGCGGCACAGCGGTTCGGTTGGCCGCGCCGCCAGCGCAAGCCCGGACACGGCGTGGGTTTCGCCTTCGGCAAGTACAAGAACCTGATGGCCTACGTGGCGATGGCGGTGGAAGTGGCCGTGGAACGCGATACGGGCCAAGTTCGGCTGACACACGCCGACGTGGCGGTGGACTGTGGACAGATCGTCAATCCCGATGGCGTGCGCAACCAGATCGAGGGCGGCATCCTGCAATCGGCCAGCTGGACGCTCTACGAGCAACTGCGCTTCGACGCCAATGGCGTGCGCAGCTTCGACTGGGGCAGCTATCCGATCCTGCGCTTTTCCGCGGTACCCGCGCAGGTGCGCGTGCATCTGGTGGATCGCCCCGGCACCCCGTTCCTGGGTGTGGCCGAAGCGGCAATGGGCCCGACCGCCGGCGCCATCGGCAATGCCCTGTTCGATGCCACGGGCCAGCGCCTGCGCGACATGCCGCTGGCCGGCGAGCGGCTGCGCCACCTGATTGCGCCCTGAGCCGCTTTCCCGTCCCCCGTCCCCATTTCACATATCTCGTTTCCACCCGGAGTCAACCATGCGCACACCACCACGCCCCCGCGCCCTCGTCATCGGCGGCTCGCTTGGCGGCCTGTTCAGCGCCGTCTGCCTGCGGGCAGCCGGCTGGGACGTCGTCGTCTTCGAGCGGTCTCCCCAGGAACTGGACAGCCGTGGCGGCGGCCTGGTGCTGCAGCCAGCGGTTATCGACGCGCTCGACTTCGCCGGAATCGATCCGGGCGCCGATTTCGGCGTGCCGTCGCGCGACCGCGTGTTCGTGGACCGGAACGGCGCCGAGCGACGCGCGTACATGCCGCAGACCCAGATCGCCTGGAACGGCCTCTACCTGCGCTTGCGCCGCGCCGTGGACCCCGCCACGCTGCGTGCCGGCGAAACCTTCACGGCGTTCGCGCAGCATGGCAGCCGGGTAACGGCGCGCTTCGCGTCGGGCCACGCCGAAGAAGGCGACCTGCTGATTGGCGCCGACGGCCCACTGTCGGCGGTGCGCGCACAGCTTCTGCCCGGTGCCCGGCCCACCTACGCCGGATATGCGGCGTGGCGCGGCGTTCTGTCCGAAACGGCGCTCCCGAGCGTCAGCGAGCCGTTGCTGCGCAACAGCTTCGTGTTCCAGGACGGCCGGGCGCACCAGTTCCTGTCGTACCGGATTCCGGGCGAAGACGGCAGCGTGCGGCCCGGCGAGCGCCGGCAGAACTGGGTCTGGTATCGCAAGATCGCGCAGGGGCCGGAACTCGATGCGCTGCTGCAGGACCGCGTGGGCCAGCGCCACAACTATTCCCTGCCGCCCGGCGCCATGCGCGACGCCGAGATACGCAACCTCCAGATGGGCGCGCTGGATGTGCTGGCGCCCGCGCTGGCGGGGCTGGTCACCGCCACGCCCGATCCGTTCCTGCAGCTGATTCACGACTACGAGGTCCCGCGCATGGTGTTCGGGCGCGTGGTGCTGCTGGGCGACGCGGCGTTCGTGGCGCGCCCGCACACCGGCGCCGGGGCCGGCAAGGCCGCGGCCAACGCCGTGGCGCTGGCGCGGGCGCTGCAGGGGCGCGCCGTTGACAAGGCGGAGGGTGCGGACGGTATCGACGCGGCGCTGGCTGCATGGGAACAGGACCAGCTGCCGGCCGACCGGCGCCTGGTCAAGTGGGGGATCGCACTGGGTCAGCGGATCATGGGCGCGGCGCAGCCCGCCTGAACGGTGCTGGCCGCCATGACTCGCCCGTCAGTCCGCGTCGGCGTCGGGGCCGCCGTCGCCGCCGGGGCCTGTGCCCGGCGTCACCATGCCCAGTGCCTGGGCCATCAGAATCAGTTCGGCAAAGGTTCGCGCCTGCATCTTGCGCATGGCCTGCCCGCGGTAGATCTTGACGGTGGCCTGGCTGATGCCGAGTTCGTCCGCCACTTCCTTGTTCATCAGGCCGTGGACCAGCAGCTTCATGACTTCGCGCTCGCGGCCGGTCAGGGTATCGAGGCGCTCCCGCAGCAACTGGGTCTGCGAGCTGGCCTGGCGGCGGTCGCGGTCGCGCTGCAATGCCTCGTTGACGGCATCGAGCAGATCCTGTTCGCGGAACGGCTTGGCAATGAAATTGACGGCGCCCGCCTTCATGGCGGCCACGGTCATCGGCACGTCGCCGTAGCCCGAGATGAACACGATCGACGCGCTCTTGCCGGCGCGGTTGAGATGACCCTGCAGGTCCAGCCCGCTGGCGCCGCGCAGGCGCACATCGAGCACGATGCAGGTGGGTTGGTCCGGAAATTCGTGGGCCAGCAGTTCCTCGCCCGAGCTAAAGGACTCGCTGGCGAGCCCGACCGAGCGGAACAGCCCCGAGAGGGCGCGCCGCACGTCGAGGTCGTCATCGACGACCAGTACGACACCGTCGTCGGTCGGTTCCCGCATCAAGGCGGCACTGCTGTTCATCGTGGTTCTCACTATGCATGGACGTTCTGCCCGGGGCTTGCGGGGGCGACCCCAGGCGCTGCGCGTGACGCAGCAGAACGGACCGTGCCCCAGCCGGATGACCGAAGATGCACAAGGATTCGATGAAATTGCCGGGAAACGGCGCGATATCGACGTCGGCCCGCCCAACGCGAAGCGGAATTATCGACGCTTTCGATGAAATTGCAAACGACTGTGTGGTGCTGGCGCCGCAGAGGGGCCCCATGGCGCCCCTGCAACGACGGCTACACGGCTTCCAGCGCGCGGCTCAGCGCGTAGGCCGCGCGCACGGCGACATCGAAGGATCGGTCGCAGGCCAGTTCGCGCCCGGCGACGGTGATATGCCACCAGTCCCGGTTGCGTTCGCAAATGAGCCGGTGCTCTTCCATCTGGTCGGAAAACCAGCGCCACAGCCGTGCGTCCTGGCTCAGCGCGGACGCCGCCGCGCGCAGCCGGACCAGTTCGAGCCCATTGGCTTGATCCATGATGTCTCTCCCCAGGGCCAACACCCGCGTGCCCCGTGCGCACATGGTAGGCATGCCCGGCCCCGGTGTGCATTGCCCGTTGGTCCGACAGCCGTAGCGCATCGGCATGCCGGGGTCATACCAAAGACGTATGGGCGCGGATTTGAGCGGCGGATTTGTATCCGCATATCGAGCGGCCCGGGTCTGCATACACAGCGATACAAAAACGGGGCAGGCCGACACATGCGGCTTGCGGCACCTCCCTAGACTCGTGCCAACCCTCCAGCACGGGACGTCCGTCGAAGGCCCCTACCGAGCCCTTCGGCATCGCGATGTGGGAGGGCGCTTCGGCCCGATAGAAGCGAAATACAAGCCACCCTCGAAGTAGAACGCTAGCGTCAGACGCAAAGGAGAAAACATGAGCAAGACCATCGATTTGCCGCGCCGCAACTTTCTTGGCACCGCCGGCCTGGCGCTGGCTGCCGCCCAGCTTGGCGTGATTGGGTCCGCGCACGCGCAGTCGGGCGTGTCGAAGGCCGCGCCACTGGCGCCGGTCACGCCCGGCACGCATACGTCGTTCGCCACCATCAATCAGGTCAACGCCGGCGTGCTCAACGTCGGCTATGCCGAACTGGGCCCGGCCGACGGCCCGGTGGCCCTGCTCCTGCACGGCTGGCCGTACGACATTCACGCCTTCGTCGATGTCGCGCCCCTGCTGGCACAGCGTGGCTACCGCGTGATCATCCCGCACCTGCGCGGCTACGGCACCACCACGTTCCTGTCGCCGGAGACCAAGCGCAACGGCCAGCCGTCAGCCATCGCGGTCGACATGATTGCGCTGATGGACGCACTCAAGATCCGCACCGCCGTCGTGGCCGGCTTCGACTGGGGCGCCCGCACCGCCGACATCATGGCCGCGCTGTGGCCCGACCGCTGCCGTGGCCTGGTCTCGGTCAGCGGCTACCTGATCGGCAGCCAGGCTGCCGGCAAGCTGCCACTGCCGCCCGAGGCCGAACTGCAATGGTGGTATCAGTTCTACTTCGCCACGGACCGCGGCGCGGCGGGCTACACGAAGTACACGCATGACTTTGCCAAGCTGATCTGGAAGCTCGCGTCGCCGCAGTGGAAGTTCGATGACGCCACGTTCGCGCGCAGCGCCGTGTCGCTGGACAACGCCGACCATGTGGCCATCACGATTCACAACTACCGCTGGCGCATGGGCCTGGTCGAGGGCGAGTCGAAGTTCGACGACATCGAGAAGAAGCTCGCCACGGGGCCCACCATCGGCGTGCCCACCATCACGATGGAAGGCGACGCCAACGGTGCGCCGCACCCGGCGCCCAGCGCCTACAAGAGCAAGTTCACGGGGCGCTACGAGCATCGCGACATCACGGGCGGCATCGGCCACAACCTGCCGCAGGAAGCGCCCACGGCGTTTGCACAGGCCGTGCTCGACATCGACCGCAAGTAACCGGGCCACCATGCTGCATCGACTGCTGATACTGGCCACCATGATGCTGTCGGCGCTGGCGTGCGAACTGGGTGGCGGTGGCGACCGCTGCGCCTGGAAGGGCATGCCCGGCCAGTATCGGGTGGATGCGCCAGGCCGCCGGCGCAAGGGCTAGCGCGGACGGCGCAGCCGCGCCACCAGGCCGGCCACCCTGCGCGCGGCATTGCCGCCCATCGACGGAATGCGCATGGCCTTATGCGCTCCGGTCGCGTTTGGATAGAAAAAACGCGTCGTTCGTGTACCGGACCCGCCGCAGTATGGTGTCGGAACCATGCCGCGCCGGGGCCCTGGCTGATGACACCGCACAGGGCGGGCGGTCCGCCAGCCCGCGCCGCGCATTCCATCGATACGCCATGACCGACCTTTCCGACATTCACGCGGTGGCGCCCGCCACCACAGGCCGGCGCGAGCCGCGCCTGCCCGACCCGTCCCGCGTGCGACGCATCCGCACCGACGCCGAAGCCATCGAAGCCGCGCATACGCTGGCCGGCATCTATCGACAGGGTGCATCGGCCCGCGATCGTGAACGTGTGCTGCCGTGGGACGAGCTGGATCTGTGGTCCGAGAGCGGTCTGGGCGGCATCACGGTGCCCAAGGCCCATGGCGGCGCCGACGTGTCGTTCGCGACGCTGGCCGAGGTCTTCGCAATCCTCAGCGCGGCCGACGCGTCGCTGGGCCAGATCCCGCAAAATCACTTTGGCCTGCTTGGCGTACTGCGTGAAGCCGGGACCGATGCGCAGCAGCGACGCTTTTATGCCGAAGTACTGGCCGGCCAGCGGCTTGGCAATGCCGGCCCCGAGCGGCGTTCGGCGGGCAGCCGCACCATCCTCGACGGCACCACGCGCCTGCAGCGGACAGCCCAGGGGTTGCGGCTCAGCGGCAAGCGTTACTACTCGACGGGGGCGTTGTACGCGCATCGCGTGCCGACGCGCGCGCTGGACGACGATGACCGCCCCGTGCAGGTCTGGGTGCCGCGCGACGCCGCCGGCCTGACCGTGATCGACGACTGGTCGTCCTTCGGCCAGCGCACCACCGCCAGCGGCACCGTGGTATTCGACCAGGTATCCATCGCGCCCGATGACGTGATCCCGCTCTGGCAACTTGCCGGCAAGCCCGGGCTCTATGGCCCCAACTCGCAACTGATCCAGGCCGCCATCGACCTGGGTATCGCCCAGGCGGCCTTTGACGATGCGGTGGCCTTCGTGCGTGAACACGCCCGCCCCTGGGTCGATGCCGGCGTGGCACGCGCCAGCGATGATCCCCACCTGATCGCAGACGTCGGCCGGCTGGCCATCGACATCGAAGGCGCCCGCGCCGTGCTGCGCGAAGCCGGGCTCACGCTGGACGAGATCGCCGCACAGCCGCTCACCGACGCATCGAGCGCCCGCGCGTCGGTTGCCGTGGCCGAAGCCAAGGTTCTGACCACCGAGGCCGCGCTCCATGCGAGCGAGAAGCTGTTCGAGCTGGCCGGTTCGTCGGCCACGCGGGCGAGACACAACCTTGACCGCCACTGGCGCAATGCCCGCACTCACACGCTGCACGACCCGGTGCGCTGGAAGCTGCATCTGATCGGCAACTATCACCTGAACAACGCGCTGCCCAAGCGGCATTCCTGGAACTGACATGTCGTTGCTACTGACCCCGCCCCCCGCAGATGGCCGGGTGGCCCCCGCCGCCGCGCCCACCGCCGCGCCCCATGTCGTTGCGGACGATGCCGAGGCCATTGCGATCGCGCACCGGCTGGCCGCGCAATTCGCGCCCGGCGCCGCCAGACGGGACCGCGAGCGCCTGTTGCCGTGGGACGAACTGGACGCCTTCAGCGCCAGCGGCCTGTGGGGCATCACCGTACCCCGCGCGCACGGCGGTGCGGGGGTTTCCAGTGTGACGCTGGCGGAGGTCATTGCCATCATCGCCGCGGCGGACGGATCGCTCGGGCAGATCCCGCAGAACCATTTCTACGCGCTGGAGGTATTGCGCGTAGGCGGCACGCCTGCCCAGCAGGCCTTCTTTTACCAGCGCGCGCTGGCTGGCGACCGTTTCGGCAATGCGCTGGCCGAAATCGGCCACAAGGATTTCAGGAGACGCACCCGGCTGACGCGCGATGGCGACGGCTTCCGGGTGGACGGCCAGAAGTTCTACTGCACCGGCGCACTGTATGCGCACTGGATTCCCACGCTGGTGGTGACCCAGGAAGACGGCCGCGACGTGACATGGCTGGCCTTTGTCCCCCGCACGGCCGAGGGCGTCAGCATCACCGACGACTGGGACGGCTTCGGCCAGCGCGTGACCGGCAGCGGGTCGGTCACCTTCGACAATGTGCGGATCGACGGCGACTGGGTGGTGCCCTTCCTCGCATCGTTCGAGCGGCCCACGACGATTGGCCCGTTCGCCCAGTTGCTGCACGCGGCCATCGATCTGGGTATCGGACGGGGCGCGTTTGCCGCCACGCTGCCGTATGTGCGCGACCACGCGCGGCCGTGGATCGATGCGGGCGTGGCGAGCGCATCGCAGGACCCGTTGACCATCCATCATGTTGGCGACGTCCAGGTCAGGCTGCGGGCGGCCGAAGCCCTGGTGCGCCGGGCCGGCCGCGCCACCAATGCCGCCCAGGCGGCGCCCGACGAGCAAAGCGTGGCGCAGGCATCGCTGGCAGTGGCTGCCGCCCGCGCATCGACCACCACCGCGTCGCTGCTGGCGGGCACGCGGCTGTTCGAGCTCGGCGGCACATCGGCCACCCTCGACAACCAGGGGCTGGACCGCTTCTGGCGCAACGCCCGCACGCATACGCTGCACGACCCGGTACGCTGGAAATACCACGCCATCGGCAACTTCCACTTGAACGACACGCTGCCGCCCCGGCATGGAGCCATCTGATGGTGATGGACGATGGTTCGCAACGGCGGCACATCCTGCTCAACGCCTTCGACATGAACTGTGTCGGGCATATCAACCATGGCCTGTGGACGCATCCGCGGGACCGGTCTGCCGACTACAACACGCTCGAATACTGGATCGACCAGGCGCGTACGCTGGAGCGTGGCCTGTTCGACGGCCTGTTTATCGCCGATATCGTTGGCGTGTACGACGTATATCGCAACAACGTCGATGTGTCGCTGCAGGAATCGGTGCAGCTTCCCGTGAACGACCCGCTGCTGATCGTGCCGGCCATGGCCGCCGCCACGCGGCATCTTGGCTTTGGGGTCACGGTGAACCTGACGTACGAGCAGCCGTACCTGCTGGCGCGCCGGTTCTCGACGCTGGATCACCTCACGCGCGGCCGCGTGGGCTGGAATATCGTGACGGGCTACCTCGACAGCGCCGCGCGCGCGATGGGACTGGACGCGCAGCTTGCCCATGACGAACGCTACGACCGCGCCGACGAATATCTGGAGGTGCTCTACAAGCTCTGGGAAGGCAGCTGGCAGGACGACGCCGTGCGGCGCGACAAGGCCGCGCGCGTCTTCGCCGATCCGGCCAGGGTGCGCAAGGTGAGCCACCACGGCCGGTACTACAAGGTGGACGGCTACCACCTGTCCGAGCCGTCGCCACAGCGCACGCCGGTACTGTTCCAGGCCGGCAGCTCCGGCCGGGGGCAGCGATTTGCGGCACGCCATGCGGAATGCGTCTTCATCTCGCCGCCCAGCAAGGACACGGCGCGCAAGACGGTGACCGCGTTGCGCGAGCAGCTTGTGGCTGCCGGCCGTCATCCGGACGACGTGAAGGTATTCATGGGCGCGGCGGTGGTCACCGGCCGCACCGAGGCGGAAGCCCGAGAAAAACATGCCGAATACCGCGACTACGCCAGCCGCGAAGCCGGGCTCGCCCACTTTGCCGCCAGCACCGGCGTGGACTTTGGCCGCTATGGCCTCGACGATCCCGTTGACTACGGCGGCGGCAACGCCATCGAATCGGCCACCCGCACCGCCGCGCAGCACGGCTGGACGCGCCGCAAGCTGCTGGACCTGTTCACGCTGGGCGGACGTTATCCGGCCATCGTCGGTGACGCGTCGCAGGTAGCGGACACGCTTGCCGAATGGGTCGACGAGACCGGCATCGACGGCTTCAATCTAAGCCGCACGGTGGCGCCCGAAAGCCACCAGGACTTTGTGGACCTGGTCGTTCCCGCGTTGCAGGATCGGGGCCGCTACAAGACCGCGTATGCCGAGGGTTCGCTACGGCACAAGCTGTTTTCCAGCGGCGACCGGCTGCCCCAACGGCATGCCGCCGCCGCGTTCCGCCAGTTCTGATATCACAAGAGAAAAGGAGCCACATGTTCATCAAGACCGGGGTCAAGCTGGTCGCCGCGTTGCTGGCGTTCGGTATCGTGCAGGGATCGCAGGCCGCAGACGCCGACAGGAAGGAAATCCGCTTCGGCGCCACGGCGGGGCCTTACGCGGACCAGGTGCGCTATGGCATCAAGCCGATTCTGGAAAAGCGCGGCTACAAGGTGACGATTGTCGAGTTCAGCGACTACGTGCAGCCGAATCTCGCGCTGGCCGACGGCGCCATCGATGCCAACGCCTTCCAGAACTCGGTGTATTTGAAGAAGTTCTCGGCGGATCGCAAGCTTCAACTGTCGGCGCTGATCCAGGTGCCCACGGCGCCGATCGGCATTTACAGCCACAAGCACAAGACGCTGGGCGAAGTGAAGCCCGGCGCCACCGTATCGCTGCCCAACGATCCGACCAATCTGGCGCGCGCCGTCGCCATCCTTGCGCAGATCGGCTGGGTCACGCTCAAGCCCGGCACCGATCCCGTGCGGGCAAGCGAGCGCGACATCGACGGCAATCCGCACAGGCTCAAGCTGATCCAGCTGGAGGCCGCCCAGTTGCCCCGCTCGCTTGATGACGTGGACTACGCCTTCGTGAATGGCAATTTCGCGCTCGCGGCCGGGCTCAAGCTGACGTCGTCACTGGCGCTGGAGAAGGTGCCCGACTACTACATGAACCTGGTGGCTGTCAGGACCGATGACCTGAACAAGCCGTTCGTGTCCGACATTCGCGATGCCTACCGGTCCGCCGACTTCAAGGCCGTGACGCAACAGCGTTTTGCGGGATTCGTCGCGCCGCCCTATCAGCAATAGCGCAGCGAGTGTTCGCCGGGACGCTGGCTGCAAGCCGCTGACGCGTTGCGTGTCGCGTTCAGCTCATGCGCGTGCCGGCGGCCGCGCGCAACAGCTCGGCGAGTTTCTCGTTCTCGTCTATGCGTGACTGTTCGATCGCCACGTCGGTGTGGTTGCCCACGCGCCTGGCCCATTGCTGCCGTTCCTGGGCGAATATGATCCGTTCATGGACGGCCCGAAGCGCCCCCCAGATTGCATCGGCAGTCTCCTGGGCGTTCGCGGCGTCGAGCGACAGCGCGGAGAAGGCGTGGCCCGTGTGACAGCGGTATCGCAATGGCCGATCGTCCCGCAACCGCCACAGCACGCCGTGACATGTCGGGCAAGTCAGTGCCGAGCGATCCGCGATAGCGTCCAGTTGCCGGGGTTCCGCAACGCCGCTGTCCCCAATCCGCTCCTCGCGATCCAGGTCTGTCAGGTTGCTCATGATTGACTCCTTTTGCCGTGCCGCCCCGTTGACGGCAGCCCGCAGCGCATCGGCGAGCCCATCCTGCCCGACAATGGCGTCGGCCCCCGCCGCGGCGATTGCGCTGCGAGGCATGGAGGACGCCTCGCAATCGTCCGGATCCTGGACGATCCGATAGCCGCCGCGTGCCTCGATCGCCGCAAGGCCCGCCGCACCGTCGTCGAGTTCGCCGCTCATCACAATGCCGACCACACGCTCCTTGTATTGTGCGCTGGCCGACCGGAACAGCGGATCGGCGGCTGGCCGGCAGAAATTCTCCGGTGCCGTCTCCAGCAGGCACACGGTGTCGCCACGCACGACCATGTGTCGATCCGGCGGCGCCACGTAAATTCTGCCGTGTTGAATTGCTTCGCCGTGCTGGGGGTGGTGCGCCGGGAAGCAGCCCCACTTCGACAGCAGTTCCGGCAGGATGCTGCGGTGCCGTCCAATGTGCAGCACCACAAGCATGACAAGCTCCAGGTCCCTGGTCAGGCCTTCGACGAGCGTCTTGAGGACCGGAAGTGCGCCCCGGGATGCAGCTACAACGACAATATCTCTGCGCATGGCTTTTCCTTTTTACGGGAAAAGCAAGTTCCGCACCCGTGGCACAACAGGCGCGGAAGGCTTGTGCCGGCCGTCTCAGTCGGGCTTGGCGCCGTCCTGCCGGGGCACCAGATCGCTCAGCGCGCCGAGCAATTCCTGGAAGTCGAGCGGCTTGGCAAGATGCTTGTTGTATCCGGCTTCCCGGGCGGCTCTGGCATCCTCCTTGTGATCGCGTCCGGTCAGGGCCACCGACCAGATATTCGCCCATCGGGCGTCCTGGCGGATATTGCGCATGAGCGCGTAGCCGTCCATATCGGCCAGCCCGATATCCGAGACGATGGCGTCGATCGGCACGTCGGCCAGGATCTCCAGCGCCTCGGCACCGGACGTTGCCACGCTCACGGTTGCCCCTTCCACTTCCAGGAGCTCGGCGAGTGCGGCGGACGTGTCCCGGTCGCCTTCCACCAGGAGAATCCGCAGGCCGGCAATGCTCTGCATGCCGTCCGCGGCGTCCGGGTCCGATGCGTTATCGGCGGGCGCGGCGGGCAGCCATACCGTCATGGTCGTACCGTGGCCGGGGCCTTCCGATCTGGCGGTCACCCTGCCACCGTGCATCCGGGCAAGCTGCTTCACCAGCGCCAGACCAATGCCGAGCCCGCCCTTCGCCCTGTCGCGACCGCCTTGCCGGTACATGTCGAACACGTACGGCAGCAGGGCGGCATCGATGCCCTGACCGTTGTCGCTCACCTCGATACGCAGCATCCCGCCTTCCCGAGACAGCCGCAGATCGATCTGCCCATTCGCCTCCGAGAACTTCAAGGCATTGGAGACGAGGTTCCAGATGATCTGCTCGCAGCGCACGCGGTCCACCAGGGCGATGGCCGGACGATCCGGCAGCGCCAGCCGCATGGTGATGCCGCGGTCGCCGACATCCTGCTCGCAGGTCCGCGCAACGTCCACCAGCATCGCCGACAGATCGACGCGCGACACGTCCAGGGCCAGCTTGCCGGTCTGCACGCGCGAAAGATCGAGCAGATCGTCGATAATCTGCGCCTGGCTGCGCACGGCCTGGCGGATGGCGCCGGCCGCTTCGCGGACCGCGGCGACATTGCGCACCTCGGGCAGTCGCGGAAGCATTTCCGCCTTGACGCCAATCAGGTTGAGCGGGTGCTTCAGTTCGTGCGAAAGCACGGCAATGAACTCGTCCTTGAGCTGGCTGGCATTGAGCGCCTGCTCGCGCGCGGCCTGCTCCTTGGCCAGCGCATCGCGGCTCGCATCCTCATGGAGCTTGCGGGCCGTGAGGTCGCGCACAATCTTGGCGAAGCCGCTGAACGATGTGTCCGTGATGGGGGTGACCACGCCGCTGCAGTAAATCCGTCGGCCGTCCTTCGTGCGATACCACCGCTCGTCGTCCGCCCGACCTTCCTTCATGGCCGTGTCCCGCTCATGGGCGGGCACCGATGTCTGCCGATCGTTGACCTCGTAGATTGCCTCCACGCTCTTGCCGATGAGCTCGTCTTCCGTATAGCCGAAGATCCGCTCCGCCCCGGCGTTCCAGCTGACGATCAGCCCTTCGCGGTCCTGGATGATGATGGCGTAGTCCTTGGTGGACTGCGCCACCAGCCGCAGCCGCTGCGCCCCCGCACGGGCGGCTTCCTCGGCCTGATGGCGATCCGTCACATCGATCAGCGTGATCACCGCCCCGTCGATATGGTCGTCCGCCGTGCGATAGGGCAGGAGCCGCATCAGATACCACCGCCCCGCCTCGCTCTGGATCTCCCGCTCGGTCAGCCTCAGCGACTGGAACGACTGCCTCACGTCATCGACCAGGGTCGGATAGCGCAGCGTATGCGTGATGTGGAACAGAGAGCGGCCAAGATCGGAGTCGATCAGGTTGAAAATGGCGGTCGCGTTCGGCGTAAACCGCTTGATCCGGATTTCCTTGTCGACAAAGACCGTGGCGATCTCGCTGGAGGCAATGATGTTATGCAGGTCATCGTTGGCCTTGGCCGTATCCTCGATCCGCGCCTGCATCTCGGCATTCGCCGTGGTCAGCTCTTCATTGACCGACTGCAGTTCTTCCTTGCTGCTTTCAAGCTCTTCGCTGGTCGAACGCAGTTCCTCGTTGATGGCCTGCAACTCCTCGTTGGATGCCTTCAGCTCCTCCACCGACGTCTCGTACTGCTCGATGATCGTCGCCAGCTGCTCCCTGCTGTGCTGCAGTTCCAGTTCGAGCTGCGCCAGGACCGGGTCCTGCCCGGAAGCGGCGGCCAGCTCCTCTTCGGTCATGTGACCGGCCACCTCATCGAAGACGACCAGCAGGAAGTCGGCATTGGCAACCTTGTCGTGAAACGGCCGCACCGTCATGCTGATCCACGACACTTCGGGGTCATGATCCCACTTGACCTTGCGCGCCTCCACGCTGGTGCCGGTCTGCAACGCCCGGAAGATCGCCGTGCGCAAGTCGAGCCGCAGCTCGGGCAGCACCAGCGTCATGATGTTCGTGGTCAGTTCGCCCCCCACATGCCGCAGGAACCTGCCCGCATTGTCGGACAGGTGAACGACGTTCGACTCGCGGTCGATGATGACGCTTGGCGGGGAATACGTCTCCAGCGCGCGCTGGTGCAGCTCCGTCAGCGAAAAACTGCGCTGGGGCGAACTGGTCGTGGTACGCAGCGGCATGGTAACGGCCGGCCGGTCGTCGGCCATGCTGGTGTCGGCCGGCGTCAGGACCGGGAAGCCAATCGGCGGCTTGGCGCGCTGCGACACCGCGCGTGCGCGATAGACCCGCCACTTCTTGTCCACCACCGCAAACAGGTCATCCGCGGCGTCGGCCGATTCCGCCGTCCCAAGGAACAGCAGCCCGTTGGGCCGAAGGGCGAAGTGGAACAGCTCCAGGATCTGCCGCTGGACCGCACGTTCCAGATAGATGAGCACGTTTCGGCAAGAGATCAGATCCAGGTGCGAGAAAGGTGGATCGCGCAGCAGACTGTGCGGCGCGAACAGGATGCGCTCGCGCACCGCCTTGCTGATGGCGTAGTGCGCGCCCTCGCGGGTGAAGTAACGCTGCAGGAGAGCCGGCGGGACATCGTTGGCGATGGACAGCGGATACGACCCCGTGCGCGCCCGGCCGATGGCCGCCACGTCGATATCGGTCGCAAACACCTGGATGGGTCGGGCCGAGGCCGCCGTCTCGCGGGCCTGGGCCAGCAGGATCGAAATGGAATACGCTTCCTCGCCAGTGGCGCAGCCGGCCACCCACACCCGCACCTGATCGTCGTCGCTGAGCTTGCCGTCGAACAGCGTCGGAATCATTTCCTGTTCGAGAAACTCGAAGGCCTCGCCATCCCGGAAGAACTGCGTCACGCCGATCAGCATGTCGCCCAGCAGCGCGCTGGCCTCGTCCGGGGTTGCCCGGAGGAAATCGCGATAGGCCGCCAGGTCGCTCTGGCCATTGAACTGCATGCGCCGCTCGATGCGACGGAGCACCGTGGCGCGCTTGTAGAAGCGGAAGTCATGCCCCGTGCGCACACGCAGATGCATCAGGATTTCGGACAGCGCCCGTTCCCCGCTCGTCTTGGGCGACTGGCCGGGTTCCTGCAAGTCGTCGTCTTCAAGCACTGCATCCTGCGGCTCGATGCGCTGGATGTTCTCCCACAGTTCCATGAGCCGCTGCGGCATCTCGGCCGCAGGCAATACGATATCGACCCAGCCCGCGTGGATGGCGGCGCGCGGCATCTCCGGATGTTCGGCGTCGTCCGGCGACTGCGCCAGGGTCAGGCCGCCGACCTCGCGGATCCGGCCCATTCCGATCGTGCCATCGGACCCGGAGCCGGACAGCACGATACCAATGGCCCGCCGCTCGTGAGCATCGGCGAGGGTACGGAAGAAATGATCGATCGCAAAGGGCCGCCCAAAGGTATTCGGCTGTTCCACGACCCGGAGACAGCCATCGGACATCTCGAGATGGGTGCCCGGCGCCACCACATAGATGTGATTCTCCTGGATCGGCGTCGTGGTACGGACTTCGCTGACGGGCATGTTCGTGACACGCTGAATCAGGGCCGCGACCTGGCTTTCGAGGTCCGGCGCCAGGTGCAGCACCACGACGAAGGCCATGTCCATCTGTTCCGGCGCATGCTGGAACAGCGTCTGCAGGGCCCTCAGGCCGCCTGCGGAAGCGCCGATGCCAACGACAGGGAAACGCAACGTACTCTTTACCGCGCCCGCCGGATTTCCCACCTTCTTCTCCTTGAGTTTCTTCCGCGCCATGATTCCTCCCATCCCACACTCGTCGCAGCGGCTGGACGAGGCATCCGAAGGCACAATCGGGGCTCATTGTAGCGTCCCGGGCGCAGGAAATACGCCGCCGGGCCAGGCGATCGGCGGGTTGGCGCATGCCAGGCGCCCACGTCCCGGCCGCCAGGGGCGGAAGCGCCGGTATCTGGCGATCATCAGCACTTGCCGATGCAGCGCAGCAGGCCTACCTTTAGGAGTACAGAGGCCATCATGCAGCATCCCTCATCCATCCTCAAAGAGCTTGCTACCGCTCGTCAACACGTCACCCGCTGCCGGCAACTGGTGCGGCGGCAGATCGAGATTGTCCGGCTCTGCCAGTACCGCCACCGGGACGAACTGAATTCCGTGAATCTGCTTTGGGAATTGCGCGAAGCACTCGCCATCGGACGCCACCACATGCATGTGGTGGAACAGGAACTGGGGCGTAACAACTGGTTCCACAGGCGAAGGCGATAGCCGCCGCCTGCCCAACCGGGGCGCCCGCGGCTACCGGCGTGTGCCGCCAGTGGGCTTTTGCGCGGGGGCATCGATCTGCTCGGGGACGATGTGCCGGTCCACGATCAGCCGCTTCCACCGCGCCAGCTCCTGTTCGATAAACGTCTGGAAGTCCGCCGGGCCGGCATGCAGCACCTTGAAGCCGTAGCCGGCCAGCATCTCGTTGAGCGTCAGTTCCGCAAGCGCCTGGCGGATGGCGAGGTCGAGGGTCTCGATCCTGTCCCCGGGGGTGCCTTTCGGCGCCAGAACGCCATACCAGCCGGTGACGAACATATTGCGCACGCCGGCCTCGACAAAGGTGGGCGTGTCGGGAGCAATGGGCAGCCGGACATCGGCGGCCACGGCCAGCGCGCGCAATTTGCCCGAACTGACGTATCTCAGGCTATCCGCACCGGCGAACACGGCATCCACATCGCCACTCATGGCGGCCGCCACGGACTGGACGCCGCCGTGATACGGGACATGCATCACCCGGATTCCGGCCGCCTGCGAAAGCAGCTCGATGGCCAGGTGGCTGGTATTGCCATACCCCGACGACGCCACGGTCACCCTCTCGGGATTCGACTTTGCACGCTGGATCAGGTCGGCGACCGAATGAAACCGGGAATTCGGCCCGACATAGAGCACCAGCGGCTGCTTTGCCACGAGCGAGACCGGCTGGAAATCCTTGATGGGATCGTAGCCGGCCGACTGGCTGACGAGCGGACCGATGGCGTAGGCGGCAAGGGCAAGCACGAGGGTATAGCCGTCGTTCCTGGCCCGCTGCACATATCGCAGCGCAATCTGTCCGCCTGCCCCCGGCTTGTATTCCAGCAGTACTGGCGTCCCAAGCCGCTTCTGCAATGCGGCGCCCAGCGGACGCGCGACCAGGTCCGCCGGGCCGCCCGGCGGATACGGCACGATGATCGTGACCGGCTGTTCGGGGTAGGCGGCCCACGCCGGATGAACCGTGACGAATGCCGCAGCCAGCAGCACCCCGGCTTGCCGGGCAATCGTGCGACGCAATATCCGCAGCCCGGCCGGCGCTGCCTGCCTGATCCGGGTGAAGATGCGTCCGGTGGCCGCGGGAGGTTCAAATCGCATGCTTTTCTGGGAAGGGCTGGAACGCGCGATGCGCCGAGGTCCAGGTCAGGTCACCGGGTGGTTTTCCGGACGAGATCATACCCCTGGCCGCCCACGGCTATTTGATAATATCTGGCCTGCCTGCAGCGCCCCCCTCTTGAATCCTCGGGTGTTACCTCCGCCCCTTCGTCAGCATAGCGATGTCTTCCATGTACTTCCCCCGGGCCGGTGTCGGCCTCGGTTTCGATTCCACGTGGGATGCAGGCGACCGCCGGTTCGGACGCGGCTGGCTCTTGCGGGAGGACGGCGGCAAGACACCCGCGCTCGGCGTCTGGGCCGCCGACGGGCATCGCACACCGGCCACCCTCGACCGCCTTGTTCACGAATACGCGCTGCGCGACGACATCGACGCGGACTGGGCCGCCCGCCCGCTGACCTTGCTGCGCGAGCGCGATACCGCCGTGCTGCTGCTTGACGACCCGGGCGGCGAGCCCCTCGCCCCGATGCTGGGCTCGCCGATGGCCGCAGCGGCGTTCCTTGATATCGCCATCGCCATGGCCAGCGCCGTTGGCAAGCTTCATCAGCGCGGCCTGATTCACAAGGATCTGAAGCCGGCCCACTTCCTGGTGGCGGCGGACCGCACCCGCGCCTGGCTGATCGGCTTCGGCATCGCGTCGCGGGCGTCGCGCAGCGCCGAGCCGCTGCCTGAGGCCAGCGAAATCGCCGGCACGCTTGCCTATATGGCGCCCGAGCAAACCGGCCGGATGAACCGGGCCATCGACGCGCGCAGCGACCTGTATTCGCTCGGCATCACTTTCTACCAGATGCTGACCGGGGCGCTTCCCTTCGCCGGCGTGGACCCCCTTGACTGGGTCCACGCCCACCTGGCGCGCTTG
Source organism: Cupriavidus sp. 94F1 (assembly GCF_057798875.1). Taxonomy (NCBI): domain Bacteria; kingdom Pseudomonadati; phylum Pseudomonadota; class Betaproteobacteria; order Burkholderiales; family Burkholderiaceae; genus Cupriavidus; species Cupriavidus sp. 94F1. The sequence continues at coordinate 147,872 of NZ_JBYOJT010000011.1, forward strand.
CCGGCGCCACCGACCAGCCGCGTGGCCACGGTGCCCGCGATCCTGTCGGATCTGGTCATGAAGCTTCTGGCAAAGGCGCCCGGGGAACGCTACCAGACAGCGGCCGGCCTGCTGCGCGACCTGCGGCACTGTCGCCAGACGCTGCAGGCGCACGGCGACATCGCGCCGTTCGGGCTTGGCCAGGGCGACCATTCGGACGTCTTCGCACTGCGCGAACACCTCTATGGCCGCGAGCAGACCGTGGCAACGCTGGTGGATACCTTCGACCGCGTTGCCGCCACGGGCTGCAGCGAGATCGTGATGGTGTCCGGGCATTCGGGCGTCGGCAAGACGTCGGTCATGCAGTCGTTCGCGCGAACCGTCGCCGGGCGTGGCGGCCTTTGCGCCACCGGCAAGTCGGATGCCCCGGCCGATGCCTCGACCGAGGGCCCGGCCGATGCCGGCGCGCGGCTGCCCTATGCCACGCTGGCGCAGGCGCTGCGGGGCCTGCTCCAGGAACGGCTGGCCCGCGATCCGGCCGACTTGGCGTCATGGCGCACCGTCATTACCGAAGCCCTCGGACCGAACGCCGGGCTGCTGGTATCGCTGCTGCCCGAACTCGAAACCATGCTGGGTCCGGTGCCTTGGGTGCCCGACACGCAGTCGCGCGAGGCCGGGCCACGGCTGCAGCTCGCCTTGCACTGCCTCACGGCGGCCCTGGCACGTGCCGCCGGGCCGCTGACGCTGTGCTTCGACGACATCCAGTGGCTCGACAATGAAACCACGGCGCTGCTGCACCAGTTGTTGACCGATCCGGCCACGACGCACCTGCTCGTGGTCTGCGCCTATCGCAGCCAGGAAGTGGACGATGGCCACACGGTCACGCACTGCGTCGGGGCGTTGCGCGCCGATGGTGCCAGCGTGGCCCATATCGAACTGGGCTGTCTCGATGCATCGGACCTGCATCGGCTCGTTGCCGAAACACTCCATTGCGACGCCACGGCCAGTGCGCCGCTGGCACGCCTGGTGATGGAGAAGACGGCTGGCAACCCGTTCTTCGCCACGCAGTTCCTGAGCGAACTGGCGACCGAAGGCCTGCTGCGCTTCGACCACAACGCAGCGTGCTGGACCTGGGACCTTGACCAGATTGCGGCAAAGGGTTTCACCGACAATGTCGTGGCATTGATGGTCGGGCGGATTGGCCGGCTATCCGCCCGGACCCGTGCGGCGCTGAAGCTTCTGGCCTGCCTGGGCAACGACACCCCAGTCGAAACACTGGCGCGCGCCTGGACGCGCGAGCCCGGCGAACTGGACCCGGCGATCCGCGAAGCCGTGCATGCGGGCCTGGTCTCGCGCAAGGATCACGTGCTGCGCTTCCGGCACGACCGCATCCTCGAAGCCGCCTATGCGGGCATTCCCGAGCCGGAGCGGCAGGCGTTCCATCTGCACCTCGGCCGCCTGCTGCTGGACCGCACGCCAACGGAAGAGATCGATGCCAACGTCTTTACGATCGTCGGCCAGTGGAACCGGGCGGCCAGCCAGATCGACACGCAGGACGAACGCGACAGGCTCGCGGAACTGAACCTGGCCGCTGGGCTGCGCGCCAAGTCCACCTGTGCCAACACCGCCGCGCTTCACTATCTTTCAACCGGTCTCGCGTTGCTTGGCGACGACGCCTTTGCGCGATGCGAAGCGCTCGCGTTCTCGCTGACGCGGCATATGGCCGAATGCGAATTCCTGACCGGGGATTCCGCGCGTGCCGAACCGCGGCTGGCGGCGCTGGCTGCACGCACGTCGTCACTGACAGCGCTGGGGGTTGTCACGCAACTCCAGCTTGGCTTGCTGCTGACGGGCGGGCGGCGCGTGGAAGCCGTGACGATTGGCCTGGCCTACCTGCGCCGCGCCGGTATCGACTGGACCGCCCAGCCTGCTGCGTCGGTCGTGGCGCAGGAAGAGGCGTTGCTCACAGGCCTGCTCGATGGCCGGGACATCGCCAGCCTCAGCACATTGCCGCCCATGACGGACACCGGCGGGCTTGCCACGATGCGCGTGCTGACAGCGCTGCTGCAGCCGGCCTGGTACACCGACGATCACCTGCGCACGCTGGTCATCCTGCGCATGGTCAACCTGAGCATCTCGCTGGGGAACAGCGAGGAATCGTGTCTGGCCTATGCATGGCTGGCGATGCTGCGCACTGCGGCGGCGCCGGACGGGACGGCCGGCATCGCGTTCCAGCGCCTGGCACTGACCGTGGCCGAGCAGCAAGGCGTCGAGCGGGTGCGCGCCCGCGTGTACCAGGTGGCGGGCGGCAACCTGCTGCACTGGACGCAACCCCTGCGCGTGGCACGCGCCCTGTTGCGCCAGGCGCTGGCGCTGACGGCACAGATCGGCGACCTCACCTACGCCGCCTACATCCACAGCAACCTGATGACCCACGCGCTGGCGGTTGGCGACCCGCTGGGGCGCGTGCAGCACGATGCGGATACGGGCAGCGTGTTCGCGTGGGGACCGCGCTTCGCGCTGGTGGCGGACCGCCTTGCCGCGCAGCGCCAGCTGGTGCGGACCTTGCGCGGACTAACCCCCGTGTTCGGACGCTTCGACACGAGGGATTTCAGCGAGGCAGCGTTCGAGGCGCGGCTGGACAGCGACGTGGGGCTGCGCCTTGCGTCGTGCTGGTACTGGATCCGCAAGCTGCAGGCGCGCTATCTGGCCGGCGAAGCGGCGCAGGCGCTGGATGCGGCCGAACGGGCCCGCGCGCTGCTGTGGACGTCTCCCGCCTATTTCGAACAGGCCGAGTATCACTTCTACGCGGCGCTGGCGCGCGCGACATGCTGCAATCCCGCCGTCGCGGACGACCTGGCCATCCACCTTCCCGTGTTGGCCAGCCACCATCGGCAGCTGGCCCAGTGGGCCCGGCGCTGTCCGGCCACGTTCGCGCACCGGGCCCTGATGGTCGAGGCGGAAATCGCCAGGCTGGAGGGGCGCGACATCGACGCGATGCGTGGCTTCGAAGCCGCCATCGGATCGGCACGTGACAGCGACCTCATCCACATGCAGGCGCTGGCCAACGAGCTTGCGGCACGTTTCTACCTGAGCCGGCGGCTCGACAACGTGGCGCTGGTCTATCTGCGACAGGCGCGCCATGGCTACCTGCACTGGGGCGCCGACGCCAAGGTCTGGCAGCTCGACCGGCAGCATCCCGCCCTGGCTGCCGATGCCAATGCCGTTCCCGCTTCGACGCCGTTGATGGGCACCATCGGCGCACCGCTTCAACACCTGGACCTGGCTACGGTCATGGCGATCTCCGAGGCGGTATCCGGCGAAACCCGCCTCGATCGGTTGCTGGCCACCCTGATGCGCACGGCCATCGCGCACGCGGGGGCATCACGCGGGCTGTTGATCCTGCCGCACGGCACGGGGCATCGCGTGGCAGCCGAAGCTGCCGTTCGCGACGACACCACCGCCGTGGCGCTGACGGACTTGCCGCTCGACGCCGCTGAGCTACCGCTGTCCATCGTCCGGCACGTGCTGGAGTGCCACGAGCATGTGGTGATCGACGATGCCGCGGCCCAGCCATCCTTTTCGGCCGACCCTTACATACGTCAGCGCCGGACGCGCTCGATGCTGTGCCTGCCGCTGCTGAACCAGGGCAAGCTGACGGGCGTGCTGTATCTGGAAAACGGGCTGGCGCCGGGCGCGTTCGTGCCGGCACGGATCGAGGTGATCAAGCTGCTGGCGTTCCAGGCGGCCAGCGCCATCGAGAACAGCCGGCTTGGCGAGCAGCGCCGGGAAGCCGACGAAGCGTTGCACCGGGCCCAGGCCGAACTGGCGCACGTCAGCCGCGTCATGACGCTCAGCGCGTTGACGGCGTCCATCGCACACGAGGTGAGCCAACCTGTGGCCGCGCTGACCATCGAAGCCAATGTCGCCCTGCGCTGGCTCAAACGCGAGACACCCAACGTCGCCGAGGCCGTGGAATCGCTCCACGGCATCGTCCAGCAGGGTCAGCGCGCGCGCGATGTGATCGTCGGCATGCGGGCCATGTTGCGCAAGGCCGGACCACAGGCGCAACGGATCGACCTCAATGCGATGATCGCCGAGACTCTGCCGCTTCTGGCCGGCGAGCTGACGCGCCACCGGGTCATGCTCAGGACCGAACTGCTGCCGGCGCTGCCCATGGTGTCCGCCGACAAGGTTCAGCTTCAGCAGGTGTTCCTGAACCTGGCCGTCAATGCCATCGAGGCCATGCGCGGCATCGATGCGCATGTGCGCGAGCTGACGGTCCGTTCGGCGGTCAACCCGGCGGGTGAGGTGCTGGTGACCGTGCATGACGTCGGCGTTGGCCTGCCGCCCGATCCCGACGAACTGTTCGAGGCGTTCTACACGACCAAGCCCGAAGGCATGGGCATGGGCCTGTCGATCTGCCGCACGATCCTGGAGGCCCACGGCGGCAAATTGCAGGCGTGGCCGAACCGTCCGAAGGGAGCGGTATTCGGATTCAGTCTGCCGGCCGACGGCACGGCGGGGACAGGCGCGGCACCACGCCGATGACCATTTTTTGATGCTGGCGGGAGCTAACCGTTGTCGCCGCCTGCCACCGGCAGCACGGCACCGGTGATGTAGCCGGCTTCATCGGACGCGAGGAAGAGAATCGGCGAGATCTGCTCGTCGAGCGTTGCGTATCGCCGGAAGAAGGTCGACTCGGTGACCTGCTTGACCGCCTCACCCATCCAGAGCCGTTCTTGCTCGGTGTCTCCTGCCGCATTGCGGGGGACGCGTCGCGGCGGGGCCTGGGTGCCGCCCGGCGCTGCCGCGACCACGCGAATATTGTGTTCGCCATACTCCATGGCCAGTGACTGTGTCAGGGCATTCACCCCGCCCTTCGCCGCCGAGTACGGCACGCGGCGGATACCACGAGTGGCGTTCGACGAGACGTTCACGATCGTGCCGCCGCCTTGCGCCAGCATATGCGGCAGGACTGCGTGGCAGCCGTACAAGGTGGGCATGAGCGAACGGCGAATCTCCGCATCGATCTGGGCGGGCTCGAATTGCGCAAACGGCCGCATCCGGATCGCCCCGCCCACGCCGTTGATCAGGATGTCGATGCGACCGAATACCTTTATCGCGAAATCCATCGCAGCGGCTGCCCCCTCGTAGGTCTCAAGGTCAGCCATGAAGGCGGCCGTGTCAGCCCCCGCCGCCTCGGCCGCGACCTCCGAGACGAAGTCGGCGCGATCGACCAGCAGGACCTTCGCACCTTCCGCCGCAGCGCGCAGTGCCACGCCCCGCCCGATGCCCTGGGCAGCCCCGGTGACCACCATCACCTTGCCTTCGAATCGACGGCCGCTCATGGCGTCACCGGCGCCGCGTTGGGCGTGAACTTCTCGTAGTGGAAACTGGCGGGCTTCACGCCGTTGTCGTCGAAGAACTTGCGCACGGCATCGACCATCGGCGGGGGGCCGCACAGGTACACGTCAACATCGCCGCCATTCAGGCATTCCGCAGGCATATGCTGGGTCACCCAGCCCTTGCGCGGGTGATTCGATTGCCCATCCGCGACCACGGTGCTGAACGTGAAATTGGGCAACCTGTCGATGTAGGATTCGATTGCCTCGACCTGCACCAGATCGAGGTCTCGCGTCACGCCGTAGATCAGGTGCACCTTCTGCTGCGAATTCGCGTGAACCAGCACTTCGAGCATCGACAGGAAAGGGGCCAGGCCCGTGCCGCCCGCCAGAAACAGCAAGGGACGTTCCACGGCCCGGAGGTAGAAGCTGCCCAGGGGGCCGGTCAGTTGCACCTTGTGCCCGGGGCGGGCCGACTCCAGCCAGGTGCTCATCACGCCCCCGGGTATCTTCTTGATCAGGAAGCTGACCTTCGATGCGCCTGGCGGGGACGAGAACGAATACGACCGATGCTGGCCGCTACCGGGAACATCGATGTTGACGTACTGGCCAGCCAGGAAGACCGGGGGAATGCTGTCCACGTCCAGTTCCAGCACCACGGCTGCGTCGTTGTGCTGTTCGAGCTTCGTGACCGTCGCGGCGAATTTGCTTTGCCCCGTCTTGCACATCGCCGACGATGCCGGGACGGCGATGACGCAGTCGCTCTGCGGCACCATCTGGCATGTCAGGACCAGCCCGCCCGCCTTCTCGTCGTCGCTCAGCGCGTCTTCGATGTATTCGTCGCCCAGGTCGTAGCTGCCGCTCTCGGCGCGGCACTTGCAGGTGCCACACACGCCGTCGGAGCAATCCATCGGCAGATTGATCCTGGCGCGAAATGCGGCATCGAGGACCTTTTCCCCGGCCTTGCATTCGACGAAGCGGGTGACACCGTCTTCAAAATTCAGTGCAATGTTGTAGCTGGACATGTTGCCTCCTGCGTCCTGTCTCGATCCGATCCGCGCGCTCAGACGTGGTAGACGTCGAGCACCTGGCGGATATAGTCATTCTTGAGCGCGATCTTCTTGCTGGAAATCAGCAGGCGATCGCCCACCTTGCGGAAGGTGAGGTAGACCGTGCCGAAGTACTGGTCCGTCACCTTGTAGCGGTGGCTCAGCGTGTGGAAGTTGTAGCGAACGTCGATTTCGTCATCACGTTCGGCCAGCACTTCGACGTTGGTGACGTTGTGGCTCGTGCGCGGCTCCGGCATCGATGCGCTGCTGCGCTCGGTCCGGATACGGAACACCCGGTCTTCCAGGCCGCCACGGTCCGCGTAGTACATCAGGGAAATCTCGCGCTGGGGATCTTCGGTGAGCTTGTCATCGTCATCCCAGGCGGGCATCCAGTACGTGACGTCGTCCGCGTAGCACGCCAGCCATTCGTCCCACTGACGGTCATCCAGAAAGCGCGCCTCCCGGTACAGGGCATTGCAGATGGTTTGATGGTCGATCGTCATACCGCTGCCTCTGCCTGTTCCTTGCGCAGGGCTTCGCGCATCACCCGCATCCAGTATTCGTGCTGCACCACGAAGAGACCTTCGTCCTCGCTTCGCTCGCCCGAGATGCGCGGATTCAGCCCCATGCCCTTCGCGTTCGCGTCGGGTCCGTTCACCCACAACGGCGCACCGCGCGACATGTCGTTCCACATCGACGTCGTGCCGGCGTAACCGGCCTGGCAGGCACGGAACTCTTCGAGGTCATCGCTGGTGCCCATGCCCGACACGTTGAAGAAATCCTCGTACTGGCGAATGCGAATGGCGCGGCTTTCGGCGCTCTCGCCCTTCGGCGCGAAGCAGAAAATGCTGACTTCGGTCTTGTCGACGCCAAGCGGACGGACGACGCGAATCTGGGTGCTGAACTGATCCATCAGGAACACGTTCGGATACAGGCACAGGTTCCGCGTCTGGTTGACGATGTAGTGCGCCTTGTCCTCGCCAACGCGCGCCGCAATCTCTTCGCGATGCTGATGGACCGGCCGAACTTCTGGGTTCATCGTGTTGGTCCACAGCAGGATGTGGCCATGTTCGAAGCCATACACGCCCGCGACCGATTTGCTCCAGCCGTTCGCATCCACCGCCTTCGTGCCCTCGACCCTGCGCCGGCCCATCGTTGCGGCGTAGTTCCAGTGCACGGTGCTGACGTGATAGCCGTCGCAACCGTTCTCCATCTGCATCTTCCAGTTGCCGTCGTAGATGTAGGAGGAATTGCCGCGCAGCACTTCCAGCCCTTCCGGTGCCTGCGACACGATCTGGTCGATGATGATCCTGGTCTCGCCGAGGTAATCCTCCAGCGGCATCACGTCGGCGCTCAGGCTGCCGAACAGGAAGCCACGATAGTTCTGGAAGCGCGCAACCTTCCGCAGGTCGTGCGAGCCGTCCTTGTTGAACTGCACCGGATATTCGGTGGTTTTCTCGTCCTTCACCTTCAGCAGCTTGCCGGCATTGGAGAACGTCCACCCGTGAAACGGACACGTGAAGCTGCCTTTGTTGCCGTGCTTGCGCCGGCAGAGCATGGCGCCCTTGTGCGCGCAGGCATTGATGACCGCGTGCAGTTCCCCAGCCTTGTCGCGCGTGATGACGATGGGCTGGCGGCCGATCCAGGTGGTGTAGTAGTCGTTGACGTTCGGGACCTGGCTCTCGTGGGCCAGGTACACCCAGTTGCCCTCGAAGATGTGCTTCATCTCGAGTTCGTACAGATCAGCGTTGGTGAAGATGTCGCGGCGGCAGCGGAACACGCCGTTCTCCTTGTCGTCCTGGACGGCGTTGCTCAGCAGATCGTCCAGTTGTCGTGCCTTGTCGATGGTTGCGGACATGCGTTGTCTCCCTATGCCGGCTTCGTGGCGAAGCCGGGCATTGGTGCAGAGGATTCGTGCGGAAGGGGGAGCGGCCTGGTCAGCCAGGCCGCAGCGCGGGGTTACGCCGTAGCGGCGGCACGCAGGCGGTTGACGAGCTGGTTGTCCTTGCCTTGCACCAGCGGCGTCAGGGCAATGTCGAACGCGATTTCCTTGTACGCGTCGGCCTTGAGGCCCAGTGCAATGCCGCCGGTCTTTTCGACGACGTGCGGCACCAGCTCTTCACGGGTTGCATACGCAAAATCGTCCCAGATCAGCGGATCGCCTTCGATGTTGATCTGCGTCGTCAGCTTGCGCGACTTGTCGCTGGTCACGAAGAAGTGCACGTGTGCCGGGCGGTTGCCGTGGCGGCCCAGTGCATCAAGCAGTTGCTGCGTCGCGCCTTGCGGCGGACAGCCGTAGCCGACAGGCATCAGCGTGCGGAATTCGTACTTGCCGTCAACGCCCGTCCTCACTGCGCCGCGAAGGTTGAAGTCGTCCTGGGCGCCGGTCGGATCGAAGTGCGAATAGAAGCCCTTGGAATTGGCGTGCCAGCATTCCACCACGGCATTGGCCACGGGCTTGCCGTCCGGGCCGGATACCGTGCCCCGGATGACGAGCGGCCCCGCCGCCTCATCGGCATTGATGTCGATCCGCGAGACGCCGTCGCGCACCGGGGCGCCGGCGACATACAGCGGGCCTTCGATGGTGCGCGGCGTGCCGCCATGGATGTCGGCCGCGCGGTCCGCTGCATCCATGCGGATGTCGAGATACTTTTCGAGACCAAGGCCGGCTGCCAGGAGCGCCGCCTCGCCGTCCTCGCCAAGCTTGTTGAAGTAGTTCACGCCGGCCCAGATCTCGTCGGGCGTCATGTCCAGGTCGTCGATGGCCTTGAAAAGGTCGCTCAGCAGACGGTGCGTGATCTGCCTGGTGCGCGCATTGCCCGCGTCGCTTCCCAGATTGGCAGCGGCCTTCAGCAGGTCCTGCACTTCCTTGGTGTCGAATACTTTGGGACTCATGTCTGCTCCTGACTTTCTGTGTTTTCTGGTGGGGTTAACCCTCGTTTCAAGCCAATCCGAAGCTACTCGAAAGGTATAATCTGGCGGCGAAACTGAGCGTAAAAGCAGAATAGAGGCGCAAAACGGGGGAGTCCAACACCGTTTTAGTATCGGGCTATATCCTGGAGGTATTGTATGGAGCTACGGCATCTTCGCTATTTCGTAGCGGTGGCCGAAGAACGGAACTTCACGCGCGCGGCACGCCGGCTCCATATTGCGCAGCCGCCGCTCAGCCGCCAGATCCAGCAGCTCGAAGAAGCCTTGGGCGTGCAGTTGTTCGAGCGTAACTCCCGGCCGCTCAAGCTCACCGAGACGGGCAAGTTCTTCTACTCCCACGCGGTGCATCTGATCGCCCAGACGAACGAGCTGGAATCGATGACGCGGCGCGTGGGAAGCATCGAGCGCAGCCTTTCGGTCGGCTTTGTGGGCTCCACGCTTTACGGCATGCTGCCGAAGATCATCCGGCGGTTCCGGGACGAGAACAAGTCGGTCGAACTGAGCCTGCACGAGATGTCGACCATGGATCAGCTTCGCGCGCTAAAGGACGGCCGGATCGATATCGGGTTCGGCCGGATCCGGCATGAGGACCCCAACATCCGCCGCGTCGTGCTTCGCGAAGAGAAGATGATTGTCGCGCTGCCGGTCGGCCATTCGCTATCGGTATCGAAACCGGTGCTTTCGCTTCGGGATCTGATCTACGAAACGCTGATCGTCTTCCCCAAAGCGCCCAGACCCAGCTATGCCGACCAGGTGCTATCGGCGTTTCAGGAACGCGCCCTCACGCCGCGCCGCATCTACGAGGTGCGCGAGTTGCAGATCGCATTGGGACTCGTGGCCGCCGGAGAAGGCATCTCGGTCGTGCCGAGCAGCGTCTATGGGCTGAAGCGCGATGACGTGAGCTATATGGCGCTGGATGACACGACGCTCACGTCGCCCATCATCATGAGCATGCGCGCCATGGACGAATCGCGGGACATCAAGGAAATGCTGGAAATGATTTATCGGCTTTACGAGGAAGAGCGGATTGCCTACGTCCCGCCCACGGACAAGGGCCAGTAACATGGTCGTTTCTCACCACAAAACACCGCGCATGGCGCAAAATTCGGGGTCTGGGCGCGTGGCGCCCCCCCTGCATCCCTAGGAGACTGTATGAATACCGCTGTCGGATCCAACCTGTCGATTGCGCCGAGCGCGAGCCCCCTGCCGGCGGCCGAGCGCGAGCGCCTGCTGGAGAGCCCGGCGTTTGGACGCGTCTTTACCGACCACATGGCCACCATCCGCTACACCGAGGGCAAGGGCTGGCACGACGCGAAGATCGGACCGCACGGCCCCATCCAGTTCGATCCGTCCACCCTGGTGTTCCATTACGCGCAGGAAATCTTTGAAGGGCTGAAGGCGTACCGGCTGCCGGACGGCGGCGGTGCGCTGTTCCGTCCCGATGCGAACGCACGCCGCTTCCAGAACTCGGCCCGCCGCCTGGCGATGCCTGCGCTGCCCGAAGCGCTGTTCCTGGAATCGGTGCGGGAACTGGTCCGCCTGGACCGTGCGTGGATTCCCTCCGGGCAAGGCTCGGCGCTGTACCTGCGCCCGTTCATGATCGCCACCGAAGTGGTGCTGGGCGTCAAGCCTGCCGCCGAATACCTGTATTGCGTGGTCGCGTGCCCGGTGGGCGCGTACTTCAAGGGCGGCGCCTCGGCGGCGGTCACCTTGTGGGTGTCGGACACCTACACGCGCGCCGCACCCGGTGGCACCGGCGAGGCCAAGTGTGGCGGCAACTATGCCGCGAGCCTTCTCGCGCAGGCGGAAGCCACCCGCGAGGGCTGCGACCAGGTGGTTTTCCTCGACGCCGTGGAGCGGCGCTGGATCGAGGAACTGGGCGGCATGAACGTCTTTTTCGTCTTCGACGACGGCACCCTGCAGACACCACCGTTGACCGGCACGATCCTGCCCGGCATCACACGCGATTCGCTCATCACCCTGGCACGCGACCTTGGCCTGACCGTGCGCGAAGAGCCGTACGCGATCGACCAGTGGCAGGCCGATGCACAGAGCGGGCGCCTGCGCGAAGCGTTTGCGTGCGGCACCGCGGCGGTGGTGACGCCCATTGGCAAGGTGAAGGGGCGCGCGTACAACTTCACCATTGGCGACGGCGGGGCGGGCGAAATCACGACGCGCCTGAAGGGCGCACTGGTCGACCTGCAGCAAGGCCGCGCGGCGGACCCGCACGGCTGGCTGGACCGCCTGTTCTGACCGGCGGCCACGGCGCACGGTTGAGTCGTGCAAATTAACTTCTGACAAATTTTGTCGTAAGTCGGTCGGCCCGAAACAGGGCCGAAGCGCACCCTCCGCAGCCCCGCTAAGGTAGGAAGCCGGCAAGCCCGGGCGCGGCTATACGGGAACCGGAACCGGCTCGGACATCACCTCCGATGCCGGCAAGCCGCACACCACGCTGACCGGGGGGCGGAGGACGGCCATGACGAGTCGTTCTTTGAACAGCCGAATAACCGCAGTCGTCCGCAGATTTGACGCTGGGCGGGCCACGCGATCGGCGTCCCAAGGCGCGGCACGTCTGTCCTTGGCAATATGCGTCGCCTACACTCAGCACATGTCCCCCACGGACTCGCGCTGACCGGGATATTGAAACCTGACGGGAGCCAAGCATGAAACCGGAACCGTTTGCTGTCACTCCTGCGGCATATCCGCGTGCCTTCAATGTCGTAGGTGAAAAAATCACGGTCCTGGCGTCCAGTGCGGCCACGCAGGGATACGAAGTCTTCCTGCAACAAGGGCAGGAAGGTAGCGGCCCCCCTCCTCATTGCCACGATTGGGATGAATCGTTTTACGTGACCAAAGGGGTGATAGAGATTGGATACGGCAAACAGGTTCTGACTGCGAGCCCTGGCACATTTGTCCATGTGCCAGCCCAGACCATCCACTACTTCCGGTTCGGCCCAGGCGGCGGCGAAATGATCTCGGTGACGAGCCATGGTGGCAACGCGTCACGCCTGTTTGCGCAAATCGACGAAGCCGTCCCCGCCGGCACCGTGGACCTGCAGACATTGCTAGGTGTTGCAAATGAATGCGGTGTGACAATTGTGGAGTGATGCGCCGCCCCGCTTTTTCTCACCCGCTTTTACGCTGCGCACACTTTCGAGCAATATCGCTGCACCCCGCCACGGCGGCTAAGGCCGTCTCGGGCAACTCCATTTCCCATCTGGTCACGCGTCGAGCGTGCGACAAATTAAACGTGATCCGGCGGTGTTGCTGGCCTGATGCAGCACAGTTGCATCCGGGACACCAATTTTCCGGTCACAAGTATCCTCTGAGCCAGTTTCAGATTCGCATCGTGATTCGGAAAGAATGACGCTGCCAGAGACACCCAAGGCCTTTTCCATTGCAAGCGTCGGCACCTCATGGCGCAAGCGCCACGCGGCCAGCCATCGACACAGCGATGCTCCGCGAAACTGGCGTCTCTGAGCGCGCTCTTATTGGCCCCGCTACTGACAGGGTGCTTCCCATCACGACGAGCGTTCGGAACCGCACGAAGCGTCGCGGTTTTGCAGACGTAGACTTTCCCTGCTCGGTTGGGCGGAAGCTCCCTCGTGTCACGCTGAACCGGGAGAAGCAACCTGCCTTGTCCGGAAGGATTCTCCCAACCTCGGGCAACGCTCTTCAGGAAACTGCGACCGGTCTCGGACCGACCCTAAGCCGCCGTCGGGTAGGTCAACCCGCTGCGAGCGTTCGCTATCGTACATTCGCGGTTGTATTGCCGGACAAATCACGAGCAATTGCGGGTCGGAATCTTTCCGTACTAGTTAGTCGAGGCGGCCCGAGGAGGCATATCCGTGCCAATGGCCAAATCATCGAGTCGACGTGACGTGTTGCTATTCGGCCTGCCATGCTAAAGCGAATAACAGACCTTCTGCTCGTCGTGGCTCTGGAGCACGTGCCAGGGTCATGGTCAGTTGTGATTGCTGTGTCTTTGTCGAGTCAATCCGCCATTGCCGGCAATATCTATGCTTGTCACCAACCAAATGGCTCAACTGAGTTTCGTGATTTTCCTTGCCAGGCCGCCGTACGACCAGGTCCGCGAAAAGCCAAGAAGGGGACACATCTGCGGCCTGTGGCAGAGGTTAGTGACATGGACCAACGCGATCAGGCCCTGACCGAGCCAATGCGACGCCAGGAAACTTGCAGTTCGGGGGATATCATGGACGCGCCACGCTTCTCGGCAAATACAAGCGATCCAGCGAGAGTTTTGGTTGCTCAAAATAGGTGGGCAGACGGTTCACTATCATCTGGACCATCGCCACGAGGATCTGAGGCGGCCTCCAATCCACATATGTTTGGCACGCCAACCTTTGCATGGCTTATCGACGCCGTCGTCGGACTGTCCATCCTTGCATTTTCGGCGATTAGCGTGTGGCATCGTAGTAAACGCCGCCGTTTAAAACGTGGAAGCCCACCGGCTTCGTCGTGTTGGATGGTGCTTGGCGTCACACCGATCGCATCGGAAGAGGAAATAAAGCAAGCGTATAGGAGGCTCGCGTCTCTTTACCATCCTGACAGGGTGGGGCATTTAGGGCCAGCACTGAGAGAACTCGCGGAAGAAAAAATGGCGGAAATAAATCGCGCGTACAAGATCGCTGTGAGCTTCCGGTTCCCCAACAAATAGGTATGCCCTCAGCAGATTATTTGACGAGCCTCTGCTGTTCGAACAAGAGCCGACCCTAGTTCGGCTTTCTTGATTGGCCCAATGGCGCTCGTCCCAAATCGTCTGGCGTCGACTGGAACGACGGTCAAGCGCCGAAGCAGAAGCAACGGCTTAGGGCACAGTGGAAAGCGAGACGACCCGCATTATCGACGCGTGGCGATGCCATGAAAACACACGTCGAGCATATGGGAAACGATTTGCTCGTCGTCCATCTTGCCATATAGGCGCAAGTAGTCGACCGCCGGGTCGCACGTACGCGAGTAATAGGAAAAAAGGATGACGTCATCGGGAAGCCCCGCGTCCAAGTCACCTGCCTTCTTTGCTTCGCCCACCAGCCCCTTCAGAACGCCGTTCAGCTTGAGCACGCGCGTCACATAGTGCAAATTGCGCGTGAGCATATCGCGAACGCTTGGGCTCGTTGAAGGCAGGAACGGCAATCCGCCCTCCAGGCGGACTCGCAACGCCCACGCCAGGAGCGCACGCAAGCGAAACGCCGCAGTTTGCTCTTTCGGCAATCCATCCAGAAATTCCAGCGCACCGTCGATCAAGCGAATCATTGCCGCCCCCACAAGGTCGTCCTTTGACTTGAAGTGCTTGTAGAGGATGGGCTTTGAAATTCCCACCTCGCCCGCGACGTCGTCCATCGTCATCAGGTCGAACCCCTTCCCCGCCAGGATGCGTGTAGTGGCATCCAGGATTGCGTCCTCGCGCAACCGGAAGGTTTGGTCCTTGAAGCTTAGCTTGCCCAGAATACCCATTTGTAAATTTCGTTACTATGCAGTAACCTTCTTTCCGAGACAGTAGGGCTATGGTAGCACCCCGGTTAGACGGCGCATCAATAACTGCAAAAAAACTAGGAAGGTGGCTCGTGAGCGCTTCTTCAGTCACTCAAACGGGATGGCGAATTGCTGTGGTTGGCGCCGGGATCTCAGGTTTGGCCAGCGCCTGGATGCTGGCACGGGATCACGCCGTCACGCTTTTCGAGGCGGGCAACTATCTTGGCGGTCACTCCAACACAGTGGACGTGTCCCTTGATGGCCACCTTTGTCCGGTAGACACCGGCTTCCTGGTATTCAACGAACGCACCTACCCGAATCTGGTAGGGATGTTCGAGGCGCTTGGCGTACGGTCTCATGCGAGCGATATGTCTTTCGCGGTCTCACTCGATGAGGGACGTCTTGAATGGGCTGGCACGAATTTGAGCACCGTCTTTGCCCAACGACGCAACGCCTTTTCACCAACCTTTCTCGGCATGCTGCGCGACATCGCGCGATTTAACAGTGCCGCCCAACGCCATCTCACGTTCGCCGAGCGCAGCGGCTGTTCAGTGGGTGACCTGTTGACGGCCGGCCAATATGGACAGCCCTTCCGTCACCATTACCTGCTGCCCATGGCCTCCGCCATCTGGTCGTGCGCGACAACCGACGTCCTGCGCTTCCCGGCGGCCACCTTCCTGCGCTTTTGCTTGAATCACGCGCTTCTGCAAGTTCGCAACCGCCCGCAGTGGCGCACGGTCGCTGGCGGCGCGCGCGAATATGTCAGACGCATCGCCGCGCATCTCGACGACATCCGGCTGGGCGTTGCCGTGCGTGCGGTACGCCGGGACGAAACCGGCGTGACGGTTATGACCGACGAAGGCTCTGCGCGGTTCGATGCCATCGTGCTCGCATCGCACGCCCCGGATACCCTCAGAATGCTGGCGGATGCGACACCAGATGAACGAGCGGTGCTTGGCAGTGTGCGCTACGCCCCGAATGTCGCTATCTTGCACACCGATGCAACGCTGCTGCCCAGGCGCTCCCGTGTATGGTCCGCCTGGAATTACCTCGGTCGCCGCCATGACGATGCCGAGCGTGCAGTGTGCGTGAGCTACCTTCTCAACCAGTTGCAACCGCTGCCGTTTCGCTCGCCCGTCGTGGTGACGCTCAACGCCTACCGGGACCCGGCTCCCGGCACGGAGTTGCGTCGCTTTCACTACGAGCATCCTCTCTTCGACCTCGCTGCCATTGCAGCGCAGCGGCAACTACCCGCGTTGCAAGGCAAACGACGGACGTGGTACGCCGGCGCCTGGACAGGCTACGGCTTTCACGAAGACGGCCTGAAATCGGCGCTGAGAGTGGCTCGCGATTTTGGCGCCTTGCCGACCTGGTCAAAACTATGAAGCCCCCTGCATTGCTCTTGCGCTGCCGCGTCATGCACGACCGCCTGCGCCCGGCGCGGAACCGCTTCGTTTACCCCGTCTTTTGCCTGCGCGTCGATATCGATCAGCTGCCAGCCTTCCAACGCTGGTGGTTCGGGGTGGACCGTCAGAGACTTTTCAGCCTGCATACGCGCGACTACGGTCCGCGCGATGGCACAAGCCTGAGCGATTGGATTCGCCCACGTCTGGCAGCCCTGGGGCTGCCCGATAACGGACCGATCTGGTTGCAGACCACCCCCCGCATCTTCGGGTATGCCTTCAATCCCGTGAGCTTCTGGTATTGCCACGACAAGGCTGGCGCACTGCGGGCGCTTGTCGCTGAAGTGAACAACACGTTCGGCGATCATCACGCTTATCTTGTTACGGCACCGGACCTCGGTGCCATCCATGCGCGCACAGTGCTCGCGACCCGCAAGCTTCTGCATGTGTCGCCCTTTAACACCATGCAGGGCCACTACGCGTTTCAAGTGCGCGAGACGGAAAGCACTGCCTATACCGGCATTGACTATTTCGACGACGGTGGCCTGTTGCTTCGCACCTCGATAGGCGGTCGCAAGTTCCCGCTCACCCTGCCGCGCATGCTGATGGCCTTGGCAACGCAGCCCTGGGCGGCAATCGCCGTCATCGTGCGGATCCACTGGCAGGCGTTTCGATTGTGGCGGATGTCCGTTCCCTTTCATGGCAAGCACCCGCCTTCGGTACCTCCCGTCGGCTAACACCCACTCCTGTCCGGCAATATCCGCTCATATGACCCGCCTTCCTGACCAACGTGCACTGCTACAACCTTGTATCCCAGCCCTGCTGCCGTCACGAACGTCCGTATTTGCCCGGATGTTCCTGGCCGCGCTCGAGCGCGTGGCCGTGGGCCATCTGGTGCTCTTACGGCCGGACGGGGAGGAGGCGATTTACGGCGATCCGCATGAAGCGCCGGGGGCTCGGCTGACGTTGCAAGACTGGCGCGCCTGCGAGGCCATCCTGCGCGCCGGCGACATCGGTTTTGCCGAGGCCTATCGTGCCGGCTGGATCGATACCCCCGATCTGGTCGCCGTGCTTCGCCTGGCCCTTGAGAACGAATCGGTCTTGTCAGGCGCCATTGACGGTGCATGGCTGGGCCGCCGCTGGTATCAACTGCGACAGCTCTTCCGCAGGAACACACGGCGCGGCAGCCGACGCAATATCCACGCGCACTACGATCTGGGCAATGCTTTCTATGCCCTGTGGCTCGACGAGACGTGGAGCTATTCCGCCGCGTACTTCGACGGCCACAACGAACGGCGCCTGGCAGAGGCACAGGAAGCCAAGTACGCGCATATCTTCGACACGCTGGGGCTGCAGCCGGGGATGCACGTCCTTGAGATTGGGTGTGGTTGGGGCGGCTTTGCCATGCACGCGGCCAGACGCGGCGTGAACGTGCACGGCGTCACGATTTCCGCCGCCCAATTGGCGCAGGCACAGATCCGCATTGAGCAGGCGGGCATGACCGACCGTGTCAGGCCGGAATTGCGCGATTATCGCGACCTGCAAGGCCAGTACGACGCCGTCGTATCCATAGAGATGTTTGAAGCGGTGGGGCAGGCCTATTGGCCCGTTTTCTTCGATCAGGTCTGCCGCAGGCTTCGCCCGGGCGGTCAGGCCGTCGTGCAATCGATCACCATCGACGATGCACGCTTCGATGCGTATCGGTATGGCAGCGACTTTATCCGCGAGTACATCTTTCCGGGCGGAATGCTGCCAAGTCCGGAGAGATTTGCACAAGCCGCCAGCCGAGCCGGGTTTTCAAGCCGTCAGGTATTGGCCTTCGGCAAGGACTATGCCGAAACGCTTCGGCGATGGCGTGAACGTTTCGAGGCCCAGACCGGAGCAATCCTGACGCTTGGCTTCGACGACGCATTCGTACGCATGTGGCGGCTATATCTGTGCTACTGCGAGGCAGGATTCGATGCGGGTCGCATCGACGTCATGCAGTTCCTTCTCACGCGCGGCGACTAGCATGGGACCGCACCTGGCAGCCTGGACGCTTGCGCTGGCAACTCTCCCGGGTATTGCGGCCGACTCCTGGCGCGACGTCCTGCCGCAAGCGCATATGGTCGGGCAAGGTGAATACCGGTGGCTGGGGATGCGCATCTATGAAGCGCAGCTTTGGAGAGACCAGCCTCCCATCCCCGGGGACCCGGCGGGCGTGCTCGACGAGCCGTTCGCGTTGCGCCTCATCTACGCGCGAGACATCGGTGCACAACGCCTGGTGGACACCAGCATTGAAGAAATGCAGCGCATCTACGGAAATGCGTTGTCCGAATCCACCGTTGAACAGTGGCGACAGGCGCTTTCACGTGTGTTGGTCAACGTGCGTGCGGGGGATCGCTTGACTGGCGTGTACACGCCAAAGCTGGGCGCGCGCTTCTTCGCCAATGACCGCGAGACCGGCCAAATCGCCGATCCGGTGCTTGCCCGTGCATTCTTCTCCATCTGGCTTGGGCCCTCGACTCGGGATCCAGCACTACGCCAGAAGCTCCTTGGGTTGGCCCGATGACGATACGCTCGACGCAGCTCATCGCCTACGGTGCCCTGGGCCTCCCGCTCGCCATGGTGGCGCTGCCCGTATACGTGCAGGCCCCGGCCTACTACACCTCTCGCCTTGGCATGCCTTTGTCCACGGCTGGCCTGATCTTGTTTCTGGCCCGGCTTGTCGATACCGCACAAGACCCGTTTTTCGGGCGCTGGGCAGATACTCTGGCGCGCACTGGCCGGCTTCCTGCGGCCTTGTGGATCAGTGCTGTGTGTCTTGCCGCTGCGTTTGCGGCCTTGTGGAAGCCGCTAGCAGCAGGCACGGCACTGGCCGTCTGGTTTGCCGCCGCCGTTGTTGCGGTATACGCTGCCCACAGCTTCATGAACATTGCGTACCTCGCGTGGGGTGCCAAGCTAGGGGACGATAGCGATGTATTGACTCGGGCGGCGGCCTGGCGCGAAGGCGCTGGCCTCGTGGGCGTCCTCATCGCCAGCGCGGGCCCCTCATGGCTACTGGCAGGCGAAGCGTCGGCGCAGGGGGACGCCATGTCCCCGTTCATTGTGCTTTTCTCCGTTCTGCTAATTGGAGCACTGTGGGCGCTCCGCTTTGCACCGCCCTGGCAGGCAACACGCCTGCCGCGACTTAACGCCGGGCGCTGGCGAGCAGACCGCTCCATTCTGAGTGTATGGAGTGCCGTGCGCGGCAACGGCTCGTTCCGCAAGATCCTGGTGCCCTACTTCTTGAACGGGCTATCTGTCGCCATACCGGCCTCACTGGCAGTTTTCTTTATCGAAGACCGGCTGGGCGCCATGCAGTGGGTCGCTCCCAGTCTTGGTCTGTATTTCCTGGCTGCGGCCATCGGGCTGCCGCTATGGGTCCGGATTTCCCGGCGCGTCGGTCCCCAGCGTGCCTGGGGCATCGCAATGAGCCTCGCGATCATGGCGTTCGTGTGGACCGCGACGCTAGGGCCGGGAGACCTCGTACCGTTCCTCGTGGCCTGCGCCGGATCGGGATTCGCACTCGGGGCGGATCTTGCATTGCCGGCCGTCCTGCTGGCCCAGTGCATACCTGATCGCGAGGGGTCGGGCGCGTACTTCGGCATCTGGACCCTGACCGGCAAGCTATGCCTGGCCCTGGCGGCCCTGATGCTCCCAGGGCTAGCCTGGCTAGGCTACCAGCCGGGCACCCCCGCTCTCGGCGCGCCGGGCATGGCGCTCGCCCTTGCCTACGCTGGCCTTCCCTGCCTGCTCAAGTTCGGAGCCCTTATGGCACTGCGCTGGAGTTCGCCCACCGCAACCGTCACGAAGGAACACCAATGAAGCCGCTCGTCGCGATGATCTTAGGCGCCGCTACGATTCTCGGCACGGCCTGCACGACGCCAGATGTCAGCCTGTATGCACAGGAGCAGCCAGTTTTGGACGTGACCCAGTTCTTTGCAGGCAAGACCGAAGCCTGGGGAATGTTCCAGAAACGCAGTGGCGAAATCGTCAAACGATTCCATGTGGCCCTCGACGGTCGCATGTCTCAGGATCAATTCGTCCTGCACGAGGCGTTTCGCTACAGCGATGGCACAACACAGGAACGTACCTGGACGCTCCAACGTGGGCCCGACGGCGACTGGCGTGGCGAAGCCCCGGATATCGTTGGCACGGCGAGAGGAGAATCTGCTGGCAATGTCCTCCGGTGGCGCTATACCTTGCACCTTCCGGTCGAAGGGAAGGTCTACGACGTCCAGTTCGACGACATGATGGTCCTTATCGACCCGCAAACGATGATCAATCGCGCCCGTGTCACCAAATTTGGCTTCGAAGTCGGACAGGTAACGCTCGTTTTTCGTCGCCCGGCGCCGTAGGAGCACGAACATGATCCTCGGTTGGCACCTTAACCCCCGCTTGCGCGACTGGCATGGCAAGCGCGTCTGGCTGGTCGGCGCCTCGAGCGGGATCGGGGCGGCACTCGCCAGGGATTTGCTTTCGAAAGGGGCATGGGTCGCAGTGTCGGCGCGTCGCGCCGGCGCACTGCTGGCGGTGGTCGAAGGCCATCCCAATGGCGTCGTGCTGACCATGGATGTGCGCCAGCCTCAAGATTGGAAAGCGACCCACGACGCGCTTTGTGAAGCATGGCAAGGGCTCGACCTGGTGGTCTTCTGCGCGGCGGATTACCGCCCCCTAAGCCCTTGGGAATTGAATGCGCCAGAAGCGCACGACACGATAGAAACCAATGTTTGCGGCGTGTATTACGGGCTGAGCGCCGTTCTGCCTGCGATGCGTTTGCGGCGCTCGGGCGGTATCGCCATCGTGGCAAGCGTCGCAGGCTACGTCGGCTTACCCAACGCCACGCTATATGGACCGTCCAAGGCGGCCCTGATCAACCTGGCAGAGCTCCTGTACGCGGAACTCCGTGCCCACGGCCTCGGCGTGTATCTGATCAACCCGGGCTTCGTCAAATCGCGCCTGACCGCACGCAACGCCTTCCGCATGCCGGCGCTCATGACGCCAGAAGCCGCAGCCGAAGCGATTGTCGAGGGGTTGGAACGAGGCCGATTCGAAATCGCATTCCCGCAACGGTTCACGCGCCTGGTTCGCCTCGTCAGTCTGCTGCCCTACCGGTTTAGCCTGGGCCTGCTGCAGCGACTAACCCGTGCATCATGAACGCTTCGTCCGACATGCCCGATCAAGATACCCCGACGCCCCATGCCCTCTCCCAGTTATTGACGTGGTACGAGGGGCTATCGCCCGCCTCGCTCGCGCATCTGGAACACTATTACGCGCCGCATGCGCGCTTCTGCGACCCGTTTAACGACGTCTGCGGAGTCGCCTCGATCCGGGCGGTCTTTGAGCATATGTTCGAGAGTGTCGAGACGCCGCGTTTTTCGATCCAGGCACGCGCGACCAGCGGGCGTGAAGCGTTTGTTGCCTGGAGGTTCACGGGGAAAGTGCGACGGCATCCCTTCGACGTACCTGGCTGCACCCAGCTTTCCTTTGATGACGACGGTCTTGTAGCACGCCATCAAGACTTCTGGGACGCTGCCACACTGTGGCGTCAGTTGCCGCTCATCGGCGCTCCCGCAGCGTGGCTGTGCAAACGCTTTTCAGCAACAGCTGCATGACAGATGCGTCCGAGTGGGCTCTGTCGTACCGGCATGCCCCGCTCAGACGTCTGGCGAATTTCCGAACCATGGTCACCATTGTTGTCATCGACGACGAGCCAATGAATGCCGATGTGATGGCCTTCATGCTTTCGGCGGAGGGGTTTTCAGTGCGAACCGCCGCCGATGGCGAATCAGGTCTGCGTTTGGTGGTAGAGACTCATCCGGACTTGATCATCACGGACTTTATGATGCCTCTTATGACGGGGCTTGAACTTGCGCAGGAGCTGCGAGCCCACGCCACCACCGCCCATATTCCCGTCGTGCTATTGACTGCTGCTCAGGCAGAGTTCGGCCGCCGTTATCCACACCTGTTTGACGCCGTCTTTGCAAAGCCTTGTCTTCCCTCAGACATTATCGGCGCGGTGTCGCGACTACTGAAAAGCCAAACCAGTCGTCGAATATAAGGCATTCATGACTCGACAATGGCTGATGCTCGGGCAGCCAATCTGAAAACACGCAGTCAGCCAAACCCATCACGGAGTTTGCCCCGTCTCCCAATGCCAACATGGTTCTCCACGCAGGGAGCCACAAAAATCGTCGCCATCGTGAGATAAATCGCGGTGCCGTCTGCGTTGAATGTGTATCCCGTAGGCAGGACCATGCCCACCACTGGCCGGGAACATCCGAGCTTCTCCAGCTTAACCAGCATCTGAGGAAGGACTGCCTCGGTCGATGCCGTGCCTAGCGTCACGAAAATCTCGTCCTTGATATAGCGAAGGAACTTCCAGAGTGACAATCCGCATACCCGCATCACGGTGCCCAAGGCCAGCACGATGAAAGCGGTGGAAGTCAGGTACAGGCATAGCATCAGTTCGCCGTAAGAGGCCAAGGTCCCGATGCCGTACTTTGCAACCGTAAAGGCCATGCCGCCGAAGGCACCGATCGGCGCCACATGCATGACGATCCTGACCACACCGAACATCGCGTGGAGGAACATGTCTAGCATGTCAACGAAGGGAGCCGCTTTCGGGCCGAGTCGAGCCAGGGCGATTGCCAGCAGCATCGAGAAGAAGATAATGGGTAACATCTCTCCATTGGCGAAGGCACCAACGACAGTGTTGGGCACAATGCTCATCAGGAAATCGAGCAACGAGTGATGTTCGGCCGCGCTCGTGTATGCCTTGATGGCGCCGCCATCGAGGTGCGCGGGATCAATGTTCATACCGTGACCAGGCTTGAACACGTTGACCACGATTAGGCCAATCGCCAGCGCTACGGTAGACGCAATTTCGAAATAGATGACGGCCTTTACCCCGACACGCCCGGCTTCATGAATATCGTTCATGCGCGCAATACCAACCACCACTGACGCGAATATGATGGGAGCCAGCAACATGCGGATGAGCTTGATGAAGAGGTCTCCGAGCGGCTTCAGTTGCTCCCCAATGCCCGGTGCGAAATGACCGAGCAGAATGCCGGCCACGATGCCGATCAAGACCTGGACGTAGAGCTTGGAGAGATGTTTTTTGAGGGTGGATGGCCGCACTGCGTTGTCTCCTGCTTGTGCGATTCGAAAATGCAATCGCCAGACTTCGGACGCACGTGGCCCTGCAGCGGCCGCATGGCTGCAGCCGCTTGGCGATTGTTGAGATTAGTAACCAGAGTTGGCGCAGGCTCGGCGCCACAGTAGCGAAGTCGCTACATCACTCGGGCTGGATTCCTGCGTCCTTGATGACCTTCGTCCAGCGGACGACCTCGTCATCGAAGAACTTCTTGTGCCCTGCTGGCGAACGTCGATCATCGGCGATGACCGTGATGCCGAGCGCCTCCTCGCGCTTGATCAGGCCGGGGTCCTTCAGCGCTGCGCGAAGCGCCTTGTTGATCTTCTCGAGCACAGCCGGCGGCGTCGCTTGAGGTGCGTAGATACCATGCCAGACCGTGAAGTTAAAGCCGGGGAGCCCCGCCTCACTAAGCGTGGGAATGCCTGCCAGCGCGGGCACTGCGGAGCGGTGAGCGCTGGTGACTCCGTATGCCTTCACCTTCTTGGCTTCGATTTGCGGCGTGCTGTTGGTCGCCTGCTCGCACATCAGATCCACCTGCCCGCCCATGATGTCCGACATTGCTGGTGCGGTTCCCTTGTATGGGACGAACGTCATGTCGCTCTTGAGCATGCTTTGCAGCAGCAGGCTACAAAGATGTGAGGCCGAACCCACGCCCGCATTCGCCAGGTTTAGCTTCGCGCCACTGGCGCTGATGAACTTCCGGAGATCCGCGAAGTTGTTCGGCGTCAGCGTTGTCTTTCCGATGAGCGTCGAAGGCGCCTCGTTGATGAGGCCAACAAAGGCAAGATCCGAGGTCTTGTATCCGAGCTTTTTGTAGAGTGCGGGTGCGGTAGCCAAACCAATGTGGTGGACAAGCAGCGTATAGCCATCAGGCGCGGCGCGAGCCACACGGGCTGTGCCAATGGTGCCACCCGCCCCCGCCGTGTTCTCGACGACCACAGTGGTCCCAAGCGTCTTGCGCAACGCCTCGGCAACGTCGCGCGCAATTTTGTCGCTCGGGCCACCAGCCACGAACGGGACAACCAAGGTAACCGGCTTCTCTGGATATTCGGCGCAGGCGTAACCCGCTCCAAGCATCAAGCCACTGACTAGGCAAAGGGTTGCGGCCCGTGCGGCCGCTTGTCTGATCCACATGGTTGTCTCCGTTTATGTCTTATTGTCTGCCGGTTATGCCGACAGTTGCTGCATCACGCTGTACAGATCGGATTTGCCTTCGAAGCCAATACCCGGCAGATCTGGCATCGTGAGATAGCCTTTCTCGACCTTGACGCCATCGGGGAAGCCACCGAACGGCTGGAAGAGATCGGGATAGCTTTCGTTGCCACCCAGGCCAAGGCCGGCCGCAATGTTGAGCGACATCTGATGGCCGCCGTGCGGGATGCAACGGCGCGCCGACCAACCGTGCTCCTTGAGCATGTCCAGCGTGCGGAGGTACTCCACCAGGCCGTAGCTCAGAGCGCAGTCGAACTGGAGCCAGTCGCGGTCAGGACGCATGCCGCCATAGCGGATGAGGTTGCGAGCATCCTGCATCGAGAACAGGTCCTCGCCGGTCGCCATAGGCTTGTCGTAGTAGTTGCGCAGTGTGGCCTGCAGCTCGAAGTCCAGCGGGTCGCCCGGCTCTTCGTACCAGAACAGGTCGTATTGAGAGAGCGCCTTCGCATACTGGATCGCGGTATCGAGATCAAATCGGCCGTTGGCGTCGACTGCAAGCTTTTGCCCGTCCTGCAACACGCTCAGGACGGAATCGATACGACGCAGGTCCTCGTCGAGCGAGGCGCCGCCAATCTTCTTCTTGACGACCGTATAGCCGCGGTCGATGTAGCTGCGCATCTCGTCCTTCAGCTTGCCGTGGTCCTGGCCCGGGTAGTAATAGCCGCCCGCCGCGTAGACGAACACCTTGCGGTCCGCCTGGCCATTGCCGTATCGATCAGCCAGCAGTTGGAACAGCGGCTTGCCCTCGATCTTGGCCACGGCATCCCAAATCGCCATGTCGATCGTGCCGATGGCGACAGACCGCTCGCCGTGGCCGCCGGGCTTTTCATTCTTGAACATGGTGTCCCACACCTTGTGCGGGTCCAGGTTGTTTCCGGTGCTGTCGACGAGCGATTCCGGATCTGCTT
Source organism: Cupriavidus sp. 94F1 (assembly GCF_057798875.1). Classification (NCBI taxonomy): domain Bacteria; kingdom Pseudomonadati; phylum Pseudomonadota; class Betaproteobacteria; order Burkholderiales; family Burkholderiaceae; genus Cupriavidus; species Cupriavidus sp. 94F1. The sequence goes on from NZ_JBYOJT010000011.1 coordinate 173,372, forward strand.
CCATGATGCGGGGAATGAACCGTTCGCGCATCAGGGTGCCCTGTCCATATCGACCGTTGGAGTTGAATCCATAACCCACCACCGGCTTCCCGTCGCGGATCACGTCGGTGATCACGGCAACCAGGCTGAGGGTCATCTTGCTGAAGTCGATGTAGGCGTTGCGGATGGGCGAGCTGATGGGAAAGGTCTTCTCGCGGATTTCTACGATTCTCACAGTGTGTCTCCAAATTCACTAAACACGCACGTCCAGCGGCGTGGTAGTGCGTAGCATAGGTGCGGGAGACTGTTCTAAAATTGAATCAGAGTCACAACATTATTAAGTCAAAGTGAAAACTGATCTCGCTTCGGAACTTGAGTTCTTCGTCCTTATCGCCAAGCTGGGCACGCTCTCTGGCGCCGCGCGCGAACTCGACTTGACGCCGCCGGCAGCGACCAAGCGCCTTGCGCAAATGGAGAGCCGCTTGGGTGTGCGCCTAGTCAATAGGACGACGCGAAGTATCAGCCTCACGACGGAGGGCGAGACCTATTTGTCGTACGCGACGAGAATTCTGGCTGACCTTCAGGAGATGCAGAACGTTGTGTCCAGCAGTGGGTCAGAGCCGAGGGGGCTTCTGCGCGTAAATGCGACGCTCGGCTTCGGTCGCACGACGATCGCGCCTCTCGTGTCCGAGTTTGCAAAACGCTACGCGCATGTCGAAGTCCAACTGGAGGTGACTGATCGACCGGTCGATCTTGTTGAAAGCGGGATTGATCTGGCCATCAGATTCGGCTCCCTCCCTGACCGCCGACTGTCTGCCCGCCGAATCATGTCAAACCGAAGGTTTGTCTGCGCGTCTCCGGGCTACTTGGATCGGTTCGGCACCCCCAAAACGCTTGCCGATCTCACACACCATCGCTGCATCATCCATCGGCAGAACGACAGTGCCTACGGCGTCTGGCGCTTTGAGCACGATGACCATCAGGAAACCATAAAGGTGGACGGCGCTCTATCCAGCAATGATGGAGACATCGTCCTGGGATGGGCTCTCGATGGCCACGGCATCTTGATCCGCTCTGAGTGGGATCTGGCCAAGTATGTAGAAAGCGGTCGTCTTAGAATTCTGCTGCCAGAGTACAAGCTGCCTTCCGCCGATTTGTTCGTGTACTACTCTCAGCGGCGAAACCAGACAGCGCGAGCTCGGGCGTTCATCGATTTCCTTACGGAAAGGCTCAAGGCGACAGGCGTCAAGAGAAAGTCAGCGACAGACCGTACAAGCTGACATCCCGACCCGCACGCCATGCACTTAACGAAGTCCGTTTAGACCGCGAAAACGGCCAATGGCTAGTAGCGAGCGACCGTCGCAGAAGGGTTGTCAGTTGGCCCCTGGGCTCCGCAAGAGCTGTTCGGGTGGGCCGAGGGCGGAGACCGGCCACGAATCGCCGCTGGTGGAGGGCTGGAGTAACCGTCCGAATGGCGGTTTCGTCGGCGGAAGCAGCCGCTGGTGTTTCGACGGTCGGATGTCTCAGACGGGTCGCGAGCCGCCGACTGGACTGAGCCGGCCTGCGGAACGTGGGCCGAAGACCGAATGCGGTCATGAAGCGCCATTGCGGCCGCATTTTCGAAAGACTGCTCTTGCGGTTGTTTGCGTCGTTGCTAGGTCACGCTGGGGTCGCCTGCTGGAGTGGACAAGCTTCACGCGCGCCAGGTCGGTGCTCGTTGTCCCACGTCTCAAGCCATTGGTCGCGGCATATTGTCCTCCCTGCGAAGGCGTCAATCGCAAAACCGTTCACAACGCAATAAAGGACGTTTTCGAGCGCTCAGCCGACTGGACCGAAGACAAGGGCGAGGAATACGTCGAGCATGCCGCCCATATTCGCGAAGCGTCCGCTCACTGGCTGCGACATACCGCTGCCTCGCACATGCTGGACAGCTAGAAGGATTTGCGAACCGTGCGCGACAATCTCGGGCACGATTCCATCAACACGACGAGCCAGTACGCGCACGAAGAAGACGATCGCCGTCACGCGAAACGACACAGATCCATCGTATGGACTGGGAATGAACTGAGAAAAATTGCGCGCAGCGCATTTTCATAAACTACCCTTCGCCGCCCGAGTGGGGAGCGAACTGTTCTTACGCCCAGCCATCGGCCAAGGCTACGGAACAATTCTGACTGGACTCAATATCGCGGGCCGAAGCTTCGAGCTATGCGTCAGTCTGCGAAAATATCAGAACCGAAAGCAACGAGGCCGAGCTGGCTGGCATAGCCAAGGTATTCGTTTACCTGAAAAATATTCTCGATACTCTTGAGCAGGGCGTAGTGGTTATAAGGAGTGTCGCTCACCGTGCCCGGTTTAATGAAGGGGGAGATCAGTACCGCCCCGGTCCGGTCGCCGCCGTAGCTTTGTTGCATCAGTGTATGCGCGAGGACGCTCCGCAGTGAGGACGGGCGTTTCGCGTTGGGGCCCATCTGCTGGCCACAGCATGCATCTCCTTTGAACGCCTCGCCCTCATCAAAGGTGATAATCAGCAATCCGTCCTGCCGGTAAGCGGATGACGCAATTATCTTAGGCACCCAGGTCTTGAGGAATTCGTCGGCCGAGGTTAGGCCGCCGGGCTTGCCGTCCACACAGCCCCTGCCAGGCATCCCGGTGCCGTCGCCGTCATGACCGTCCGAACACAGATTCGGCGTGATGAAGACAAAATTGGGTGTAGTCTCTATGTATGCTAAATCAGCTTCGAGTTCGTTTAGCGCCACCACATTCGTATTGCAGTCAGGCGAATCGATGATGGAGTGGAAGTACACAAAAGGATTGTGGCGAGTCGCATATTGATCGCCGCTCGGTACCTTTGCGCTCGGCGCAACTGCCATGTTGGTAAGGTCGGCGGTGCCGATCACCGGGTGCCCGCAGGTCGTGCTCTCACGCGCCGGATCGCTTCCCATGTCCTCCATATATCCCTTCCACGTCAGGTTCCTGGCCTTCAATTGATCGGGCAAGGTTTTGACAATGGGCGGATAAACGCAGCCATTGCCCACGGGAAAGCCATCTGAGGAAGTCCCCGTCTGAACAAAGTCCTTGAAGACCGGGCAGTCCTCCTGCGTATCTGCCGTCGCTGGCTGGCCGCTGATCATCGCGATGTAGTTACCCAGACTGGCATGAGCCGTACCATAGTATTCCGTTAGCTTGGCTCCCATTGCCGGTAAGGTCTTCTGCAGATATGGCGCCTGCGAGCTCGAATCGAAGGTCTCCTTATAGTCCTTGTTTTCCAGCACCACAATGAAAACGTGACGTATACGCAGCGCCCCCGACGGTATCACCGCGCTTGAAGGCCGGGGCGCTGGATCGGCGCTGCCTTCTTTAGTGCCCGCCCCCAGGAAGATCAATCCTACGCCCATCAAACCCGTTGCTAGCACGCTGACGAAGTAAATTTTGAGGTCAACTAGCTTTTTCGTCATCTCTCGCCTTCCGATCGGCGGCCTCAGAGCTCATATTACGACATGGTCGGCAGGCGCTGATAATGCCCCAACGCCTGCATGACAAGAGCATGCGACGGTCCGCAGGGGCGGACACGATCGCGGGCCGCGTGGCACTTGCAGTCTGTTATCCAAACATACGGTGGTATTTTTAGCTTACCGAAGCTTGGCCTGCGCCCTGCGTGCGCTGGATAACACAGGAGGCAAGCCAGCGCCCCGTTTCGCGCGAAGTCGCCAACGCGTACGGTGAAGGGAATCATGGCCACCTGCCAAAGGGCAGGTCTATGAGCACCGGTGTCGGGGATCTCGATTCTGCCTTCGGCCTCGCACGGCTTCTCGCAGAATTGTCGGTTTCTTGCGCTTGGTGCGCTAACCCGCTTTTGGGAGGGCTGCAATGCTGGAGAAGTCGAGATGCCAGCTTTCCGTTCTGCCGGAAGCGGCGCGGCGAAGTTCTGCCAGGGAAATGGGTACCCCTTCCCCGTCGATCATTGTGGCGCGCGCTACGGTCATCGACCATGGCGCGTCACCGGCGGTATGGCTTGCCTATTCGCCCGATCGCAAGGGCGAACATCCAATACACCATCTCAGGTCCTTCGCCGGCACCTTGCAAGCCGATGTCTATGCTAGCTTCACGCTGCCTATGACATGGGGCGAGTGCAAGAGGGCGCTTGCTGGGCTCACGCCAGACGCAAATTCTACGAGCTGCATACGGTGAGGCCCAATGCTGAGACCGTACAGGCGCTGACGCGCATCGGCGAACTCTATGACATCGAACGCGAGATGCAGGCAACCACCGGACCTGCGCCGGGAGATCCGGCAACGCGAGACTGTACGGCGACTAAAAACGCTCAAGACCTGCCTGGAAGAGACGGCGGCCCAGCTCTCGCGCAAGTCCGATACTACGGTGGCCATCCTTTATACGCTCAAGCGTTGGGAGGCGTTTACACGCTATGCGGACGATGGGTGCCTGGAGATCGACTACAACAGTGCAGAGCGCGCGCTTCGCGCTGTCGCTTTGGGCCGAAAAAACTGTATATCGCTGACGCTGATAGCGGTGGCGAACGGGCTGCCGCGATGTACCCCCTCATCGGCTGCGCCAAGATCAATGACCTCGACCCAGAGGCATACCTGCGTCAAGTGCTGCGCATTGTCGATCATCCGATCAACCGGAACGACGAATTCCTGCCTTGGGCCGTTGCGGCTGACCTGGCGTCCCCAGAGCCAAGGGTTCTGTGACCGCGCTGAACGTACGTACCAACTCGCAAGAGAGATGCTAGGTCCGCTGCAGAGTCGCCGACGCCTTCGCGTGAAGGCGCCGGCTGGACGGTGAGCAAGGGTAAACACTACCGTTCCGGAGCTTGGCTGCGTCCCTCTTCCGCACTACATTTATCACACGATCACTAATCGATCGATAATTTGCTGGAGACAGCATGGCGATCACCAAGCTCGCACACTATTCAATCCGCACGGCGGACCTCGAACGGTCGTGCGCATTCTACGAACGCATTCTCGGGTTCCGGCGTGGGTACCGGCCGCCGTTCGACTTCCCCGGCGCCTGGCTCTACATGGGCGACGACGAACGGGACTTCGGCACCGTGCACATCATCGGCATCGACCCGAGCAATCCGGCGGGGCTGACTGCCTATCTCGGCGACAAGGCGTTGCCGGAAGCCGGCACGGGCACCGTCGACCATATTGCCTTCCTGGCGACTGGCGTCACTGCCATGTGGCAGACGCTACGCGCCGAGGGCATCGCCTGGCGCGACCGCACCGTCCCCAGCCTGGGCTTGCACCAGGTATTCATCGAAGACCCGTCCGGCGTCACCATCGAACTCAACTACCCCGCCGAAGAAGTGGCAGGCCTGGCACTGCCGCAGCAATCGCAAGCCGAAGCAGGAGCCACAGCATGACGCCCATCCCATCATCCCCACGCAAGGCCATCATCATCGGCGGCTCCGTAGGCGGGCTGTTTGCCGCCAACCTTTTGACACGGGCTGGCTGGGAAGTCGAGATTTTCGAGCGCACGCCCGAAGCGCTGACCGGTCGTGGGGCCGGCATCGTCACGCACCCGGAACTGTTCGAAGCTTTGGCCGCTGCCGGCGTGACCGTCGACGACAGCATCGGCGTCTCGGTCAATACCCGCGTGACGCTGGCTCGCGATGGTAGTGCGGTTTCGGATCGTGAGCTGCCCCAGACGCTGACCGCCTGGGGCAAGATGTACGAGGTACTGGGTAAGGCGTTTCCGGATCTCTATCGCACCGGCGCGCATGTCACGGCGGTGGCATCGCACACCGGCCATGCGGAAGTCACGCTGCAGGATGGCTCGATACACCGCGCCGACATGGTGATCGCCGCCGATGGCTTCCGGTCCACTATCCGGGAACAACTGCTGCCGGCCGCTCAGCTGGAATACGCAGGCTATATCGCCTGGCGCGGACTGGTCGACGAGACCGACCTGACACCGGCGACGCACGCCGCGATATTCGACAAGTTCGCGTTCTGCCTGCCGCCGCATGAACAGATTCTCGGCTACCCGGTGGCTGGCGAGCGCAACAGCACCACGCTGGGCCAGCGACGGTTCAACTTCGTGTGGTACCGCGCCACCAGTGCCAACCAGTTAGCCGATCTGCTCACAGATGCCAACGGCAAATGCTGGTCCACCGGCATTCCTCCGGGCCTGATCCGTCCCGAGGTCATCGCCGACATGGAAAGCGCAGCGACTGACCTCCTAGCGCCCCAGTTTGCCGAAGTGGTGAGGCGGACTGCACACCCGCTGTTCCAGCCGATCTATGACCTCACCGTTTCGCAAATGGCGTTTGGTCGCGTGGCCCTGCTGGGTGACGCCGCCTTCGTGGCGCGGCCCCATTGCGGGATGGGCGTCACCAAGGCGGCCGGCGATGCGATGGCGCTCGCGCGCGCGCTGTCGGACGCGCCGACCATCGAGGCCGGGCTCGAAGCCTACAGCGCCGAACGCGTGCAGGTGGGCCAGGCCATTGTCGAGCACGCCCGCCACCTTGGCGCCTACATGCAGGCCCAACTGAAGAGCGACGAAGACCGCGCCATGGCCGAACGCTACCGAACCCCGGAAGCGGTCATGCGCGAGACCGCCGTGTCGCGCCGGTTCTGACCGCCAAGGACAACAACACAAGGAGACAACCATGCCTCAAGCCGCCCCACAGACCGCGCCCCCCGTCGCGCCTTACAACACCCATGAAGACCCGGAGGCCATCGACGCCCCGCTGGCACCGCATCCAATGTTGGGCCGCGCCGATTTCGAGCGACTGCACCGCACCCGGCGGCGCTTCTCGTGGTCACTGACCGCCGCGATGCTGCTGGTGTACTTCGGCTTCATCCTGACGCTGGCCTTCCGTCCCGACCTGCTCGCCATGCGGCTGGTACCGGACCAGCCGATGAGCATCGGCATTCCCGTCGGTTTCGGCATGTTCGCGTTCACCTTCGCGCTCGTCGCCATCTACGTGTATCGCACCAACACGGTCTACGACCGGATGATCGCGGACATCCGCGACGGAGAGCCGTCATGAATCGCACGCGCGCCTCTTTTGCCTTCTGCGCCGTACTGACGGTTGCCACGCCCGCCCTGGCTGCCACGCCGCCGGTGGGCCAGGGCCTGAACGGCATCGCCATCGCCATGTTCGTCGTCTTCGTGGTGGCCACGCTGGCCATCACTCGCTGGGCGGCCCGTCGTAACAACAGCGTGGCCGACCACTATGCCGCCGGCGGCAAGATCACCGCCATGCAGAACGGCTGGGCGATCGCCGGCGACTACATGTCCGCCGCCTCGCTGCTAGGCATCTCGGCGCTGGTGTTTACCAGCGGCTATGACGGCCTGATCTATTCCATCGGCTTTCTGGCCAGCTGGCCCATCATCCTGTTCCTGATTGCCGAGCCCTTACGCAATCTGGGGCGCTACACGCTGGCCGACGTGCTGTCGTATCGGCTGCGGCAACGGCCGATACGTGCGTTCTCGGCGTCGAGTTCCATCGTGATCGTGCTGCTGTACCTGGTCTCGCAGATGGTCGGTGCCGGCAAGCTCGTGGAACTGCTGTTCGGCTTCAACTACACGTCGGCTGTGGTGCTGGTTGGCGTGCTGATGGTCGTCTACGTGTTCTTCGGCGGCATGCTGGCCACCACCTGGATCCAGATCATCAAGGCGGTCATGCTGCTGGCCGGCTGCGCGTTCATGGCGTTCATGGTGATGAGCCGCTTTGGCTTCAGCCTGAACAGCCTGTTCGACCATGCCATCGCCGCCCACGGGAAGCAGGAAGCCATCATGCGCCCGGGCGGTCTGGTCTCCGATCCGGTCTCGGCGGTGTCGCTCGGTCTGGCGCTGATATTCGGCACGGCGGGGTTGCCTCATATCCTGATGCGCTTCTTCACGGTCAGTAACGTCAAGGCCGCGCGCAAGAGCGTGCTGTATGCCACCGGCATCGTCGGCATGGGCTACGCAATGATCATCATCATCGGCTTCGGGACGATTGCGCTGGTCGCCAAGGATCCGCTCTATCACACGCCTTCTGGCGCGGTGATTGGCGGCATCAACATGGTGGCCGTACACCTGGCCCACGCCGTGGGCGGCAGCGTTTTCCTGGGGTTCATCTGTGCGGTGGCGTTCTCGACAATCCTCGCCGTGGTGGCGGGCCTGACGCTGGCGGGCTCCTCCGCCATCTCGCACGACCTGTATGCCACGGTGATCTGCAAGGGCCGCGCGTCGGACAAGGACGAGATGCGTGTGTCGCGCATCACCACGCTGGTACTGGGCGTGCTGTCGATCCTGCTGGGCATCCTGTTCGAGAAGCAGACCATTGCGTTCATCGTGAGCCTGACATTCTCGATTGCTGCCAGTTCCAACTTCCCCGTGCTGCTGCTGTCGATCTATTGGCGCGGCCTGACTACGCGCGGGGCGGTCATGGGCGGCATGATGGGCCTGATTACCGCCGTGGTGCTGACGATCCTGAGCCCGACGGTATGGGTGCAGGTGCTCGGGCACGCGTCGGCCATCTATCCGTACGAGTATCCGGCACTGTTCTCGATGCTGGTGGCGTTTGCAGGCATCTACGTGTTCTCGGTGACCGATCGCTCAGCGCGCGGCGCGTGGGAACGCAACGCCTACCAGAACCAGCGCGTGGACTGCGAACTCGGTATCACGGCCAAGTCCGGCCACTGACGCGTGGCTGCCGACCTCGCTTCGAGGCGGCAGCCAGCGCGCTGGGGCGTCGCCTTTTCTTATTGATCGGGTGATTGGTAGAATCGGGCCATTACCCGAACAGCAGGCCCGAGAGAGACAGCCATGGAACGAAGCGCCACCGAAGGCATCGAAAAATCCACGCGGCGCCTGCTGCCTGAGGAGCGGGAGCAGCAGATTGTCGAGAAGGCCATCGAACACTTCACGCGAAATGGCTTCGGCGGCAGCACACGTGAGCTTGCCAAGCAGATCGGCGTCACACAGCCCCTTCTCTATCGGTATTTCGCCAGCAAGGACGCGCTGATCGAGCGTGTCTACAACGAGGTTTTCCAATGGCGTCCGGACTGGGATCGCCAGATCACGGACCGCTCCCTGCCGCTGACCGAACGGCTGTACGCCTTCTATCTGGACTATTCGTCGGTGATCCTGCGCGAGGAATGGATCCGGCTCTTTATCTTCGCCGGCCTGACTCACGAAGGCATCAA